>JBEPZK010000001.1:0-174411 GCA_041640855.1 Candidatus Kryptoniota bacterium
TATTTCCAGCATCCATAACACAAAGTGGAATTATGTCTGCAAACGGTAATTTTTTAATATGATTTTTACCAAGAATTCTTGAAGCTATATTTTCTGCAGCTACCCTTGCCATAACCTCAGACATATAGCCGGTTTTCGGAACACCAATCGGGATTTGCGTTGGCTCTGGATATTTTACTGCTACCGCCACGCCCGCTGCATATATATTGTCGTAATTTATATGCTTGTATGTGTCATCTACCGGAATAAAACCTGCCTCATTCCCAAGCCCGGAATCTCTTATCACCTTTGCACCAAGGAAAGGAGGAATTATCATAGCATATTTATAGGGCAAGATCTCTCCATTAGATAAATAAATTTTGTCTTCCGTTATCTTTTCAATAGCAACGTTTACAATTCCACGAATTCCAAGTTTCTTAAAGAAAAACTCTGTCATCCTTTCCGAATTTCCAACACCACCTATTCCAAAATTTGCAAGAAATGGTTCAGCTGTCACAAATGTTATACTGACCTTATCCCTTATGCCTGCTTTCCTCGCAGCATATTCAATGTTGAATACATATTCATATGCAGCACCGAAACAACTTGCCTTTTGAGTTGCTCCTATAACAATCGGTCCGGGATCTTTAACAAGTTCCTCCCATTTATGCCCCGCATGAAGTGCATGGTCAACTGTACAAATCGATGTCGTGTATCCGCCATTTGGACCTAAACCTTCAACCTCCGAAAAATTCAAATCAGGCCCGGTTGCGATCACCAAAAAATCATAATCAAAATTTCCAACTGTTGTCTCAACTTGATTTCTCTCAGGTATAATTTTAGTTGCGGTGGCATGAACGAAATTTATACCTCTGCGTTCAAGCACCGGTTTAATCTCAAACGATATATCCTCAGGTTTTCTCCAACCAAACGGAACCCAAATTAATGATGGGATAAATACAAAATCTTTCGTTTTTGATATAACGGTTATTTCCGCTTTATCCTTCAATTTCCTCTTGAGGTCAAATGCTGCAGTTAAGCCTGCAAATGAACCGCCAAGAATCACTACTTTCATTTTATAATCCCCTATTCTGGTTTTTTATTGATCTTTTTCAAGTTATTGGTAAAATATAAGTTTAATGCATCTGAAATTTTAATTGACTTTGGCGAGATATAAATCATCTTGTTTTCATGCATCATCCTATCAAGCATTGGCTTACCAATATGTGATGTAATTATAACATCGACGTCCTTTAAAATTCCAGCTATTTTATCCACTTTTTTATGTCTATGCCCGCCTTGATGTGCGTGTCCATGCCAGCTTTGATGTGAATGCTGATGCTCATTATGCCTAAGTTCTATTTCCCTTGTTTCCTCATCGAGCACTAAAAAGTAATGTGCATGACCAAATTTTTCAGAGACATATTCACCATCGTCTGTTGGAATTGCGATTTTCATTTTGGATTTCCTTGTTTATTTTAAAGCACAGCAAAGATAAAGATTCCGACTAAAATAAAAAGTAGTTGTAATATCGAGTCGGTTAAGGAAAACTTCTTATGAAGTTCAGGTACGAGATCCGCCAAAGCAACATATATAAATCCACCCGCAGCAAATGGTATTAAATTATCTTTTATTACGATAATTTTCTCAGTAAAAACATAACCTAACAATCCACCAGCGATCGCCCAAAGTGCGGTCAAAAAATTCAAGGTCAAAGCTTTTTTAACACTAAATCCCGCATGCACAAGCACTGCAAAATCCCCAAGCTCTTGAGGTATCTCATGCATTATAATGGCAAGTGTTACAAGCAATCCGAACTTAACATCAGTGACGAAACTTCCAGCTATGATCATACCATCAACAAAATTATGCAAACTATCACCAATTAAATTTAAATAAGCAAAGGAATGTACTTCACATTTTTCTCCATGGCAATGCCGCCAGCGAAAAAATTTCTCAAGAACAAAAAAAGATAAAATTCCAAGGGCAACGGTATAAACTGCCCCTGGATTATTTTTAAAAGAATTGGGAAGCATACGTAAAAAAGCTACACCTATTAAAGTTCCGGAAGCAAATGAAATAAGCCAAGTTATAATCTTTCCAAACGCTCTCCCGCTTGCTTTAACAAAAGCTATTCCAACAAGCGAAATTAAACTAGCTAAAACATTCGCTAAGGTTATTTGAATTAAAACGTTCATAGTAAAAAGTCTTTTAATCTTCTATTACAGCCAAAATATCGCTCCTTGAAATGATTCTATATTCTTTTCCGTTCATTTCAATCTCTTCGCCTCCATATTTCGCGAACAAAATTTTATCCCCTTCCTTCACCTTCTCACGCAAATCTTCATCGGTCCCTACTGCAATGACAATCCCAATTCTCGGTTTCTCCTTTGCGGTATCCGGAATTATGATTCCAGAACTTGTTCTTGATTCAACTTCCTCAAGTGGCTCCACAAGTACTCTGTCATCAAGTGGTTTGATTTTCATTTCTACCTCCTTTATTTTTGTTTTTTATTTTAAACCAAGTAATTGATCAATTTTGGCTCTATCAAAACCAACCACCGGTCTGTTGTTAATTAAAATGACAGGAACGCCAGTTTGACCTGTAAGCCGAATTAAGTCCCTCACCGCTCTTTGATCACGAGTTACATCAACTTCCGTAAATTTTATCTTCTTTTGAGTAAAATATTGCTTAGCCGCCCTGCACCATGGACAAGTCGGAGTAGTAAATATTATAACTTTTGGCTGTTTCTGCTCCATAGGTTCGTTCTCTTATTTTATTTTCTTTTCGAGATCATTAACAGCTATTAAAACCGGATCCCATACAGGTGCAAAAGGTGGGGCATAGCTTAAATCTAACTGAGCAATTTCACTGACCGCTAACTTTGCGTAAAGAGCTGTAGCAAAAACATCGATCCTTTTAGCAACTCCTTCTTTCCCCACCATTTCAGCTCCAAGAAGTCTTCCTGTTCTCTTATCAGCGATCACCTTAATCCTCACCTTACTGCCTCCAGGATAATAATGTGCTCTTGAACCATGTTCAATAACCGTTGAAACATAATCAAAACCTTCATCCTTTGCTTGCTTTTCCGAAATCCCCGTCCTTGCAACTTCCAGATCGAATACCTTGAAAACAGTGGTTCCAACTATACCTTTAAATATAGCATTTCCGCCAACCGCGTTTTCACCCGCAACCTTACCCTGTTTATTAGCAGTCGTTCCAAGCGGAATATAAACCGGTCGATTTAGAACAAGATGAAATGCTTCAGCACAATCGCCAGCGGAATAAATTGACGGTATATTCGTCTCCATCTTTTGATTTACAGCTATAGCTCCAGTTCGGCCAAGTTCAACTCCAGCTCTGCTCGCAATTTCTGAATTCGGTTTTATTCCAGCCCCAATAACCACAAGCTCTACATCGAGAACTTCACCATTGCTTAAAACCGCCTTTTTCACAAAGCCATTGTTTCCGATGAATTCTTTTACAAAGGTTGATTTTAACAACCTGACCCCATTTTTTTGAAGCTCGGATTCGACAACCTCGTTTATTTCATCATCCATCGTCCCGAGAATATTTGGCATCTGCTCAACCATCACAACATCAAGTTGCAAGGAAACAAGCGCCTCAGCCATCTCCATTCCGATATATCCTGCGCCAACGATCAAAGCTTTCTTTGGAGAGTTTTCCTTGACAAAATTTTTTATAGCGATTCCATCTTCGAGAAATCTTATTGTAAAAATGCCCTTTAAATCAACACCTTTTATATTTGGCTTAACAGCGCGAGCGCCCGTTGCTATCACAAGTTTATCATATTTAACCTCAAACTCATCTCCACTTTCCAAATTTTTAACCAAAATCGTTTTCTTCGCTGGGAAAATCTCAAGTGCTTCGTGATGGAGAAAGACATCGATATTTCTTTTTTCTTTGAAGAATTTAGCATCGTAAACAACAAGATGATTATGATCTTTAATGATATCTGAGACATAATAAGGCAATCCACAAGAACCGTACGAGACAAAACCGCTTTTCTCAAACACAAGTATTTCAATGTCTGGTCTCAATCTTCTTGCTCTACTTGCTGCGCTCATCCCAGCAGCAACGCCACCTATGACCACAAGTCGTTCAGCCATTTTTTTGCTTTTTAATTTTGTTTTATTGTTTCTTTCGTCCTTCTCGCTGCTTCAAGAACCTTATCAACATAATGTCTCTCTGGCAAAGCACCTTCAAAATAATAAATGTCGTTCATAACAACCTTTGGCACTCCCATAACCATATATTTTTCAGCAAGATCTGGAAATTCAATCGCCTCAATCATATCTGCAGTTATAAAATCGCTCTCCATCGCAAGTTGATGCGCAAGATGAACTGCGCTTGGACAATATGGGCATGTAGGGGTCACGAAAACTTGAATATGAACCGGGACATCGATTTCTTTAATCTTCTCAATGCTTCTTTGGCTCAACCCTGATACCCCTCTTGATACCATCTCTATATCCGAAAGAAGTGAAGCGAATTCATAACCAGAGGGTATACCAAAATACCTTATGCCATAATCTTTGTCCTCGCTGGCTATAACGGTTGCAGGAACCTTATCTATTCTGAATTCCTGAACCTTATCTGTATCTGTGTAAAAATTGTAAACCTCAAGTTGAATTTTATCCGAAAGCTCTGAAAGCTCAGTTAATAGCTGTTTTGTCTCCCTGCAGTATTGACAATCAAGTTCCCGCGTGAAGTGTATTAAGCGAACTTTGTTGATAAGGTTTTCTTCAAATCTTTTTTTCAATTCTTCCCTGTCGTCCGCATCAAGAAACATAATTTGTTCCTCCCTTTAAGTTTTGTTTTGAGAAATTAGTTTTAAAATTGCAACAACCATTGGATTTGTTATCGAGTAATAAACTGTATTCCCTTTTCGAACGCTCTTTATGATTTTGCTATGCCTTAAAACAGTCAGATGCTGAGAAAGCAACGCTTGCGAAACTCCGATTAAATGCTGTAATTGAGAGACCGTTTTATCCGACTCGCTCAATTCATCTATTATCCTTAAGCGAACTGGATGTCCTAAGACTTTAAAAATTTCCGCTATGTCAGAGTAATCTAACCCGTACATAATCTTTAAGTCTTTAATTTTTCGCGCTCAAGAATCCTCGCTATTTTTATCACCAGCGGATGAACGACGGTATATTTTATATTCAAACCTTCCCTTTCAGCTTTAACTATCCCCTTTGCCCTTAATAGCGCAAGATGCTGAGATATCTTCGGCTGAGGTTCATCAAGGCAATCGCCGATATCGCTTACGCACAAGTTATTATCAATTAGCCCACAAACAATTTTTAATCTCGTCGGATGCCCAAGGATTTTAAAAATCTCCGCTTCCTCCGAAAAATCAACCGTTTTCAATTTTCTCATATCCACATTCAAAAATTCGAATATATTTATATTCCAATACAAATATAATAAAAACTTCGCTTCATGTCAAGAGACAATTTGTCATTGAGGCTTTAAATTTCTAAAGATTTCGCAAACTCAAAAACTCCAGAAACTGAAAAAATGACATCACCCTAAACATTTGATTATAATCCGAACGCTTTTTATCTTAAAACCATAAAACAAAGAAAACGAGCTTATGAAAATCGGACTATTTATACCCTGCTTTATCGACCAAATTTTCCCAGAGGTTGGAGTTGCAACCGTTAAAATACTCAAAAAATTTGGGCTTGAACTCGACTATCCGATTGAACAAACCTGCTGTGGTCAACCTGCATTTAACACCGGATATTGGAAAGAAGCCAAAGACATGGCAAAATCTTTCATCAAAATTTTTTCAAAGTTTGACTATATAGTCTCACCCTCTGGTTCATGTGTAACTATGGTTAAAAATTTTTATCCTGAAATTTTACAGGGCGAAGATTTAGAAATAACTGAAAAAATTTTCGAATTAACTCAATTTCTCGTCAAAATCCTAAAAGTAGACTCAACAGGAGCCGAGTTTGAACATACAGTCACATATCACGATGCTTGTCACGCCCTTAGAGAACTTGGAATTAGAGAAGAACCCCGACTTCTTTTAAAAAACGTTAAAAAATTGAAACTTTTAGAGATGGAAAATTCAGAAGATTGTTGTGGATTCGGCGGAACGTTTTCGGTTAAATTCCCCGAAATTTCAACCGAAATGGCAAAAGATAAGGTGAACTCCATAATAAACTCAAAGGCGGAATTTGTCACATCTACAGACTCAAGTTGTCTTATGCAAATTGGTGGTTTCATAAAGAAAAAGGGATTAAACATCAAAACAATTCATATTGCGCAGATTTTGGCCAACTTTTAAAAACTTTGAATCAATGAAATGAGATACACACCTTTAAAATTCAAAGAGAGCGCGATAAAAGCTCTCAAAGACGAAAACTTGAGGAGAAATTTAAATCGAGCTATAAACCATACATTATCGAGAAGGGCCATCGTCGTATCTGAATTATCGGATTGGGAAAACTTAAGGCAAATAGCCCACGACATAAAAAAACATACGATTGAGAATCTCGATTATTATCTTGAACTATTTGAGAAAAATGCAACTGAAAACGGAATAAAAGTTTTATGGGCAAGGGATGCAACCGAGGCAAGGGGTTATGTGCTTGATATAGCGAAAAAATCAAACGCCAAACTTTGCGTAAAATCGAAATCGATGGTGACGGAAGAAATTGGTCTGCGAGAATTTCTTGAAGAAAATGGAATCGAAACAATTGAGACAGATCTTGGCGAATTTATAGTCCAACTTGCAGGTGAAATGCCATCACATATCACAGCTCCGGCGATGCATAAATCAAGAGATGAAATTGGGAAACTCTTCGCCGAAAAACTCGGCGTTGAAATGACAAAGGAACCGGAGGAATTAACAGCAATAGCGAGGAAATTTTTAAGGGAAAAATTTTTAAAAGCCGATATCGGAATATCCGGGGCAAATTTTCTCGTAGCGGAAACTGGTTCAATAGTCATAGTTGAAAATGAGGGAAATGCCGGTTTAAGCACAACGCTTCCGAAAATTCATATTGCAATCACCGGGGTAGAGAAGGTTATACCAAGACTTATCGATTTAACTGTATTTTTTAAAATTCTTGGAAGAAGTGCAACCGCGCAAAAATTTACGAGTTATGTTTCAATCATAAATTCGCCACGAGGGGGAAAACAAGATTCTCCTGATGAAATATATGTTATACTTGTTGACAATGGCAGAACTGAGATGTTGAAGTCAGAAAAGTTAAAGCAGGCCCTTTATTGCATAAAATGTGGCGCTTGTATGCTCGCATGCCCGATTTATCAAAGGGTCGGCGGTCATGTCTACGGTTCAATTTACCCGGGTCCGATTGGTTCAGTGTTAACCCCGGCGCAAGTAGGTTTTAAAGAAGCTAAAACTTTGCCCTTCGCATCTTCCCTGTGTGGAAGATGTTATGAAATTTGTCCTGTCAAAATCGAAATTCATCATATTTTGCTATGGCTAAGACATGAAATTGTGGAATCGGGATTTTCTTCAAAATTTGAAAGTTTAATTTTTAAACTTTGGCTTATTGGGATGAAAAACATCAAAGTTTATAGGTTCATCTCTAAACTTTTACGAATTCTCTCTCGGCTTGGGATAAAGCCAGAGGTTAAAAGTTGGTCAAAAACTCGCTCTTTTCCTCAATTTGCACCAAAATCGTTTAAAGAAATTTGGGAAAAAGAACTAAATGGCTCGAATGAACGCAAGAGACCAAATATTTAAAGTTTTAAAAGGCCGAAAAAAAGAAAATTTTCCGCTGCCCGAAATCAAATCCATAAGCGCATTTCAAAAATTTGACCTTGTTGAGAAATTTAAAGTCGAATTTGAAAGCGTAGGTGGGATTTTCGTAGGGTCGAAATTCGAAAAAGTTTTTGATGATGTTTCGAAGATAATAAACGATGAAAAAATTGATAAAATTTTCATTGAAAATTTCGGAAATGAACTTGACAATCTTTTTAAAAATTTGCCCGCGAAACGAATAATGACACAACCGCATTCCGTGAAACAAATTGCAGAGATCGACGCATCGATTACTGGATGCGATTTTTTAATTGCGGAAACAGGGACGATAGTTTTAAAACACACTTCAAATAGATTCAAAAGCGGGGCTTTGCTCCCACGCGTTCACATCGTAATCGCAAACGAGGGACAAATTTTAGGGACGCTTGAAGAGATTTTTTATCAAATAGATGAAAAATTTGATTCGCTTCTATTTATAACCGGACCAAGCAGAACAGCGGACATTGAGAAGGTAATAGTCAAAGGTGTTCACGGTCCTCAAAAAGTTTATCTAATCCTCACTTGAAAAGTGCCTTCATCCCATTTAGGAACTCTGGAAGAGTATACTTTGGAAACCTCGGCCATGTCACGATGACGACAATCGCAATCCACGTAATCAAAAGCACTCCATAAGCAGGCGCATATCTTAACGCTGTTAATATCATCATCCCATACGGAGGCGCTTGAAAAGCCCAAGCCAAATACTCGGATTTAAAATACCATATCAAAAAGAAACCCAACAAAATATACCCTATCCCAATCCACAACGGAATCACACCGGAAAGAGTCAAAAACAACCAACATCCAAGCGAAACCGTAACATCAGCGGTTAAATCATGTTTTCCAATGAAAGTCTGAACTTTCCTTGGGTCAAGCCTTGAGATCGGACCATCGAGTAAATCTGTTACCCATGCGACCCACAACAAAGTCGCTGCAGAGGAAATCCCATCTGATATATCAAGACTGGAGAATCGGACGATATAAAACCCAATTAAAAATCTTGTCGTAGTTAATATGTCCGCTATGAGTTTTAAGTTTAATGCGATCTTCATTTTAAAGTTTTTTGGTGGTTTATTGTTCCACGTTTGTTTTATGCTGAGAAAAATCGACCCAAAATTATTCCTAAAATCAACAAGGACGAGAAATAAAGTTGAAGTTTCGCGGTCAATAAATCAAGAAAAGTGAAATTAACAAGTGCTTGATTAAATGAGACCTTGATGTTTTTAAAAGCTGTAGGCAAAGTTATCAACGCAAGCAATCCAGCAATTGGGAAATAACCCTTGATTACAAAATAGATTGTGAGAACGTAAGCAAGCAAAACAAGGACTGCATAATAATAACTTGAACCCTTCGTCCCGATTATCCCGGCAAAAGTTTTATATCCAGCGCTTAAATCCTCTTTTATATCTCTAAAATTATTCCCATGTAGAATCGCAGTGGTCAAAAGTCCAATCGGTATCGAAAGCAAAACAGGCAACGGTGAAATTTCACGTGTTTGAATGTAATAAACTCCAAGCGTCATTATAGGACCAAATGCGAGAAAAACAGCGATATCTCCAAGTGCTCTATATTTAAATCCAAGCGGTGGCGCTGTATAGAAAACCCCAAGAATTACCCCAGGGATTATGAAATACAAAACTTTATAATCAACTGCAAACACAAAATAAAGACCAATCGCAAGTGAAATCAAAAACAAAAATATCCCAAACAAAAGATGTTGCCTCGGTTTCATCAAACCATCAACGAGGACTCTGCTTGAACCAAGAACTCGCCAAGTATCAGCGCCTCTTATGTAGTCAAAATAATCGCTTAAAACATTTACTGCAGAATGAGCGAGCAAAAGACCTAAAAAAACGAGAATAAACATCGGAATTGATATATGCGGACTTATAAAAGTTCCAAGCAAAACTGGAGCTATCGTCGCAGGAAATGCAAAAGGCCTTACCGCTTTAAAAGCAACTTTCAGAAAGTTATGTTTTGTTTTTAGAGATGTTTGGAAAATTTTTAAAACTTCATCCGTAACTTCAATTTCCGCGCGTGGCTTCCATTCCTCGGTGAAATCAGAGATATACAATTTTGTCGGTCTTATTCTGAAAAGAGTAACGCCAGGGATTTTTTTAGCGTAAACGACAAGTTCAAGCGCCTTTCTAAAAATTATGCTACGCTCCGGCCTTTCCGTTATATCTCCAAGTCTTTCTGCAATTCCCTCACCTTGAATAAATCTATCTGGAACGCCGTGTTCAATCACAAAAAATACATGCGGATTTTCGATCACATTTTGGTAATTCCTACCCCTTTCAAGCGCAACATAAATATATCCGTCTTCCTCACCAAAGTAAACCTTTCCAGCCCACACCCCGCTTTTACCGTAACTCACAAGAGTTAAAGTTTTATTTTCCTCAAAGACCTTCTTTGCAGTTTTTAAGTATTCAAATTTATCGAGCATAGGCGAGTTAAAATTTATTTGGAACTCACTTAAATTTAACGATGTCTTACAAATAAAGCAATTGAAAACAAAAGCTCAAAAATTATGCTCATAAAGGCATCGTTGATCATATCAGCTATTCTGCTGACCACATTGTTTATCTCGAACGCCGATAAAAGAAGTAATTTAAAGGTCGAATATGGAAGCATAAACATAGATGGAAAATTTTATAATCTCGACCCAAATTTCAAGCGCGGGAAATTTTCGGTTGTGTTTCCTTTCATAATAAGAAGAATTTTTGAGATGCTCTTTGGAGGGGGTGAGGAAAGGAGGATATGTGATTTTGAGATTGTGAAATTCGATAAAAAAATCTATGATTCAAAAAATCCGTCGAATAAGATAACATGGATTGGTCATGCGACATTTCTCGTTCAGATGGACGGGATAAATTTTCTTACAGACCCGATATTTAGCATGAAAGCAGGTCCTTTTGGAAACAAAATTGGCTCGAAGCGTTATGTCCCGCCACCGTTTGAGATAGAGCGTCTTCCCAAAATTGACTTCGTAATTATATCACACAACCATTACGATCATCTTGACATAGTGACATTGAAAAAGATTGTTTCATTAAATCCAGATGTAAAAATTTTCGTCCCGTTAAAAGTTAAAAAATTGCTCAATGACGATGAGCTTGGAGAAAATATGATCGAACTTGATTGGTGGGACGAGTTTGATTTTAAAGGTTTGAAAATAATTTTTACGCCGACACAACATTTTTCGGGAAGATGGATAAATGATTCAAATGAAACTCTTTGGGGCGGATATGTGATAATTGGCAGAAAGAAATTTTATTTTGCCGGGGACACTGGATACTTTTTTGGATTTAAACTAATTGGGGAAAATTTCGGACCGTTTGACGTAGTCTGTCTTCCTATTGGTGCTTATGAGCCAGCGGAAATGATGCGCCCGGTGCATATGAACCCAGAGGAAGCAGTTAAAGCGTATCTTGACCTCAAAGGTAAAACTTTCTGTGCTATGCACTGGGGAACCTTCGATTTATCCGATGAAAGATGCGATGAACCACCGAAAAGGTTGTTAAATTATGTCAAGCAATTAAAGCTTGACGAAGAAAATTTTAAAGTTTTCAAACATGGTGAGACGATGGAATGGTAAACTATTTTGATTCAAAATCACCTCTACCGAAGTGACACCTAACTTGACTTTTACGAAAAATTGTGTTACTTTTAAACTGAAAGCAAAATAAATCAAGCATTGATAAATGAAAAAAGCACTTCTAACATGGTTTCTGTTTGGGATTGTGCTGGCGATGGCAGGGACAGTGGTTGAATATTTCACCGCTCAAAGTTATAACGATAATATTCTAATCCGATGGAAAACTTTGGATGAAACCGGGGTTCAAAAATTTGTGCTTGAAAGAAGCACGAATCAATCCGGGGAATTTTTAAAATTGGCGGAAATTGCTCCAAAGGGGAATAATTCAATTTACGAATATGTCGACGCATCCGCGTTTAAACAAACCGACAATATCTATCTTTATAGACTTCAGGTTGTGACAAACAGTGGTTCATTCTACGTTGGACCGATAACTGTCCTTCATAAAGTTTCAAGCGTCAAGCGAACTTGGGGAAGTATAAAAGCGATGTTCAGGTAAACTCACTTACAATTGAATTTAAAAATTTCATTTCTTAATTTTAATCCCGACCTCGCGTCGGGATTTTTTGTTAATAAAATAGACCTTTAGAATGTTGAAGATAAACAAAACGCTTGTTCTTGCATCCGCCTCTCCAAGAAGACAAAACCTTTTGAAACAAATCGGTTTAAACTTCATAGTCCATCCAAGCGGAATTGATGAAAATTCACATCCGACCATTTCACCTGAAAAATATGTTTTAGAGCTTTCGAAGAAGAAAGCCCTCGAAGTTGCAAAAAATTACACCGACGCCATCATAGTTTCCGCCGATACAATAGTTGTCCTCGATGATAAAATAATCAACAAGCCAAAAAGTCCAGACGAAGCCAAACAGATGCTCAAGATGTTATCTGGGAAGACTCATAAAGTTTACACTGGATTTACAATTTTAGATACAAAGACCAATAAAATATTCTCTGACTTTGAAGTCACAGATGTAAAGTTTAGAGAAATAAGCGATGATGAAATTGAGGAATACGTCGCAACAGGTTCTCCACTTGACAAAGCAGGTGCATATGGAATTCAAGACGATTACGGCGCTGTGTTCGTCGAGAGGATAAACGGTTGTTTTTATAATGTCGTCGGTTTCCCTTTGACCAAATTTTATCTCGCAATGAAAAAATTTCTATCTGATGATTGAAAGCCTGCATAAGAAAATTCTTGTTTCAATTTTAATCGGAACCTTAATTTTAATCCTACTCACGATTTACGCCGACCTTGAAAAGCTTCTTACCGCCTTGAGAAGTTTCAAATGGGTTTTTATAATCCCTGTTTTGTTTCTATCAGTTTTAAACTACATCGTTCGATTTTTCAGGTGGGAGTTTTATTTGAGAAGACTTGGGATAAAAATTTCTTTGTTTAGAAGTTTTATGATCTTCATAAGTGGGTTAACGATGTCGATTACGCCTGGGAAATTTGGCGAAGCTTTAAAATCATATCTTTTGAAGTTAACAGATGATGTCCGAATATCTCGCTCTGCTCCAATTGTCGTCGCGGAGAGATTGATGGATTTTCTGGCTCTCGTGCTTTTGGCTTTATATGGTTCGTTTTATTTTAATTATGGCAGAGAAGTTATCGTAGGTATCGGGATTGTCATCATCAGCGGGATTTACATCGTTAGTAGAAAGGAGATTTTCTATCCGATTTTGAATTTGGTGAAAAAAATTACGGGTGGTAAATTTACGGATAGAGTACATATTGCTTATGATAGCATTTCGGAACTTATAAATGTAAAGGTTTTGATTCCTTCGGTTGTGGTTTCCGCTTTCTCTTGGTCTTTTGAATGTCTCGGTTTTTATATCGTGTTGAAATCGTATTCAGCAAATCTTTCTTTTAATCTTGCAACTTTTATCTACTCTTTCTCAACCATAGCGGGTGCGATTTCGATGTTGCCCGGTGGGCTTGGATTGACGGAGGGAAGTATGACTGGCTTGTTGGTCTTGAATAAAGTTCAAAAAGATGTCGCTGTTGCTGTGACTATTATAATTCGATTTACGACTTTATGGTTTGCAGTCGTTTTAGGTTTGATCTCACTTTATTTATTTCAAAAATTGATGCATAAATTTAAAAATGCTTGACAAAGTAGAAGAAAGCGTAAATTTCATTCGTAGTAAGATTGGGAATTTCCAACCAGAGATAGCGTTAATTCTTGGCTCGGGTCTTGGTGAACTTGCGGAAGAGTTCGAGGATAAAATAAAAATTAAAACGAGCGAAATTCCGAATTATCCCGTTTCAACTGTTGAGGGTCATGCGGGAAATCTAGTGTTTGGGAGGTTAAATGGCGTGAATATACTTGGGTTTCAGGGAAGAGTTCATTTTTATGAGTCTGGAAAAGTTGAAAACGCAATTTACCCTGTGCTTGTTGCGCATAAACTTGGTGTTAAAATTTTAATCGTTACAAACGCAGCCGGTGGATTGAACAAAAATTTTAACCCTGGTGATTTGATGGTCATTGCAGACCATATAAATTTTATGTTTTTAAATCCTTTGAAAATTTTTTCTCCAAATGTCAACAGGTTTAATTCCCCAGCCTATGATGAAAAACTCCGCAAAATCGCAGTTGAAACAGGCATTGAACTTGGTCTTCCAATTCGTGAGGGCGTCTACTGTGGCGTTAGAGGTCCAAATTATGAAACACCTTCAGAAGTGGAAATGCTAAGGAAAATCGGCTCAGATGCAGTTGGGATGTCCACTGTCCCAGAGGTTATAACTGCAAATTATCTTGGGATTAGAGTTCTCGGCATATCTTGTATAACAAATTACGCTGCCGGAATTAGCCCGCATAAACTCTCACATGAAGAAGTAACGCAGGTGGCAAATAAAGTTAAAAACGAATTCTCCACTTTGATAAAGGAAATCGTTAAAAGGATAGTCAAAACAAACGAGGCTCAAAAATGATATTCTTTTTTATTTTTTTAATCGCTGGATTTTTATTCTTCGGATGCGGCGGGGATAAATTGCAAAAGTCGGAAAGTATTCACAAAGAAGATAGAATTGAACTTTCGGGGAAATGGCTTTTTAGAATTGGCGATGATAAAAAATGGAGCGAAGTTAAAATCGATGAGTTCGGATGGATTGAAATTCAAGTACCATCACAATGGGAAAAGCAGGGTTATAACTACGACGGCGTCGCATGGTATAGAAAACACGTAAATATACCATCTCACCTCAAAACTAAAAAAGTTTATCTTTATCTCGGAAAAATCGACGACAATGATTTGGTTTATTTTAATGGTGAATTAATTGGTGCAACAAATGGATGGACGCAGGAAAGAATTTATTTCATCCCAAATGACCTTATAAATTACGATTCTGATAATGTGATAGCTGTTAGGGTTGAAGATAAAGGACTAGGCGGCGGAATTTATGAGGGACCAATTTTAATTCTCTCTAGGGATGAATTATGGTTTATGAAAGGCGAAAAGAAAAAATTTGCAGATGAGGATAAGTATAACGCTGTCTATTACACCGTCAGGATTATGGATACGCTCCTTACGCATGGAAGGTTGTCTTCTTATCTTGGATTTGTGGATTTGAAATATAGGGAGAACGAGAAAACATACACAAAATGGAAAAGAGATTTAGAACAAATTAGCGATTTTTTGACCTTTAACAGATATTCGATCGATTATGTCGATTTTAAGGTATACCACTCACCCGATAATGATAGTAGCATATTGGTTGCTGATTATGTTAGGCTCATAAAAGATACCTCTGGCGTTTTAAAATTCAGCGATGAACAGATAAGATATTTCAAATTTGAAAATGGTTCCCTCGTTGAAATTGGAAACAGAAGCAGGTTCTTCAGAGCAAGATTTTATTCTCAATGGCTTGGGGAAGAAAGATATTTTTATGTTTATCTCCCACCAAGTTATGATGTAGATATTTCAAAACGTTATCCAGTGCTTTATCTTTTGCATGGCTATGGGGGAAGTGATGAGTCTTGGAAATTCGATAATATAAACGTTGTGATCGATAGTTTGATAAAGGTTGGCAAGATAGTCGAGATGATTGTTATTATGCCAGATGCGGATACATCATTTTATGCGAATTCTCATGATAAGAAAAGAATGTATGAGCAGTATATCGCCGAAGATTTGGTTGGTTATGTTGACGCAAACTTTAGGACAATTCCTCGTCGCGAGACGCGAGCGATAGATGGTGTTTCAATGGGTGGATTTGGGTCAATGTTGCTTGGCTTGAAATATTTCGATAAGTTCATCTCTGTGGGAAGTATGATGGGAGCTTTTGAGGTCCCGTTTGAAAGGGTGAAGCATAGAAAAGACATACACGGCGGGGATTCACTCTATTGGAAATCAATTCAGCCAGTTTCGATAGCTCAAGAGTTGACACCAAAACATTTTGAAGGCTTGAACATATTTTTCTACGTTGGAGACAAAGACCAGTTGAAGGAATCAAACATAAAAATGCATGAGATATTGAAAAACAAAGGAATCGACCACATCTTTAAAATTTATCAGGGTGAACACAACCGCGACTTTTGGTTTTCACACTTTCCAGAAAATTTAATTTTCCATTCGAATGTTTTTTACAAAAGCAAATTCGTTAGAATAAAAGAGAGGTTGAACGTCCAGTGAAGAAAATTTTCATACTTATCTTTTTATGGGCTACAACGATTTTTGGTCAGGAATTTAAATTAAAGTTAAATCTTGAAGGAGAATGGCTATTCAAAACCGGGGACAATTTAAAGTGGCTTGATCCAAAATTTGATGATTCAGATTGGATTAAGATAAAAGTCCCCGCGACCTTTGAAAGTCAAGGTTTTGCAAATTATGATGGCTTCGTTTGGTATAGACTGCATTTCGATGTCCCAAACGATTTGCTTAAAATGAAGGATTTAATTCTTCTCCTCGGCAGTATTGATGACGCCGATGAAACATTCTTAAATGGTGTTAAAATTGGCGAGACAGGTAAATTTCCGCCGGAGAGAAAAACCGAATGGACGAAACTCCGGGCATACCCAATTCCAGATGGATTGTTAAAGCCGAAGGATAACCTCCTTGCGGTGAGGGTTTGCGATTTCGGTTTTGACGGTGGGATTTTTAGAGGTCCTGTTGGGATAATTTCGAAAAAAGATTTCGATTATAAGATGGTCGAAATCAATAAACCACATCGTTCTGCAAGTGCGCTTGTTTCAAGTAACGGATTTACAGCGATTGTTTACGATGTCAAGAAACATAAACTTACCGCGATGTATGAGCATATTTACAAAGTGATATCGCCCGGAAATTACACAAAAAATATACTTGACGATGCAAATTTTATCTTAGAACTTGATGGGAAAACATTTGACCTTTCGAAAATTCCAGAAGATGAAATCAGTTATATCAACGGCACGAACATAATCAAGGTTAATTATAAGAAACTTGGAGTTCAGGTTTTCTATTTTGCGCCATTTCAAATCGATGAACCAGTTTTAGTTGCTATTTGCAAAGTGAACAAAAAATACAAACAGAGCAAAATCTATTTTCAAGCCAACACAATCCACGGAAAAGTCACATCAGAGGATGAGCTAGGCAATCTCATCACCATTCAGCAAATGCAAATTCAAAAGTTTGTCAAAACGAAAGTAGTTAAAAGAAGCGATGGAACAGGCGGGGAAATTGAAAAAAGAGTTTTGCTTGCGGTCAACCGAACGAGAAACGAAGAGGAGATACGGAAATTGTCGGGTTTAGCTGAAAACGAGGACATTTTGGAAGATGAAATTAAATTCTGGAGAAATTTCATAAGGGTTCCGGAGTTCAAAGTGAAATTGACAAAAGGTGAATTTGAGCTTTTTAATCAGTCGCTTGCTATTTTAAAGATGGCTCAATGTAGGGAAGAGGGACGTCCTTTCGGTCAAATTTTAGCATCGCTTCCGCCAGGTGAATGGACATATACATGGGTTAGAGATGGGGTCTATGCAATCAATGCTTTAATTGAACTTGGATATTTTGAAGAGGCAAAATCTGCGCTTGAGTTTATGCTGCGAGCACAAGTAGGTTTTTATAAAAAATTTATTCACAAAGATGGAAAAGATTACGGAGTTAAAAGGGACTATAAAATAACCGTGTGTAAGTATTACGGCAATGGAATGGAAGAATCTGACCATAATGAAGACGGACCGAATATCGAACTTGATGGGTTTGGACTTTTCCTCTGGGCTTTTGGGAACTACGTTGAGAAGTCAGGGGATTTAAATTTTGCAGTTTTATATTGGGATACGATTACGACAAAAATTGCGGATGTTATAATTTCATCAATTGATAATTATGGAGTGATTCGCGCTGAATCCGGTCCGTGGGAAAGACATCTTCCCGGAAAACATTATGCATATACTACAATAGCTGGCATAAATGGTTTGAGGTCGGTCGCTAAAGTTGCCGGTTTGCTTAAAGATAAAAGTGCGGAAAAATTTTACAATTCTTTTGCTGATTCAATGCTTAAAGCATTTTTGAAAAATTTCGTCGATGAAAACAAAGTGATAAAAGGAACAATTGAGGCAAAAAATGAAAATGATTTTGAATATTACGATGCAAGCGTGGTTGAAGCGATAAACTTTAACCTTATACCCGCAAATGGAGAAATTGCTAAAAATACAATCGACGCGATAAAGAAAAATTTGAAAGTAAGAAATAGATTTGGATTTTTCAGAGTAAATAACGGTGATTGGTATGATAGGCAAGAATGGATTTTTATCGATTTGAGGCTTGCGGTGGCATTAAACAAAGTTGGATTTAAAAAAGAAGCAAATCAAATTTTAAATTGGATAACTTCTCAATCAAATTTAAATTTTAACTTGATAGCTGAGTTATACGATGAGTTTAATTCTGATTATCAAGGACAATATCCGATGGTTGGATTTGGCGCGGGCTCTTATGTGCTTGCTCTTCTTGAAATAAAAAGATAAAGTTCAATGAAGCCAGACCATGACACGATAAAACAAATTCCGCTTTTTTCTGAATTAACTACGGATGAACTCCGCAAATTTACGCAAATATCCCAGTTGAAAAAGTTTTCAAAGAAGGAAATCATTTTTGATGAAGGTGCACCTTACCTTGGCTTTTACATCTTGTTGAAAGGGGCTGTAAGAATTTTTAAACTCACACCTGACGGAAGGGATATAACTTTGCAAATTGTGGAACCATTTAATCTTGTGGCGGAGATACCTTTGTTTGATGGGAAAACTTATGATTCAAGTTGTGAGGCGATTGAGGATTCGATTTTGTTATTCGTACCGAAAGAAAAGTTTTTACAACTTTTTGTTAAAAATCCGAAAATATCTCTCAAGATTCTGCAAGGTTTTGCGAAGAGATTAAAAGAATTAACACAGCAGATTGAAACATTAACCTCGAAAGATGTCCCGCAACGCTTGGCAACCTATCTTATCGAAGAATACGAGAAACAATGTTGCGCTAAAGAAAGAAACGAGATAGTTTTAAATATCTCGCGCACAACGCTTGCCTCATATCTCGGAACTGTGATCGAAACTTTGTCAAGAGCCTTGAGAAAACTCCAAGACGACGGCTTAATTGAAGTTAAAGGTAGAAAAGTCGTAATTCGAAACTTAGAGAAATTGAAAAATCTCGCTAGGCAATAGAGGCAAATTTTAGAACCCGCCTTTAAGATATAATAGCAAATTTCAAACGTCAAAGTAGAGAACGAACTCGTATGGATGCGGTCGCATACGCATCGGATTTACCTCCTTCTCCCATTTGTATTTTATCCATGCTTCGATCAAATCCTCTGTGAACACATCCCCTCTTAATAAGAAATCGTGGTCTTTTTCAAGCGCTTTCAAAGCCTCTTCAAGTGAGCCTGGCGTCGATGGGATATTTTTCAATTCCTCAGGAGGCAAAGCGTAAATATCCTTGTCAAGGGGCTCGCCAGGGTCAATTTTATTTATTATGCCATCAAGTCCAGCCATCAGCATCGCTGAAAATGCAAGATATGGATTGCATGAGCCATCGGGAAATCTGACTTCAATTCTTTTTGCCTTCGGGCTTGATGAATAGACTGGGATTCGAACCGCAGCACTTCGATTTCTTTGCGAATATGCAAGATTCACGGGAGCTTCAAAACCCGGAACAAGTCTTTTGTACGAGTTCGTCGTCGGATTTGTAAATGCGCATAAAGCTGGAGCATGTTTTAAAATTCCACCGATATAATAAAGTGCAATTTCACTTAGATTTGCATATCCGTTACCATAAAACAAAGGTTGTCCATCTTTCCATAAACTTTGATGACAGTGCATCCCAGAACCGTTATCCCCAAACAACGGCTTTGGCATAAATGTCGCTGTTTTTTTATGTCTTCTCGCGACATTTTTTGCGATATATTTAAATATCAAAACATTATCTGCGCATCTGACAAGCGTAGAAAATCTAAAGTCAATCTCGCACTGACCACCAGTTGCAACCTCGTGATGTTGTGCTTCGATTTCTAAACCGCATTGCTCCATAAGCAACACCATCTCGTTTCGTATGTCATTTAGCGTATCTGTTGGTGGCACAGGGAAATAACCTTCTTTATATCTTGGCTTATAGGCAAGGTTCGGTTTCTCATCGCGACCCGAATTCCATTGACCTTCGATCGAATCAATGTAATAATATCCCTCGTGCGTATTTTGGTCAAATCGAACATCGTCGAAAATGAAAAACTCCAACTCCGGTCCGAAATAAGCTGTATCTGCTATTCCCGTTGACTTAAGATACGCTTCAGCTTTTTGCGCTATGTAGCGCGGACATCTTTCATATTTTTCTCTCGTCACAGGGTCGTATACATCGCAAATTAAACTTATCGTTGGAACTTCTATAAACGGGTCTATGAATGCGGTCGTTGGGTCAGGTATGACAAGCATATCGCTTTCATTTATGCTTTTCCAACCGCGTATGCTTGAACCATCAAACCCAAATCCTTCCTCAAAAGACTTTTCCGTTAACTCATGCACTGGAACACTGAAATGCTGCCATTGCCCCGGAAGGTCCATAAATTTCAAATCGACCATTTTTACATTATGTTTCTCAATCAACCGGAAGACATTTTCGATTGTTTCGTTTTTCATAATTCTTCGAATTTTTGTTTTTAATTTTTGTTAAGCGTTTCAAAACTCAAATTAAAAAAGCAAAAAGCCCTTAAGATATCATTAAGGTTTCCAAGCGACAAATTTCAATTTCTTCGATTAAAAACTTTCCCCAACGTTGAGCAATTAATCTTCGCTTAAAATTTTTATCTTTGTGCTTTCTTTGATCGTCGATAAGACGATGTTAGTTTTCGTCCCAGTAACGCCAGGCCAAGATTGAATTCGCGCAAGAAGTTTTTCAAGGGTTGATGTGTTTTCCGTTTTAACCTTTAAAAGATGCGAACCTTCACCGGTGATAGAATGACATTCAAGAATTTCATCGACCTTCATTGCGCGCTCAATGAACAACGGATAATTCTTTGACGAGTCAATGCTTACGAAAACAAAAGCAGTTATATCTTTCCCAAGTTTTTTAGAATCTAGAAGCGCGGTATATCCTTTGATAATTCCGGCGTCCTCAAGCCTTTTCATTCTTTCGCTCACCGACGGGACAGAGAGCCCAACGATTTGCGCAAGCTCGTTTCTTTTAATCCTCCCATTTTTTTGAAGTATGTCTAAAATTTTAAGGTCAACTTCGTCAATTTGTAGCATATTTTAAAGTTATTTTTATTTTAACCTAATTTTCTTAGACAAATAAGCTTTATGGCTTAAATATAATAAATAAATTTCGTTTTGTCAAGTCTTGGAATTTTGCTAAACTTTGTATTAAATTTGCAAGTAGCAAACTTTAAAATTAGACACTTATCCACGCGTGGAATTTATCGACAAACTCAAGAATGCTGTCTCAAAAAACAATTCGCTCCTTTGCGTAGGGCTCGATACCAAACTTGAAAATCTTCCAAACAAATTTGATAAATCGATTGACTCGGTTTTGGAATTTAATCGAAGTATAATTGAGGCGACGCACGACCTTGTATGCGCTTATAAAATCAATTCGGCTTTTTACGAAGCTCTTGGCGTTGACGGGTTTAGAATTTTGAAATCTACGATCGAATCCATACCAAAAGAGATACCCATAATTCTTGACTCAAAGCGGGGCGACATAAGCGCAAGCGCACAAATGTATGCGAAAAGCGCTTTTGTTGAACTTGGTGTTGATGCGGTCACGGTCAATCCATATTTTGGAGTTGAATCAACTGAGCCATTTGTGAGCTTTCATAACAAATTTGTTTTTGTCGTCGTTTTAAGTTCGAATAAGGGGGCATTTGATTTTCAATATCTTAAGTGTGGGGATAAATTTTTATTTCAGATAGTTGCTCAAAAATTTTTAAGTTTTAAAAACATTGGTTTTGTCGTTGGAGCAACGAAAGGCGAGGACATAAAACTTGTTCGTGAATTATCCGATGAAAAGTTGTTTCTAATCCCAGGAATTGGAGCTCAAGAAGGAAACCTTGAACTCGCTTTAAAGCATGGAGTTAACAAAGATAAAATCGCTTTGGTAAATGTTAGCAGAGCGATTATTTACGCTTCAAATACCGATGATTTTGCTGAAAAGGCAAGGGAGAAAGCGATTGAATTTAAAGAACAAATAAACAAAATTTTGAAAAGTTATGAAGGAAGCATTCGCTGAAATTTTGAACCTTTTCAAAGAATTTTTCTCCAACTTCGTTTACATACTTTATTTAATTTTTACTCTCGCTCTTCTTTATCTTGTTTGGTATCTGCAATCGAAAATAGGTTAAAAGCGTAGTTTGATTTTTTCGGATTGATTGAGTAAAATTTTGAAAAAACAAAAGGTTAAGGTTTTAGATGAGGCTATCTTCTGGTTTTGTTCCAACACTGAAAGAGGATCCATCTGACGCAACTATGCCAAGCCACAAACTTATGATAAGAGCTGGGCTTGTTCGTCCTCTTGCGGCCGGCGTTTATTCTTTTTTACCTCTTGGATGGAGAGTTGTGAAAAAAGTCATGCAGATAATTCGTGAGGAAATGGATGCAATTGGAGGGCAGGAATTTCATCTGCCGGCGTTGAACCCAATTGAACTTTGGGAGGAAACAGGAAGATTGCGTGATTTCGGCGACGTAATCTTTCAATTGAAAAACAGACCTCTCGTTTTAGCTCCAACACACGAAGAAGTCATTTGTTATATCGCAAAGCAACATATAAAATCATACAAAGATTTGCCTCAAATATGGTATCAAATACAAACAAAGTTTAGAAACGAACCCAGACCGAGAAGCGGTGTTATAAGAGGAAGGCAATTTATAATGAAAGATTCATACAGTCTCGACGCTACATGGGAAGGTCTCGATAAATCTTATGAACTTCACAAACAAGCGTATATAAATATCTACACGAGATGTGGTTTAAAATTTTTCATCGTTGGGGCATCAACCGGTGCTATGGGTGGTTCAGCGTCTGAAGAATTTATGGTTGAATCGCCTTATGGTGAAGATACCGTCGTTTTGTGCGATAAATGCGGTTATTCTGCAAATACTGAAATCGCCCAATCAAATGTTCCCCCGGCAAAGAGATTTCCCGAAAGCAAACCCCTTGAAGAAATTTATACCCCAAATGTCAGAACCATAGATGAACTTGCGCAGTTTTTAAATGTTTCAACCGAAATCCTTGCAAAATCGCTTGTCTATAAACACAATGGTCAACCGGTGTTAATTTTGATGCTTGGAAACGACCAACTTGTCGAGTCAAAACTCTTGAAAGCGCTTGGCGGTGGTGAAATTGCTCCTATGGACCCGGAGGAACTTAAAGCGTTAACCGGGGCAAACGCCGGCTCAATTGGTCCTATCGGCTTGAAAAACTTCAAAATAATTGCAGACAACAGATTAAAGGGAGCAAATAATCTTATAAGTGGAGCAAATAAAGATGACTATCATATAGCTAATATCGATATGGAAAGAGATGTCAAGGTTGATGGATACTTTGACCTTAGAAAAGTCGAAGAAGGCGAACCATGTATAAAATGCGGAAATCCACTTAGGATTGTCAATACGATTGAAATTGGACATATATTCAAACTTGGGACTAAGTACTCCGACGCAATGAGGGCAACTTTTCTCGATGAAAAAGGTCAGGAGAAACCGATAATAATGGGAAGTTATGGAATTGGTGTTGAAAGGATAATCGCTTGCCATATTGAGCAAAACCACGATGAAAACGGCATAATTTGGGATAAGGCGATAGCTCCATTTCATGTGCATTTAATTTCGGTTAACACTGAAAATCGAGAAGTTGTAGAAACAGCGGATAAAATTTATGAGAAGCTTAATTCTGAAAAAATTGAGGTTATTTACGATGATAGGTTGGATGTAAGCCCTGGGTTTAAGTTCAAAGATGCAGACCTTCTCGGGATGCCACTGCAGGTTATAGTAAGCGAGAGGAACTTGAAAAACGGCGAAGTTGAAATTAAAATTAGAAGAACTGGCCAAAGAATCCTCGTAAAAATTGAAGACCTCGTTCAAAAAGTGAAAGAGTTGCTCGAGATATAAAAAACTTAAAACTTAAATTTTACATTTATTGCCATGGTTCCAGAATATAAATTTTTAATTGGTGGGGAGTGGAGAACCTCCCAAAGAAAAATTCAAGTTAAAAATCCGTTTAATAATGAAATCGTTGGGGAAGTTTACCTTGCTTCACCTGATGACCTTGAGGATGCTGTTATTTCTGCACAAAAAGCATTTGAGGAAACTAAAAAATTGCCTTCGTATCGAAGGGCTGAAATACTCGAATTTATAAGCAATGAGATACTCAAACGTCGTGAGGAGTTTAGCCAGATGATAACAAAAGAGATGGGCAAACCAATTTTATTTTCGCGCGCCGAAGTCGATAGAGCAATTTTCACATTTAAAATCGCAAGTGAGGAAGCCAAAAGGATAAATGGCGAAATAATTCCACTCGACCTCGCCTCCCATTCCGAAGGAAGAGTTGGATTTGTTCGCAGATTTCCAATTGGGGTTATTTTAGCCATAACTCCATTTAACTTTCCACTTAATCTTGTAGCACATAAAGTTGCTCCCGCGATAGCAAGTGGAAATTCGATAATCTTAAAACCATCC
Source organism: Candidatus Kryptoniota bacterium (assembly GCA_041640855.1). GTDB lineage: Bacteria > Bacteroidota > Ignavibacteria > Kryptoniales > Kryptoniaceae > Kryptonium. The sequence continues at coordinate 24,522 of JBEPZK010000001.1, forward strand.
TCTCAAGCTCCGATTGTAAGCGTGATGCTTGCAGAGATAATTGAAAAATCTGGATATCCAATCGGCGGATTTAACCTCGTCCCTTGTAAATCCGATGAGATTGAACTTCTTGTAAGAGATGAAAGGATAAAGATGGTTACCTTCACAGGTAGCAGTGAGGTTGGATGGAGGTTAAAAAATATCGCTGGAAAAAAGAAGATAACTCTTGAACTTGGAGGAAATGCGGCTGTTGTCGTCGAACCAGATGCAAATCTTGATTATGCCATCAAAAGGATTGCGCTTGGCTCATTTGGTCAAGCGGGCCAATCTTGCATCGCAGTTCAAAGAATTTATGTACATAAGGAAATTTATGAAAAGTTTGAGAAAATATTCATCGAAGAAACGAAGAAGTTGAAGGTCGGCAATCCGTTTGAACCAGATACAATCGTTGGTCCCATGGTCGATGAAAACGCAGCTATAAAGACTGAAAAATGGGTGAATGAGGCTGTGCAAAATGGAGCTAAAATTTTGATTGGTGGCAAAAGAAACGGAACATTTTATGAACCGACAATACTTGTGGATGTTAAACCAGATATGAAGGTAAGTTGTCAAGAGGTCTTTGCTCCTGTTGTAACCCTTGAGAAATATGATTCATTTGAGGAAGCAATTGAAAAAGTTAACAATTCAAGATACGGACTTCAAGCGGGAATATTTACATCCAACTATAAGAAAATTTTCTACGCATTTGAAAAAATCGAAGTCGGTGGAGTTATAATCAACGATTACCCAACTTATAGAATCGACCATATGCCTTATGGCGGGGTTAAAGATAGTGGATTTGGAAGGGAAGGGATACGCTATGCTATCGAGGAAATGACGGAGATGAAATTAATGGTTTTAAATTTCGTGTGAAATTTCAAGACACAGGTTCCTCTGGAACGATTATCGCCATAATTAGATAAAGCAGTATAGCTATACCCAGAGATGAAATCGCAAGTATAACCCATAAAATTCGCACAATCGTCGGGTCCGTATTTAGGTATTCTCCAAGCCCACCGCATACGCCAAATAACATTCTATTTTTTCTCGACCTGAACAATCGTTTCACTGTTTCCTCGATTTTTGTTTCCTCAGTTTTTGTCTCCACTTTGGATTCCTCACTTTCAGTTTTTATTATGCTTATATTTTGTTTCTTTGTGAAATAAGCGATGATTAAAATTAGCCCGATTACAATGAGAAATGCGGGTACGAGATAATTAAAAGCGACTTTAAAGAAATGCCAGAAAGGAAATCCAAAATTCTCAAGCAATAGCCCAACACCGACTATTATAAAAAGCAAGCCAAGGATAAAAAGTAAGTTTGATGATTTTGGCTTTTTCTGGCTTTCTACCACTGGTTGTTCCTCTTTCCTTTCCTCTGGACTTGGTGGTATTATCAACATTCCAGCAATGTATAGCAATAAACCAACGCCTCCCATAAAAAAGAGAAGTATGAAGATAATCCGAATTATAACCGGGTCAACCCCAAGGTATTCGCCGATTCCCCCACAAACTCCATCGATTACCTTATTTCGTCTCGATTTATAAAGACGTTTCATTTTTAAGTTCCTTTTAGTTTTAAGTTTACATTAAAATTTACGAGCGCTCAATTTTTATGTTACAACTATAATATCGTTTTCTGTCACGATAAAATCAACTGGTACATCCGAAGGCTCTGGTTCTATTCTCTCAACAACTTGGAAATCATAAACAAGCGCAATTTTGGGACAACTGACTTGTTTTAAAAATTTATCGTAGTATCCACCGCCGAAACCAATGCGATTCCCCTTTCTATCAACCGCAACTGCTGGGACGATCACGACATCAATTTCATTGAGATTGACTTTTCTTATAATATCTGGCTCAAGCAATTCGAAGGTCGACTTTTTAAGTTCAGATAAATTTCTTAATTCTGAATGGATAAGCGTTTTATTTTCCTTATCAACCACTGGGACGATGACTCGTTTCCCAATCGAGAAAAGATATTTTATGAGTTCGATTGTGTCAACTTCGTTTTTCTTCGAGGATACATAGGTGTGAATTACATTAGCGTTGTTAAAAATTGACAGTTTTTTTAGGTTTTGAAAAATTAAAGCACTTCTTCTTCGGGCTTCGTCTTGGGGGAGATTGGAGCGAAGTGATAAAATTTTTTTCCTTATGCTTTCCTTGGTTGAACTCATTAATGATTTAAAAACTCATTATCTCCTTTTCCTTTTGTTCAAGCAGAAGGTCAATTTCCTTGATGTATTTGTCAGTCAGTTTTTGAACTTGTTCTTCTGCTCTTTTCCTTTCGTCTTCAGATATATGTTGTTCTTTTTCAATTCTTCTTAGGTGCTCGTTTGCGTCTCTTCTCACATTTCTTATAGCAACTTTACCTTCCTCACCGAATTTTTTAACAAGTTTTACTATCTCTCTTCTCCTCTCTTCAGTCAGCGGAGGGATTGGTATCCTTATGATATTTCCATCATTTGTGGGATTTAGACCAAGGTCTGATGTTAAGATGGCTTTCTCAATCACTGGGATTAAAGATTTGTCCCATGGCGTAACGGTCAAAGTGTGTGGGTCGGATACGCTTATAGTTGCAACCTTGTTTATGGGCAAAACCTGCCCGTAATAGTCAACTTTGATTCCATCGAGCAGAGCAGTTGTCGCTTTCCCGGTTCTTATCCTTGCAAGTTCTTGTCTTGTTATTTCAACGGATTTTTTCATCCGCTCTTCTGCATCTTTAAGTATGTCTGGTATTGTTGATGGCGCACTCATGGCAAAAGAAAATTTTGTTTTAGATAGTGGGTGAAGCTTCAGTTGTATAGACAACCTTCGTACCTACATTCTCACCAAGGATTATCCTTTTCAAGTTTCCCGGAACATTCATATTAAAAACAATGATTGGAAGATTATTTTCACGACATAATGTTATGGCGGTTAAATCCATAACCTTTAAATCAAGTTTTAAAATGTCGAGGTAAGAGATTTGGTCAAATTTAATCGCATTTGGATTTTTTTCAGGATCGGAGTCATATATTCCATCGACGCGCGTTCCCTTCAAAATTACCTCTGCTTTTATTTCCGCAGCTCTTAAAGCGGCAGCTGTATCTGTCGTAAAATACGGGTTTCCCGTTCCAGCAGCGAAAATTACAACTCTTCCTTTTTCAAGATGTCTTATCGCTCTTCGTCTTATAAACGGTTCGGCTATCTGCTCCATAACGATAGCTGTTTGAAGTCGCGTCATAACTCCCTTTTTCTCCAGGGCACTTTGCAGAGCCAATGCATTTATAACGGTCGCAAGCATTCCCATTTGATCTCCAACGATTTTATCTATTCCCTCCGCCACAGCGTCTACGCCTCTGTAGATATTACCACCGCCTATGACAATTCCAATTTGAACGCCGAGCTCATGTACTTCTTTTATCTCTTCCGCAAATTTGTTCAAAACCATCGGGTCAATACCATAACCACGCTCCCCCATTAAAGCTTCCCCACTCACCTTGAGAAGGATGCGTTTGTAAACTGGCTGAGCCATAATTTGAAAGCAGATTTATGTTTTACTGTTCTATGCTTTCGCCGAGATAGTATCTCACAAATCTTCGTATCACAATGTTTTCGCCAAACTTCGCTGCTGCCTCATGAATCAGATCCTTTATCGTTTTGCCTTGGTCTTTTATAAACGGTTGGTCAAGTAAACATACCTCTTCAAAAAATTTCTCAAGTTTACCCTGCGCAATTTTTTCTGCTATCTCTTCGGATTTGCCCTCCGCAAGGGCTTGCTCTTTGTAGATTTCAAATTCCTTTTTGACAACTTCTTCAGGAAGTTGTTCTCTGCTTACGACCTTTGGATTCATTGCAGTTATTTGCATTGCGATGTCCCGAGCTAACTGTTTAAATTCATCCGTCCTTGCAACGAAATCGGTTTCGCAGTTTATCTCAACTATCGCTCCAACTCTACCACCCGCATGAATGTAGGCTTCGATAAGTCCTTGTTTTGTTTCCCTATTTGCGTGCTTCTCTAAAACTGATGCTCCTTTTTTTCGTAGATATTCTATCGCTTTTTCAATGTCGCCGTTTGTCTCCATAAGTGCCTTTTTGCAATCCATTATTCCGGCGCCTGTTTTCTCTCTCAATGTCCGGATTAATTCAAGCGGTATTTCCATTTTCTATGCTTCTAACCTTTTGTTTTTATTTCCTTTCTGTTTCAACTAATGATTTCTCAGATTCAAGAACTGCTTTTGCTTCAAGAATCGCGTCAGTAAAAATTCGAGTTATAAGTTGGATTGATTTTATAGCATCATCATTTGCAGGGATTGGATAATCAACAAGGTCAGGGTCGCAATTTGTGTCAAGCATTGCAAAAACAGGTATGTTCAACTTTCGAGCTTCGGAGACAGCTATGTGTTCTTTCTTTATATCAACGATATAGACCGCACCGGGAAGCGTAGTCATATCCTTTATTCCACCAAGAATTTTTTCATATTTCTCTTTTTCGCGCAAAATTTTCAACCGCTCTTTTTTCGTCAACTCATCGACAGTTCCATCCGCTATCATCTTTTCGATATTTTGAAGTTTCTTAACGCTTTTTCTTATCGTGACAAAATTTGTCAAAGTTCCACCAAGCCATCTTTCAATCACATATGGCATCCCACATCTTTCAGCCTCTGACCTTATGATTTCCTTTGCTTGCTTTTTTGTCCCAACGAATAGAACCTGCTTTCCCTGTAAAACCACCTTCTTAATTTCCTCGCAAGCGATATCAAGATATTCTTGTGTCTTTTTTAAATCGATGATATGAATTCCATTTTTCTCCATAAAGATAAAAGGTCGCATCTTCGGATTCCATCTTCGCGTCAGATGTCCGAAGTGGACTCCCGCTTCGAGCAGTTGTTGAAGTTCCACCCTTGGCATAAAATTTTTCCTCCTAATTTTTGTTTTGGTTTTAACCTCTACTCTCCTCGCATCTTCACAAGATTCGGGTGGTGAACCCGAACACCCTTGTGAAGATTATCCCGATGGAGCTCGGGACTCGGAGAGTATGTGTAATTGAAAAATTATCTCTTTGAGAATTGAAATCTCTTTCTCGCTTTCGGTTGACCGTATTTTTTCCTTTCAACCATTCTTGGGTCGCGTGTCAAAAGTCCATATTGTCGCAAAATCTTTCTATATGTTTCATCAACCTTTAAAAGCGCCCTTGCAATTCCAAGCCTAATCGCACCAGCTTGTCCTGTTAAACCACCACCTTCAACTCTTGCTATGACATCGAATTGACCAAGTGTATTTGTCACTACAAGAGGTTGAATTATATCAACTCTGTGTGCTTCAATGGGGAAATAATTTTCGAAATCTCTTTTATTCACTATAATTTTACCTGTCCCAGGAATTAATCTAACCCTCGCAACAGATGTTTTCCTTCTTCCAACCGCATCGTATGAGACTACAGCCATATCGTTTGGTTCCAATTTTGTTTTACTTTAAAAGCAATTCTTCGGGAATTGGCTCAGGCTTTTGAGCCTGATGAGGATGATTTGGACCAGCATAAATTTTAAGTTTTCGAATTATTCTTCTTGCAAGTCGATTCTTAGGTAGCATAAGCTTTACAGCATGCCAAAGGACCCACTCAGGTTTTCGCTTTAAAAGGTCCTTGAGGCTTTCAAATTTCTCACCCCCTGGATAACCAGAGTGGCTGAAGTAAAATTTCTTTTCCTCCTTTTTACCCGTGACTTTGATTTTCTCAGCGTTGATCACAATGACGAAATCACCGCAATCGACATGGGGCGAGAAAATCGGCTTATGTTTTCCCCTTAAAATCCTTGCGATATTGCTTGCCAATCGACCAAGAGTTTGACCTTGGGCGTCGATCAGATACCATTTTCTCTGCTTTAAAGCATCCTCCTTCTTCGGAGAATATGTCTTATTTGAAATCACATCTGGATAGGGCATAATCGTGAAACCTGCCTTTAGGTTTTCAATTTTTTGCTTGTAAAAATAACATTTTTAGGTTTAAAAAACAAATTTTTCCCAAACTTCCCAACTCCATAAACTGCAATTGAAGCAATAAGCCCAGGGAACATCGGCTCGAGACCAAATGGATAGATCGGGTTGCCATCAGACGTTTTGAAAATTTGACCCAGAACGAATGAAGTGAATGCAAAAGTAAATCCTGAAAGCATAGTCATAAATGCGACCTTTGGGGTTGGGGTCAACTTTTCAAAATAAGTTGTAACAACAGGGATCAAAAGCCCCGGAATGGTCAAGGTTCCAATTATATACCAAAGGTCGACAACCGATGGGAAATAAATTGCTAACAAAATCGAAGTTATCGATGTTATCACAAGACCAATCCTTGTGTATAAGTTTATCTTGCTTATATCGGCGTGCTCTTTCTTCAATTTCCAAATTAAATCATTTCCAATTGTGACCGCAGAAATAAACGTAAGTGTATTTAATGTCGACATAACCGTCGCAAGCATACCGATATAAAATAATCCTTTTGCGATTTTTGGCAAGAGCACTTCCGCAAGCATCGGATATGCTATAATGGGTTGAGATAGATTTGGCAAAATTGCTCTTGCATAAAGCCCTGCAGTCATCGTTATAAAATCAAATATCATCCAGAATAAAATCGAGATCAAAATACCATATTTTGCTGTTTTTTCATCTTTCGCAGCATAACATCTTTGATAAAATCCGGGGTCAACAAGCGTCCATATTGCAATCAAAAACCACACTATAATATATTGAATTGAATTACCTCCTGTTATGGTCAAAATTTCTCTCGGAACGTTCGAGACTATAAAATCAAGCCCCCCATATTTCATATTTGCAAATGGAATTATCAAACCAAATCCGATGAACATCAAAAAGAATTCAAAAATGTCTGTATATACATCGGACCTAAATCCACCAACAAAAAGATAACTTACAGATAAAACCGTACTTATGATTATGCTTAATTTTAAATCCGTTCCAAAAAGCATCTGAAATAAAACGCCAAGCATTAGGAAATATGGTGCTGGAGTTACAAGTATTATCGTAAAAATTGTCCCCAATATTGATGTTTTTCTGTCGTAGACCTCAAGAAGGCGGTCTGGGATTGTGAAAAGCTTTGATCTCCGAATTTTCCCTGCAAGCAAGAAAGCAAATATCGCACCAAAGATGTAATACGGCAAACCAAAGACAAACCAAACGGATAGACCATACTTATAGCTAAATTCGCCGACTCCAAGAATCCCACCATACCAACTCGAAACGAGCGTTGCAACAAACATTGGAAGAGTTAGACTTCTCCCTGCAAGAAGATATTCTTCAACTACATTGTTTCCCTCTCTCTTCGCTTTAAATCCGATAAAAAGAACGCCAAGAAAATAAAGTGCTACTAAAATTATGTCCTCTATAGATAGATTAACTTTCATAGACGATGTGATTTTTTCTTCTAAATACAAACACTCCGCCTCTTTTAACTTCAATCGTAACTCTTCTTCCCGTTGCGATATTGCTTATGCCTCGTCCGCTGAAAGTTAAAGTTTCATTGTCAAGCTTATATTTCAATCCTTTTGTCTTTACACCATGTGCTTTTAAACCAAGCGGAATTAAAGAGACGGAATTACCGCGTTCAGTTTCAAACGAAAATTTCCCTTTAACAAAGAATATCTCAATTTCCTCGCTTATGATTTTCAATCTCGCTTTGTCGTGATAATTTACAAGCGCGCTCAAATTTCCAATGTTATGGTCGAGCCTATCTCCAATCGCTGAGACAATATCGATATGATTAACTCCCCGAGATATTAAAAACTTTATTGACTTTTCTATATCGGTGCTATTTTGATCTGTATCCTGAAATATCTCGACCTTCTTCCTTTCGAAGAAACTTTTTACTTCAGGCCTTATAGAATCAAGGTCGCCAATGATAAAGTGAGGTAAAATTTTAAATTTAAATGCTATATTTGCGCCTCCGTCTGCGCAAGCGACGACATCATAATCACTCAACAGATTTTTTATGAATTTATGCGACGGGGGATCGCCATTACAAATTAAAATTGCTTTCAAAAAATTATCTAAAATTTATTTTAAAAAGCAGAGGGTGAGCCAATGCCCACCCCTTTTAAAATTAAAAGTCAAATCCAAGACTTACAAAATAATTTCTCTCTGCGGCTGGATAAAACTCATCCCCGATTCCAGATGCAGCATAAAGTTTGTTGAACAGATTATTTACCTGTAATTTTAACTCAAAATTCTTAAAGCCGAGGATTTTTTCAAATTTATACCCAACCGCAAGGTCAAAAACTTCGTATGAATCAACTTTTCTACGCTCTAAATTAAAGTTATCTGTGTAAAAATCTCCCACATATTTACCTAAAATTGAGAACAAAAATCCAGAATTTCTATAAGTCACCCTGAACGAACCGATGTAATCCGGGAAACCCGCTATTCTCTTCCCATCGAGCGATATTCTTTGAGGTGATGAATACCTTTCTCCTGTGTATGGATTTTTCCAAACATATTCGCCATGCTTAATGATTCTATTTCTGCTTATGGTTGCGTTTGCGTTAATTTCAAGCCCATTTATAGGCAAATCTTGTAAGTTAAATGTTAATTCAACTCCGCTATGTCTTGTCCTTTCAGCGTTTCCAACTATTGGATCACCAAAAATATTTAATTGCCCACTTTTTACAAGTTCGTTTCTAAAGTCCATATAATAAAAGTTCGCAGTAAATCTATAATTATCCGAAAAATACCCAAGACCAAATTCAAAGTCAAGGAGTTGCTCCGGCTTTACAAGCGGTTTCGTGAAATCGAAACTTCCATCGGGTTTGACCTCAAAGTTTGGCCTTTTGCCCCATGGATACCAATGCCCGTCGCTTGCATCGTATAAATCTCTCCTGCTCGGTTCTCTGCTTGTAAAAGATACACTTCCAAATATATTTATGTTTTTTGTCAAATCGTAACTTATCCCGACTTTCGGATTTACAAAGTAATATGGTACGCTAAATTCATTGCTCAACCATTTCCCAGCGTCATAATCGTAAAATTCTTTCTCATCGTAAACTCGATATCTATTGTAGACAAATTGTAAACTCGCCATAAGCCTCAACTCTGGTTTCAACCTTAAGAATTCGTATAGATAAAACGATGCGATATCTTTTGCTCCTTTATACTCATAAAATCTGTAATCGCTAGGTAATTTTTCCGGTAAATTTTGAGCCCAAACTATCTTGCCCCAATGAAAACCTCGATGTATTCTAAATTCACCGCCAACTATAAGTTCACCATTTCCATGCTTTATTGTCAATCTTGGAAGCCAACCATATTGGTTCAAGTCGATGAAATATCTTGCGAGCGCGTTCCCTGGATTTGAAGTCGGCTTCATAAATTGATATCTTTCCGCATATGGGGAGGAAAGTCTAAAGTAAACCGTATCAGCCCAAGAGGCATCCATATCCCAGAATCCAACACCACGTATATAAAATAAAGTGTTGTTTAGAATCAGATTCTCATTCAATCTCCACTCATGAAGCAGCTCGTAATGAGGTTGGCTGAAGTTTTCGATTTCATCATCTCTCGTTGTGACATCCATATAGTTTAAATTCGCTTTTCTCTTTTCTTTATCTTTTATCCAATCCTTCGGAACACCGCGATAAACGAGATGGTCTTCGAATGGTCCGCCATATAGATTTATTTGTGTCGTCATTTTCTCATCGTACCTTATCGCACTGAAAAAGTAAGATGGGAATTTTGCCCACGATTTCTCCCTATATCCATCTGTTGCAATATATGAAAGCCTGCTGTAAAGCAAGTATTTGTTTTCTATCAAACCAGAGTTAATCGCAATTGAATGTTTTTTTGTGTTATAACTTCCATAGCCAGTGAAAAACGATACTTTTGGTTCGAGAGAGAAGTTTGAGGTTATAATGTTAACAGAACCCCCAATTGATGGTGGACCATAAAATGCGCTTCCCGCACCGCGTTGAATTTGAACATTTTCTGTGCTCGCAAGCAAATCCGGCATATCAAGCCAATAAACGCCGTGGTCTTCTGGGTCATTTTGTGGGATTCCATTTACAAGGACGGAAATTCTCCGTTGGTCAAATCCCCTTATGTTTAAGAAATTGTAGCCAATGCCATTGCCAGACCATGAATACGATAAGACAGATGGAAGTTCAGAAAGTAAAATCGGCACATCTTGAGTTGTATAAAAGTCCTTTATCTTCTGTTTATCGAGATTTGAAAATACAACCGGCGATTCTCTCTCTGTTGCAATAAGTGCTGTGACGACAACAGTTTGACCCGGTAAAACAGTGGGCTTAAGATAAAAATTCAATTCAATTTGTTTTCCAGGTTCAACTTGAACTTGTCTTTTTTGCCTTTCATAACCAATGAAACTCGCTATTACAAAATATTTTCCAGCGGGAACATTCCTTATCTCAAAATATCCGTTCGAATCTGATGCTGAGCCAAAAGTTGTATATTCAACATATACATTTGCTCCTGCTAATGGTTTTTTCGTCTCAGCGTCAAAAACACGACCATTTATTTGACCTTGCCCAAGGGCAATTGAAACAAGGATAAATAAAACCAAGAATAGAGAGATTAACTTTTTCATGACTTAACTCCTTTTTGAATTTTTATTTTATTTTTTGGATTAGCCCGCAGGGGTGGGATTGGCTCGGGAGGTGGCTTTACAACAATAAAAAAGCCGTTTTTCCGCTATATCAGCATAGGGAAAAACGGCCTTTGTTAGCTTGTAACATCGACCCGTTTCCCTACGCTGGCATTACCCAGATCAGGTTCAAGGGGTATAATCTCAGCCTCCCGATTTCTCGGGAAGCACCCCCACGGGTCTTGCAAAAACATTAAAGAACGAACAAAGTTCATTTATAATTTAAACTTGCGAAAATTAAAATGCAAATTCACCATTCTGTCATACCGATAAAATCCGATCAATTTTAAGTGGCTTAAAATATAACAGCAAAAGCAAAACTTAACATAAAAATTTTTAAAGTTAGACCCTTTCACCATCAATAAATATCTCTGTTTTAAAGGTTGATTCAAGACCAAAATTTTTCCCAACGCAATTTTAACTTCGCAATTAAAAACAAAAAGTTAGCTCTTTCCAAGCGTAAAAGTACACATAAACATTATTAAACCTAATTCAGTAGCGCTTGAACTTATTCTTCTCCCTTTTTCTTAATCATCGCCAAATTCCCAAGAGTTGTAAAAACTCTTAAAATTATCGTGCTCATTGAATCGAGCATAGCGAAAAATGACTTCTCTTGAACCTCAGGCATCCGAGCAAGAATCACTGCACTCACCATCCTCGAAACAAACGACAAAAAGAAAAGAATATGTATATTTCCAAACCTCAAATTGAACACCTCGATGGAAAAATCCTTAAACAAAGTTGCAATGTATCCAGCCGACATCGAAGCAATTAGATAACCAAAACCTGAAAAAATCGAAAGAACCGCAACATATGAAGAACGGCCTTTCTTAGGAGACATCGACAATAGCATATTGAAAGCGGAAAGATTAAATCCACTCCATGCGATCCCAGTCATTATCGCATCAAGATAGAGCGGAAGGATGAAATCCGGCGTTGCAAGTAGCCAAAGGATGGGAATGTAAACAATATTTGATGCATTGAACATAAGAACATTTTTAGCTCCAAATCTATCGATCAATTTTCCCCACCATTGGGAAAAGAAGATGTTCAAAGACATAGTCAACATATTGAAAATCGCTATCGTCGAAAAATCAACTTTCAAATTTGCCAACATATGATATGCCATAAAAGGCACAGAAAGACCTACGGAAAAATTCCATTGAGCGAAGAAGAAAACATACTTTAGAAAATTTTTGTCCTTCAACGGCTTCAAAATCTCATCCTTGAGAGAACTTTCACTATCAAGTTCAAGGTTTACATCTGGATGATATTTGAAAAGCACCGTTGTGATGAGCCCACTTATAAAGCAAATTAACGCGATGACGGAAAATCCAACTTTTTCATCTATTTTTCTAAAATAGTCAAGGATAAAAGCAGAAAGAAAAAACATAACGATGTTGACAGCGTTGTTGTACGCGGTTCTTTTGCCAAAGTATTTTCCCCTGACTTGGCTTGGCACAATTTCCCCTATCCACGTGGTCCAGATATTTGCAAGCAACGCTCCCGCGGAAGATGAGATAAAAAGAAGTGAAACGAAGATGAGAATTTTTGTTCTATTGCCCAAATTGACAAACGGTAAAAAGATAAAGAAAACCCAAATCCATCGATTAAATATGCTTAAAATTATCGCAAGTTTTTGAGGGCTTTTGTATTTTTTCAAAAGATATGCGCCGAAAATCTGTAGTGCTTGAGATAGAAAAGGTATCGCCCCAATCAGACCGATGATAAACTCTTTCGCTCCAAACATTAAAACATAGCCGATTAAAAATGCCCCGCTTGAAAGTGCTGTGAAAACAGTTGCGAAACTTCCTTCGATTATCGAATACTTCATCCCACGCCGAATTAAATCCATACTTAACGATTGCATAAAAAAATGTCTTTTATTTTTAAGCCACTTATTGCAATTTAATTTCCAAAGCTTTAAAATTATATAAAAAAGCAAGAATTTCAAATGCATCGTCCAAAAGTCGCCGTCATAAAAACGAAACCAGAGACCGTTTTACAGGATATAGAAAAATTGATGAAACTTGCGGATTTCGAACTTTTTCTTGATAAAAATTCGGAGACTATTTTAAAAGATAATATTTCCTGGCACCTCCCATATTTAAGTTCAAACACAACCCCTTGGCAACTTGAAGGCGTAATTCTTGCCTTGAAAAATTCCGGATTTAATAAACTCGTCGCAGTTCATAACAATACTGTTGTGACAGACCCATTTAAAGGCGGAAAACTTAACAAACTCACTCCGATTTATAAAAAATACGGAATTGAAGAAAGATACAATTTCCTTAAAACCGACATAAAATGGATTCGATATGAGCCTAAACATAAGATGCTTGCCCTTAATAAAGTCTATCCCAACGGGATACACATCCCTGAATTTTTCATCGGAAAGAATATAGTTCACCTTCCGACGATGAAAACGCACATTTACACGACAACAACAGGTGCGATGAAAAATGCCTTTGGTGGACTTCTAAACACACGCCGACATTACACACACACCTGGATACACGAGACATTGGTCGACCTTCTTGCGATTCAAAAGGAAATTCATACGGGGATATTCGCAGTTATGGATGGAACTATAGCTGGAAATGGTCCTGGTCCGAGAACAATGATTCCCGTTGAAACAAACTATATTCTTGCAAGCGCAGATCAAGTTGCAATAGATGCAGTCTCAGCAAAGATTATGGGCTTTGACCCGATGAGCATAAAATACATTCGCCTCGCACATGAAGCAGGGCTAGGCATAGGGGACCCAAGGGAAATTGAAGTTGTAGGTGAGGATATTTCAAATGTTAATTTGAAATTTTTTGTCGGGGATAATTTGGCAAGTAGATTCGGAGACGTGCTTTGGTTTGGACCTTTGAAGGGTATCCAATATCTGTTTTTCAGAACCCCACTCGTTTATATTTTCGTCTTCGGTTCGTATTTTTATCACGATTACATCTGGTGGCCTTTGAAAGGGAAAAAGATTCAAGAGAAACTCCGGAAGGAATCACAATGGGGAAAATTATTTGAAAATTACCCAATGGATTAAAAACAAAGATTAACGAAAAATGAAAATCAAAAGGCGTAAATTCCTGCAATTTGCAATCACACTCCCAGCCTTAGGCTACTTAACAGAGGGAATTGAACCCCAAAAACAAAACGAAACTCAATCCGAGGAAGTTGAAAAGCTAATTGAACTTGTGAACTTAAGACACAAGGTGAAGTTTACAGATGAACAGTTGAAAATGTTGAAAGAAGAAATCGAATCAAACATAAGAAGGCGGGAGAGGTTGTTAAATTTAAAGCTTTCAAACTGGGATGAACCCGATTTTAAATTTCAAGTTTAACGAAAAGCGGAGGCAAAAATGAGCGACAAAGATATCGCGTTCGCCTCAATAAGGCAACTAGCAAGTTTAATTAAAAGCAAGAAAATCTCTCCGGTTGAGTTAACCAAAATTTATCTCGAAAGATTAAAAAAGTACGGAGAAAAACTCGGTGCAGTTGTGACTATAACAGAGGAACTTGCTTTAAATCAAGCAAAGCGAGCGGAAAAAGAAATAATGGCGGGCAAATATCGCGGACTGTTGCATGGTATACCGTTCGGAGTTAAAGATTTGCTTGCGACCAAGGGAATACCTACAACTTGGGGAGCAGAGCCATATCGAAATCAAGTTTTCGATTACGATGCAACCGTCGTAAAGAAACTTTACAACGCGGGAGCGATACTTGTCGCAAAACTTGCGATGGTTGAACTCGCAGGTGGTATGGGATATGACGATGCTGATGCCTCATTCACTGGGCCTGGGAGAACGCCTTGGAATTTAAACTATTGGAGCGGCGGCTCATCAAGTGGCTCAGGAGCTGCTGTCTCAGCCGGGCTTGTTGCATTTGCGATTGGCTCGGAAACATCTGGCTCAATTTTGACGCCATCCGCATTCTGCGGAATTACAGGATTGAGACCAACTTATGGCCTTGTCAGCAGATTCGGAGCAATGGCTTTATCATGGACGCTTGACAAACTTGGACCAATGTGCAGAAGTGCAGATGATTGTGGAATTGTGCTTTCTGCGATCGCCGGATATGACCCGAAAGATGAAACAACCGTGCAAAAAGAATTCAAATACACGAGGAAATCGCTCCCTCAAAGAAAGCTCAAAATCGCAGTTATAAAAGGCGCAACTGAAAAAGCGCAACCGGAGGTAAGGAAAAATTTTGAGGAATCGCTGAAAGTAATTTCAGAATTTGCTGAACTTGAATACGATGTTGAATTTCCCGATTACCCTTGGGGTATGGTTGTTAGCACAATCGTCGATGCGGAGGGAGCGAGCGCTTTTTACGATTTGATTTTGTCTGGCAAAGTTTCCGAACTTCGAAATAAACGAGATAAAGTTGGCGGTTATTCGATGATTCAAGTTTCCGCTGTTGAATACCTTAATGCAATGAGATTGAGAAAAAAGATGAGAAAAGCACTTGAGGAGTTCCTCTCAAAATATGATGCGATTGTAGCACCGACAAGAGCAACCGTCTCTTATCCAATTGGTATCGATTTCGACAAAGCCTATCCAGGAAGCGGTGGGCCTCCATTAATTCCAGCAGGAAATGCTGCAGGGGTTCCGGCGATATGTGTGCCCAATGGATTTGGACAAAATAATTTGCCGACCTCTATACAATTTATGGGAAGGTCGTTTAGTGAGAAAACTTTGATTCAAATCGCAAATGCTTATCAAGATAGAACAGACTGGCATCTCAGAAGGCCGCCGATAGACAGTTAATCGATGACTTGAAAAATTCCAAATTTTAAATACTTCGTCTCGGGCATCGTAGGCAAAACCACATGGTCCGGCGATGCCCCTCTCCATTCGATTAGGCGCAATTTTCTCTTTGCGAGAATCGAACTTTCTATTATCACATTTTCAAACATTTCATCGTCAATGTGATGTGAACATGAAGCTGTTGCGAGAATCCCACCCGATTTTAAAATTTTCATCGCTGTCGAATTTATCTCGCGATATCCAGCGAGGGCAGATTTAATATTCTTTTTTGACTTTGTAAATGATGGCGGGTCAAGTATGACAATGTCAAATTTTTCTCCCTTGTTCAAATACTCCCGAAGTTTATCAAAAACATCCCCCACTTCAAACTTAACATTTTTTAAATCGTTCAACTTCGCGTTCTCCCAAGCCTTTTTGATTGCAGTTTCCGAGACGTCAATTCCGACGACGCTTTCAGCTTCTGCGAAAGCACAATGAAGCGCAAATCCACCTTCATTTGTAAAACAATCGAGAACCCTTTTCCCAAAGGCAAATTTTCTCAACGCTTTTCGATTCTCCCTTTGGTCAAGATAAAACCCTGTCTTCTGTCCTGAAAGCAAATCAATTTTAAATTTGACCCCTTCTTCATCAAATATCGCTTCCTCCACCTTACCACGCAAAACCCCTTTTCTATTCTCAAGTCCTTCAAGTTCACGCAATGGTGATTCATTCCTCTCAACAATTCCAACTGGTTTAAAAATTTCCTCAAGCACATCACAAATCAAATTTAACCTCATATCCATTCCATACGAAAAAGTCTGAACAGAGATAAACTCCCCGTACTTGTCTATGACAAGACCCGGGAGCAGATCACCTTCACCGTGGACGAGGCGAAATGTTTCAGAATCAGGATAAATAAGCTTTCTAAATTTATATGCGTTTAAAATTCGCTCCTTGAAAAAATTGAAGTCAATTTCAACTTTCTCATTGCTCAACAATCTAACGGAAATAAGCGAATGTGGATTGAAAAAACCAACTCCTAAAAATTCGCCGTTGAATCTATAAACTTCAACGACATCCCCAATCTTCGGGCTACCCCTTATCTCTTTTATTTCATTGCTGAAAATCCAAAGATGTCCTTTCAAAACTCTCTTTTCTCCACCTTTACGGAGAATAACTCTTTTCATATCACCTTGCGAATTCTTTTGTCCAATATTTCCACCAGAAAGGGTAATCTTTTTCCTCGTATTTAACTGCGACAAGTTCAACATCATCAAACCATACTCTCCCCCTGCCTATAAGAACACATTTAACTTTTACCTTCCCCGCATCTTTCCCGACGATTACAGCACAAGTGTAAACTCGCCAATCATTCGTACCACCCAAAAAATCCGTGGAATTAAAAGATTTTAAATTCCCCAATGTATCATATACCTCAATTCGCATAAACGCAGTGTCAACACCATAGGTTTTAATTGCGCCATAAAGTATAAACTTTTTCTCTCGCGGAAATTCATCTATATCTTGAAAAAGAAATGCCTTTGCGAGTGAATCATCTGAATTTATATTTGCGCTAAATCTCCCGTCGAACTTTTCAATGACATCTCTATAAAAATAAACTTTCCCACGATTGCTTTCAAACTTCCATCCTTTCGGCTGTTCACCTTGCCCAAGTTCAAAACTCGAATTGAAAACCAAATTTTTAACATACTCAACCGAATAAGGTGAACTTGCTTTCTCAAGTTCCATAACTTCCTGCCTTTTCTTAACAAGCAATAGAAGAATTATGCCGAGCAAAATTGGCAAGGAAATTATGATTAACCTGAACTTTCTCATATCTTACTCTTCTAATCCAAGTTGTTTTCTCCGCTCGAGAATTTCCCTTGCTTTCTCAAGTTGTTCAATTGTATTTATACCATGAATTTCATCCCAACTTTCAGCCTTTAAAGCGGAAATTTTCATACCATGATGAGAAAAATAAAAGAAAACATCGGTGAGATAATACTCGCCTTGAGCGTTATTTGGTGTGATATGTTTCAGCGCCTCAAAAAGTGGCTCTTTCTTAAAGACGTATATTCCCGAGTTTATTTCCCTTATCTTTCTCTCTTCTTCCGTTGCGTCTCTATGTTCAACGATTCTGTCAACCGAACCATCCGGATTTCTTATGATTCTCCCATAACCAGTTGGGTCATCAACTTCCGCGGTTAAAACAGTTGCGACAGCGTCGGTCTCACGATGATAATTCAAAAGATTTTGTAATGTTTTTGCTCTCAAAAGTGGAACATCTCCAGAGAGAACAAGGACATCGCCATCGAAATTTTTTAAGAGTTCCTCTGTTTGCATAACCGCATGACCCGTTCCAAGTTGTTCCTCTTGTATTGCAAACTCAACCGATGGAGCAATCTTACGAATATAATCCATAACCGCATCCCGATAATGTCCCACGACCACAATAATTCTATCCGAGTTGATTTTCAAAGCAAGGTTAACAACATTTTTTATCATCGGTTCGCCGTTCAATTGAAACATAACCTTCGCTATATCTGGCCTCTTCATCCTTGTTCCTTTACCTGCTGCAAGAATCACAGTCGCAAGCCCCCTTTTAACTTGAGAAAATACATCGGGTGAATTACCCCAATTATAAAAAAAATCTCCCATAGTCCCTCCATTTAGTTTATAAATTTACCGGTTTAAAAATTTTTACTTCGCAAATTCGCCTATACTCCCATAAATAATTTGTTTAATTTTATTGTTTTTGTCAAGTATAACGACTTTTGGCTTATGATTCAGGGCAATTTCATCAGGATATTGAGCGTAAGAAATGATGATAACTTGGTCCCCAACAACTCCAAGGCGAGCTGCCGGTCCGTTAAGGCAAATCATCCCCGAACCCCTCTCACCTGGAATGGTATAGGTTTCAAATCTTGCACCATTATTTAAATTTACAACTTGAACTTTCTCATAAGGTAAAATTTCAGCTGCTTCAAGAAGTTCTTCATCAATTGTTATACTCCCTTCGTAATAAAGTTCCGTCTGCGTTACGGTTGCAGCGTGAATTTTCGATTTACACATCTCGCGATATATCATTCGCAAATATAAAGTTTTTGTTTTTAAATTTTGACAATGGTATTATCAATTAATCGTGTGCTTCCAATTCTCACTGCTATTGCAACAAGATATTCTTTGTTTTCTTCAAGTTTTTCAACTCTTTCAAGTGTGCTCGGGTCAACTATCGCAATGTAATCTATTTTCGCAGTTGGTTTCGATTTTATGAGTTCTTCCATCTGTGAGATGATATTTTGAGGGTTTCTTTCACCTTCATTTACCAATCTTTCTGCAAGTTTTAAACTTTGATAAAGAACCGTCGCATCTTTCCTTTCGGATTCCGAAAGATATACATTTCTTGAACTCATCGCAAGTCCATCCAGTTCACGCACAATCGGGGCAACGATTATTTCAATATCAAAATTCAAATCTCTAACCATCTGTTTTATTATCAAAGCCTGTTGCGCATCCTTTTGTCCAAATATTGCGATATGCGGTTTCGTTATATTAAAAAGTTTTGCAACAACTGTTGTAACACCACGGAAATGAGTCGGCCTAAACTCGCCTTCAAGAACTTTCGTAATTTTTTCTACCTCAACGTAAGTTAAAAAATTCTCCGGATACATCTCTTCAACGCTCGGATGGAAAATTATATCGCATCCCGCCGACTGGGCAAGCTTTACATCTCTTTCGAAATCCCTTGGATATTTATCATAATCCTCATGCGGAGCAAATTGCAATGGGTTTACAAAAATTGTCGTAATCACGACATCGCTTTTTTCTTTTGCAATCCTTATTAAACTTAAATGTCCCTCATGCAGATAACCCATCGTCGGAACAACACCTATAATCTTCCCCTCTTTTCTCAATTCATCTGCAACTTTTTGCATCTCTTTAACCTTCGTAATTATCCTCATTTGATCGAGGCAATTAAATTTTCAAAATTTAACCATTGAATAAATTCACCTCCGCTAAAATTTACAAAATAAAAAAGATAATTCAAATCCGCGAATCTTAATTAACTTGCGCCACCCTGATGTAGTTAATCACGCCTAATACCCCACATTTTATGTCTTTACTTTACTATTAACATTTTGCCCCTCATACGCGCATACACTCTTTTATTTCACATTTACACTTCGCTCTTTGCGTCCAATTCACCTACCTACATCCTATGCGTTTTCAAAAAATCTTGAATTTGCTCAACGCTAAATGTGTTTAAAACATCCTGCTTTTCTAATCCCCCTTTTCTAGCTGTCCCAAGCGTAAGGAAGGTATAATAAATTTCTCCAATAGAATGTGCATCCGGGTTAATGCTTATTTTAACCCCTTTGCTTCGAGCATAACTTATGTATCTCCAATCGATGTCAAGTCGATGTGGGTTAGCGTTAAACTCAATAACCACACCAAGTTTTGCCGCTTCATCGATGATTTTTTTCATATCAACAGGATAACCATCGCGTCCAAGAAGAAGTCGTCCAGTTGGATGACCGATTATCGTCACATAAGGGTTTTGCATTGCCTTTATGAGCCTTTGTGTCGCTTCTTCTTCTGTCATTTTAAATCTGCTATGAATTGATGCGATAACAAAATCAAATTTCGATAAAATCTCGTCTGAATAATCAAGCGAGCCATCGGGCAAAATATCAACTTCTGCGCCTTTTAAAATTTTTATCTTAAATTTCTTCTGAAGTTCTTCTATTTCTTCCCACTGCTTGAACAACTTATCCTCGGTCAAACCGCCAGCATAATAAGCGGATTTGCTATGGTCGGAGATGCCAACAAATTCAAAACCAAGTTCCTCACACTTAGCTATCATATCCTCAAGCGTATCGGAGCCATCGCTATAGGTTGAATGTATATGAAAAACCCCTCTTAAATCTTTTTCCTGAACAAGATTCGGAATTTCCCCTTTTAAAGCAAGTTCAATTTCATCGAAACCCTCCCTTAACTCCGGTGGTATAAAACTCATCTTAAACTTACCAAAAATATCCAACTCAGTTTCAAAATCAACTCTCTTGCCATCTTTAAAAATTCCATCTTGTTTAAACTCAAACCCAATTTTTTCCAGATGACTTTCAAACTTGCTTAAAAAATCCTTGCTCCCTGTAGTATAAAAAACTTTAAAAGCGTAATCCCCATCAGCAAGGATGAAATCAACCGGGATGCCAAATTCAGATATTAAACTAACAAAATCATCGTTTAAATTTACGATTTTCGTGTGTGGAAATTTCTTTTGAATTGTCTCACCAATTTTTTTGAATTCACTTTTCTTAACATTCAAGACAACATCGATATCCCTTACTATCTCTTTTCTCCTCCTCCAACTTCCTGTGATTGCGAAATCGGAAACATCAAGATTTGAGTTTATGAAATCCTCGATGAATTTCACAACAGGAAAAGCAAACGAAATTAGATGATATTGAGATGTGCGTTTCAATCTTTCAATTTCGCTTAAAACTTTTTCTTGTATAGTCTTTCCGAATCCCTCAAGTTTCAAAAGCCTATTTTCTCTACAGGCGTATTCGAGCTCCGCAAGCGTTGTTATACCGAGTTTCTCATAAATCGCTTTGATTCTTTTAGGCCCAAGCCCTCGAACTTGGAGAAGTTCAAACAAACCTTCCGGAATCGAACCTTTAAGTTCTTCATAATATCTTAATCGACCTGTGGTCACAAGTTCCTTTATTTTCTCAAAGAGATTTGGACCAATTCCCTTAACCTTTGCAAGCTCACCGGAATCAACAAGTTGCTTCAAATCGCCTTTAACTTCTCGAACAATTCTTGAAGCGTTTCTATATGCTCTGACTTTGAACTCAACCTCGCCTTTTAGTTCAAGTATATCTGCGATTTCGTCTAGTATTTCCGCTACCTGTTTCTTATCCATCGTGACTTAAAAAAATATCTTTGAGAAAATATAAATCTGAAGATAAGTTGAAAAAATTCCAATCATAATTCCGCCGATGACCTGCCAAAATGTGTGAGCTTTTAAATATAATCTTGACCATCCAACAAGGGGTAGAAGTAAAAACAAAGGCAAAACTTTATATCCAAATATCCATGTGAGAACAGTTAATGGACCGCTTAATCCCGCCGAATGAGCGCTCACCTTCCATTTCGAATTTATCAGGGTAATCAAAAGTGTATTGAAAAAGTAGCACCATTGCGATGTGATTATCAACCAGTGGGCTTTAAAATAAAGCAAAATTAAAAATCCAATAAACGCACTTAACACAGCAAAAAGATATGGAACAGTTCTTTGCTCACGAACCGGAACAAACGGATGGTCTATTTTCCCTTTATGGATTAAATAATACACAAAAGCAGTTGGAAAAATTGCTGTGAATGAAATTGTCGTAAACGCTGAGATAATTTTCATTCTTATATCATGTTCAAGATAAAAGGAAAGAAAGAAAAACGAAAGAATGCTTACCAATTGAGGTGCAAAAATTAAAGAGACAGATTCTGCAAGTTTTTGTTTGTCCACATTATTCAAAAATTCACAAAATCTTCCTTCATCTCGCATAACGTACTTTTTCAATTATTTAAAAGTTAACTCCAAATGTTAGAGTCAAATTAATGCCGCCGAATTCTTTTATCGGTTTCCCACGCAAAGATTCAATTCCCTTTGAATATGGGATAAAGTAATATCTGACGCTCAAACCGCTTATCGTTCTTGGGTCAAGCCCAATGTAAGCCCCAACTCCGACATATAAATTCAATGTGTAATGAGCCCTTCCATATTTTAAACTGCTGAAAAATTCCTTTTCATAAGGGGTTGTGAAAATAAGCGTTGGACCAAGTCCAGCCATAAGAAAAGGTCTCAAATTGTCAGAAAGTTCATCTTTGAAAAGACGATATTGAAGGGAAAACGAAAATGGTAAAACCATAATTCGATTAACTTTATTCGGGACAAATGTCTGTCCTGTCCACGGGTCTATATATTCAACTTCGTTCTTATCTTTTGCGGTCATAAAATTTAAAGTCGCTTGAAGAGAATAAACATTTCTAAACTGATATCTGTAAAATGTTCCGAAAGCAAACCCATTTTCAGCAACCGAAAGATCAATCCCCCATGAACTTCTAAGCCCGAGCGTATCGGATAATTTAAAATCTGGCGGGGCATCATAGATTATGAGAGTGTCCTGACCAGCTTGAAACTTTGGGGCTTTTTTATCGCCGTAGATAGGTTTAAGATAAAAATTCAATTCAACTTGTTTCCCGGCTTCAACTCGGACTTGTCTTCTTTGCTTTTCATAACCAATTAAACTTGCTATTACAAAATATCTTCCGGCGGGGACATTTCTTATATCGTAATATCCGTTTTCGTCCGATGCTGAGCCCAAAGTTGTATATTCAACATATACATTTGCTCCCGCTAATGGTTTTTTCGTCTCAGCGTCAAAAACACGACCACTTATTTCACCTTGCCCAAACGAAAGTGAAGCAACAAAAATTAAAATTGTGATAGTAAAAAAAATTTTTCTCATTTTCAAAATCCTCGCGATAAATTTTTCCGTTCAAAAAATTTAACCAAGCCACCAAAACTCAAGTTCCAAATTTATTCAACGAGCCACTTCTTGCGTTCAATTATCTTCCTTGGCTCAGCTGTAGGCTTAGGCTCATATTTTATCTCTTCGATTTCCTCTTCTTTTACGTCTGGATAGATATAGATTTCGTATCTGAAGTTTCTCAGTATGATTTCGTTTTCATTATGGGCTATAACATATTGAGGAAGGATTGGAATTTTACCTCCACCACCGGGCGCATCGATTACAAAATATGGAACAGCAAGCCCGGAGATATGCCCGCGCAATTTATCCATTATTTCAATTCCAACTCTAATCGGTGTTCTGAAATGATTTGCACCTCTTGTTATGTCCGCTTGATAAATGTAATACGGTCTAACTCTTATCGCAAGAAGTTTCTTCATAAGTTCCTGCATAACATATGGGTCATCGTTTACGCCGCGCAAAAGCACCGTTTGATTTCCAACTGGAATCCCTGCGTCAGCAAGCATTTCACATGCGCGTTTACTCTCGGGGGTTATCTCCCATGGATGATTAAAGTGAGTGTTAACATAAATCGGGTGATATTTCTTCAACATATTGCATAAATTTTCGGTGATTCGCTGAGGCAAAACACAAGGCATCTTTGTGCCAATCCTTATTATCTCGACATGGGGAATTTCTCTTAACGCTTTTATAATTTTCTCAAGCATATAATCTGTCAACATCAACGGGTCCCCACCAGACAAAATCACATCTCTAATTTCGGGATGATTTCTTATATATTCGATCCCATCTTGAATGAACTTCATACTTATCTTACTCGAATCGCCAACTTTTCTTTTCCTTGTACAAAATCTGCAATACATCGAGCATTGACTCGTCACAAGGAAGAGAGCTCTATCAGGATATCTATGCGTAATACTTGGCACTGGGCTCATTGCATCTTCATCAAGCGGGTCCTCGGGCATATCTTCATCTTCAAGTTCTTTTATATCAGGAAAACATTGCAACCAAATCGGGTCCCCCTTATATCTTATCAGGCTTAGATAGTACGGGTTAATCCTTGCTGGATATTTCTCAACTATTCTTCGCATCAAATCTTTATCTACCCCAAAGACTTCCGCAAAATCCTCTGCTGTTTCCAAACTTTTTCTGAGTAATTCTTGCCAGAGTTCCATTTTTTGCCTCCTTAAATATATTTTGCAAAAATTATTAAATCGTCGTTTGGTTTATAAAAATCTTTTATGCGGGCTACCTCCTCATACCCGCACGATTTGTAAAATAATCTCGTTTTTTGATACTTTTCTTGAGATGATGTCTCTACAAGAATTAATTTCCCTCCCTTTTCTTTTATTTTTTGTTCTGCAAACTTAATTAGACTCTTACCAATTCCACCACCATGCAAAGATGGTTTAACCGCTATCCAATAGATATCAAAAGTTGCAAGTGTCAACGGTCTTTTCCCAAAGCATATATAACCAATTACTTCATCGTTCTCGGCAACCGCTGAATAAATTTCATAACCACTTTCCTCACCTTTACTTAAAAATTCATCCATTAACTCAACAGCTACAGCTATTTCTTCATCTGTGAACATTTCTGTATTTACTAAAATCTCTCTTATTTTATCTTTGTCTTTATTTAAAAGTTTTCTTATCTGCATAAGCCCTTTCAAGTGCAAGTTCCGCGATTTTTACAATTGTTTCGGACGGCGTCAAACCATAAACAGATGCTGATCTCATAAAACCTGCATTTCTTGCAAGGTCTGGATTTGGGTTAACTTCCAAAACATATGGATTCCCGTTTTTATCAATTCTCATGTCAACCCTTGCATAATCCCTACATCCCATAATTTTATAGCACGCAAGAGCTATTTCCTTGACTTTCCTTTCAAGTTCAGGTTCAAGTGGAGCAGGACAAATGGGAATTGTCTTTTCATAATAATCTGTATTTGGAATCCATTTGGCTTGATAACTTACTATCTTTGGAAGGTGCGAAGGCAACTGAGAAAAATCTATCTCTGAGATTGGCAAAACAACTGGTGGATTGTTTCCAAGAATCGCAACATTTATCTCTCTGCCGTCGATAAACTCCTCAACAAGCGCAGGCTGTTTAAAGAAACTCAAAATGTAACTAACCCTTTCCTCGAGTTCCTTAATATCATACACAACTGATTTTTCATCTATACCCGCACTTGCATCTTCATGAAGAGGCTTAACAATCAAAGGGAAATTTAAATTTATCTTTCTATAGCCGTCTAACCTCTCATTGAAAATCTCAAATTTTGCGGTTGGAATGCCATAATATGAAAGCATAATTTTAGTCTTCGCTTTATCAAGGCAAAGCCCAAGTGTCATTGGTGGAGAACCTGTATAAGGAATGCCTAAAAGTTCATATAAACCCGCAGCGAAAACCTCTTCTTGAGAATTCAACTCGACCATCTCACAGAAGTTATAAATAAGGTCAGTTTTTAAATCTAAAAGTTCCGCGATAAAACGCCTAGCATTATACACGGGCAAAGTTTTTACACTAAAACCAGCATCATCAAGTGAATTCACAACGAATTCTATTTCTCCTTTTATTTCGGTGATGGAACTATCCAAAGTCTCAACGCCTTGCCCCGCAAGCGTAGGGTCGTTATATATAACCGTTATTTCAATCCCCTTAAACATAATAAGGGCTTATTTTGTTTTCACTCAATTGATAATTAATCATTTTTAAATCATCCCGTATCTTTTTAAAGCCGCGTTTAAAACCTCATTTATCATTTGGTTATAGGTTAACCCCGCAGCACGTGCTGCCTTTGGAAAGCAGGAATTATCCTCCGGGTTTGGAAGGATTCCTGGCAATGGATTGACCTCAAGTATATTTGGGACGCCATTTCTATCAAGTCGCAAATCAATCCTACACCAATCGCGACAGCGTAAAATTTTAAACGTTGAAAGAGCAATTTTCTCTATCGCCTCTCTAAGTTTATTATCTATCTCAGCGGGGCATTGAAATATATCCAAAGGTTTTTCAGGCGTATCCCAAATCCATTTTGCTTCAAATGAATAAATCGGCTTTGCTTCTGGTGGAAGTGAATCAAATTTAATTTCAACTATTGGAAGAACCCTTGCATTTTTCCCATTGCCAAGGATTGCCACTGTGAACTCCCTGCCAGGGAGAAATTCCTCAACAAGAGCAGGTTCGTTGTAGGTTTTCAAAATTCTTTCAACTTCAGCAAACAATTCATTTTTATTTGAAACAACAGATGAATTAAAAATCCCTTTACTTGAACCCTCATGCAAAGGCTTAACTATAAGCGGAAAATCAAGTTGGACGTCGCCATTAAATTCATCAAGGTCGTCGACCACAACAAATTTCGCGGTGGGGATTTTGTAATACGACAAAATTTCTTTCGTCCTTGCTTTATCAAGACAAATTGAAAGCGTAAGCGGGTCACTCCCCGTATACGGAATGTTCAACATTTCAAGTATAGCTGGAATTTGCGCTTCCCTGCTTACTCCTCTAAATCCCTCGGCAATGTTAAACACGATATCTGGTTTCGTTCGTCTCAACTTTTCAAATGCGTCTTCATCAGCTTCTATTAAAGTGACAGTATGATTATTTTCTTCAAGGGCGAGTTTAACTGCATTTATTGTTTCGACCGTGTCCCACTCGGCGTAGGTGTCATCGATGATTTGTAACTTATCTTTCTGCGCAAATTTTAACAACTTAACACTACTAAACGAGTCGTCTCCGGATGAATCATCAACTTTATCCTTCTTCAAGTTAAACACAAGCGCAACATTCATAAAGCAAGCAAACTTTGTTTTAAATCAGTTCTCACTTATAAATATAAAAATTTTTTTGAATTTGTCAAGTGTTGTCGCGTGTTTTTGACAAAAAAATTACCCCTAAGCAATAAACTTGTTTTAAGTGGCAAAATTAAACTGTTAAGATTTTATCACAAGAAATTTTTCCACATCATTGAGCCTATCGGCTTATTGGATCTTTGATTATATTTCGCATTTTTCTTCTTGTTGTATGGCGTTAAAATTTCGCCAGAGATTTCAAAGTAAATTAGTTGCCCAATCGGCATCCCAGCATAAATCCTAACAGGTTGCTTTACCGATATTTCAAGCGTCCAATGGTTGCAATAACCAGCGTCACCTTTACCAGCGGTCGAATGAATGTCTATTCCAAGCCTTCCAACGCTCGACTTCCCTTCAAGGAAAGGAACAAAACCATGAGTTTCAGTGTATTCAAGTGTGACGCCAAGATAAAGCCTGTTGGGATAAAGGATTATTCCCTCTGGTGGGATTTTAAAATATTCAAGTTCATTTTCAACTTTCGCGTCGAGTATCTCATTCTTGTAAACAGCCATCCATTCCCCTAGATGAACATCATAACTATTTGTCCCAAGACAGTTAATGTCAAACGGTTCGATGACTATATTCCCTTTTTCAATTTCCTCTAATATGCGTTTGTCGCTCAATATCATCTCCGTTCCCAGAATTATTTTAGAATTTTCTTTTGCTCGATTTTTAATTGTTCCATTCTATATCTTAACTTTGAACGGCTGATGCCCAAAATTTTTGCCGCTTGAACTTGATTTCCGTTCGTTATCTTTAACGTTTGAATGATAAGCTCGCGAAGAACCTTATCCATAGTTATCCCTGTCGGTGGAATTTTTAAGACAAATTCGTAAGCATCATTTACTGTTTCAGATTCTAATCCAACTGGTTGAAGGTGCTTTAAGTGTTCCGGTTTAATCTTCGCATCATTTTCGATAAGTACAATTCTTTCGATTGTATTTCTGAGTTCGCGTATATTTCCAGGCCAATGATATGACCTCAACATTTCCATTGCCTTTTCATCGACATCGACAAACTTCTTCCCAAACTTTTTATTGAACTCATCCAAAAAAGACATCACAAGCAAAGGTATATCTTCCTTTCTTTCCCTTAAAGGTGGCAGATGAATTGTGGCTACATTTAAACGGTAATAAAGGTCGCTTCTAAATCTTCCCGCCTCAACTTCAAGTTTTAAATTTTTATTCGTAGACGCTATAACTCTCACATCAACTGAAATCTCTTTCGCTCCACCAAGGCGATAGAACTTTTTCTCTTGAAGAACTCTTAACAATTTAACCTGGGCTTCGGGGCTTAGCTCGCCTATCTCATCCAGTAAAATCGTCCCACCGTGAGCAAGTTCAAATTTTCCCTGCTTTATTTTATCGGTTGCACCGGTGAAAGCACCTCGTTCATATCCGAAAAGTTCGCTTTCAATTAAATCTTTTGGAATTGCGCCGCAATTTATGGCGATGAAAGGTCCTCCACGCCTCGGGCTTTTATCATGGATATATCGTGCAACGAGCTCTTTTCCCGTCCCTGTTTCACCACTTATCAAAACAGTTGTATCATCAGCAAGCGCATATTTTTCAGCAAGAGCCAAAGCGGAAAGAAGCGCCTTACTTTGCCCAATAATTTTGTATTCACCGGTTTGCTCGGATAACTGTTCCTTTAATCTTTGGACCTCCCGTTGAAGGCTGATATTTTTAACTGCTTTTTGCATCGCGACCTCAAGTTGCTCAAAATCGAGAGGCTTAAGTATAAAATCATCCGCGCCAAGTTTTATAGCTTGAACCGCGAGATTTACATCCGAATAAGCGGTTATCATCAAAACTGGTATCAACGCATCTTCAGATTTTATTTTTTTCAACACATCGAGCCCATTTTCATCCTTTAGAAAAATATCCAGCAAAATTATATCAGGGCTATCATCTTGCAAATTTTTCAAAGCTTCCTCACCAGATAAATATGAGATGACCTCATAACCCGAATCAGTTAAAACTTGAGTTATGGACCTATTAAAAAGTTCATCATCGTCAATTACTACGACTTTGAACTTCATTTTTTCACCTTACTTAATTTTAAATTTCAAATAAAATGTCGTACCATGATTCACTTCGCTTTCAACTTCTATCTTTCCACCGTGATTGTCCATAATCTGTCTACAAACCGAAAGTCCAAGTCCAGTGCCATCGCTTTTCTTTGTGAAGAACGGCTCAAAAATTTTAGAGATATCTTCCTTGGAAATTCCGCAACCTGTATCGCTTATCGAAACAACCACATATAAATTCTCTTTTTCCGACTCGGTATACGATTTTATTCTTATAGTTCCAGATTTGTCAATTGCGTCAACAGCATTTGTCAAGATATTTAAAATGACTTGTTGAATCTGCTTGAAATCAATTTTCACCTTTGGAAGGTTTGGTTCAAGCTTGGTCACAATTTCAATCTTTTTCTTCAAAGTCGATACCTCAACAAGCGGGAGAGTTGATGTTATAACATCGTTTATATCTTCCTCCTTGATGATTGGCTTACTTGGACGGGCGAAATTCAGCGTTGCTTCAACAATTTTCTCAATTCTTTTAACCCCCTCGAGCGCTAATTCAAGATATTTTCTTTCCTGTGTCTCCTCGGAAAATTTCCGAAGTAAAAATTGCAAATTGACACTTACTGCGGAAAGAGGATTTCTAATCTCGTGGGCGATAGCTGCAGCTAATCTACCAAGTGAAGCGAGTTTTTCAGTTTGAATTAATTCATCTTGAATTTTTTTCTTTTCCGTTAAATCGGAAACTATCACTTGAATTGTGCTTGTATTGGCATAGCCGATCAAATTTGCGCTCATCTCAACGAATTTTTCATTTCCCTCAAAATCAAGCATCGTCGTTTCAAAATTTACAACCCTCTCCCCTTCAAAAAGAGGTTGAAAAAATTTTTTATATCTGGCAAAACTTAAATTTAAAATTTCATCCCTTGTGCATTTTAAAAGATTTTCTACTTCATTGTTTGCATCAAGAACCACCCATGTCTCAGGGTGAACTATAAATATGGGTTTTCCCGCGTTTTCAAATAAACTCCTATATTGCTCATGAGAAATTCGAAGTTCTTCATTCATTTTTTTCAACATCTCGTTCGCTTGCTCGAGCTCATACATCTTGTCTTCAAGTTTACGAATTAAAACAGTGTTATACTCCCTTAGATATTGGACATCGTCATTTATAGCTTCTGTCCCGGTTGAATTAATAGATTTATCCTTTTGAACCAATTTTTCAACTGTGTTAATCAAAACTTGTATATCGACCGGTTTGATTAGATACGCATCAGCCCCAAGGCTTAAACCAAATTTTTCATCCTCCGGGTCGGTATAATTTGCAGTGTAAAATATAAACGGGATGTTTTTCAAATGCTTCATCTTTTTAACTTCTCTGCAGAACTGAAAACCATCCATCTTTGGCATCAAGACATCGGAGATTATAACATCTACTTTTTCGGATTTTAAAACCTCAAGTGCTTCAGCCCCATTTTTCGCGGTGAAAACGTAGTAACCTATCGTTTCGAAAATTTCCTTCAACAACTCAAGGCTTTCATTTACATCTTCTACAATCAAAATTTTCATAGGCAACTTTAAAAATTTTTACACTCAAAATTTAGAAAAGACACCTGAAATTGTCAATCATTTCTTTTTAAAGACAATCGTCAATGGAACTCCAACAAAACCGAAATGCTCTCGAATTTTATTCTCAAGAAATCTTTTATAATGCTCGGGGATATCATCCGGAAAATTTGCAAAGAAAACGAAAACCGGAGGTGATGTTTTCACTTGAGTTCCATATTTTATTTTTATCTCCTTCCCCGAAACCGCAGGCGGTGGAGTTTCATTTACAATCGGGAATAAAACTTTGTTTAACTCACTTGTTTTTATCCTCTTGCTTCGTTCGTCATTGACAAGCTTGGCTAATTCAAGAACTTTGAAAATTCTTTTTTTTGTCTTTGCGGAAATAAATAAAATTGGAACATAATCAAAAACATTAAGCCTGCTTCTTAACGCATGTTCATATTCAAGTGCAGTGTTTGAATCCTTTTCAACCAAATCCCACTTATTTACCGCAATTATAATTCCCTTTTTTAAATCCGCAGCTTCTCCGATGATTCGCAAATCCTGTCTTTCAAGACCACATGTCGCGTCTAGCATAACAACCGCGACATCACATCTTTCAATCGCTTTTAAAGCTCTTACAGCACTGTAAAACTCAATGCTCTCTTTTATCTTGCTTCTTTTTTTTAATCCTGCTGTGTCGATCAAAACAAATTCAGTCCCATCATATTCAAAAACTGTATCGATGGAATCACGCGTCGTCCCGGGTATATCCGAAACGATAACTCTATTCTCTCCAAGAATAGCATTAACGAATGATGATTTGCCAACATTTGGCTGTCCAACTATTGCAACTTTTATTTGATTTTTATTTTCCTCTGCTGGTTCTTCAGTTTCCGTGGGGAAATCTTTAACAACTTCATCAAGAAAATCTCCAACTTTTCTGCCGTGTAGAGCGGAAATCGCAAACGGCTCACCAAGCCCAAGTTCATAAAATTGTAACAGATGTGCTTCTAACTTTTCGTTATCAATTTTATTTACCGCAAGGACAACTTTTTTCTTCGAACGTCTTAAAATTTTTGCAATTTCAATATCTATAGGTGTAACACCAGAGATGGCATCAACGACAAAAACAATTACATCCGCTTCTTCAATTGCTATTTGAACTTGTTCTCTTATAGCGGTTTCGAAGATATCATCGGAGTCGGGAACATAGCCACCTGTATCAATGATTGTGAACTTTTTCCCATTCCATTCGGCGTTTCCGTAATGCCTATCTCTGGTTACGCCACTTTTTGGATCAACAATAGCGTCTCTTTGACCAATTATCCTATTAAAAAGTGTCGATTTCCCGACATTCGGTCTTCCGACAATTGCAACTATATTCTTTCCCATTTAAAAAGCTAAAAGATTTTGTGATTTTAATTAAAATATAAGAAAGATAAGTCAAATTCACTAATTGTTTTTTTAGCCCCAAATTGCTAAATTTAAATAACTTTGAGTCAAAACAAATGCAAGGGAAAAATGATAGCGGTAGTTAAAATCGGTGGTCACCAATATAAGGTAAAGGAAAACGATAAGATTTTTGTTCAAAAGCTCAACGCTGAGCCTGGAAGTAAGGTAAAATTCTCGGATGTCCTTTTGATTGAAGACAATGGCAAAACCTATATCGGCAATCCTTTTGTGCCTGGCGCATCCGTTGAAGCAACGATTCTCGAGCATACGAAAGGTGAAAAAATCATCGTATTTAAGAAAAAGCGTCGAAAAGGTTACAAGGTCACAAAGGGACACAGACAAAATTACACTCAAATTGAGATTAACAAAATCAACTTAGGATAAAACAAAAAATAGGAGGTGAATTAACATGGCTCATAAAAAAGGTGGTGGCTCATCTCAAAACGGAAGGGATAGTAATTCCAAACGTCTTGGGGTAAAGAAATTCGGCGGTGAATTCGTAAGAGCTGGGAACATAATCGTAAGACAAAGGGGCACAAAATTTAAACCTGGATTAAATGTCGGGATGGGCAAAGACTATACATTGTTTGCAAAAATTGATGGTATCGTAAAATTTGAATACCTGACAAAGGATAAGCAAATCGTAAGCGTTTATCCGATACAGGCAAATTAATAGCACCTTAAAAATAAACAGACAGGAGGAATTGCAATGAAAATAACAATTATAGGCGCCGGAAATGTAGGCGCGACAACAGCACAAAGAATAGTGGACAACGAACTTGCAAATGAAGTTGTCCTCGTTGACATCGTTGAAGGCATCCCTCAGGGTAAAGGGCTTGATATGTATGAGGCAACACCAATAACTGGAGTTGATGTGAAGGTAATTGGAACAAATGGATACGATGAGACAGCTAATTCCGATATTATCATCATCACCGCTGGGGTTGCGCGAAAGCCTGGTATGAGCAGAGAAGACCTTCTGAACACAAACTTTGGAATCGTCAAAGAAGCAACGTTAAAATCAATCGAAAAATCACCAAACGCAATCATAATCGTCGTTACAAATCCACTTGATGTTATGGCTTACACAGCATGGAAGGTAAGTGGTTTTGAAAGGAATCGAGTCATCGGAATGGCCGGTGTTCTTGACACCGCAAGATTCAGAACATTTATAGCAATGGAATTAAATGTTTCAGTTGAAGATGTTTACGCATTTGTTCTTGGTGGACATGGGGATGATATGGTTCCACTTGTCAGATACACAACGGTTGCGGGAATACCGATCTCGGAGCTTTTGCCAAAAGAAAAAATCGATCAACTTGTCAAACGCACACGCGAAGGCGGCGCAGAAATAGTTAGTTATTTAAAAACTGGTAGCGCATACTATGCACCATCCGCAGCGATAGTTGAAATGGTTAAATCAATCGTGAAAGACAAAAAGAGAATACTTCCATGCTCTGTTCTACTTCAAGGGGAATATGGGCTAAACGATGTTTTCGTTGGCGTTCCAGTTAAACTTGGGAAAAATGGTGTCGAACAGATAATCGAGCTTAAATTAACAGATGAAGAAAGGCAGGCACTTCACGCTTCAGCAAATCGAGTTAAAAGTATAATTGATTCATTAAAATTTGACTAAAACTATGAGAAAAAAATTTCTTTTCTTCACAATTTTTTTATTTTTCACTTTGTTGACCCCTTTTCTTTTTTTCAGCTGTGGGAAGAAGGAAACTATAACCCCATCAATTGAAATTGTGCCCTCCAATCTTTTCCCACTTAAAACCGGAAATGTTTGGTATTATTCTGGTTACGAAATTGATACATCGGGCGCGAAAATAGTCGGAACCGATTTCACATCGTCGACAACTGTAACAACTCAAATTCAATTCCAAGGAAAAAATCCACTTGTTGTGATTGACTCATTAAAATATCCCACTGAGACGGAAGTCGACACGCTTCTTATATATCTAGACGGTGATAATCTCTACGCTTGGATTGATTTGACAAACAGAATTGGGATTCCGAGCTTCGAATATCGAAATTGGGTTCTTTTTGTGAAGACTGGTGGGAATTTAAATGAACCCTATACGATTTTAAATCTCGACACGACAATATTTGTCAATTACCAAGGACAGCAGATGCCTTTAAATATCAAAGTCAATATAACTGGAAATATTGATAAAAAAGAAGAAGTACAAGTTCCGGCTGGGAAATTGGTTGGATATAGATTTGAAACACTTGTCACCGCTTCCGTAAGCATTGGTGGCGTTGTCGTTGCAAGTTCTACTTCGAAAGATTACATTTGGTTTTCCCCAGGCATTGGACCGATAAAACACGAAACTCCGGCGACTGCTTCAAGCAATGGGGTAAGACGTGAACTTTCAAGTTATCGTTTGCAATAAAAATTGAAGTGCCGAGGGCGGGACTCGAACCCGCACGGGTTTCCCCACACGCCCCTCAAACGTGCGCGTCTACCAATTCCGCCACCTCGGCCCGTTTTTCGAATACAAATATAAAACTTTTAAAAATTAAAATCAAATTTTCTCAACTCTTCCCGCAAGCTCAAAATCCTTCTCAGTTACCCCTTCCTCGCTATGGGTTTTTAAAAGCAGACGAACTCGATTATACTCGATCAATATATCCGGATGATGATCCATTTTTTCTGCTTCGAACGCGACTCTTAACACAAATGCCATCGCTTCGCTAAAATTTTTAAACTTAAAATCTTTAACTATCGCATTCGCTCCTTCGTCATAAACCCATCCACCCAAATTTTTCAATCTATCTTCTATTTCCACCTTGCTTAACTTCATATAACACCTTGCTTAATTTTGTTAATCCATAACTTGCCTCAAGAAAGTTGGTTTTTCATTTTCAATTTCATCCCTTATCTCTTTCTCTTCATTCTTCGAAATCTCCCTGTTTATATCTATCCCCTTTCGCAAATAAGTTGGAATATTATAATTTTCACTTTTGCTTTGCTCTTCTTCATAAACTGGCCTTACTCTCCTCTGAGTTATAGGGGGAGTTTTCTTAGGTGAATAAACTGTTGATTCCAAACCTGTCGCTATAACGGTTACCATTAATTCATCATCATTCATCGAATTATCATAAGCGATTCCATAAATTAGGTTTACATCCTCGCCCGTTTTTTCGGTTATAACTTTAATTGCTTCGTCGACTTCTTTATAACTAACTCTCCTCCCAACGAAATTCACCAAGACCCCCTTTGCACCAACTATTGACAAACCTTCAACAAGAGGATTTGATATGGCTTTTTGCGTAGCTTCCGTAGCTCTGTGCTCACCTCTTGCGATGCCTGTCCCAAGCAAAGCATCTCTCATATCTCTCATGATTGTACGAACATCCATAAAATCGACATTAACGATTCCAGGTTTGGTTATTATATCTGTTATGCCTCTAACAGCGTTGTTCAAAACTTCGTTTCCATATTCAATCGCAGATAAAATATCCTCATTTCCAACAAGGGCTAGCAATTTTTGATTACTTATAACAATTAGCGTGTCGACAACCTCTCTTAAATTTTTAACTCCCTCATCAGCTATTTTTTTCCTCATGGAACCTTCAAAAGCAAACGGAGTGTAAACTATTCCAATGACAAGTGCATCCATACTTTTAGCTATTTCTGCAACGATAGGAGCTCCACCAGTGCCGGTTCCCTTACCCATCCCGGCAGTGATAAAAACAAGGTCACTTCCCTCAAGAAGCTTAGCAATTTCATCCTTAACTTCCTCAATCGCTTTTCTTCCAATTTCTGGCCTTGCACCTGTTCCAAGTCCTTTAGTTACATTCTTCCCTGCCTGAATTTTTATAGGTACTTTACATCTCAATAAAGACTGAAGGTCTGTGTTAATTCCGATAAGTTCAACGTTATTAATACCCTTTTGTACGAGGGTATCGATAGCATTGCAACCGCATCCCCCGACTCCAACGACCTTTATTATAGCTTTTCCAACCCCATGCTTATCCGAACTTTCTGCTAATGTGATCATCTTAACCTCCGAAATTTAATTTTTAACGAAAAATTTTGAAGAAGTCTTTCAAATTATCCCACCATCCTTTTCTTTTCCCAAATCCAACACCACTTTCATAACCTTTTTTTATCTCTTCGATTTTATATAAAACTAAACCAGCCGCGGTTGCATAAATTGGATTTTGAACTTCCTTAACAAGTCCACCCGAAAATCCGGTTGGAATTCCAAGCCTTGCCGGTAACTCAAATTTATCGCGAGCAAGTTCAACTATTCCTCTTAAAAGTGAAGTTCCACCGGTTAAAACAACACCAGCAGGAAGATTTCTTATAAAGCCAGACTTTTTCAAATGATGTGTGTAAAGAATTTCAAAAATCTCTTCAACCCTCGGCTGAATTATCTCGCAAAGAATTTTCCGAGTTATCTCAAAAGGTCCTCGTCCCCCTATTCCTTGAATTTGAATTTTTCTATCCTCGGTTATCGCATCCATATACGCATATCCTTCTGTTTTTTTCAGCTTCTCCGCCTCTTCTTTTTGAATTCTTAATGCCTTTCTTATGTCGTTTGTTATCTGGTCCCCAGCGATGGGCAAGGTTCCGGAATACTTTATTATTCCATCCTCAAAAACCGCAACATCTGTCGTCCCAGCTCCAATATCGATCAAAGCAACCCCAATTTCTTTTTCTTCAGGGTCAAGAACAGAATAAGCGGACGCAAGTGGTTGAAAAACAAATTCCTCAACTTCCAAACCAGCTCTGTGAACGGTTCTTCTGAAATTTTCAATTGCTGTCAACGATGCCATCACTATGTGAACCACCGCTTCAACTCTTATTCCAACCATTCCAACTGGGTCTTTTATTCCTTCCGCTCCATCAACGATGAATTCCTGCGGAAGCGCATGTAAAATGAATTTGTCCGCTGGTAAACGAATATTTTTTGCATCTTCTATTAAACGCTTTACATCTTCCTGCGTTATCTCATGGTTCGGCGCTCGCGTTGTGACAACACTTTTACTCGAAATCCCTTGAACATCTCCACCGACAATCCCAACTATAACTTCCCTTACCCTCTCTCCGCATTGATTTTCAACAGCGCTGATAACCTCGCGAATCGCTTGTGATGTCTTTTCGATGTTGACGATGTTTCCACGATTAATTCCCTCGGAAGGGATATGAGAAAGACCAAGGATATTTACATTCCCGTTATCTTCAAATGAAGCTACAAGTGCACAAACTTTACTTGTTCCTATGTCAAGTCCAACTATTATTTGCGACATAGCCTAATTTCGCATTTTTTTAGTTAAAGTTTGCATATAATTTACCCTCATATCTTAAATCGATATACTTGGGGAATCCACTTCCCACTACATATTGCTCCCAGAACTTTTTCAACGCAACAAGTTTTCTTTCAAATCCACTCTTGCCCAAAAACACGGGAACAGCCCCATACGTTGTTATTATGATAGCCTCTCCATTCTCAACTCTAACCTCCGAAATTAAACTGTCGACTTTCTTATCGATCGCAAGTTTGAGCAAATCAAACTGCATTTTTAATCGTCCAGTCGAATCAGAAAGTAAATTCGCTGGCTTATAACTTAATTTCCCCAACAAAGGCACGGGGAATACTTTCTTAATTTCATCCGATGGAATCACGAAACCATCCGAATCAACATAATAAATTTTGTTATTATATATGACCATCGCTATTGGCTCTCTTTCGACGACTTCGACGATAAGAAAATCCGGTAAATTTGTATAAACATCCGCATATTTAACGAACTTATGTCTTTCAATTCTTGCTCTTATTTCCGAAAGATTTAAATCTGTGATCTTTTCGCCTACTTTTACATTTGCGAGTTCGATGATTTTTTCGTCTGGTATCACTTTGTTGCCTTCGACGATTATTTTATTTACCACTCTATTTTCTCTCCAATTCACAGCTCCCAAAAACAATGCGAAAATCCCAACGATAATAAAAGCAACTTGTATTATTTTCTTCCAAGCCCATTTCATACCAAACTTTCAATTTCTTCGTCTTTAAACCCGATTAACCTTATCTCAAGCTCGAGTTTTACGCCAAATTTTTCATAAACCTTTGATCGCGCAAGTTTTATAAGTTCGATAACATCCTTTGCTGTTGCATTTCCTTTGTTGATTATAAAATTCGCATGCTTTTCAGAAATTTGAGCTCCGCCGATTTGAACTCCTTTCAAACCAGCCTCTTCGATTAACTTGCCCGCGAAACTCCCTGGCGGATTTTTAAATATGCTTCCAGCGTTGGGGAAATTAACCGGTTGAGTTTGATTTCGCTTTATCAAAATCTCACGCCTTATCTTTCTCATCTGTTCAATATCTCCACTTGGGAATTTAAACCTCGCTTGAACAACGATATCATTGCCCAAATTCGAAGTCCTATATCCGAAACCACATTCTTCTTTTTTCAGTCTTACAAGTTCAAAATCTCTAATCACATCAACATCCACAAGATAATCGGATATTTCACCTGAATAAGCACCTGCGTTCATAATTATCGCTCCACCCAAAGTCCCTGGTATTCCCGCAAGCATTTCAACTCCTTTAAAACCGTTCTCAATACAAAAATCGACAAACTTTGCTAACTTAACCCCCGCACCGGCGACAACATATTCATCTTCAACTCTAATAAAGTTCAAACCAAACTCGAGATTTATCACAGCGCCTCTAAAACCCTCGTCGCTTATCAAAACATTGCTACCGTTTCCAAGAATTATGAAATCGACATCCTTGTTCCTCAAATACTTAAGCAAATTTAAAAGTTCATCTACATTTGCGGGTTCAAGATAAACATCGGCCAATCCACCAATTTTAAAAGTTGAATATTTCGCGAGCGGTTCATTGATCAAAATTTTACCCGAAACTATTTTCCTTATTTCCTCAAGGTTTAACATTGCTAAATTTTTCATCAAGTTTTTTGATAAATTCACCGCAGATTTTCGTTATATCACCCGCTCCCATAAATATCACAATGTCTCCTGACTTTACAAGCTCAAGGACATAATCAGGGATTTGTCTTTTATCCGGAACATAATGAACTTCTTTGTGTCCGAAATTTTTCGCTGCGTTTGCTATAAGTTCTCCGCTCACACCTTCTATCGGTTCTTCGCGAGCCGGGTAAACATCGGTCAATACGCATACATCTGCATTGAAAAAAGAACGCCCAAAATCTTGATAAAAATCTCTCGTCCTAGAATAAAGATGCGGCTGAAACACAGCGATAACCCTTCTTTTCCATCCATCTTTCGCAGCCTGCAAAACAGCCTTGATCTCCGTCGGATGATGAGCATAATCATCAACAACGATGATATTATCAACCTGCGCTCTTAACTCAAATCGCCTGTAAACCCCACCGAACCTTTCAATTGCTTTTTTTATCTTTTCAAAATCAATGCCAAGTTCCATTCCGACTGCGACCGCAGCAAGCGAATTTTTTACATTGTGAAGGCCCGGAACTTTTAAACTTATCCTTCCATAATTTTGACCGCGGTAAATCAAGGTATACGATGAGAATCTTTCCTTGAATTCTATATCTATAGCTTGCACATCCGCCTGTGGATTTAAACCGTAAGATATGACCCTTTTCTTTATCCGTGGCATTATATCTTGAATCATCGGCTCATCAAGACATAAAACGACAAATCCATAAAACGGGACTTTATTTGCGAAATCAACAAAAGCAGATTTTAACTCTTCAACACTTCCGTAGGTATCGAGATGTTCTGGTTCAAGCGTTGTTATAACTGCAATCGTCGGTGTAAGTTGTAAAAACGATCTATCAAATTCATCAGCTTCAACCACTATAAAACTCCCATGCCCAAGACGCGCATTTGTTCCACCAAGGTCACGTAAAACTCCACCAACTATAACTGTCGGGTCAAATCCTCCCTCGATTAAAACAAGTCCAACCATTGATGTTGTCGTCGTTTTACCATGCGTCCCAGCAATTCCAATCCCATATTTTAAACGCATAAGTTCAGCAAGCATTTCAGCTCTTCTTATAAGCGGAATTTTCCTTCGCAACGCTTCCTGTATCTCAGGATTATCCATCTTGATAGCGGAAGAATAAACAACTACGTCGACATCCGGCTCTATATTCTCCGGCGCATGACCTTCGTAAATTTTCGCGCCGAGTTTTTCAAGTCTTTCCGTTATCTCAGATAAATGTTTATCTGAACCGCTGACTTTAAACCCTTGGTCGAGCAAAATCTCCGCAATTCCGCTCATCCCTATTCCACCAATTCCAATAAAATGTATTTTTCTAACAGTGCTAAACATCTTTCCTTTCCGCTAATTTTAAAATTGCCTTCGCAATTAAATCTCCAGCGTTTGGATTAGCAAATGCTTTCACCTTGGTTCTCATCTCGCTCAATCTTTCCTCATCTTCAAGCAATTCAAAAATCTTCTGCTTTAACTTCATTCTTAGTTCGCTATCAAGTATAATTTCGCTTGCTCCTTTTTCAAATAAAAACCTTGCGTTTTCATATTGATGATTTTCTGCTGCAAATGGATACGGAACGAAAATTGCCGGAAGCCCAAAGTAAGCCACCTCAGCTATCGTTGTCGCACCAGCTCTGCAAATTACAAGGTCAGACGCTGAATATGCATAATCTATTTCGTCAATAAACTTAAAAACTTTAACCGCTTTCATATCTTTGCATTTTTTTTCAACGATTTCAAAATCCAACGCTCCTGTCTGCCATATGACTTGTATGCCTTTTCCGACAAGTTCATCAATTATCTCAAGCATTGCATTATTTATCGACCTTGCACCAGCACTTCCGCCGAAGACGAACAATGTTTTTTTGCCAAATTCTAACCCGAAAAATTTTAACGCTTCATCCTTCGGATAAATTCTTAAACCACTCCTTATTGGATTTCCAGAAAGGAAGATGTTGTCCTTTCTCTTCAAGTATTTCCTCGCTGCATCAAAACTTATATGAACCTCATCGACAAACCTTGACAAAAGCCGAGTTGTAACGCCGGGATAACTATTTTGCTCCTGAATTAATGTTGGAACGCCAAGCAAAGAAGCTACAAAAACCACCGGACCGCTTACATACCCACCCGTTCCAACAACTACATTAGGTTTAAACTTTTTTATCAAAATAAACGACTGAATCAAGCTTACAATAACCTTAAACGGGAACAGCAAATTCTTCAAATCAAGCGAACGCGCAAAGCCAGAAATCCAAATCGACTTAAATTTATACCCAGCTTTAGGCACGACTCTTTCCTCAATTTTTCCCTTCGTTCCGATGAAAATTATATCAACACTCGGATCGATTCTTTTTATTGAATCCGCAATCGCAATCCCTGGGAAAATATGTCCACCGGTTCCTCCACCTGCTATCATTACACGCCTCATTTTAACATATTTATTTGCTTTGAAATGTTGAGCAAAATCCCAACTCCGACGCAATTTGCTATCATCGCGCTTCCACCATAACTTACAAACGGAAGTGGAATTCCCGTCGAAGGCAACATGTCTGAAACAACTGCAATATGGGTAAGCGCAGTTATAAAAATCATCAATGTGATACCGCTCGCGAGAAATTTTGCAAAGTCGTCCGATGCATATTTTGAGATTTTGAAACCGCAATAAAGTATCAAAGTAAAAGCCAAAATCAAAAGCACAGAACCAACAAAACCAAGTTCCTCTCCCCAAATTGAGAATATATAATCATCATAAGCAAGCGGCAGGAAAAGTTCACGTTGTTTGCTATGCCCAAGCCCAACACCAAATAAACCACCATTTCCAAGCCCAATCAAAGCTTGTACAGCCTGATATCTGACTCCCTCTCCAACCGCTTCGGGATTAAATCGTGCGAGTATTCTCTGAAATCTGTAAGGTTCAAGAACAATCGCTAAAACCATTACCACCGATATCGAACCAACTCCAAATATAAGATGTCCCATTCGGGCTCCACCCAAGAAAATTAAAATCATCCCCAAAGTAAAAATCAAAAATGCCATCGTAAAACTTTTCTGCATAAGCACAAGCAAAGTTACAACCGCGACAACCGAAAACAAAGGCAAAAACCCAAACTTAAAACTTGTCAACTTCTCACGGTTTTTCTCGAGCAAATAAGCCAAGTATATTAACATGCCCAACTTTGCAAATTCAGAAACTTGAAAACCCACAGGACCTATATAAAGCCATCTTTTCACAGACCCCTTGCCAAAAATTAAAACCAAAACAAGAAGGGCCAACGTCGCAACGAAAATGTAAAATGCATAATCTCTAAGTTTTTTATAATCCAAAAAAACAGTGGTAAAAATCAATGCGATAAATCCCAAAACGACTCGGGAGAAATGTTTCAAAAGAAAGTAAGTCGGGGAATTATACCGCAAATCCGCAATATACGCTGTCGAGCTAAAAACGGGCAATATGCTTACGATTATAAGCAACATAACAACAAAAAATAAAATAACGCCTGTATTTTGGCTACATACCTTCACAGTTCATTCACAATTTTTTTAAAAACTTCACCTCTATGCTCGAAATCCATAAACATATCAAAACTTGCACACGCTGGCGAAAGGAGCACAACATCTCCCGGCTTCGCCTCGCTATATGCTTTTTTAACCGCTTCCTCCATAGAATCAACTTTCACAACATTGGTCAAATTTTTAAATTCATTGTAAATTTTCTCTCTTGACTCACCTATCGCTATGATAAGCTTGACTTTCTTCCTCACGAGGTCGTAAACTTTCGAATAGTCATTTCCTTTGTCCCTTCCACCCGCGATTAAAATTATAGGTTCATCGAAACTCTCAAGTGCATACCAAAGCGAGTTAACATTTGTAGCTTTAGAATCGTTGATAAACTTTACTCCGTTTATTTCACGGACGAATTCCAGTCGATGCGGAACCCCCTCAAAGCTTTGCAAACTTTCTCTTATTATCTCATCCCTTATCTCCATCGCTCTCGCTGCTAATGCAGCTGCAAGGGAATTATAAACATTGTGAATTCCTCTTATTTTGAGTTCGCTCATCTTTAAAATCTCCTCCTCTTTATTTTTAAACCTCAAAATAATTTTCCCATCTTTGACAAACGCGCCGCAAGATAACTCGTCGATAACGCTAAAAGGCAGTTTAATAACACCAAGCCTTTCAACATACGGCTGAACTATTTCATCATCGTAATTGTAAACAGCGAAATCGTCGCTTTTTTGATTTTTAAATATCCTGAACTTCGAAGCAATGTAATCCGCAAATGAACTGTATCTATCAAGATGGTCTGGCGTTATATTCAAAAGAACGGAAACTTTCGGTTTAAAACTTTCAATATGGTCAAGTTGAAAACTACTAACTTCTAAAACCACAACGCTTCTCTCATCCGCATCGAGGACAAAATCTGAAAATGGATTTCCAATATTTCCTGCGACAATTGTTTTTATCCCTGCGCTTCTAAAAATATGACCTATTAAACTTGTCGTCGTCGTTTTCCCATTCGTCCCTGTTACAGCAACGATTGGGGCTTTACAAAACCATGACGCCACTTCGATTTCGCTTAAAACTTTTATCCCACGCTCAAGCGCTTTTTGCACAACTTCAGAATTCGACGGCACCCCTGGACTTATTACCATAAAATCGCAATCAAAAACTTTATCGCTGTGTCCACCAAACTCATATTTTATCCCCAACTCATTAAGCTCATCAAACGTAAATTTAACATATTTTATCTGCTCTGGTTTCTTAACATCGCTAATCAAAACATCCGCCCCAAGCCTTTTCAAAAGTTTAGCTACAGCTAACCCGCTCCTCGCTCCGCCTATGACGCTTATTTTTCTTCCTTTGATATTTTCCTTCAATTCCAACATAAAATTTTTCATCTAATTTTAAATGTAACAAGACTCAAAATTGCAAAAATTATCGCGACTATATAAAATCTCGTCACAATCTTCGGCTCAGCCCAACCTAAAAGTTCGAAATGATGATGAATTGGTGCCATTTTGAAAACCCTTCTTCCTTGACCATATTTTCGCTTTGTATATTTGAAGTAAACCCGTTGAATTATTACGCTCAAGGTCTCGATTACGAATATTCCGCCGAAGACAGG
The DNA here is from genome assembly GCA_041640855.1 of Candidatus Kryptoniota bacterium. Classification (GTDB taxonomy): domain Bacteria; phylum Bacteroidota; class Ignavibacteria; order Kryptoniales; family Kryptoniaceae; genus Kryptonium. The sequence goes on from JBEPZK010000001.1 coordinate 68,454, forward strand.
AAGCAAAAGTTCTTTTTTTATCATAACCGAGACCGTGCCGATTATCCCACCGAGCGCCAATGAGCCGGTATCGCCCATAAAAACCTGCGCCGGATAAGCATTAAACCACAAAAATCCAAGCGAAGCTCCAACAACTGCGGAAAGAAAAACCGCAAGTTCACCTGAACCACGAAGATAAATTATGCTCAAATACCTGCTAAATTCAATGTGACCCGAAACATAAGCCATCACAGTTAATGTCAAAGCAGAAATCCCAACCGTCCCGATCGCAAGTCCATCCAAACCGTCAGTTAAATTCACAGCGTTTGATGTAGCAGTTATTATGAAAACGACAACAGGGATATAAACCCACCAATAGAGATAATCCCAATTCAAGTTCTTTAAAAATGGCAAAGTCGTAATTGTTTCTATTCCTTCGAATTCGGGTGAGTTGTAAAGTATAACGCCGACGATTAAGCCTATGCTTATTTGTCCTGCTAATTTATATTTTGCTATCAAACCCTTCGGATATTTTTTCACAACTTTGAGATAATCATCGATAAATCCAACAATTCCAAGCCAAACCGTAACAAGAATGATTAGCCATATATACATATTTTTCAAATCGCCCCACAACAAAATCGGACCAAGAATGCTCATATGAATTATCAATCCTCCCATAGTTGGTGTTCCAGCTTTTGCCTTATGTCTTTCAGGTCCATCTTCCCTTATCATCTCACCAATTTGATATTCTTTCAATTTCGCAATTATTTTCGGACCAAGCCAAAAAGAAATTATTAAAGAAGTCAAAATCGCAAGACCACTTCTGAAAGTTATAAACCTAAAGGCATCAAACCCAGGCGGCGCATATAGCCTGTTTATCCAGTCAAAAAGATAATAAAGCATTTATCGCGAACCTTTAACTTTGTTTATAAATTTTTCAACTATTTCCTCCATCTTCATACCTCTTGAACCTTTGACAAGAATTACATCTCCTCTATCTGCAATTTCAAAAAGATGATAAACGAGCAAATCTTTATCTCCAAAATGCATCGCATGGGCGATGTTTTGTGAAGCGACCTCATAAGCATAATGCATTGCCTCACCGTAAGAAAAAAAGTAATCAACTCCAAATTCACCAAGTTTTTGACCAACTTCCTTATGCGCCGCCTCTGTATACTCACCAAGCTCAAGCATATCACCCAAAACAGCAATACGCTTACCCGAACATCTAATCTGAGATAAAGTTTTAAGCGACGCTATAACGGAATCAGGGTTTGCATTATAAGTGTCGTTTATCAAAGTAATGCCTTTTACTTTGATAATTTCCATTCGTTTCGAAAAAGGCTCATATTGTCCCAAGGCTTTCTTTATAGAAGAAGGCGAAACCCCAAACTTCAACCCAACAGCAAAAGCTGAAACAGCATTTATAATAAGGTGCTCTCCTGGGATTTTCAACTTCAAAACTTGCTCTCTCCCGTTAAACTTAACTTTGAATTTAAACCTCGCAAGATCATCGACATCGATTATCTGAGCTCTCACATCTGCATCTTCTGAAAATCCAAATGTCATTTTATCTTTAAATTTCTCACCCATCTTACGCACGTATTCATCATCAAGATTAACAAACACAAATCCACCTTTCTCAAACAAATAATCAAAAAGTGAACCCTCCTCTTTTGCAACTCCTTCTATATCTTTGAAAAATTCAATGTGCTCCCTTCCGATGTTCGTTATCAATCCGTAATTTGGCTCAGCAATTTCACACAAATATCTAACTTCACCAAAATGATTTGTCCCGAACTCGATAACCCCAACTTGATGTCTTTTCCTCAATTTAAAAAGCGTCAACGGAACGCCAATTTGATTGTTCAAATTTCCCTCTGATTTCAAAACCTTATACTTTTGCTCAAGTACGCAAGCTATCATTTCCTTTGTCGTTGTCTTGCCATTGCTCCCTGCAACAGCGATGATCGGGATATCAAAGTCCTTTCTATACGCATTCGCGAGTTTACCAAGTGCCTTAAGCGTATCTTCAACCGCGATTAAAATCTTGCCTTTAAATTTATCTTTATTCTGCTCAAACCAATCCAAATTAACAACGGATGCAACTGCGCCTTTTCTAAAAGCAGAGGAGACAAAATCATGCCCGTCAAATTTCTCTCCCTTTATAGCGAAGAAAATTTCACCTTTCTTAATCTTTCTTGAATCCGTTGAAACGCCGGCGATTTTCTTCTTTGAAACTTTATCTAGGTTTACCTCTGATATAAAATCCATTTTCTTTATGTGCTCAACCGTTAAATTCAAATTTGTGTCGCTTTCTTTATTTTGAAGAATTCAAGCACAACTTGTTTATCGCTGAAAGGAATTTTCCTATCACCAATAATTTGATATTCCTCATGACCTTTGCCCGCAATCAAAACAATATCACCTTTTTGTGCCATCTCAAGCGCGCGGTAAATTGCCTCTTTGCGGTCCACAAAGATATAATAAACTGAATTTTGATTCACTCCTTCAACTATGTCCGAGATAATTTTTTGTGGGTCTTCAAACCTTGGATTATCCGATGTTATAACTGTTATATCACTTTTTTCGGTCGCGATCTTTCCCATTATCGGTCTTTTCCCAACATCTCTATCACCGCCGCACCCGAAAACAGTTATCAGCTTTCCTTGGCCCGTTTGCTCCCTTAACCTCAAAATCGTATCAATGCACTTCTCAAGCGCATCAGGAGTATGAGCATAGTCTATTATCACAACATAACCATCTGGAGAAACTATCTTTTCAAATCTACCTTTGACATTTTCAAGATTTTCAATCCCTCTCTTTATGTCTTGATGATCAATTCCAAGAGCATAACCAACCGCAACAGCTGCTAAAATGTTGTAAACATTGAACTCACCTATCAACTTCGAATTTATCTCAAGTGAACTTTCACTCGGAGTTTGAACAATCAAACTCGTGCCATCAAAACTTAATTCGATATCTTTAACTTTCACATCAGCCTTTTCACTCTTTCCATAGGATAGTTTTTTCGCCTTTGTATCCGCGACGATTCTTTCACCATATGGATCATCAATATTATAAATAGCGTAAGCGGATTCTTTCAACGAATCGAACAGGATTTTCTTTGCTTGAAAATATGCTTCAAAAGTACGATGGAAGTCGAGATGGTCTTGAGTTAAATTCGTAAAAACACCGACATCAAAATCAAGCCCATAAACGCGGTCAAGCGCCAAAGAATGAGATGAAACTTCCATCACACAAGCGGAGATATTTTTATCAACCATTTCACTTAAAAATCTATTTAAATCAAGCGCCTCAGGCGTCGTCTGCACCGCTGGGATAATCTCATCTCCGATGACATAATTTATCGTTCCAATTAAACCAGTTTTTAATCCAACGCTTTCGAGGATTGACTTTATAAGATGCGTAGTTGTGGTCTTTCCATTTGTCCCAGTGACTCCAACAAGTTTTAACTTCCTTGAAGGAAATCCATAAAAAGCAGACGAAATCAAAGCCAACGCTTTCCTTGAATCATGGACAACCACCTTCACAACACCTCTTTCATTAAAATAATCATCCTCGACCACCCCATCATCCTCAAGCACAACCGCAACTGCGCCAGCAAGCACCGCCTCAGGTATAAACCTATGCCCATCGACATTTAAACCTTTTATCGCGACAAATAAACTTCCATCACTTGCCTCCCGAGAATCGTAAACGATGTTTTTTATCTCGACATTCACATCGCCAACCAATTTTTTAACTTTGACGTTTTTCAAAACCTCGCTAAGCAACATCTTTCAATTAATTTTATTTTTCGCTTAAATTTATCTTAAAATCATCACGACAATAAATTACGCATTCCATTCCCGGCGTTATCCTCTCTCCGGGTTTTGGGTTTTGGTCAACAACAACACCTGAACCAACTATACTAACCTTCAAATCAAACGATGAAATTTTTTTAAGGGCTGTGCGAAGGCTCAAATTCCTTAAATCTGGCATCTTTCCTTTCTCCCCAGATTCAACTTTTTCAACAGTTATCATCTTCCTCTTCACGTTCTCAAGTTTCTCTTTATCGGTTTCAATTTCAACCGGCGATAATCTAATCAATTGCTCCACGATCCTTTTAAAAATCGGCGCTGCAACAGCTCCACCGGCATATTTTTTCTTCGGAGATTCAAGCATAACAAAACACACAAATTTGGGTTTCTCAACTGGGAAAAATCCAACGAAAGAAGCTCTGTATTTTGATTTGGAATAAAATCCAAGCTCATAAATCTGCGCTGTTCCGGTTTTACCTGCAACTCTTAAATTTTCGACCTTGGCTTGGACTCCGGTTCCTTCATTTACAACACTCTCAAGGATTTCGGTCAAAATTTTCGCTGTCCTCTCCGAGATAACTCTTCTAACCGGCACAATTGGAAAACTTTTGACGACTTTCCCATCTGAATTTATAATTTCTTTCACAATCCTTGGTTGAATTAACACTCCACCATTAGCTATACTTGCATACGCCATCGCTATCTGAAGCGGAGTAGCTCTCAACTCATAACCAAACGACATAAAAATCTTTGTAGCAGAGAACCATTTATCAGGAGTTTTCAATTCGCCTTTTGATTCACCAGGCAGGCCTATCCCAGTATATGTCCCAAAACCAAAATTTCTTGCATGCCTATAAAATTCTACATTATCAAGCCCTAAAGAAAGCTTAGCCATCCCAATATTGCTTGAATGCTTTAAAACCTCAACAAAACTTAACATATCTCTTGGTTCATAATCCACGACTTTAACGCCACGAATTAAACTTTTTCCCCCATCGACATTAACCTTAGCATATAACTTTGTCGAATCTTTCTCAAGTAAAAGCGAAGCGGGAACTATTTTAAAAGTGGAACCGGGCTCAAATGCATCTATAATTGCTCTGTTTTTAAAATTCTCAACGTTATATAGCCAATAATAATTTGGATTGAAACCTGGATAGTTCGCAAGCCCAAGTATATCCCCAGTCCATGGGTCGACAACCAAAGCGACTCCACTTTCAGCTTCAAATTCTTTAACACCCTTTTCAAGCTCACTTTCAATTATCGATTGTACCTCCGCATCAATTGTTAACTTCAAATTATAACCATCGATTGGCCTTACCAATTCAAGTTCCGCAGAAGCCCGTACGTCCCCCAACCCATCTTTTGCCAATCGCATAAAACCATTTTTACCTCTTAAAATTTTATCAAACTTGAGTTCAATCCCCATCAACGGCTTATCTTCATTGTTCACTGTGCCCAACACATGGCTAGCAAGATTATCATAGGGATAGTAACGTTTGAATCTTTCAATTTTTATTATCCCCCGATACACCTCCTTTTCTCTTCGCGTCTTCAAACTATTCACAAACGAATCAAACCTCGCAACAGAAAATTTTGAAGCATCTTTAACCAACCAGACAAATCTTTTATTACGTTCATTTAATTTCTCAAGATAAAATTTTTTCTCTCCACCGAATATTTTAGCGAGATTTCCAGCGATTTCATTTAAGTCCGCCTTTACCTTTCTTAAATAAACCGGGTCCGCACCGATTCGAACTTCGATGGTGTTTGTCGCAAGAATTTTTCCTTTTCTATCAAATATAATTCCACGTTTTGCCGGCAAAATTATCTCAGCATAATATTGAGCATTCGAAAGCGAAGAATAATAAGTATGTTCAAAAACTTGAATCTTCAAAAGCCTTAAAACAATGAGAACAGAAATCAAACCAAACAAACCGAGCAAAAATCTCAACCTTGCATAAAACAAAGCGCGAAAATCTTGCAAATTATTTCTTACCTCTAATTTCATCCTTGCTTATCTCGATTTCTTTCGGTTTCCCCTTCGGGAAAACAAGACCGAATTGCTTTTCCACGATTCGAGCCACATAACTTGCTGACGTAAGTTTTTCATATTCTGACTCAAGCTGCAACTTTTCAATTTTCAACTGTTCAAGCCTTCGCTCGAGTTTGATGAGTTCATTGATTTTTTTATCGACAACAAAAGAATTCCAAATGTAAGCCACGCCCATCAAAACAAAAAGTGTCAAAAAAACTAAAATTGTCGCTCTATTTGTTCTTCTCTCCCTTGCCATTGATCAATCCAAAATTTTTTCTCCAGCCCGCAATTTTGCACTCCTAGCCCTGGGATTCGAACTTATCTCTTCTTCTTTTGGGACGACAGGTTTTTTAGTTAAAATTCTCATAACTTGAACCTTCCCACATTTGCATTCTAAAACATCGGGTGGACAAACGCACATCTTCTCCATCCTTTTGAAAAAATTTTTAACAATTCTATCTTCAAGCGAATGATAAGAGATGACAACAATCCGGCCACCCTTTTCAAGAACATCAATTGCTGAATCAAGCGCAATTTTTAAGTTGTCAAGTTCCCTATTCACTGCGATTCTCAAACTTTGAAAAACTCGAGCAAGAACCTTCAATCTATATTTCTTGCCCACCACTTTATCGATTATTTTAACAAGTTCTCCAGTTGTCTCTATCCTTTTTCTCTTCCTGTATCTTACAATTTCTTTCGCTATCGCTTTCGCTCTCGGTTCTTCACCGAATTTGAAAATTATATCCGCGATCTCTTTTTCAGAATAGTTATTTAAAATGTCCGAAGCGGTTATATCAGAAGCTCTATCCATTCGCATATCAAGTCTTTCGTCAAATCTAAAACTAAAGCCCCTACCAAAATCAAGTTGATGCGAAGAAACACCAAGGTCGAGCAAAAAACCAGTTATCTTCTCTATCCCCAACTCTTTCAAACTTTCCTTAATCTTCGCGTAATTCCTGTTGAGAATCAAAACCCTATCTCCATAACTTTTCAAATGTTGACGCGCAAACTCCACTGCTTCAGGGTCGATATCAAATCCGATAACTTTCGCCTTCGTTCTCTTCAAAATTTCTTCGCTATGCCCTCCACCTCCAACCGTGCCATCAACATAAATTCCATCTGATCTCGTTATCAAGTAATTCATCGTCTCCTCGACCATAACTGGTATGTGGAAAACTCTTTCCATCATATCATTCCCAAAATTTTTTCCACAATGCTTTCATAACTCTCCGGCTGAGAATTCACATACTCTTGGAATATACTCGGATTCCAAATCTCTATTCTATCAAGCGCACCGATAATAAGGGCCTCTTTATCTATCTTTGCAAACTCGAGAAGATTTTTTGGTATCATAACTCTGGATTGATTATCAAGCGTAACTTCAACCGCCCACATCAATAGAATTCTAACCAAAAACCTGTGCTGAGGATTAAAAGTGTTCAGCTCTTTTAACTTTTTTTCGAGCTTTTCCCATTCATCGAGCGGAAAAAGGAAAAGGCATGTGTCCGTACCTCTGGTTATCACAAAGGTTTCATTTGCTTCCGGCGACAAATATTTGCGCATCCTTGCTGGGATGCTAACTCTTCCCTTCTCGTCCACTGCGTATATGTAACTTCCTTTGAACGATGACATAATAAATTTATTATTTTTAACCACAATTTACCACAATCTACCACTGCACTTTAAATATATATTTTTAAATTCATTTTGCAAGAGCGGATAGCTAAAACCCCCGTTATAGGCGTTATTTTTTATTCACAAAACAAAATGGCTTTCCCGAAGATAAACCTTCCTTGATTTTTGAACAAATGTTCAGTATATTATGAAAGCTTTGAAAACTAACTTGACCAAAGATATGCAAAGAGCTTTAACCGAAAGGCAAAACGAAATTCTTGAGTTCATCAAAGAGTATACAATGAGAAATTTAAAACCTCCAACCGTTCGAGAGATATGTAAAAAATTTAATTTCAAATCTACAAACGCAGTTCACTCAATTTTAAAAGCACTTGAAAAAAAGGGCTATATTAAAAGGGCAAACTTTAAGGCAAGGAACATAATCATCAACGACCTCAAACTTAACAAAAGACAAGACGAAATAAAAGAAATCCCGCTTATCTCAAATTTCGACGCACAAAATCCTTTCTCGATGCTAACAAATCTAAGTGGAACCATCAAACTTGATTCAAATATATTTGGTCCCTCTCCATATTTCGCTGTCGAAGTCCCAGACGATGGGATGAGAAAAGATGGAATTTTCAAAGGAGACATCGCGATAATAACTCAAAAAACAAATCTTAAAAATGGAAGCATCGTATTTGCAAGCGTTGAGAACACAGGATTGATTCGTTATCTGGAAAGAACAGAAAGCGGAGAAATACACTTGATACCATCGAGCAGAGGATATGAAGTGTTAAAGTTCAAAGAAGGGGACAAAAACTTATGGATTGGCGGCGAGGTATCCTTCATCATAAGAAAATTGACCGGATAATTCCTCGAGCAATCCAAAAAACTTAACAAGGTTTTGCTTGACGGAGGATGAATACTTAAACTTTAAAAGTAAAATTGTCCTTCCGCCTCTTTTCTCAAATTTCAAATTCGATCCTCTGGAAAAAATATCAACGATAACCTTGAAACTTTCGGATTTCATCAACTCCTCTTTCAAAATCACACTTACAAATTCTCGTCCAACTTCAACCCTTTCAATTCCATTTTTCTCCGAAAGGAATTTTATCTTCGAAATCAAAACTAAATTTTCAACTTCCTCAGGTAATTTCCCAAACCTATCTTCAATCTCCTCAACTATCTCTTCAATTTCATCTAACCCGTTGGCCTCGTACAACTTTTGATAATAGTTAAACCTTTCCGAATCGTTCTCAATGTAATAATCAGGGATAAAGGCACTCACATCTGCCCAAATGATAGCGTCAAATTTCTTTTTTATCTTTCTTTCGTTTTTAAAGATATCTTTAAATTCGCGCTCTTTTAACTCTTCCATTGCTTCCTCAAGAATCCTGCAATAAAGGTCAAATCCAACTGCATTTATAAATCCTGTTTGTTCCTTTCCAAACAAATTTCCAACGCCTCGAATTTCCATATCCTTCAACGCAAGGTTCAAGCCAGAGCCAAGCTCTGTAAATTCCTCTATAGCAGAAAGCCTGCGAATTGCGTTCGTGCCTATAACTTCAACTGGTGGTATTATCAGATAAGCATAGGCTTGTCTATTTGAGCGCCCAACTCTGCCACGAAGTTGATATATCTCCGCAAGCCCAAATGTATGAGCATTGTAGATGAAAATCGTATTGACGTTCGGTATATCTATCCCCGCTTCGATTATTTTCGTTGAAATTAAAATATCAAATTTTTGCTCGAGAAATCTCAGCATAACTTTCTCAATTGCAGAGGGCTTCATTTTGCCATGAACAACATCAAATTTTAAATCTGGTGAAATATCCCCCAAAAACCTCGTTATATTCTCAATCTCAGCGATCTTATCAACGACGAAATAAACTTGCCCACCACGGCTTATTTCAAAATAAATCGCATTTTTCACCACGTCTTTAAATTTCGGTGAGTCAACGGTTATAATTTTTGTAATTATCGGAAGGCGGTTCGGTGGAGGCGTGTTGATTATCGACATATCCCTTGCGCCCATAAGCGAAAAATACAATGTCCTAGGTATCGGTGTTGCGCTCAAAGTCAAAGTATCTACATTTACCTTCATCTTTCTTAATTTCTCCTTAGCTTCAACTCCAAATCTATGTTCTTCATCAATTATCAACAAACCGAGGTCTTTAAATCTTATGTCATTTGAAAGCAGCCTATGCGTCCCAATTATTATATCAACTTCACCTTTGCTCAAAGCATCAATTACTTGCAGTTGCTTCGCTCGTGGAATTAATCTTGATAAAACCTCAATTCTAACAGGATAATTTCTCAACCTTTCCGTAAATGTCTTATAATGTTGATGCGCCAAAATTGTCGTTGGAACTAAAACCGCCACTTGTTTCTTGTCAAGAACAGCTTTAAACGCAGCTCTTATCGCGACCTCCGTCTTCCCGAACCCAACATCACCACAAATTAACCTATCCATCGGCTTTTCACTTTCCATATCCTGCTTGACTTCCATCGTCGCCCTTCTTTGGTCTGGCGTATCTTCATAAATAAATGACGCTTCCATCTCCTTTTGCAAATAATTATCCGGAGAAAATTTAAACCCCTTGATATAACTTCTTTTAGCATAAAGCCAAATTAAATCCCGCGCAACTTTCTTAATGCTATCTTTTGTCTTCTCCTTGAGCTTCTCCCACTCCGCTGTCCCAAGTTTATTTAACTTTGGGACAACACCTTCTTCACCTCGATATTTCTTTATTCTATTGATATAATTCAAATTCACGTAGAGAACGCCATCGTCTGCATATTCAAGCCTAACTACTTCTTGGTCGACCCCATTTATTTTTATCTTTTGAAGCCCCACAAACTTCCCTATTCCATAATCTATATGGACGACAAAATCTCCCGGCTTAAGCATATCAAGCTCATGGAGGGTTATACCCTTAAATTTTCTATATTTGAGGAAATTCCTCGCTTTAATTCGATTAAAAATCTCATGCTCGGTCAAAACCGCGATTTTATCCCTCGTCAATATAAACCCGTAATTAATTGATTTCTTGCCAAAATTGATTTTAGCAACATTCTCTAGTCCCACCGACTCTTCGAGCAATTCTTTCATTCTCTCCATTTGCTCCTGACCTTCGCAAAGCAAGAAAACATCAAAATTATTTTTGAGCAATTTCAAAAGTTCATCAGAAAAAAGAGTTATACTACTATTGAAAAACGGCTGTCCCTTCGAGGAAAAATCGATAACTCTCGTTTCAGAATTGTCCGCTTCCAATCTTAAAACGTTGATAAACTTTTTAAATTTTATCCCATTGAAGATATCCTCGTCAAGCGCTTGAACAATCAAATTTTTATCTTCAACGACGCAAAACGAATCACTGAATAATTTATACACCTCGACCATATCAAAACTTGTCGCATTTGTAATCTTTGGAACGATGATAGCAGAATTTAAATTTCTAAGTGACCTTTGTGTGAAAAGATCAAATTCCCTAATCGATGCAATCTCATCACCGAAAAATTCAATTCTTAACGGAAATTCCCCAGAGAACCCAAAAACATCCAATATACTTCCTCTTACGCTATAATCGCCGCGCTCTTCGACATACTTTTTCCTTTCGAAATTATTTTCGGACAAATACATCAAAAATTGTTCGTAATTTACCTTTTCTCCAACAGAGATTGGAAACGAGATAGCGTTAAGTCCCCTGGCTATAGGCACTTTTTCCTCAATTTGAGCGACTGAGATAACGAAAACTTTGTTTCCCCTCGAATACTCATACGCAAATTTTATCTTTAAAACATCAATGTCATCTGCGAGCATATCTTCATCTGGGATGAACTCAAATATTTTATCTTCGCCTATTAAAAAATTCAAATCATCTGCAACTCTTCTACCAAATTCATCATCTTGGACGAGGACGACAATTTTGTCTTTTAAAGTTTCATATACATATGCTATAATTAAACTAAAAAGAGAACCAGCGACATTTTTTAGATTTACCTTCTCTTCCTCAGAACGAAGAAACCCCTCGATTTCTCTAAATCCACCTATTCGAAAAATTTTATCGACGAAATTCATAGTTACGAACTAAATCAAAGTTTTTCCTTCTATCGCTGCTCTTACAAACCCATCCGCTTTTCTAAGTCTTTCGCGCGCTTCTTCCGCTGAGCAACCCGTTTTTATCATCACAATTGCTGTTTTTGCATGCCCACCTGCTTCTTTTAGATATCTTTCCGCCGTCTCATAATCGACACCAGTGACTATCATAACGACGCGCTTTGCTCTTTCTTTTAATTTCTCACTTGTCATTTGAAGGTCTACCATGAGATTTTCGTAAACTTTGCCAAGTCTTATCATAGCTGTCGTTGAAATCATATTTAAAATCAACTTTTGTGCTGTGCCAGATTTCATCCTTGTTGAGCCCATTATAACCTCTGGACCAACCTCTGGACAAATGGCGACATCAACGAATGGATAATTAAACTGTTCTCTTGGATTCGTGGTTATAAAAATTGTTTTCGCCCCCAGTTCTTTAGCTCTTCTTACCGCTCCGACAACATATGGTGTTCTTCTGCTTGCCGCGATTCCGCAGACGACATCTTTTTCGTTTACATTTTTTGCTTCGATATCCCTCGCGCCATCCTCTTCTCTATCCTCTGCACCTTCTTGAGCCCTAAAGACAGCTTCTGGTCCGCCTGCGATTATTCCCTGAACCATCTCCGGGTCTGTGCCAAATGTCGGGGGGCATTCCGCAGCGTCAAGTATTCCCAAACGTCCGCTTGTCCCAGCTCCAACATAAATTAATCTTCCACCTTGTTTAAACGCTTGAACCACAAGTTCAACTGCCTGCGCTATATAAGGGATTTCTTTTTCAACTGCATAAGGTACCTTTTTGTCCTCATCATTGATTATCTTCAAAATTTCAATCGTTGATTTCGAATCGATATCCATGCTTGCTGGATTTCTCTGCTCTGTTGTCAAGTTCAGGAGTTCGTCGAAAAGTTCTTTTCCTGATCTCGCCATTTTATTCCTACTTTGTTGTTAATTTCAAAAGCACAACTTTTTTATCTTCAAAATTTACCTTTTCATCGCCTTTAAAGGTTAACTCAATTACTTTAAAATCAGCGACGAAATTAGTTTTAAGCACAGAATTGATCTCTTTTTCGATATCGCCTCCTTTAAAAGCGATAAGACAACCGGAGTAAAGATAATATCTTTGATTTGTTTCTTCCAAGAACTTTTTTGAGAAATTCGATGGGTTTAAAAAATCAAAACTCCATTTGACAAGTTTTTTTAGCTCAGCAACGGAGCGACAAATGATGTAATCGAATTTTCCCCTAAAACTACTATTTTTAGAAATTTCCTCTGCCCTTCCCCAAACCGCTTCAACGTTTTCAAGCCCAAGCCTTTTTAAAATGTCAGATACTGCCTCTATTTTCTTTCTCGTTCCATCAAGCAGAACAAATTTTGCTTTATCGTTTAAGATTGCCCACGGGATCCCCGGAAGTCCTCCACCAGTTCCAAGGTCAAGGATGTACGATTCTGGCTCAATTTCAAATTTGAATAATGGTGAGATACAATGCAATATATGCCTTCCCCAAATGTCCGCCTCTTTCCTTGAAATTAGATTTACCTTTTTATTCCATTCGCGAAGAAGTTCGACATAACTTTTTAAGAGGTCAAGCTTTCTATCTTCAATCGCAAATCCATTTAAATTGCAAACTTCGACAAATTCCTCAAATTCCATTTTCCTTAAAATTTGGATATCAAAAATGTTTCACGTGAAACACTTTAACCTTTCAAATAGACCATAAGCACGGATATATCCGCTGGGGAAACCCCGGAAATCCTCGATGCTTGCCCAATTGACCTAGGTCTAACCTTCATCAATTTCTCTCTAGCTTCTGTCGAAAGTGATTTTACCTTGCTATAATCGAAATCCTCCGGAATTTCCATAGATTCATATCTTTCGAATTTTTCTATCTCCTCCAATTGTCTTTGGATGTATCCCTCATATTTAATTTCGATCTCAACTTGCCTTAAAACATCTTTACGTCTTAAAACCTTTTGCAAAATGTTATCAGATTTGAACGCTTCAAGCTCAAACAATTCAGCAATGTTTACCTCTGGCCGTTTGATTAGTTGGTCAAGCTTTTCATTTTGCTCAAGCGGTTTTGAACCAACTCTTTCAAGATATGAATTTACTTCGGACGGTTTTACACTTCTATTTTTGACAAAGTAAAGCGCTTCCTTTATCATCTCCTCTTTTTCGATCAACCTTTGATACACATCGCTTGGAATTAAACCAAACTTATAGCCATATTTCATTAATCTTCTATCCGCATTGTCTTGTCTCAGCATCAAGCGGTATTCAGCGCGCGAGGTAAACATTCTATAGGGCTCATCTATCTCCTTATTCACCAAATCATCAATTAAAACACCAATGTAAGCCTCACTTCGTTTGAGAACGAATTCATCCTCGCCCTTAATTTTAAGAGCTGCGTTTATCCCTGCAATTATACCTTGAGCCGCCGCCTCTTCGTATCCTGAAGTACCGTTTATCTGACCCGCGAAATAAAGTCCTTCGATAAGTTTCGTTTCAAGTGTAAGTTTTAGTTGATGTGGTGGGAAGAAATCGTATTCAACTGCGTAACCCGGGCGGAGCATTTTTACATTTTCAAGCCCCGGGATTGTCTTCAAACCCGCAAGCTGAATTTCAACAGGTAAACTTGTCGAGAAACCATTCACATACATAACATGCGTATTTCTTCCCTCAGGCTCAAGGAAGATTTGATGTCTTTCTTTATCCCTGAAACGATAAACTTTATCTTCAATCGATGGGCAATATCTTGGACCGCGCCCCTTGATTAAGCCTGTGAAAAGCGGAGAACGGTCGAATCCTTTTTCAAGTATTTTGTGTGTTTCTTCGTTTGTATAAGTCAAATAACAAGGAATTTGGTCTTTTATAATTTCTTTGGTTTGGAAGGAAAACGGTTCTGCATCTGGATCCCCAGGTTCAACTTGAACTTTTGAATAATCGACAGTTCTTGCATCAATTCTCGGCGGCGTTCCCGTTTTCAATCTACCACTTACAAAGCCTAATTTTTCAAGCGATTCTGTAAGCCCCGTAGCTGCAGGTTCACCAAATCTTCCACCGACCCTGCTGACCAGTCCCGTGTACATTTTGCCATTTAAAAATGTCCCCGCTGCAATAATAAGCGCTTTGCAGGCAATTTTTATATCAAGCCCTGTTCTTATCCCAACCACTCTACCATTTTCGACAAAAATTTCGGTTACAACATCTTGCATTATATCAAGTCCCTCTTGTTCTTCAACCCTTCTCCTTGCTTCGATGGAATATCCTTCGCGATCATTTTGCGTTCTAAGAGACCAAACAGCAGGGCCTTTGGATTTGTTTAAAATTCTATACTGAATAGCGGTTGCATCCGCAATTTTTCCTATTTCACCTCCCAAAGCGTCGATTTCTCTTACGAGATGTCCTTTTGCAGTTCCGCCCACTGCTGGATTGCATGACATACGTCCAATGGCAGTTATATCCATCGTCATAAGAAGCGTCTTCATTCCCATCCTCGCGGAAGCGAGCGCTGCTTCAATTCCGGCGTGTCCACCGCCGACGACTATTACATCATAGACTTCATCTATCGTTGGATTTATTATCATAGCGATTCAAATAGATTTTGTTTTAAAAACGTTTCACGTGAAACACTTTTTATTTGCCAATGCAAAACTTTGAAAAAATATTGTTCAAGATGTCATCCGTCGTCACCTCTCCGATTATCTCCCCGAGGTGATTAAGCCCAGCCCTTAAATCAACAGCTATAAGGTCACCGCTCATCCCTTCCTCAAGTGATTTCAAAGCATAAAGCAAACTTTGCTTTGCTCTGACAAGCGCATCACGATGCCTTACATTTGTAAGGACAACGCTTGTATCAGTGCGATTTATCCCACGAAAAGTTTGTTCAACCATGAGTTTTTTCAACTTATCAAGACCATGACCCGTTAAAGCTGAAATGTGAACTACTGGAAAATCACCGACGATTTTTTCGCTTCGAATTTGATTTCCATTAAGAAGATCAACTTTGTTGAACACAACTATGCACTTTTTCGATTCGTTTACCGCAAGGTTTAAAACACGATGATAAATCCTGACATCTTGTTCATTGATTTCATCGGTTGAATCTATTACAAGAAGAATCATATCCGCTTTCTTGAGTTGCTCTTCAGCTCTTCTGACGCCTTCTTGTTCTATGACATCGTAAGTTTCCCTCAATCCAGCAGTGTCGATAACCCTGAACAAAATACCCTCGATATTCAAACTTTCCTCGATTATATCTCGTGTGGTCCCAGGGATATCGCTTACAATCGCTCTATTTTCATTTAACAAAGCGTTTAACAAACTTGATTTCCCAGCGTTTGGTTTTCCAGCTATGACAACCTTTATCCCCTCTCGATAAATTTTGCCGTATTTAAATGTTTCAATTAACTCATCGATTTCTCTTATAACTTCTCTTATTTTATCCGCAAGTTCAGGTTTATCGACAAATTCAAGGTCTTCATCTGCAAAGTCAAGTTCAAGTTCAACAAGCGAGCACAAGTTTATCAGGTCATCCCTCATCTTTTTTATCTTTCTTGAAAGCGAACCCTCAAGTTGTGAAAGTGAACTTTGATACGCAAGGTCCGTTGCAGACCTTATCAAATCCGCGATCGCCTCCGCTTGAGAAAGATCAATTCTTCCATTAAGAAAAGCCCTCTTTGTAAACTCCCCTGGCTGAGCGAGCCGAGCCCCTGCTTCAAGAACAGTCTCAAGGACTTTTCGAGTAACGAAAATACCTCCGTGACAACTTATCTCAACCGTATCTTCTCCAGTATATGAATGAGGCGCCCTAAATACGGTTGCGACGACATAGTCGACAACTCTGCCCGATGAATCAACTATGCTTCCATAGTGCGCTGTGTGCGTTTTAACTTCAGCGAGTTTTTTCTTTCCTCTAAAGACTTTATCTGCGATCTTTATCGCATCTTTTCCGCTTATCCTTATCACAGAAATCCCTGCCTCTCCAATTGCAGTCGAAATAGCAGCAATTGTATCCTCAAGATATTTCATAGCCCGTTGGATCGATTTGGTATGAATTTTAATTCAATTTAAAAAGAACAAAGTCAAAAACAAAATAAACCAATCGGTCAAAATTTGACTTTTCGGTTAAAATGTATTATATTTGGTCAAATAATTTTTCAAATAAACGGCTTTTTAAAAATTGGCTAAATCGAAAAGACGTGAAATAATCAAGGAAAGGCACAAGCAGGAAATCATCGAGGCAGCATTATATCTTTTCGGGAAAAAGGGATACAAAAACACAACGATTGAAGAGATAGCAGAACATGCTCAATTTAGCAAGGGTGCTATTTATTCGTATTTCGAAAGCAAGCAAGAACTTTTCAACGAAATTCTTAAAGAATTGTTCGATAAAGTTCAAGCATTTGCAGAAGAAGCTAAAAACTTAAAGGAAGATGCAAGGGAAAAACTCAGAGTTTATGCCCTTAATGTTTCGCGCTATTTCCTCCTTGAAAGCAGGCACTCATTCAATGTTATGATGCAAGCAATTATGCAAATGAACGCAGAGGATAGAGAGAGAACAAAAAATTATGTGATAAGGCGAATTAAACAAATTAACCAGATATTAAGCGATATATTTGCAGAGGATCTAAAGAGCGGAAAGCTAAAAAATCTGAATCCGAATTTAATCGTGATGATCTTTAATGGAATTTTAAGAGATTTGATTTACGGGTGTCTTTTAGAAGATTTTGCGAATCTAACGCCAGAAAGAATAGTCGATATTACGCTTGAAATTATTTTCGACGGAATTTCAAAAAACAAATGAAACCTGGGGAAATGAAAAAAATACTTTTTCTCATCTTTATACCGACGTTTTTACTCGCGCAGGTAAAAACGCTGACGCTTGATGAAGCGATCAAAATAGCACTTGAAAGCAACAACCAAGTTAAGGTCGCTCGACTTGAAATTATTAAATCCGATGAAAAGCTTGTCGAGGCAAGGTCAGGCTTGATACCTCAGCTTAACTTATCCGCCAGTTATTCAAGGTATCTTAAAAAGCCCGTTTTATTCCTTCCGCCAGATTCACCGTTCGGGAGATTAACCGGAGGGGTGATAGAAATCGGATTTGATAATTCATATCTCGGTTCACTTACCTTACAGATGCCAATTTTTGCATGGCCAGTTTACTCTGGGATAAGGCTCGCAAATAAAAGCAGAGCGCTTGCTGAACAATCTTACAAAAGCATCGCATCAAAAACGATAACCGATGTCGAAAAAGCTTTTTACAGCGTCTTGCTTGCAAAAGAAGCGTATAAAATAACAAAAATGAGAATCGATCTTGCAGAGGACAATTTGAAAAATGTCGAAAAGATGTACCGACAAGGTCTCGTTTCTGAATACGATTACGTGAGCGCACAAGTTCAATATCAAAATTTACTGCCATTGTTAATTCAAGCAGAAAATAACCTTGAACTTGCAAAAAACGGTCTCAAACTTACACTTGGGCTCGATGTAAAGCAAGATATAGATGTGGTTGGTGAGATGGAAATAAAAGATTTTCAAGATGTTGATTATCAAACTGCGCTTCAAGAACTTTATCAAAATAATCCAGACATAAAACAAGCAGAATATCAAGTCGAACTTTCAAGGGAGCTCGTTTCAACCGAATTTTCAGGTCACTTGCCATCGTTGTTTCTAACTGGGAATTTTCAATATCAAGCGCAGGCAAACGATTTTAACTTTAACCGATATCGTTGGATAAGAACGACATTTGTTGGGATACAGATTCAAATCCCAATTTTTAAAGGCTTTGGAACTCAAGCAAGGGTTGACCAAGCGCGGGTATCGCTTCAACAGTCTATGGAAAGGTTAACTTTTATAAAGCAAGCACTTGAAAACGAACTTAAAAATACGATTTACAAAATTGAGCAATCGAAAAAAAGAATAGAGACCCAAAAGAAAGCGGTTGAACTTGCGGAACTTGGGTATAAAATTGCAAGGAAAAGATTTGAAAGCGGAGTTGGAACTCAACTTGAAGTGAGCAATGCAGAGGTGAATTTGGCTCAAGCAAGGTTAAACTATCAACAAGCAATTTATGACTATCTTGTCGCGCTGAGTGATTTAGAAAGGTTAACAGGTAAAACAAAATATTTGACGGAGGTAAGATGAAAAAACTCATTTTAAGCACATTGTTACTTGTTGGAATAATTTTCATTTCCGGCTGTGGTTCAAAAAAGGAAAATCCAAACGTAGATGTTACAACAGAGGTTATACCGGTAAAAATAGCAAAGGCTATTAAGAAAAATTACGACATCGTACTTGAATATGTTGGGACGGTTGAACCATATCAAAAGGCAAGGATTGGCGCGCAGATGTCTGGAACGGTTGAAAAAATTTATGTTAAAGAAGGCGACATTGTAAAAGAGGGACAAATACTTGTCCAAATGAATACACAACAATTAACCCAGGCTAAAATCCAATTTGAACTCGCTGAATCAGATTACAAAAGGATGAAATCGCTTTACGAGACTGGTTCAATTCCAGAGCAACAATTGGAAAGAGCGAAAGCAAATTATGAAGCAGCAAAAGCATCGTATGAACTTATACTTTCAAATACTCAAATACGTGCGCCGTTTGATGGTATAGTTACTGAAAAATTAATGAACGAAGGTGAAGTTTTCACGCTTGTCCCAACCGGTGGAGGAAGTCCTGGGATTATCACACTGATGAGGATGGATTTGGTTAAGATAAAATTGAGCATCGCTGAGAAGGATTTCCCATTCATAAAATTGAATCAGCCTGCGGAGGTAATGGTTGATGTATATCCAGATAAAGTTTTCATCGGCAGAGTAGTTCAAAAAAATCCCGCTGTAAGTACTATATCAAGGACATTTACTGCAGAAGTTGAAGTCCCAAATCAACAACTTTTATTAAGACCTGGAATGTTTGCAAGGGTGAAAATTAAAATCGGTCAAGGTCAAGGAATAATTATACCCGAATCAGCGGTTGTCCCACTGCCGGGTTCAAATGTCAATTATGTTTTCGTCGTTAAAGATGATGTGGCACAAAGAAGGAATATAACTATAGGTAAAAAATTTGATGGAGAAGTTGAAGTGCTAAATGGAATCAGTGAAAACGAACTTATCGTTGTTTCTGGTCAAACTAGACTCGCGGATGGTGTAAAGGTTAAAATATCTGAATAAAAAATTCAAGGGGGTATCGAATATGAATCTACCAAAACTTGCGGTAAATAGACCTGTAACCACTGTAATGTTTTATCTCGCTCTTGCTGTTTTGGGTGCGTTTGCCCTTATGAAGCTTGCGATAGATCTTCTTCCAAAACTTGAACCGCCAGCTATAAGTGTCGTAACTTTATATCCGGGTGCATCCGCAGAAGATGTTGAACAAAAGGTGACGAAATTAATCGAAGAGCAAGTTAGCACGATAAACAATGTCTCAAAGGTCACTTCAAGTTCAAAGGATAATTTATCAATTATCACCGTAACATTTAACTGGGGCACCGACATCGCGGAAGCGACAAATGATGTCAGGGATGCTATAGATAGAGTGAAATTGAGATTGCCAAGCGATGCTCAGGAACCATCTATCTTTAAATTTAGCACATCTACTCTTCCAGTTATGATGATAGGGATAAATTCAAGCGAAAGTTTCCCAGGGATAAACAAGATTATAGAAGATAAAATTGCTCAGCCTTTAAGACAAGTTCCGGGCGTTGGAGCGGTATTTGCAGTGGGTGGACCTCAACGAGAGATTCTAATAAAAGTTGACCCTAAAAAACTCGAAGCCTACAACCTGACAATTCCACAGATTGCACAAATTCTTCAAGCAGAAAATTTTTCTCTTCCCGCTGGCGTAGTTAAAGTCGGTATGAAAGAATATAATGTTAGAGTTCCGGGCGAATTCAAATCGATTGAAGAAATTAAATCGACTGTGATAGGCAACTATCAAGGTGCTCTCGTTTATTTAAGAGATGTAGCCGAGGTCATCGACACAATAAAAGAGCAAACGCTTTATGTTAAAATTAACAATACCCCGGGAGTTTTACTGTTCATCCAAAAACAAGCGACTGCAAACACAATTGAAGTCGTTGACGCAGTTAAAAAAGTTTTGCCACGAATTCAACGAACTTTGCCCAAGGATGTTCAACTCAACATCGCTTTTGATTCAAGCGAATTTATTCGCAACTCGATCAGGAATTTAACAAACGCTGTCATTTACGGTGCGGTTTTCGTAATTCTTGTCATATTGCTTTTCTTAAGGAAAATCAGAGCAAGTTTAATAATTATATTAACGATTCCGTTTTCGTTGATCGTCGCATTTATCGTCCTTTATCTAATCGGCGGGACGATAAACCTTATCTCGCTTTCGTCGCTTGCGATAGCCATTGGAATTGTCGTCGATAACTCGATCGTCGTCCTTGAAAATATAGCAAGACATATCGAGCGCGGCGAAAATCCAAAAACTGCATCGGTCATAGCCTCAAATGAAATTGGGCTCGCAATTTCTGCATCGTCCTTGACAAATATAGCTGTATTTTTACCTTTGGCTTTCTTAACAGGGATAGCCGGATTTCTGTTCAAAGAACTTGGTTATCTTGTCACGGTTATGGTCATAACATCGTTGATAGCCTCGCTGACATTGACTCCAATGCTTACATCTAAATGGCTTAAAAGAGAGGAAAAGATAAGAAATAAAATACTTGCAAATCTTTTTGAGACAAGCGAAAGATGGTTCAAGGCTATAGAAAATGCTTATGGGAAATTAATATCGTGGGGTTTAAGACATAAATTAATCGTTATATTGACCGCTTTCATTTTATTTGTTTTTTCATTTATCCTTTTCAGATTTGTAGGCTTTGAATTTTTCCCTGCAAGTGACACCGGACAAATACAAGTTGTAGCGCAACTTCCCGTTGGAACGCGCCTTGAAGAAACAATCAAAGTTGGCGAACAAATTCAACAAATAGTTCGCGAAGAGATACCTGAAAAATGGCGCAAGTATATTTTTATGAGGGCGGGAACCACCGAACAGGGATTCGCAACAATAACTGGTCAAGTTGAGGGAAACAATGTCGTCACAGTTGGAGCGAGATTAGTTCCGGTTAAAGAAAGAGGTGTAACCGTTGAAGAACTTGGTGCCAAAATTAGGAAAAGAGTTAAGTTGATACCCGGAATTGAAAAATTTGAAATTTCCCGTGGTTCAGACTTTCAAGCTCTGCTTTTTGGTGGTGGAAAACCTCTGACGGTTGAAGTCACGGGTTACGATCTAAATTTAACCTCAAAAGTAGCTGAACAAATAAAATCAGAACTTGAACAAATTCCTGGCGCAAAAGATGTTCAAATTGGAAGAAGTGGATTAACCCCAGAGATAAGAATTGAGGTCGATAAACAAAAGAGTGCTTCGCTCGGGCTTAACACAAGTATAATTGCTGCAACTGTAAGGTCAAGCATCTACGGTCTCAAAGCGACGACATACAAAGAACTCGGCGATGAATATGACATCACAATTCAGCCTGGGGCCGATTTAAGAAATAGCATCTCTTATCTTGAAGAAATTCCGATAAGGTCGCTTTCCGGGAACATCGTAAAAATCAAAGATGTCGCAAAAATTTACGATACTTATTCACCAATCGAAATTCAACACAGGGACAGGCAGAGAATAATCCCAGTTGGAGCAAATGTCGAGGGCAGAGCTCTTGGCGATGTTGTAAAGGATTTGCAAGAACGTCTCAAGAAACTCGATATACCTCCCGGTGTCGAAATAAAATTTGCAGGTCAAGTGGAAGAGCAGACAAAAGCTTTCAGTGACCTCTTTCAAGTTTTAATTCTTGGCATAATTTTGACTTACATGATAATGGCTTCGCAATTTGAATCACTACTTCACCCATTTGTTATAATGTTTTCTGTTCCATTTGCCTTCGTTGGGGTTGTGCTTGGACTTCTCATTTTTGGAGTGCCATTCGGTCTTACCGCATTTATGGGTCTTATAATGTTGGTTGGAATAGTTGTAAACAACGCGATCGTTTTAGTTGACTACATAAACCTTTTAAGGGCTCGTGGATACGAACTTTATGACGCAATAGTCACAGCTGGCAGAACTAGGCTTCGCCCAGTTTTGATGACAGCCATTACAACAATTTTAGGGAGTTTGCCTCTCGCAGTTTTCAGAGGTGAAGGTTCAGAATTGTGGCGTCCACTTGGTATAACAATGCTCGGCGGTCTAACTTTCTCAACATTGATAACATTGGTGCTTGTCCCAACGATTTATTCTATCTTCGAACATAAAAAAGTGGAGGTTAAATGAAACTTGTAATCCTTGTTTTTAACCAAGCTCTTGAGGATGAAATTTTAAATATCTTTGAAAGGCTTAACATCCGTGGCTACACAAAAATTGATAATGTCTACGGTCAAGGCTCGGACAAAGGTGAACCACATTTTGGAACTCATGTTTGGCCCGAGATAAACGCGATGATTCTAAGCGTCATACAAGACGAAAAAGTTGAAAAACTTTTGAATGAGGTCAAAATTCTTGATAGAAGATTTGAAGATGAAGGTTTGCATGCGTTTGTTTTAAACGTGGAAGGAATGATTTAAAAAATAATGGCGGGCTTTTTAAGCCCGCCGTTAAATTATCCCGCTATGAATTCGCCTCCGTCAACACCAATCACATTCCCCGTAACCCACTGCATATCATCGTGACTTAAATGAACTATCGCCTTAGCGACATCCTCAGGCGTAGTTAACCTGCCAGATGGATTTCTCTTGAGAGAATATTCTATCATCTGTTCATTTCCCGGGATTTTTCTCAACGCCGGGGTATCCGTGACGCCAGCTCTTATTCCATTTACAGTTATGCCATATTTTGCAAGTTCATAAGCAAGTTGCCTAATGTGTGATTCAAGCGCAGCTTTAGCTGCTGAAACCGGGCCATAATAAGCCCAAACACGGGTTGAACCTTCACTTGTCATCGCAAAAATCCGCGTCCCCTTACCTATCAACTTCCTATGAAACAAATCCTGAACCCAATAAACTAAACTATGAGCCATAACATCAAGCGTCATATCCATCTGTTTCGGCGTCACCTGCTCCTCAGGATTTTCCGATATGTAAGGTCTCAATGTACCAAATGCAAGTGAATGAAGAACGACTTTTATTATGGATGGTTGTTCCACAGAAAATCTTTTCTCAATCGCATCAAGAACTTCCTTTCTCTTTTCATGGTCCGCTGCGTTCACATTGAAAAATTCAACGTCAACACCGTTGGCTTTTATCTGGTTTATAATTTTTTCAACATTTGGCATAGTCGCAGCGCGGTCTAAGTGAACCCCGAAGATATTATAACCGTTTTTTGAAAGTTCAATTGCGGTAGCAGCACCAAATCCGCTTGATGAGCCGAGAATCAAAGCCCATTTTTTAATCTCTTGCGCCAATTTTTCTTCCATTTTTGTTTTTTATAAAGATAAAACCTTTTTGAAACTTTTTCAAGGCTCAACTTTTAATCTAAATATCCAACACAAATTCAGCGCGCCATAATCCATTCTCAAAATACAAATTGAATCTATAAAGCGTCACTGCTTTAACATCGATTCGCAGGCTGTGCTTTTCCCTATCTATATTTTCACCCCAAAGTTTTGAATCCAAATTTAGGTCATTTATCTTCACATCAAATTTTGAAAAGAGCAAAGATTGTGCGTCTTTTAGGTAAACTATTTCGCTCAAAAAATCATAAAGAAGCATATCAAGCGAATTTGAACTAAGAGAAATTTCCTTTTCAATTCGTGGCTCAACAGTAGCGGTGTCCACCATAACCTCACTTATCGCGAGCGCAGAATCAGAAAACAATTCCTCTACGGTATTTGCCCATACTTCAACCGCAACATCAGCAATCGCAATATCTTCGTTAAATTTAAATGGCATCGCCTTGAAATTTTTCTTCTAGATTATCATCAAAACTAATCCTGCAAAAGCTCCTGACATAGTGCACATAAAATTAACGAGGTCATTGTTAAACCATCTATTTCCACGAATTAACTCAGCACTTTCATTGCAGTGAAATTTTCTCTCCGTGACCTTCGAACAAACTTCACATCTATACTGAGCTTGAATCGTCGCCCCAAGTAAACTATCGACAAAACTGCCGATGAAACCGGCCAATAATACAATTATAAGTTTAACAAAATCCCATTCAATCCAAAAAGTTGCGCTCGAAAAGACCAAAAACGAACCAACTATCCCGCCTATTGTTCCCTTAATTGAAACTCCACCAGATGTCCCTGGCTCGACAGGTTCAAAAGTTGTAATAAGACGTGGCTTCGATAAAAGAAGCGTTCCTATTTCCGTAGCCCAGGTATCGAACATCGCAGCGGAAACAGAGGCAAGATAAACATAATACAAAATCTCATTCTGATAAAAATGATAAACGATTGCAACTACACCTGCAACTCCACCATTTGCAAAAACTTGGAAAATATCCCTCGCGCTTGATTTCTCGAAGACCAATTCAAATTTCTTTTTTCTCTCCTTCCCAATCTTCGAAATTATGCTCGACAAAATGAAAAATGTCAAAATGGGGACTGTCCATTTCCAACCGCCGACTCCAAAGATTATAACAGCAAGCATAAATGTCCCAACCATTCCGCTCGAAGATAAAAATTTAAATCTGTAAGAGATTAACACTATCAAAAATGCAAATAGGAAAGCAAGCAAAATTTGATTCAATTGTCCAGTGATAACCAAACAATGTAGCATAAATGCGGAGGCAAGCGGAATGAAAAGATTATCAAGCCCGTAAGACCCGAGTCCTTCAACAACAGTTGCAAATAAAGCGGTGAGAGAAGAGATGAGCAGTAATTCGCCCATCGAAAAATTTAAAACCTTGCCCCACCATAATTCATGATTGCGCGTGAAAATCAGAGCTAGAAAAACAACCAAAAACGAAACCATGAACATTCCAATCGAGCCTTGTAAAGATTTTTTATCTCCAGTTAAATTATAGATTGACGGTCTTTTAACTGTCTCTCCAACTATGCTTGCAAACGCATCTCCGAGCGCAAGGATTAACATAGGTATTGAAATTAGCGCAGGAAAACTGTCCCAAAAAGCTATCACAAGAATTAAAAAAGCCAACGGATAATATACTGTTC
Source organism: Candidatus Kryptoniota bacterium (assembly GCA_041640855.1). GTDB lineage: Bacteria > Bacteroidota > Ignavibacteria > Kryptoniales > Kryptoniaceae > Kryptonium. The sequence goes on from JBEPZK010000001.1 coordinate 94,155, forward strand.
CATAAGTTTGTCTTGTAACTAAATCCATTCCTTTGAAAATTTTCAAGCGTAAACTTAAAAAATTGACCACAATGAAAAACAACGCAATTAAAATCGCAGGCAGAGAGTTTGAGAAAAGAATTGGCGTAGGGAAAACAGCAATTCCAACCGCGATATGAATTATTTTCCTTGTAACTTCTGGGTCGAAATGGAAAATTTTTCGCAAAATTTCAGAAACCCCAATGACCCCAAAAATTGAAAGCAAAAGCAAAATCGAATGAAGCCAATCCAATTTCCAGCTCCATTTTTGTTATTCAAGCTTGAAATTAAATGTTATCACCCCAGCTTGCTTTACATTCTCATCTATTGGATTGAATCTCCAGGAACGCAAAACCTCAAAAACAGCCCTTTCAAACTCTGGATTCGCTTTCTCGAGCGGGAATATCCTTTCAACAGTTCCATCTGGAAGAACTATAATTCTAAATCTAACAACCGCAGATTCCCTAACCCCTTGCGGAAACCTCGGCAATTCACCACTTACTTTTACTCGATTTATTTTCCCTTCCCATTCAATTTTATAAGAAAACCTCGGCACAATCCCCGAACCAAAAAATTCACGCGATGTTTGCCCAATTTCACCTTTTCTAATTCCCGAAATTCCAACCTCCGGCTTTATCTCCTTTCTAAAACCTTGACTCACCCCCGATTCATCTTTTCCCAAATTCGCTCCAATAATTTCACCTGGCTTTTCAAGTACATCAACTTTCTCGGCAAATTTCAACGGTAAAGCTTCCTCACCCGTTATAGTAAATCTTGTTGGCAAGTTTATCTTCGGCAAGTTCATAACTCTAACAGGCATCGAAACACCTTTACCTGAAGTGGAAACATTTGCACTAGTGGTTGGACTTTGAATTTGTTCTTCAACCGGCGGGACAAAAATAACTTCGGCAAACTTAACGCTTTCACTTACATTAATCGTAATCCGATAAATTAACATCGCCAAAAAGATGAAAAAGCAAATTATCGCAGTATAAATCACCGATTTTATTTGAATTCTTTCTTCCATCTCATTTAACTTGTGTTGCCACGACAAATCTCGTTAATCCGACAGACTTTGCGATATCCATAATATCGATCACTCCTTGAATTGGCACATTTTTATCCGCACGCAAAACAACAAGTTTGCTTTTATCATCACCTGAAATCTCTTTTAACTTCTTCGACAAATCATCTTTCCCGATTTTATCATTGAACACATAAATTTCATTCTCAGAGGTCAATGTTACGATTATATGCCTATCGCTTAACTGCTCTTTCGTCTCCGATCTCGGAAGTTGAATTCTAATCCCAGATTGAGTTATAAACGACGATGTTAAAAGAAAGAAAATCAACAATTGCAAAATTATATCTGTAAGCGATGCAAATGTGAAAATGGTGAGCGGTTTATTTCTGACCTCAAACTTCACTTTCCAACCTTAACCTGATTTTTAAATTCCTCAGAACTTAAAATCTCTATAAATTCCGTCGCTGCAATTTCAATTTCATGGACAAGGCGATTAATTTTGGTTACAAAATAATTATAAAGTCCGTAAGCTGGAATTCCAACCATTAATCCGTACGCCGTCGTCAAAAGCGCTTCCCATATCCCGCCAGCGAGGTCAGATGGTGAGACAACTCCGCCGAGTGCCTGGATTGTCATAAATGCGTTTATCATTCCGGTAACTGTCCCAAGAAAGCCGAGAAGTGGGGCAACGCCTGCAACTGTCGCCAGCAAATCCAATCTTTTCTCAAGAAGAAAAATTTCGCTTCTCCCAGCCATTTCAATCGCTTCTCGAATCTTCTCATCACCAAAGTTATGTTTCAACAACCCATGTTTGAAAATTCTCGAGATCGGCGTGTTATGAGAATTGCAATAATCTATAATCTCCGGGATGTTTCCAGTTTTTAACAAAGATTTCACACTTATTATAAACTCTTTAACATTAACCCTTGCCTTTCTCAAAACAAGAAATTTTTCTATCGCAACATAAATCATCAAAACAAAAAGTACAGAGATCAAATGCATTACGAAACCACCTTTGAGATATAAATCTAAAAGTCTCATCTCACGCCCTGTTTAATTTTAATAAACTTTTCCTTCGTTGTTAAAAATTTTTGCAACCTGGGTTTCTGGATAAATTTTAATCTCTTTTGCGTTATTTTCAAAATTTTTAAGTGTTATTATGTCGTATCTTTCAATTTCATCGAAAATCTCATTTTCTCGGGAATTCGCTCTATCAAGTTTTATGCAGTGTAATCTTCCCATCTCATTGCATAAATAACAATGCTTTTTTCCTTTTTCAACTATCAACTGGCTTACAACCCTAAAATAATCTTTAAAATTTCTCTCTCCGATGATAAAATCGATCAAATTAACATCGCGCTTGCTTGCGACGATATAGGAAAACTTGAGCGTCCTTCGATAATTCCCCGAGACAAGGTCTATTTGCCTTATAAATTCTGGTCTTTTCCATTTCACCTCAGTATGGCACCAATCTTTCTCGGTTTGAAGGGCTGGGCAATTCGAGTTTCTTAAACAAGGCGAATAAATATAAAATCCTTGCTTTATCATCTTATCCCTAAAATCAAGCAGGTCGCGTGATGTCGTCATCAAAGCAGGCTCAATTAAAATTACAAAGCCGTCATCTTTGATTCCCGCGTTGATAAGCCGAAGAAGTTTATTCCTCTTTTCATAAGCGACCTCGTTCAAAGTGTTCGCAACGGTTATCAAATCGAATCTTTTATGAAACATCTCAAAGGCATGCTCGATGTCAAATATCGCTGGTTCAATCGTTATCTTTATCGTTTTCTGATAATGATTTTTAAGTTCGTTTAGAAAAACATCCAAATTTTCCTGAAACTTTTTTATATTTTGCTCAACCTTATCAAGCGCGACAAATTTTACCTCTACATTTTTGAAATACTTTATATTCTCATGCATCCATATTATCGTTCCCATCACGACGGTTCCAAGCCCAGTTCCAATATCAAGGATTTCAAATTTTGTCTTTCCCTTGAAAAAATTAGAATAAGAAATTTCATTTAACGGGACATGAACCTTTAAAAGATTTGTGGTTGTAAAATAGACGAGATAACCTAATTGAACCTCAGCGTTGCTCAAATAGTCGTAAAAAACGAATTCCTTTCGCAAGTTTTTACGTGTGAAGTATTCAGACATTGCAGAGACAATCTCCGCAACCCTTTTCAACTGGCGGGATGATTTGAGATTTACATTCGAGACCTTCGAGAGGAAATTTTCATAAAACTTCGGTATCTCAAGCATTACAAACCGCGCTTATGCGGTAATTTTTTGTGATAACTCATCAAGTTTCCTTAAAACTTCCTCAGTATGCCCATCAACCTTGACCTTTCTAAATATATGCGCGATGCGTCCATTTTCATCGATTATAAATGTAGTGCGTTCCGTTCCCATAAATTTTTTGCCATACAAATTTCTCTCTTTCCACACGCCATATTTTTCAAGAACCTTATGCTTTTCGTCGCTTAAAAGCGGAAAGTTGAGATTGTATTTCTCTTTAAATTTCTTATGCGATTCAACGCTATCCGCGCTTACTCCGATGACAACTGCTCCCCTTTCGAGTATTTGATTTATATTATCCCTAAATGAACACGCTTCTTTTGTACACCCCGGCGTGTCGTCCTTCGGATAGAAATACAACACAACTTTTTTACCTCTGAAATCCTTTAAAGAAATTTTTTCACCTGTATCTGACGGCAGAGTGAAATCCGGGGCTTTTTGTCCAACTTTTAATTCTACAACTTTGGCAGATTTATTTTTTGAAGATTTTGTTGTTTTCTTAGCTTTAGCCTTCCCAGTTGATTTTTTTGCTGGCATACTAATTTCCATTTATTTGTTTTGTTAGGATTTAGTAAAATAAATGCGGAGAGGGAGGGATTCGAACCCTCGGTACCGCTTTTGGCGGTACAACCGCTTAGCAGGCGGCTCCCTTCGACCACTCGGGCACCTCTCCGTTTTTTGTTAATATACGAAATAAATTCCTTCAAATCAAAAGTTTGCAAAGCAAAATTTGATTTTTTATCTTTAAAACATATAAAAGATATTTGACAACGATGAATCCTAAAATTCTAAAAAACATCTTTTTCATAATCGCGGTGGCTTCTGCAATCGAAGCCCAAAATTTAAATCTCAAAAATAAAAACTACCTTTGTATCTCCGCAGGATTAGGGGTTGACTACATAAACACTCCGGATGTCGTCGACTATATGATTTCAATAAGCGGGAAAAAAGTAAACGAGTTTGACAAAGCACTTGAACTATGGATATCGCCCGAATTTAAGTTTAAAAACGATATAGCTATAAAACTTGAATACTCTTACATAACGAAAACATACAACCTTGAAGAAACATCAACCGGTGTGCCTTTAAATTACACATTCACATATCAACTTCATTCACCTGTGATTATTTTAAACTATCTTGTCTTCCAACCTCAGGAAATTTACATTGTAAAACTTGGCGCAGGGATTGGTTTTACAAAAGGATATTTTGAACAATTTCTACCGCTTGCAAATAAAAAAGTTATATATCAAACGAACGGCGGGATTATAAAGTTTGAATCCGTTTTTTCATCACGATTTGATGGGAAAATTTATGTCTATCTATCTGCGGATACAAAACTTGGCGTGTCAACAGAGGCAATCGATGGAGATGGGAATAAACTCGTAATACGTGAACCGTTTGGAGAGGATAGAAATTTGAGATTAAATTTTCTTGGTGTTTCAATTCGGGCTGGGTTTAGTTATTATTTTTAAAAAATTGGTACGAGTAGAATGAACTTAATCGAAAGCATAGTTTTAGCGATATTACAAGGACTGACGGAATTTTTGCCGATAAGCAGTTCCGGTCATCTTGTGTTGGCAGAGCATCTTTTTGGCGTGAAAAAAAGTGGAATTGAGTTCGAAGTTTTCGTTCATCTTGGGACCATGTTAAGCGTCATTGTGATTTTTTGGAAAGACATCATCGAAATCTTGAGGTCTTTCTTCAAAAAAATTTTTCAGCTCGATAAGTTAAAAATGAATTTTCAAACAGATGAGAACTTTAAAACTGCAATTTTAATCCTATGGGCTTCAATACCTGCTGGTGTTGTTGGAATTTTATTCGAGGAGAAAATTGAGTCTGTTTTTCAAAACCCCAAGTTGACCTCCCTATTTTTAATAGTGACAGGTTTAATTTTGTTTTCGACTCGTTTTGCAAAAAACGATCCAGAAAAAGATTTTAATTTCGCATCATCTTTATTTGTTGGAATTGGACAAGCGTTCGCAGTTTTGCCGGGCATATCAAGGTCGGGGACGACGATAAGCGCAGGGATGTTCGCTGGAATAAATGGAGTTAAAAGTGCGCGATTTTCATTTTTGCTCTCAATCCCAGCTATTTTCGGAGCAACCTTGTTAAAAACGGTGGAAATTTTCAAACTTTCGCTTTTCGGTCAAATTCCTCAACTTATACTCTCAGCCTCTGTCTCATTTATCGTTGGATACATTGCAATAAAATTTCTTCTGAAAGTTATCTCGCGTGGCGATTTCAACTTGTTCTCATATTATTGCTTAATCATCGGTTTGATTGGATTAATTTTTTTAAAATAAAGGATAAGGGACAAAAATGAAGGCGATATCAATCTTTTTCACATTGATTTTTCTGCTCTTGAGCCCTCAAAAGGAGAAAAAGCAAAATGTGAAGGAAGTAGTTGTGATTGAAACGAAATTTGGAAATATTGTTATTGAACTTTTCGACGAGGTCGCACCAAAGCATGCGGAAAACTTTAAAAAACTTGCAAGGGAAGGTTTTTACAACGGGACAACTTTTCATAGAGTTATACCCGATTTTGTAATTCAAGGTGGGGATCCGCTTTCAAAGGACAAAGACAGAAACAATGATGGCAGAGGTGGACCTGGTTACACGCTCCCAGCAGAGATAAAAATGCCACATAAAAAAGGTTTCGTTGGCGCGGCGCGACAGCCCGATAATGTCAATCCAGAGAAAAGGTCAAACGGTAGCCAATTTTATATTTGTTTGAAAGATTTGCCCCACCTCGATGGAAATTACACAGTTTTTGGTAGAGTCATCGAAGGTATGGATGTAGTAGAAAAGATAGCTCAAGTGCCCCGCGACCAAAGGGATAATCCAATTGAAAAAGTTGAAATGAAAAAAGTTTATGTAAAGCAAATCGAAATCAAATAAACAACGGAGGTGCTATGGCACAAGAAGTTAAGGTTCCTGAAGAGGTAAAGTTTGAGGCTAAACTTGGTCTCTTCGATGCGACGATGATAGTCATGGGCTCAATGATAGGCTCTGGGATTTTCATCGCGCCGTCAATTATGGCAGGATATGTTCCGGTTCCACAATTTTTAATTCTGTTATGGATAATCGGCGGGATTTTGACGGCTTTTGGAGCCATAGCTTACGGCGAACTTGCTGGAATGATGCCAAAAGCAGGTGGCCAATATGTTTTTCTAAAAGAGGCTTATAATCCACTTTTAGGATTTTTATACGGATGGACGCTTTTCTTTGTAATTCAAAGTGGTTTTATCGCTGCGGTTGCAATCGCATTTGCAAAATATCTTGGGGTTTTTATTCCCGTCCTTTCAGAAGAGAATGTGATTTTAAGTTTTAATATCTCCGGTTTGAAATTTGCCCTCAACAGCGCTCAACTTGTCGGGGTCGGCATAATAGCTCTTTTAACTTGTATAAATTGTTTCGGTGTTGTATTTGGCGCATTTGTTCAAAATTTGTTCACTGTTTCAAAAATAGCTGCGATATTCCTTCTCGTCTTTCTCGCATTTGCAATTGGAAATGGTAATTGGTCAAACTTCTTTGAAAGTTTTTCTATAGAAAGTTTTCATCCAATCGCTCCACCGGATGCTATCTCGATGGGATTTTTCGCTGCGTTTGCAGTTGCGATGTCGAAAGCCCTTTTTGCGTATGACGCTTGGAATTCCGTTACGTTTGCAGCTGAAGAAGTTAAAAATCCACACAAAACCATCCCACGCTCGCTTGTGCTTGGAACCGTTGGGGTTATGCTTGTGTATGTGATTACAAATATGGCTTATCTTTATATCATCCCAATAAAAGAAATGGCTTTTGTTAAAGATAACATAGTTGCTGCAGCGGTTGCAGAAAAAATTTTTGGTGCAATTGGAGCGCAACTTATCGCGATAGCAATTATGATATCGACATTTGGATGCGACAACGGATTAATACTTGCAGCGCCAAGAGTTTATTATGCTATGTCAAAAGATGGTTTGTTTTTCAAAGGCGCGGGAAAACTTCATCCGAGATATAAAACGCCCGTAAATTCGCTCATACTTCAAGGGATATGGTCGAGCGTTTTGACTTTAAGCGGAACTTATTCCGCACTACTTACATACACTGCCTTCGCATCACTTCTCTTCAATGTTTTAACTGTCACCGGTCTTTTCATCTTGCGTGAAAAATATCCTGAACGCGAAAGACCATACAAAGCATGGGGCTATCCTATAGTTCCGATACTTTATATCCTCACCGCCTTTTTCTTTATCATTTACATAATAATCGGCGACCCGAAGAGCTCTGGGCTTGGACTTCTCCTTGTTTTAATTGGAATTCCCGCTTATTTATATTGGTCGAAGACAAAAAATAACACCGTGAGATAGTTATTATGGAGAAGGAAAAACTTGATTTCGATAGTCTACGACTCGCGGTGAAACATAAAAAATTTTCCCCTGTTTACATCTTTTACGGCAACGAAGAATTTTTAATCGAGGAATCGATAAAGTTTATCATTCAAAATGCAACTGCTGAAGGAGTCCGCGAGTTCAACTTCGATGTGGTTTACGGTGGAGAAATCGATGTTCAAAATTTAATCTCTCTACTTTTAATGTTTCCTGTTATGAGCCCCAAAAGAGTTGTGGTGATGCGAAACTCTGAAAAATTTTTAAACAAATTGTCAAGGTCGAAAAAGGAAAAAGACGCTGAAATTTTTATTAACTATCTCAAAAAACCAAACCCGGACACAATTTTTATAATAATTTTAAACGAGCCGGATTTTGAAAAAGATGTTTATAAAAAACTTTTTGAACTTGCGGATGTCGTCGACCTTAAAGCGCCTTACGATTGGCAAATTCCAAGTTGGATAGCGAAAAGAGTTAAAGAGCGTGGGGCGGAACCCCCTTGGAATGGTAAAGAGATAACAGATGAAGCATGTAAACTTCTTCAAGCATACGCTGGGAATTCACTTCGCGACCTCGATAACGAGATAACCAAACTTTTTATATTCACAGGGGAAAAGAAAAAAATCGATGTTGAGGATGTAAAACAAGCAGTTGGTTTATCTCGAACTTTTACTGTTTTTGACCTTCAAAAGGCAATCGGAGAAAAAAATTTACAGCTTGCAATCACTATAATCGAGCGAATGCTTCAGGCTGGGGAATTTCCGCCCGTGATATTAACCATGCTTACAAGATATTTTGCAACCTTGTGGAAACTTTATGAACTCAGAAAAACCGAAAAAGATCCCAAGAAACTTGCGAACTCACTACAACTGAGTCAATATCATATACGCGACTACTTATATCAACTCGAGAAGTACAAAGAAAAAGAAATAAAGAACGCATTTAAATATCTAATTGAAGCAGATGAACTTGTGAAAACAAGCCCAGTCGATAGCAAAGTCATTTTAAGCCAGATGGTTTACAAAATTATATCCCAAGGTTAGATTTGAAAAAAATCAATATCCTGCACTTTTATCCACGACGTTTAAAAGTTTTTCACCGTTGATATATCGTTTAAAATTTTCGATGAATAGATTTGTAGGCTCTTCCCAATAACCCGGGAAAAGACCCGCGACGTGAGGAGTTATCAAAACATTTTCCATCTCCCAAAGTGGTGAATCCTGTGGCAATGGTTCCTCTTCAAAAACATCCAACCCAGCTCCCCGAATTTTCCCTTCTTTTAAAGCATTTATCAAAGCTTTTTCATCAACGACAGCACCACGACCGATGTTGAAAAAATATGGTTTTCGTTCCATTGCATTAAATTCCCTTTCTCCAATCAAATGATAAGTTTCTTCCGTAAGCGGTAAAACAGCAACGATGAAATCTGAACTTTTAAGCAGGTGTTCAAGATTTTCCCTTGTGACAACTTCATCGACGTTTTCAACGCTTGACATCGTCCTTTTCATCCCAATTACATACATCCCGAAAGCCTTTGAAACCTTCGCAATTTGTCTGCCGATATTTCCAAGTCCAAGAATTCCTATCGTTTTCCCGTTGAGAAGTTCAAACTCGCGCGCAACCTGTTTATCCCAAGATTTGCGCTTTTGGTTCTCATAAATTTTTTCAAACTTTCTGGTTAAAGTTAAAATCATCCCGAACAAAAACTCCGTCATATGAAATTGATGAATTCCCTTAGAACATGTCACGATGATATCACTGTTTACAATTTCAGGATAAAGAATCATATCGACACCCGCATAGCCAAGATGAATCCAACGAAGTTTCTCAGCTTTATGAATATATTCTCTGCCGATATCTCCAAAAATTATCTCGATATCCTCTATGAACTCGTTTATTCTTTCCCTTTCGGGATCAAAAATTATTATGGCTAAATCATTTAATTTAGTTCTTATTTTTTCAAGTTGGGATCTACCTATTCGATGAGTTATAAGAACCTTTCTTTTCATGTAGGTTTTAATTTTTTAGGGACGAAGTCACTGCTATGTCCAGGGAAAAATTTCGATGACGGGTCGAGATAGTTTTTCGCTGCATTTACAGCTATCGCGGCTTCCCCAAAACCTGTTGATATAAGCTTCAATTTCCCAGGGTAGGTCACAATATCTCCAGCTGCGTAGACCCCAGGTATATTCGTTTCCATTTTAGTGTTAACTTTTATAGCGTTTTTATCAATTTCAATACCCCATTCATTAATAAATTCAAGGTTCGCAAGGAATCCTAAAAAAAGAAGTATATATTGAACGTCAAGATATATTTCTTCTCCGGTTCTGTTGTCAAATATTGTTGCTCCTTCTACATGTTCATCGCCATGGACGCGTTTGAGCTCGTAAAAAGTTTTTACCTCAACAGTTGAGTTAAAAAGCTTTTTCAGGCTATCCTCATGAGCTTTGAATACATCACGTCTATGAATTAGGGTAATTTTTCTTGCTATCTTTTCCAAATTCAATGCCCAATCAACAGCGGAATCTCCTCCGCCAACTATTAATATATCCTTATCCTTGAAAATAGACTTATCCTTCACAATATAATAAATCCCGCGTCCTTCAAGTCTTTGGACATCGAAAATATCAAGTTTTCTTGGAACGAAAGCACCGATGCCAAGTGATAAAAGGACCGTTTTCGATAAATGTATTGCTCCATTTGCTGAGGTTAGTTTTAAAATTTTATCGCCCTCGATATATTCAAGCTTTACAATTTTTTCATCTAATTGTACTGTTGGTTCATATTGCATTGCTTGGGATATGAGGTTTTCAGCGAGTTCCTTCGCGAGTATTTCCGAGAAACCAGCCACATCGTAGATATATTTTTCGGGGTATAAAGCGGTCAGTTGCCCGCCGAGTTGAGGGAGCGCATCTATAATTTTAGCTTTCATATCCCTTAGCCCAGCATAGTAAGCTGCATAAAGTCCGACTGGACCTGCTCCAACTATTGTTATGTCAAAAATTTCATCTTTCATCTTCTATTTGGGATTTGTTGGCCTCAAAATCAAATGGCTCAGCATAGCTCTTTCTGGAAGAGCGGCGATTAAAAGTGCCGTTCTAGCTACATCTTCAGGTTTTAAAACTTTATCCCTCGAAGGCGGATTCGATCCAGCGACGTTTGAAAAATTAGTATCAACCGAGCCCGGGCAAAGCGAGGCAACTCTTATATTATACTCCCTCACTTCGTGCATTATCGATTCGGTAAATCCATTCACAGCCCATTTTGTAGCTGAATAAACAGCCATATTTTTTACCCCGAGCGTCCCAGCAATCGAAGAAATGTTTATTATGACGCCGGAATTTTGCTTCATCATATATGGTAAGACATACTTTGTAAACAGAAAAACGCCGCGGAAATTAACCGCAACCATATTGTCAAATTCCTCAACGGTAAGTTCAACCACGGGCTTATAAATTCCAAATCCTGCATTGTTTACGAGAATATCAATCTTACCAAATTTATCTATGGTACCTTCGACTGTTTCTTTAACGTCTTTTTCTTTTGAAACATCGCCTATAAAAATTATGCATTCTCCACCCGCGGATTCGATTTCAGATTTCAATTTTTCCAAATCTTCTTTTGTCCTCGCGATGGCTGAAATTTTCGCTCCTTCTTTTGAAAACAAAGTTGCTATAGATTTGCCTATACCTCTGCTTGCTCCTGTTATAAGTGCGACCTTTCCTTCAAGAAGCATTGTTCAAATAGATTTTGTTTTTATGTTAAATCCTGACTTATAAGATGCATAAATTCATTTCTCGTTTTAACATCTTCCGCAAATACACCATGCATTGCGCTCGTCGTGGCAACTGAGTTTTGTTTTTCAACGCCGCGCATTATCATACACAAATGTCTTGCCTCTATTACAACAGCAACTCCCTTCGGATTTAGATATTCATTTAACGTATCCGCAATTTGTTGAGTTAGCCTCTCTTGAACCTGAAGACGTCTGCTGAAGACCTCGACGATGCGTGGAATTTTGCTCAAACCGACAATTTTTCCGTTTGGAATGTAAGCGATGTGAACTTTCCCATAAAAAGGAAGAAGATGATGTTCACATAAGCTGAAAAAGTCGATATTTTTGACTATCACCATTTCATTGTATCTCTCGTTAAAAATCGCTCCATTCAAAACTTTCTCTATATCCTCGCGATAGCCTTTCGTAAGATATTCAAAAGCCTTTGCGACTCGAGTTGGGGTTTTCTTCAACCCCTCACGATTTGGGTCCTCCCCAAGTTCTATGAGCAATTCTCTTACCAAGCTCGCTACTTTCTCAACATTGAGTTCATCTCGAACAAGTTCTTCTTTATTTTCTATCGGCATTGTTTTAACCTCATTTTTTTGTTTTTATTTAAAAACAATAACGAAACCTTTTATGTTTCAACCGCTCGACTTTTTTATCAAGTTTAAAATTTATAAATTCTTTCGACAAGTTAAAAAACAAAATCCCGGGGTGATTTTTATGACGCCGATAATCATCGCTTTGATAATCTCCGCTGGTATATCAATCTACGGCTCACTAACTGGAAAAACAAAACAAACAATCCCGATCTCGATAGCAGTTCTATTGATAGGATTTCTTTTTGCATCAATCGTCACAGTTCCAGCTGGACATGTTGGCGTATTAACCTTATTTGGTAAAGTTGACCCTGAAGAATTGCCTGAAGGATTACATCTCATCAACCCGTTAAAATCGCTTCACGTTATGTCGATAAGAACGCAGGAGATATTTGAACATGCGGAGGTTCCAAGCAAGGAAGGTTTAAGCGTTGGGCTTGAAGTTTCGCTACTTTATCGAATAGAGCCGACAATGGCAAGCGATATCTACAGAACACTTGGAGAAAACTACGACGCGGTGCTTATAATCCCAATGTTAAGGTCAGCTATAAGAAATGTAACGGTCTATCACGAAGCTAAAGAGTTATACACATCTGGACGTGAGGTCATAGCAGGACAAATCTTCAATGAACTTGATAAGGCTTTGAAGTCAAGAGGTATAATCGTAGAGGCAGTCCTTTTGAGAAAAATTGTTCTCCCAGAACAAGTTCAACAAGCCATAAACAACAAACTTGCAGCGGAGCAGGAAGCTGAAAGGATGAAATTTATAATTCTAAAAGAGGAACAAGAAGCGAAAAGAAAAAGAATAGAAGCACAAGGAATTGCTGATTTTCAAAAGATAGTTCGACAAGGTATAGATGAGAGATTATTGAAATGGAAAGCGCTTGAAACTGTAAATGAGCTTGCAAAATCTCCAAACACAAAGTTCATCATCCTTGGAGATAAATCAGGGCTTCCGATAATAGTTCAACCGTAATTTTTAAAAATAAATTTGGGCGTGTAAATATGTCCACAGTAGAATTGCTTTTAATTTTGGCTGTTGTAATTATACTCCTCGTTGCGGTTTTTATCTTTCTAAAACAATTGTTTCAAGGAGCGCTTCAAAACATTTACTCACAAGTTCAACTTATAACAAACCTGGTAAACGAAACGACGAAACAGTTAAACCAAAGGCTTGACAACACAATTTCCCTTCTCTCAACTCAAGTATCCCAAAGCCTAAGCCAAGTGATAAATCAAGTTGGCCAAACAACCGAACAGGTCAATCAACGACTTGATAACGCTGCAAAAGTCATTTCCGAACTTTCAAGACAAATAGGAGCGGTACAAGAAGGAGCAAATCAGATAAAAAACATCGGGCAAAGCATCTCAAAACTTGAAGACCTTTTCAAAGCCCAACAGTTCAGAGGGAAAATTGGCGAATTCACTTTAAAAAAATTAATTGAAGATATCCTTCCGCCCGAGTTTTACGAATTTCAATATCCATTTAAGAATGGATTAAAAGTGGATGCGATTATCAAATTTCAAGACCGTCTACTTCCGATTGACTCAAAATTTCCTTTGGACAACTATATAAAAATGAGAGAGGCAAAGGATGAAAATGAACGCGAACGCATAAAAAGAGAACTTTTAAAAAACATCAGGGACAGAGTAAAAGAAATCTCAGAGAAATATATTCGCACGGATGAAAAGACATTTGATTTTGCAATGATGTATATTCCCTCGGAGAGCGTTTATTACGAACTTGTTTCTAGCGAGGAAAGCGATGAAATTTTAAAATTTATGTGGGAGAAAAGAGTTATCCCTGTTTCCCCAAGCACTTTTTATGCTCAATTAAACGCATTTATGCTTGGCTTTAAAGCGATACAAGTCGAGAAGAACATTAAGAACATAATAGACTTACTCTCAAGGCTTGCAGGCGAATTTAAATTGATAACAGAGGACTTCCAAACGCTTGGAAGACATATAAACAACGTTCAATCGAAATATCATGAGATCGATAGGAAACTATCTCAGTTTGGGATTTCGTTTAACCAAGTGACGAAGCAGGAATCGATTCAAAGATTTGATTAAATGAGTTAAATGTATTAACTTAATTTTAAGCAAACGAATAAAGGCAAAACAAAAATGACTTTGCCGAATCAACTTACAATTTTACGAATTGTTCTCACCCCTATTTTCGTCACATTATTTTTATCCGATAAAACCTCGCTCAAACAACTATCCTTAATAGTTTACATCGTCGCAGCTCTCACCGATTGGTATGACGGCTGGATAGCGAGAAAATTTGGCTACGCAACAAGATGGGGTAGATTCCTTGATCCACTTGCAGATAAAATTCTGACTTCTTCCGCATTTATCGCGTTTGCATCGATTGGTCTTCTCACCACATGGATGGTCATTTTGGTTGTAGTTCGAGATATATTGATAACCCTTTTGAGGTCTTACGCCGAATTAAAAGATAAACCAGTGATAACGACAAAAAGCGCAAAAGTGAAAACGTTTGTTCAAATGGTTTTCATCTACTACCTTTTATTCGGATATGTTTTAAATGTAGGTTTTGAGATAAATTTAGAATCGACGCTCCTAAATCCAAACCTGATATTTTGGTCAATGCTTTTGATAACGATTTTGACGGTTTGGACAGGGTTTGTTTACATCTATGATAATTGGAAAATAATAAAAACCTTTTATGTCTCAGCAAGCAAAGGAGCATCAGAATCAATATAAAATTTCACTTATCTCAAAAATTATAGCAACTGGTTTCTTTTCCGGCTACGCACCAATCGCACCTGGGACTGCGGGGAGCTTAGTTGCGGTTTTAATCTATTGGTTCTTCATTAATTCAAATTTACAGTTGTTTCTACTTCTTCTTATCTTTTTTATCCTTGGCTTATTAACATCAGCTAAGTTTGAGAAAAGAGATGGGCATGACCCATCGATTGTGGTAGTTGATGAAATGGTTGGGATGTGGGTTTCGTTACTTTTTGTCGAGAAAAAAATTTTAACTGCTTTGATTTCGTTTTTATTTTTTAGGGCAATGGATATAATAAAGCCTCCGCCGGCGAAAAAATTCGACAATATGAAAGGCGGGATTGGAATAATGATGGACGACGTCACTGCCGGGGTTTACGCAAATATACTAACCCAAATTCTGCATCTCTTTTTGAAATAAAATTTAACTTCAAAAATGCGGGCTGAAATAATAACAATTGGAGATGAACTTCTCATAGGCCAAGTTATAAATACCAACGCAAGTTACATCGGGCAAAAACTCTCGGAAATCGGAATAAGGGTTATGAGAATCGTTTCGGTTGGGGACACAGAGAGAGACATAATTTCAGAGTTAAAATACGCTTTTGAAAATTTTGATGTTGTAATTTTAACAGGTGGACTTGGACCAACGCATGATGATGTCACAAAAAACGCGATCTGCAAATTTTTTGATACCGAACTTATTTTAAACGAAGATGTTTTAAATCAAGTTAAAGAATTTCTCGCTAAAAGAGGGGTTGAGCTAAATGAAGCCAACAGGTCTCAAGCTCTAGTGCCTAAAAAAGCCAAAATAATAAACAACCGCTGGGGAACTGCACCGGGATTTCTTTTTGAGGAAAATGGTAAGATAGTAATAGTAATGCCTGGTGTCCCGAAGGAAATGCAGGGGATGATGGAAAGTTTTGTTATAAATTATCTTGCAGAAAAATCCGCAGGAAATGTCATAAAGCAAAAAATCTTGAAAACGACTGGAATTCCTGAATCTTACCTTTACGAAAAATTGAAAGAGACAGTCAAAGAAGTTGAAAAATTTTGCAAAATTGCATTCCTCCCATCACCTATTGGAGTAAAAATCAGAATAACCGTCCAGGCAGAAAATAAAGAGAAAGCGGACGATATCGTAAAAGAAGTTGAAAGAAAATTCAGAGAAAAGGTCGATAAATATATCTACGGAGTCGATAATGAAGAGCTCGAAGAAGTCGTTGGGAAATTACTTGTCGAAAGAGGGCTTAAAATAGCTGTCGCTGAGTCATGCACAGGAGGATTAATTTGTGATAGAATCACAAATGTATCCGGAAGTTCAAGATATTTTGAACGCGGGGTTGTCGCTTATAGCAATGAAGCAAAGGTTCAAATCCTTGGCGTTCCAGAGGAATTGATAAAAAATTATGGGGCTGTGAGCAGGGAGGTTGCGGAGGCTATGGCGGAAGGCGTAAGAAAAATTTCAGGGGCTGATATAGGAATATCTACAACTGGAATCGCAGGACCAACCGGAGGAACACCTCAAAAACCAGTTGGGCTTGTTTGGATAGGTTATTCAGATAAAAATGAAACTTTTGCAAAAGAATTTAGATTCGGCTATGACCGGCTGGGAAATAAACAAATCGCATCCCAAATGGCTCTTGAGATTTTAAGAAGAAAGCTGCTTGGAATCGAAATATGAAGATAAGAACTTTTATAGCAATTGATGTCCCAGAAAAAATAAAAGAACAAATTTTTGAAGTAGAAAAAGAACTTATCAAATCTTGCAATGAAGGTGTGAAATGGGAAGAGAAGGAAAAATTTCATATAACTTTGAAATTTCTCGGCGATGTAAACGAGAATGCTATCGATTCGATTTATGATGTCTTGAGCGAAAATTTGACCGGCTTCGGGAAATTTTCTGTGATTTATAAAGGTGTTGGATGTTTTCCCGACCTTAAACGTCCAAGGGTTATATGGATTGGATGCGAAGACCCAAGCGGAAAACTTTTCGAACTTCAAAAAATAGTTGAAGAAAAGATGAGCGAACTTGGTTTTGAAAAAGAAGATAAGGAATACCATCCACATGTAACTCTTGGAAGGGTTAAAAATCCGAGAAACATCTCGAACTTGATTAAGAAAATAGAAAGTATTAATTTTGAATCTGAGGCCGGTGAGGTTACGGAAGTTCTTATAATGAAAAGTGATCTCAAGCCGAGCGGCTCGGTTTATACAGTTTTAAGAAAAATTAAACTATAAGGAGTGATTCAAAATGGCGGTGGAAAGAAGCGAAAAGTTAAAAATCCTTCAAACGACAATACAGCAGATCGAAAAGGAATACGGCAAAGGCGCCATAATGCGTTTGGGCGAGGGTCCAATTGCAAAGGTTGAAGCTATACCAACCGGTTCGATTTCGCTTGATGCGGCGATTGGAATAGGTGGTGTTCCGAGGGGAAGGATAACTGAAATTTTCGGACCGGAGTCGTCTGGGAAAACGACGCTTTGCCTTCATATAATAGCGGAGGCACAAAAAAGAGGTGGGTTAGCTGCGTTTATTGATGCTGAGCATGCTCTCGATTTGAATTATGCGAAACGACTTGGCGTAGATGTAAGCAATTTGCTTTTGTCACAGCCGGAATTTGGCGAACAAGCTCTTGAGATAGTTGAAGCACTGGTGAGAAGCGGTGCCATAGATGTCGTTGTAATTGACTCCGTTGCTGCGCTTGTCCCAAGAGCTGAGGTTGAAGGCGAAATGGGAGATGCAACTATGGGTGCACAAGCTCGTCTTATGTCACAAGCGTTGAGAAAACTCGCTGCTGCAATTAGCAAATCAAACACAAGCGTAATCTTTACAAACCAGTTGAGAAGCAAAATCGGCGTCGTCTTCGGAAATCCAGAAACCACCACAGGTGGATATGCTTTAAAATTTTATGCAGCGGTTCGACTTGATATAAGAAAAATCGATGTCATAAAAGAGGGTCAAGAAATAATCGGCAACAGGGTCAGGGTCAAAGTTGTAAAGAATAAAGTTGCCCCACCATTTAAAGAAGCTGAATTCGACATTTTATACAATGAAGGAATTTCGAAAATTAACGACTTAGTTGACACAGCGGTCTCACTTGGAATAATACAAAAGAGCGGTTCGTGGTATTCGTATAAAGACGAACGCATCGGTCAAGGTAGGGACGCCGTTAAGAAATTTTTCACTGAAAACGAAGATTTACTCAAAGAAATTGAATATCTGGTCAGAGAAAAACTTGGACTCTTGCCCGATTCAATTGAACAGAAACCAAGCGAAATCGAAGAGAATGTAGAAGGAACCCAAGCTGAAACCAAACCCGGAAGAAAGAAATAGCAAATGATGCCCGTTGTGGTAAGTTTAAAACGAAAAAAGAGAACGAAGGAGTGGTATTCCATTTATCTAAGCGATGGGCGTGAGATTTTGTCATACATAGATTTCATCATAAAATTCAACATAAAAACCGGTAAAAATCTAACCGAAGAAAAAATTCAAGAAATCAAATCTTCCTCAGATCTGCTCCTTGCAAAGGAAATCGCTTACAAATTTTTAAGCTATAAACCGAGAACTCAAAAAGAAGTTGAGGAAAAGCTGAGACTAAAAGGCTTTCCCGAGGATATAATCTCGAAAGTCATCGACGATATAAAACGATATGGATTTATAAACGATCTTGAGTATGCGAGAAATTTCCTTCTAAATAGATTGCGTTCGAAGACGCTTGGCAAAATCGCTTTAAAGCAAATTCTTTTGTCAAAAGGAATTCCCAACGAAACGATTGAACAAGTCCTGGCAGAGCGAGAAAACTTAATCAATGAATTTGAAATAGCGCTTGAACTTGCGAAAAAGAAACTCAAACAGATAAAATCATCCAAAAAGAAAAAAAGAGACAAAAACGAGCAAAAGCGAAAAATTTACGAATTTTTAGCAAGGCGCGGTTTCACATGGGATACGATAAACCATGTCATCAACACAATTTTTAACGATTTTGAAAACTATTAAAATTTTCACTATGAAAGAGGGAACTTTAAGAAACCTGTTTATCTTCATCGGATTGCCAACATTGATACTTTTAATCGTCTGGATAGCTTCGATGGCGATTCACATTTCGCTTATCGTAATTCTTTCGATATTTTTATCGGTCGCTTTAAATCCACTTGTTACATATTTTGAAAGAATTGGCTTGAGCAAAATTGGTGCCATAATGGTTGTATTCGCAAGTCTATTGCTTGCCCTTGTGTTGTCAATTGTTTTCATCATCCCTTCAATTACGAATCAAATAAAAACACTCGCGGAACAACTTAAAAAAGTCCCCCTTGACGTCATACTTGCATCCGCAATTCAGAGTTTGAAGGAAAAAGTTCCACTTTTGAAAGGTCTCGACATCGAACATAAAGTTCAGGCGCTCGTTGCTGAATACTCAGTCAAAGCAGCATCAGCCTTAACATCTGCTATTACAACTATATTTGAACTTTTACTTGCGCCATTCATTGCGTTTTTCATTCTAAAAGATGGAGAAAAATTTAAAAAGAAGCTGATAAAGGCAATTCCAAATAGATATTTCGAAATGGGATTAAATGTTCTTGATAAAATTGAGGCTCAAGTCACTGGATATATTCGCGGGCTTGTGATAGAGGCATCTGCCATTGGGGTTATGTCAGCGATTGGTTCCGCAATACTTGGTGTTCATTTCGCATTTGTCATCGGTCTAATAGCAGGGCTTGCGAGTTTCGTTCCATATCTCGGTGCTTTCGTTGGGGCTGTTCCAGCGTTGCTGATATCGGTCGTTCAATTTGGGGATGGAAGGATGATACTTCCTTTGATAATAATGTTTGTAATAGTTCACTTGATAGATGACCTCGTGGTTCAACCTCTAGTTTATTCTCATTCAGTTGGAATGCATCCTGTTGAGGTTGTTCTCGTTCTTCTAATCTTCGGAGAATTGTTTGGTTTGTTTGGAATGTTGATAGCGATACCCGTTGAAGCGATAATAAAGGTTTCGATAAAGGAGATATACTGGGGCTTAACACATTATAAAATTACAACCGCCAGACATGAAGCCGTTGGAGCAAAATGAATTCGACAACGGATTCATAGCGAGCCAATTAAAACTTTTAAGGCTGTCAACCGATAAAAAAATCTCAGAAATAGCTGAAGCAACTGGGTTTACACCTTCATACATTTCCTACATCGAGAACGGAAAAAGGAATTTGACTTATAAAGTCTTAAGGCGGATTCTTCTGGATGGATTTGGGGAGACATTATCGAGTTTCTTCGCAAAAATTTTGGAGGACCAAGACCACCATAACAAGGTATTTAAAACGCCTTTTAAACTTCACAATGAGGATAAAACCACCACCGTCGAGATTCTGATACCTGCCAACGCATCGAGAGAAATCGAACTTATAAAGTTGCATTTATCCCCAGGTTCAACCTTTGAAGAACAGTTCAAAATCGATTTTAAACTTTATGGGACAGTTGTAAATGGAGTTGTGGAAATTCAAAATTCAAATAAAAAAGCAACAATTGCAGAGGGAGAAGGTTTTCTTTTTCGTATCCAAGTCGAAGATATTTTAGAGCAAGCTCACCTTAAAATATCCAATGTATCAGAAAATGAAGCTGAGTTATTATTGATTTTCACGCCACCCGTGTTTTAATTTCACCTACCCGGCAAAGGTATCACAACAAGGCTTTCGTTTCCTTCAACATCGACGGATTGAATCCCAAATATAAAATTATCTTTTGGCACATCTTTCAGTGTATACTCATTAACTTTTCCGACGAAAATTTTCTTTTGCCACACAGGCGATGTCGTCTCACGAATACAAATGTTATAACCCGCAAGGTCATCCTCATTGCTTAGGTCCCATTTCAAAGTCGTGCTATATTCAAGTTCGCTTACTTTTATAATTGGATTTTGAGGGGGCAAAGGAGCATTTGCAAGATGATAAAGCGCAATCGCATTTATTCGAGCGACATTTGCACAATAATCGTAATCAACAAATTCAGGTAAATCGCCGTATTTTATACCTTTTTCTGTTCTGACATCTTGATGTTGTCGCGTGTAATTTTCGTTCATCTCACTGATTCTAATTGCAGGGAAACCTTGCTCGTTAAATGGTGTATGATCGCCTCCGCGCAAAAATCTATCTCGTCTAAAAATTAACTTCACCTCAAAATTATCAAGATATCTCTCCGCTACATCTTTAACATATCTTGCAAGTTGCCTTGACGGAGAATCGTTTTCAAGCCCAATTTGAGAAATTAAACGCAAACTGTTTTCATCTCTAAAAAGTGGCAAGCCCTCAGAAAAAACTCTAACTCGTATGTTATCAACAACTCCATCACCACCTTCTGTATTTCCAATTATGTCGTTATTTAAAACACCAAGGACAGTGACCCCAGAATCTTTAAGTTTTTTCGCAAAGTGTCTACTTCCAAGGAGTCCTTGTTCTTCACCAGCGAAGAGAACAAACATAATTGTGAAATCAAACTCGTATCTACTTAAAACTCTGGCAAGTTCAAGAACTGCGGATGTCCCGCTTCCATCATCGTTTGCACCGGGGGCAAAACTTGTCGAATCAAGCACATTGCTAGCCCTTGAATCGTAATGAGCGCTAACAATGTAAACTTTGTCGTTATAAATTTTACCAGGAAGAACTGCGACCACATTTGCCATTTTCACAGGTTTTGGAACCCTCGGACCAGAGGGAGCGATGAATTCATCAAACTCAACTTTTAATCTTCCCCCGCTTTGCCTGCTGTATCTTTCGAGTTCTGATTTAATCCACCTTCTTGCAGCTCCTATCCCGCGACTTGGATGAAGTGTATCTGAGAGGGAATGCCTTGTGTGAAAACTTACGAGTTTCTCGATATTTCTCTTAATGCTGTCCGCAGAGATTTCTTGAATTATTTTGAGGACGGTTTGATTCCGCTTTATCGATGGCTGGGCTAATAACGAAACAGAAAAAAGGAGAACAAAAAATCCGTAAACCTTCATAGCGAACTTTTTGAATTAACATTACAAATCTTTTCGTTAAAAATCAAATTTCACCTAATTCCCAATTTCTCACGCATCAACTTTACTTCTTGACTTGCCTTTCGCAATTCGCCATAAATTGCCATCGATAGTTCCTTTATCCTTTCGGGTTTCGGGTTCGACTTTTTAAGTTCATCAACCAAATTTTGATAATGCAATTCAGACCTCTTGCAGTACTCGTCAAGGTAAGCTATGTTTCCTTTTACAAGCTCGAGTTGATTTTTGTTAAGTGATTTTTTAAGCTCAGTATAAGTTTGCTTTACATCGTTTAAACATTCCCCAATTTTTTGAGCATAAGTTTTTGCAACATCAGGTATAACCACTTTTTCCCTTTCAACCTCTGCTTTTAATGCCCCTGCATAACCCCTGACATTGCGACAGCAGTTGTCAAATTCATCAAATCGTTCTCTCAACGATTGTGATAAAATAAGCGACGGAAGGAATAGAAGTAAGAGAAGGTGCTTTTTTAGGTGCTTCATATTTTGCCACCTCCAAAGGCAATTTTATTTTAAAATTTAATAATCTGGACCTAACGAAAGATAATAAACTGGTTTTGAAAACGAGTCGAAATTAAATCGCCATGCTATATCAAGTCGAAGCAAAAGCCCGAAAATATAAATTCTGAAACCATATCCCATTCCAATAAGCAAATCTTTTGTCACGGTTGGAGTAAACGGGTTGGGTTGATAAAAAGCCTGCCATTTCTTCCACGAATCCCAAGCTGAGCCGGCATCAATGAAAAGAACGCCCATTATATTTCTAAATGCAAGAGGTAATGCTCCGCCAATAAAATATCTTATCAATGGAAATCGGAACTCCAAATTTGTAAGCGCAAATTTTGATCCATTTTGTTCATTATAAACATAGCCACGCAAAGGAACTATAGGACCCGATATAGCCTCAAAAAAGAAGAAATCCGCTGTGTTATTAATCGGTATGTAATCGTTTTTTATCGACCAATTTATCCATGCGTCAACTCCGCCAAGCATAAAATGCTGCCTGTTCTGTCCTGTGCTTCCCCCA
Organism: Candidatus Kryptoniota bacterium; assembly: GCA_041640855.1. Lineage (GTDB taxonomy): Bacteria > Bacteroidota > Ignavibacteria > Kryptoniales > Kryptoniaceae > Kryptonium. The sequence continues at coordinate 117,053 of JBEPZK010000001.1, forward strand.
GCTGTAAACCTAAATGCAACGCTATAATCGTTCCAAAGTTTGAAATATTTTCTGTAGTCGAAAATTCCAGTTAAAAATTGAAGTCCATTTGAACCAAGCTTCGGGCTAGCATAAAACGAAAGATAATATCTTTCCCCGTTCGATGGGAAAATATATCTCCACAAGGCATTATCATGAACATAAGTAACCGATGGCATCAAAATAACTGACCTTTCGCCCATCTCCGGAAAATCGAGGTATTCACCAACCACATTGTAATATCCAAGCCCAAAATCGATTCTTCTAAATTTATCAATCGGATAAGAACCCATCAAAGTCCCACCGTATAGCCTGTATCTATAATAAAGAGGATTGTATTGATCACCAATACCAAAAAATCTTGCTATATGAAAGGCTTCAATTCCCCAATTAATTCGCTTCGGAAGATAGAAGTATGCGAATGCATAATCGCTATTCTTAAGGTCGAAGACAAGACTTGTGATAAGATAAATCTGATGATCTCCAAGCATATCGCTAAACATCATAAAGGCTTCCCCGAGGACGCCGTAAAATGTACTGTAACTTGCGTTGGTATAGATTAAATCGGGCGTGAAATTAACTTTGTACCTGTAGATTTTGTAACGTCCATATTCATCAAGATTATCAGGCGGTCTCAAGGAATCAAGCCTTGATTTGATCGACATCATCAAACTATCCTGCCTGAATATGTCAGCGAAGATATAGTTTCGCAAATTAACTTTTATATCGCTTCCATAAAGATTAACTGTGGTTGTATCCAAAGTGCTTGCGGATTTACCAACCTCAGACCCTTTTATCTTAGCAAGTTCTTTTTCCTTTTCCTTTAAAAATTCGGTTACAAAAATCGTTGGCTCAAGTTCTTTGACATCAAGTTTTCTCTCAAATGGTTGACGCATCAAAAAGATATCAAATCCACCGTTATAGAAGGATGAAAAAGCAAGCTTAGAACCATCATATGTGATCGATAATTGATATATACCACTGACGGAGTTAGTCAAAGGTCTCTCAACCCCGGTTTCAAGGTTTTTCTCATAAATGTTATTTATCCCATTTCTATCAGAGATGAAAAGAATTTTTTTGCCATCTGGAGAAACAACCGGCGATGTTTCATCCCAATAATCTGTGTACGTGATTCTGGTTATCTCCGAAGTTTCGATATTTATAGAATAGATATCGTATTGATTTGGGTCGTAGTTATACATCTTGAAACCTTCGGGTATCAAATTCCTCGAAACGTAATCTTTTCTATCAGATGAAAAGTAGATGAATTTTCCATCCGGCGACCACACTGGGTCTGCATCGCTGAAAATATCGTTTGTCAAATTAACGAGCGTTCTATTTTGTAAGTCATAAACGTATATATCGGATTGCCCATTCTTTAAACCGACGAACGCAAGTTTTGTCCCATCCCTTGACCAGTCAACAGAGAAAACCCCATCGAGGTCGAATGAAATTTTCTGTTGTTTTTCAGTTTTCACATCGATTATAAAAATTGCATCTTTATCGCCGCTTTTAACTGCAAGGGCTATTTTATTGCCGTCGGGAGACCAAGTTAAACCAGGGGTTAATAAATGTAACTCTTCGAAATTCTTGGTTCTATTGCCTTTGACAATCTTTTTTATAATTTTCCCATCGATTGCGGACATTATGAAAACATCAAAATAATCATCTCTATCAGAAATAAAAGCGATTCTATCCCCAGTTGGCGAAATAGCAGGGCTTGTGTTATAGAAGTTGCCTTTCTTCTGATGGTCAGTCAACCTCTTTGCAAAGTCATCCGGCGATTCTCTTTTCGCGAAATCAGCCCAATATAACTTCTTTTGTTCCTTTGTCCATCTATCCGAAAGCTCTTTCAATGAAATTCCAAGCGAACTTCTTATTCCGGCTTCGACGCTTCTTAAACCTCTAATTCTGTTTATTAACTCGCCTATCTTTTCATCTCCATATCTTCTCGAAATATACCAAAACACCGACTGCCCCCCTCTATAAGCAAAGTAACCATCGAGATATTCTATCGGCGGAAGGTAACCACTTATTGTGGCATCTCTCATAAACATATCTGAGTTGACATCCCACCTCAAAGCTGAAAACTCAGGCAATCCTTCCACGATCCACATTGGAAGCTGAAGTTGGATGTTGTTTATCAAAGCTGCTTGAAGAGAACCACCGTAGAACATATCATTCATCACAGCATGGACAAGCTCATGGTGAATGACATGGCGAAATTGTCTGTATGAACCTTCAAATGGAACTACAACTCTGTTCTTGAAAAGCTCCGTCACACCACCTATACCTTCTTCAAGATATTCCGCGACGACATTAGTCTGTTGAAAATCGTTGTGGGAATTGTAAACGATTATCGGAATGCGATTTATTATCTCGTAACGCAATAGCTTGCTTATTTTAACATAAGCGTCTTCAGCTACTTTCGCAGTGTATTCAGCAAGTTCATATCCGCCGTCAGTGAAATAAACATCAAAATGGTCAGTTCGGATGAAATACCAATTAAATTCTTTGTATTGAACCTTATTCTTTCCAAATGGACCTTGCTGTGCAACCCCGATCGATGCTATAGCCAAGACCAAAATTAAAACCCCAAGTTTTCTCATCTTAAAAACGCCTCCTAAATTTTGATTTTCTCTAAAAATTTAAATTTATTTTCGATAATTTTTGTTCCTTGTTTCAATTTACAATCAAACCGATTTAAAATTCAAATTCACCACCGCTGAAATCAACAAGATTAGACAAAGCGCATCCATCTAAAGGCTGTTGCTAATATACGTGGTTTTGATTTAAATTAAATTAAAAGCCAAAAACAAAAATATTAACCGATGAAAAATCCCAAGAAGGAGGTAAAACCGCAAAAGGTAAATTTTGAAAAATTGATTTTGCTCATTTCATTTGTTTATTTGGTCGGCGTGTTGAGTTTCTCACTTGGATATAGAAAAGTCGGAAACTATGATATTGAGACCGATTTCTTCTGGGATTATGCTGTAGAGGCAAGGAACATTTTAAATGGAATTGTAAATGTTGGTGAATTTCGCGGACCCGGATATCCAGCGATGATTGCTCTGGTTTCAATTGTGATTAAAGATTTTTTTAAATCTGGTTTGATAATTTCCGCAATTTCATCCGCGCTTGTAATTTTGATAAGTTTCAAACTTTTGAAAAAAATTTTCAACGATAAAATCGCCTTCCTCGTCTCGTTAACCTTGATTTTAAATCCGACATTTTTGAGATATTCTTATGTTTGTGGCACGGATATGTTTTTCAATCTTTTGGTCTCGTCCGCAGTGTTTTTCGCTTTTGTTGGCGCGTTAAATGGTAGAATAACTTTACTGTTTTTATCGGGCTTGTTCGGTGGATATGCGTATTTGACAAGATACAATGGGATCGCGCTACTTCTCGGTTTGCCTGCGATAGTTTTAATTTTAAATTATGAGAACTTCAAAAAAGCGATTGCAAAAATAATTCCAACGCTTGCTGGTTATTTTGTTTTTCTTCTGCCGTGGTCAATTTATTCATATATAAAGCGTGGGGAATTTTTTTACAATAGAAATTACCTTAACATAGCCTATGAAATGTACGCCAAAGGTAAAATCCCATGGGACAATTTCTGGTTTGACGCATCGAAAGAGTATAAATCACTTATGGATGTTTTCCTGCGCGACCCCGGGCTTTTTATAGAAAAATCTGTTTTGAATTTCATCGACCACTTATGGAGGGATTTAACACAGTTGTGTGGATGGCAATTCACATTGCTTTTTATAATCGGTTTAATTTTTCTTTTAACCCAAAAAATAGATAAAGCAAAACTTGCGTATTTTACATCGAGTTTCTTTTTCTTCTTGGTTCTTGTGTTTGTGTTTTACAGCGAAAGATTTTCGATGTATCTTCTGCCGACATATCTTTCAATTGGATATAGCATACTGAATTTGAAAAAAATAGATGAAACGAAATACAGTTGGTTAATTATATGGATCTTTCTAAATTTGATTTCGCTTCCGAAAATTTCAAAGATGATCAAAAACGATTTAGAAAATCAACCTTTCGATATACTCTACATTGCAAACGAATTTAAATCAAAATTTGGGGATTCCGAAAGAGGCAAAATCATCGTCGCAAGGAAACCCAACATCGCATACTACCTTGATATGGAATTTAAACCATTTCCACTTGTGAACAATTACGATCAACTTTTCGAAGAACTTAAAAAATTAAACGCATCATATCTTTATTACAGTTGGATCGAGTATTACCTTCGCAGAGAGCTCTCAGGTCTTTTCAATTATACTTCCCCACCACCATTTCTCGAGCCGGTAGCAATTTCAGAAAACCCGCCGGCTGTCCTTTACAGAGTCAAAAAATAATTTCTATTGCTCACCTTCGGACTTGCGGACAGCCGGGGCCGGGACATAAACAAGACATCTTTTTCGATATTCAATTATCTTTTCGATAACCTCATCAACACTTTCCTTGACCATAATTTTCTTGCCCGTCGTCAGCGCTATAATCGTATCAGGTGACGCCTCAAGATATTCAATTAACTCAGCATTTACCACAATCTCTTGCCCATTTAACCTTGTTACCTTAATCATTACAATAGCGATTTATTTGGTGTTTTAACGCTTCAAATTAACAATCTCTTGCAAAAATTCATCGCTGACTGATATGATTCGAGCGTTTGCTTGGAAACCGCGCTGAGCTATTATCATACGCGTGAATTCCTCCGCAAGGTCAACGTTTGATTGTTCAAGGACGCCCGACATTATCTTCGACTGTATCGCTGAACCTGGCTCATCGATTATAGGAGCGCCTGAATTTGCAGAGATATCAAACATATTATCGCCAACCCTTAACAATCCACTTGGGTTATTAAAAGTAGCGACGAGAATTTGAGCGAGCACTCTAACGGTTCCATTTGAAAATATGCCAAGAATCTTGCCATCTTCATTTACTGAAATCGTATTCAAAAATCCAAGCCCGTATCCATCTTGGTCAGCGATTAAACTTGATGAACCTTCCATCTGCGTAATTCCTGAAAATTCACCAATTTTTCCTGGGTCGATGACTATTTCAAGCGTCTTAGCGGAATTATCGCCCGGGTCAATTCTTAAAGTTGAGCTACCGTCATCAAAAAAGAAGCTTCTTATCGAGCCATCTGAATTAAAAACTATCTTTCCACTTCCACCAGCAATTATCACTTCTTTCCCACTTACACTCGCAGTCCATAACCATTGATTTGGCGTCGTCGCATCCTTAACGAATTTTAAAGTTATGTTATGTTTGTTCCCAAGAGAGTCATAAACTGTTACAGTTGTTGAAGCCTCCACATCTTCAGCTTTTTGCGTTTCAAGCCAATTACCGGGTTTATTTTCAAAGATTGAGTTAAATCTATCCCTGCCTGAAGCAGAAATGTTCAAATCCGTAATCTCATAAGCTTTGCCACCATCCGCGTAAATTACAAGAGAACCTGTATCAGGATCGATTTGGACACCTTTTGAATTGTTAATTCTAAAGGCGTTTTTCACAGCGTCGGCGAAATCTTTATACGTTGAAGTTGGAGTCACTGAAAAATTGACTGTGCTTATATCTCTTCCGCCAACTTTGCCGTCGATTGTGATTGTGTCACCTGCAACGAGACCAATGTCATTTCCTTGTGCATCTCTTAAGTTAATCAACAGGTCATCGGGACGAGCCACATGTGAAAATTTATCCGAGGATTTGCTTCCGCTTGCGGTGTAATTCCCATTCAAACCAGAAAGAGCGGTTTCAAAAATTCGATTGTTGCTTGTTATTGAAACTGTTTGGTCAAGTAGTGAAGTGATGACGATTCTGCCCTGCGAATCAATCGAGGCTGATAGTGAGCCGGTGAAATCATTGTTTATCTCATCGATCAAATCTTTCAAGGTATGGAAGTTTCCATCTCCGACGCCACCATCTCTATCTACATAAACATAAGTCTTAACCTTTGTTCCATCTTGAACCGTAACAGTTGTTGAACCTGATATCATCCCTGTTATAACAGTATTGGCAGTTCCAGTGGCAAGCAAATTATTTACATCTGATTTCCCATCTTCAACTGCGTAAAGTCGTGCGCTTCTTAAAATATTACCTTTCGGTTCCCCACCAGCATTTAGATTACCAGTAAGTTTTATAAGCGATGTTGCCTTCGCTGGTGATTTTTGACCGAATGGAATTTTTATATCTTCAAGTTTTGCTCCTGGTGGGACAACGCCTGAAGAGTCAGCCATTTTACCCTGAAGGATTGCACCGGTTGCGGAATCGACAAGATTCCCGTTTGCATCAAATCTAAAAGCTCCTGCCCTTGTGAAGAAATTTCTTCCTCCTTTTTTAACGATAAAAAATCCACTACCTTGAATCGCAAGGTCTGTCACCTGCCCTGTCGTCTCAAGATTTCCCTGCGTGAAAATCGTATCGATTGAACTTATATTCATCCCAAGCCCAACTTGAAGTGGATTTGTCCCACCAGATTCAGCTGAAGGTTGAGTGGCCCCGCGCAATGTTTGCGCAAATGTCTCGCTAAAAGAGACGCGTGCTGATTTGAATCCGATGGTATTGATGTTTGAAATGTTATTCCCAATTACATCCATCATTATTTGATGATTTCTCAATCCCGAAACGCCTGAGAACAAAGACCTGAGAAATGACATTTTAACTACCTCCTTTTGTTTTTGATTTTTCAATTTTTAATCTCGCCTCGGTCGTTCAGCGAGATGCGGGGCCCCCTCAAACGAGGTCCAGCCCCATCTCAAATTATCACCGCTCCATCAATGTTTGTGAAAATGTGCTCTCGCATACTTTCCCCATCGACAACCGTCACAACGGTTCTGTTTTTGACATTCACAATAAAGGCAATGTCTCGCAACAAAATTAAAACATCGCGCGTGTTCTTCTGCTCAGCACGCGAAACCGCATCGTTCAAAAGTGACAAATCTTCATCGCTTAATTCAATGTTTCTCTCCTCAAGACGCCTCAACGCATGATTCGAAAATTTTACCTTCTCAATCTCGCTCCTTAAAATATCATCAAATCTTGCATCGAACTCAGGTATCCTTACACTAACGTTATCTCTTTTTAAAGTTTCAACTCCACCAATTGGGATGAATGGAACTTTTACTCCGTTGACTTCCATCTTTACCTCCATATTTCAATTATGTCTGCGATGTTAAATTCAACGCCACCGATTAAAACAATCGCTCCATCTGGTTTATACCTCACGCCTTCAATAATTCCCATAACATAAGTATTCAAAACTACTGGTTTGCCCTCTTTATCAACTGCTTCGATTTTGATTGTGTAATTTCCAGAAGGTAAAGCACGCCCTGAATCATCTTTACCATCCCAGACAAAGTCATATTTCCCTGCCTTTCTCTCGCCGTGTTTGAAACTTCTGACGACATTTCCAAGCGAATCGACGATTTTAATCTCAACCGACTTCGCATCGCCCTTTAAATCATAACCAAACTTAACACTTCCACCATCTTCAAGTTTCAAAACATCACCATAAACCGCAACTTTCTTTCCGATAAGATTTGAAACCAAAGCGTTCGTTATCGAACGATTCGTCGCATAATTTGCATCGATGCTTTTGAGAAGATTTGAATTGATATTGTAAAGTTGTTCAACCGAAGCAAATTGAGCGAGTTGACTTGCAAATTCCGTGCTTTGAATTGGATTCAACGGGTCTTGATAATTAAGCTGCGTTATCAAAAGTTTCAGAAAATCATCCTTTGAAAGTATAGCCTTGCCCGAGCGTTGAACATAGCTTCCAACTGCGGGCAAATTTCTCAGATCTTGAACTGAATTCATCCGTTCCATATCGACCTCCTTTTAAATTATCGCTTCAATTAAACTTCCACCGTAAAATTTCACAGGCTCATTTAAATTAATTTCCTTCTTTTGTGAAAATTTTCTCCATCCATAATCGCGCCCTGAACCTTCCGGATTCAAATCCAAGTCGCTGAACATAACCCCAACTTTTTCAAGATTGACATTGCTTGTTTCAAGCATCAATTTTAAATTGTTTACGCTCGATTCAATCGTTTGCTTAACTTCGATGCTTTTAACCTCAAATAAAATGTTAAATCCTTTTTCACCGTGCGAAATTTTCACAATGACTTCGCCAAGCTCTTTAGGCTCAAGCCTGAGTACAAGTTCAACATCTTTTGAATTTTCCCCTGACAAAATCGAATTTTTAACGACATCGACGACATCTTGAATTTTCACGCCTTCTCTCACTATAACCTCGCCCTCAATAGCATCGTTAAAAGCCTCAAATTTTCCAGCGTGAGATGTTAAATCAACTTTGGTAATATAATCGAATAAATTATCCTTAACATTACCACTTTTTTCACTCGTTTTATGAATCAACTCGTCAAATTTAATAAAATACGTTTCTTCCTTTCGAACTCCATCGCTTGAAATTGCATTCCCCTCTTTTACTTTAAAATCGCTTTCGCTGTTCCCAATTTTCGACTCACCCCTTGATTTCATCCTTAAACTTTCACTTCCATCGAACAAAACTTTAGCTTCAATCACTTGCGTCAAATTATATCCGTCATCAGAAGTAGCAACTGCTTTATCCAAAGGCTTCTCCGCTTGCTTTTTATTTCGACTTATCGTTTCTAGAGAGATAACTTGATGCCCTTTCAAATCGCTCGCAAAAACCTTTGGCCTTATAATTAAATCAAAAGCAGAATTTTCAACTTTTTCCGAATTAATATTTATCCCTGTTTTAACTACATCAGAAACATCTTTTGATGAAATTTTTTGCCCGGGTTTCAAAATAAAACCAAGCTTATGTTCATTTGCTTGCCCTTTGACACTTGGGGCAAATTCAGTTAGTGTCCCCCCATTATTTTTAACTTCAGCATCAAATCGAATTGGACTCAAAAGAAAACCATTTTCTTCAGGAAGTGATGTCAAAATATTCCTCTGCTTTACCAAAAACTTTTGCATAAGATTTGAAAATTCAACGGTTTCATTTTCAACCTTAACGTTTGCTTCTTTTAATTCACCTCTTTGCGAAATTTCGACGTTAGTTTGATTCGAAGTGAATGAAGATAAGACCTTAAAAATGCCCTTCTGATTTGCTTCTGAATTTGCATTTGTAGATTTTGAAATAATTTCTGTGAGAATAGCTGAAAAAACCGTGGACAAACTCAAATCATTCGAAAAATCCAACATGCTTTTCTTCTCGCCTTGCTTGATATCAAAATTTTCCTGCCTTGCTTCGAGCAGATTAAGTATGTTTGAAAAGTTAATGTTCATTTTCCGTTGATCTTTGTAAGTTGTGTCGCTTTCTGAGCGTTCATCTCAGCAAGTATTTTACCAGCCTGGCGTCTTTGCATATTTAAGATAATCGTAATTGCTTGGTCCGCGGGCATATTCTCAAGGATTTTAGCAGCTGAACTTGGCTCCATCGTTTCATAAATTTTTGCAATCGATTTAATTTTCTCATCTTGGTATTTCGAAATCTGTGCTTGAAGCCTGCTTATATATACATCTTTTTCTTTGTTCTCAACTTCAAGTTTGCGAACCATTCTATAAAGCGCGTTAACGCTGTCTTTATACTTCCTTAATTCATCCGAGACTCGTTCAAACTCTTTCTTCAAACTGTCAAGTTTATACGCCTCGACATATTCAAGCCCGATTGAACTTGTATCCTCCCAAGCGATTGAGACCGAGTCTTTTTGAACTGATGCGACAGCGATAGCGTCCGATTTTGAAAGCGGTCTAAAAAGTTCGGGATAAATTTTGGAAAGAACATACATACCCTCAAATATCGTGACGAAAGAAAAAATGAAAGCAAGTATGTAGCTTATAAAAGACTTTTCCATATTTTACCTGTTCAATGTTGACCTATGGGAGATTGAATCGAAAAGAGCTTGCTCCTTCTTTTGGGAATCCTTTAAAAGCCCTTCAACGAAACCCTGTTTTAATTTCTCAAGCATCTTTTTATTTTGGTTAGTCTTGATGAGGATATCTCGTTTTTTCTCCTCTTCCATTAAAATTTTTTCTATCATATTTTTTTGTCTTTCGACCTGCGCTGAAATTGTGCTCAAATAAGCATATTGCATCTGCAAATCGATGGCTTTAATTCTCTCCTCATCTTCTATGTTTTCAATTTGGCGCATTTTTTCAGCTTCGAGGTTCTCTAATAATTTTTCGGCATTTTCGCGAATTACTTTAATTTCGCTCAGTTCCTTTTTGTATTTTTTCTCCTGCAACTGGCGAACTTTTAAAATAGGGTCAAGTTTGAACCGTGCCATTTCCTCACTCAAATTAATTTTGCAAGTGAAATTAAACGTTCAACAGAATCTTGAAACTCCGCTTTCTCTTTCATATCCTGCTTTAAAAAATCCCTTATATCCCCTATCACCTGCAAAGCTTTGTCAATCTTCGGATTACTTCCGCGAACATAAGCGCCGATGTTTATCAAATCTTCTGCTTCTCTGTATGTTGCGAGAATATCGATTATTTTTTCGGCGGATTTTTTATGCTCTGGTGTAACTATATCCGGCATAAGCCTACTTATGCTTTCGAGAGGTTCAATCGCCGGATAATGTCCCATATTCGCAAGTTTTCTTGAAAGAACTATATGCCCATCGAGAATTGATCTTGCTGCATCAGCAATCGGTTCGTTGAGGTCATCGCCTTCGACAAGGACAGTGTAAAAAGCTGTGATGCTACCCTTTGAAGATGTCCCAGCACGTTCGACAAGCCTTGGCAAAAGCGCAAAAACGGATGGAGTATAACCTTTCGTCGTCGGCGGTTCACCTATCGCAAGCCCAACTTCACGCTGAGCCATCGCAACGCGTGTGAGTGAATCCATCATAAACATAACATCAAATCCTTGGTCCCTGAAATACTCAGCGATTGTCGTCGCAACAAACGCAGATTTAACCCTTATCAACGGCGGTTTATCGCTTGTAGCTACAACAACGACGCTTCTTGAAAGCCCTGTTTCTCCAAGTTCTTTTTCGATAAAATCCCTAACTTCCCTGCCCCTTTCACCGATCAAAGCTATTACGTTTACATCTGCATTCGTATGCCTTGCTATCATCCCCATCAACGTGCTCTTTCCAACGCCACTCCCTGCGAAAATTCCAATCCTCTGCCCCTTTCCACATGTCAAAAGTGCGTCAATAGCTCTTACCCCAGTAGCTATAGGCTGGGTTATCCTTTGCCTCTCAAGCGGGCTTGGCGATTGATTGTAAATCGACCTCATTTCCTCTGCTTCAATCCATCCTTTTCCATCAATTGGGCGACCGAGGCCATCTATAACTCTTCCGAGAAGTTTTTTCCCAACAGGAATCGAAAATGTTTTTCCAGTTGCGACGATTTCACATCCCAAACTTATTTTATTCACATCATCAAGAGCCATCGAAAGGACAAGGTTATTTTTAAATCCCACCACCTCGGTAAGACAAATAGTTTCATCGTTTCTCGACTTAATACTGCAAACTTCACCAAGTGAAGCGGAAGGACCTATTGATTCAATCACAAGCCCAACGACCTGGGTTACCCTGCCGTTTACCTTTATCAAATCAAGATGTTCAAGTTTATCGAGATATTTTTTTACCCTTGATTCAAAGTTTATCATTGCTGATTTAAAGTTTCGATCAATGAGTTTTCGATAAGTGAAAATTGTGTTGATATTCTCGCATCGACATTTCCCAATTCGCTTTCAATTATGCAACCACCCCTCTCAATGCTTGGATCCGGCTCAACGATTATATCGTGGGTCGAGTCAGCGATTTGTAAAAGTTCTGGTTTAAGTTCCTTTATCAATTTTTCATCCTCCGGATTGATCCTCAACTTTATTCTTTCAACTCCAATCACCCTTTTTATAGCATCTTTAACTTGGTTTATAACAAAGTTATCATCTCTTTCTATCTCTTTTTTCACAATTTTCCTGGCTATTTCAACCGCAAGCGAAATAACCATGCTCTCGATTGTTTTCCCCAAATTTTCAACTTCGTCTGAAAAATTTTTAAACAATTGCTCAAACCTTGAAATTTGCTCCTTTAATTCATCGTTTATTTTTTCCCTCAAAACTTTTTCTGCTTCTTTGAAACCTTGCTGATACGCCGCTGAAATTTTTGCTTCGTATTCCCTTCTTACTTGTACAATTATGCTTTCAATATCTATTTTCTCCTTAACATTTCCATCTTCACGAGCTCGTTTTTCGTCGACATCGACCGCGACGTTTCGATTTTGTGCTTCGACCGGTTTGAAATCTTTTCCCTCTTCGAGTTTTAATTCCTCAAATGAAAATTTCTGTCTCTCAAAATATCCTTTGTTTTTTATCACTTTAGTAGACAATGTCCTCTTCACCTCCTCTACCAGCAATTATGATTTCCTGATTTTCTTCGAGTCGTTTGATAACTTCGACAATTCTCATCTGTGCAGCTTCAACTTCACGCAAACGCACGGGTCCCATGTATTGTATCTCCTCTTGTAGCATAGCAGCTGCTCTTTCGGACATATTCTTGAAAATTTTCTCCCGAATTCTTTGGTCCGCACCCTTAAGGGCAAGCGCGAGGTCTTTCTTATCAACCTCGCGGAGAATTCGCTGTATGCTTCTATCGTCGATATAGATTATGTCCTCAAACAAGAACATCAATCTTTTTATCTCTGCCCCAAGGTCTGGGTCTTGTTCCTCGATTCTTTGCAAAAGCTCACGTGCTTCTTGGGAACCGATTTTGTTAAGGATTCCTGCAACAGCTCTTGCCCCACCAGTTGCGCTGACCTCCTGACTTAGGGATGTCTCAGCCATAGTGTCAACGACGTTCTCAAGTTCGGTTAAAACTACCGGCGAAATTTTCCCAAGTTTTGCGATCCTATAGACAACCTCAACTCGCAAATCATCTGGAAATTGGCTTATCACCTTTGCTGTTTGCTCAAGCGGTAAATGAGAAAGGATAAGGGCAATTGTTTGTGGATGTTCCTTTTGTAAAAAGTTTGCAAGTTGAGTTGCATCCGCCTTTTTCAGAGCAGAAAAACCCTTTATCTGGGTCATGCCATGAACTTTTTCAACTATCTCTGTCGCCTTTTGCGGTCCAAGCGATTTCTCAAGCAACGTCTTAGCATATTCAAATCCGCCAACGATTATATACTCCTGCGCCTTCATCATTTGAAAAAACTCCTCCATAACAGCCTGCACAACGGATGATGAAACTCCCTCAAGAGATGAAATCTCAATCGCAAGTTGTTCCATCTCCTGCGGTTCAAGATGCCGAAAAACCTTCGATGCGGTTTCGACATCGAGCGCAAGAAGTAAAATCGCAGCCTTTTGTCGCCCGGTTAAATTTTCATATTTGAGATTTAACGCTTTTGCCATTTTGGTTTCTCTTCTTCAAGTAACCAAACTTTAATTAACCTCGTCGCTTGTTCCGAGTTTTCACGTATATATTCGGTCACCTTTCCTCTTATTTGCTCTTTCTTGAGCCTTTCTAATTCAATTTCCGCTTCAGATATTGGCTCGATCTCCTCTTGAACGACGCTTTGCTCCGGCTCCTTAAGCGATACCTGCGGTTGAACCCTTGAGAATTCCTTCACCTCAACCGTTGGAATTTCTCTTCTCACCTTTAATTTCCCAAGGAGTGAGAAAATCAAAACCACCGAAGCAAGGATAGCGAAACCAATCACAATTTTCTCAACGAGGTCGCGCCATTCTTCTTTCTTTTCGCGGGTTTCATGAGATACAAATTCCATCCCCTCTCCACCTAACTCAAATGGAACGTTAACAACCGAAATTTGGTCATTTCTTTCGGGATTGAACCCAACCGCATTTTTTACGACCTCGGTCAACTTTTGAATCTGTTCCTCATCCCGCGGGACATATTCAACCTTTCTAACTCCGCCTACCTCGCTCACCTTATAACTGCCGTTTACAAGGACAGCAACGGATAAACGTTTTATATTTCCAACGCTTTCAACTATCCTTTGTAATGTTCTGTTAATTTCATAGTTTGTTATCGTGTTGCTCCTTTGTGAACTTGTGCTTGCAAATGTAGAATCAACCGAACTGCTCCTCTCTTGAGTCACTTGCTCGCTCCTGACGACAGTTTTATCAGGGTCGTATTCCTCAATCGTCTTCTCAACCTGAGTAAAATTAAGCTCGACATCGACTCTGACTATCGAATTCCCTGGCCCCAAAAATCCGTCAAGCAAACTTTGAACTTTATCTGCAAGATATTGTTCAACATTTCTTTTCAACTCATATTGTTTACTGCTGACTTTCGCAAGCGGGTCCGAGTAGGATTCATCTGAAAGCAACCTTCCACGCGAATCAAGTACCGTTACATTTTCCGGCTTAAGACCTTCCACACTATTTGCAACTAAATAGGAAATGCTTTGAATGTTTTCTTTGCTTAATTTTGTACCCTGTTTCAATCTCAAGATTACCGATGCAGTGGGCTCCTTCTGATCTTCTTTGAAAAGAGCTTTCTCCGGTATGACGATATGAACGCGCACTGCTTCAACCCCATCTATCTGCAAAATCGTCCTTGCAAGTTCGCCTTCGAGAGCCCGCTTGTAATTTATTTTTTGAACGAAATCAGAAACACCGATATTGCTCCTGTCAAAAATTTCATAACCGACTATGCTCGAATTTGGCAAACCCTCGCCGGCAAATTGGAGTCGCAACTCATAAACATTTTGTTTCGGAACAAGTATTGTTCGACCGTTATCTGTAAGTTTATATTCAACTTTTTTCTCCTTCAACCTTTCAACTATCTTGCTCGCATCTTGAGGCTCAAGATTTGAAAATAAAACCGCATACTCAGGCTCCCGGACCCACGACATCAGAAAAATAAAACCAATAATCGAAGCGAGAACAGAACTTATCAATAAAATCTTCTTCGCAACAGATAACTTTCCCCAAAAATTTTTCAACTGTTCAAACAAGCCCATCAAATTTTAAAATTTTGTTTAAACTTGCAAACGCATCAACTCCTTATATGCTTCAAGCATCTTATTTCTAACCTCAACCAATAGCTCAAAACTTGTTTTCGCTTTTTCAACCGCTATCATCACATCATGAATATCAGTTATCTCCCCAGCGATTGCTTTTTCAATGGCTTCACCTGCGGAATTTTGAAGTTCATTAACATCTTTTATAAACTGCTTCAACACATTTTGAAAACTTTCAACATTTTCCTTTGCTCTTTCTACCTTCTCCCGTCCCAAAGTTTCAGGATAGCCCGTGCTATCGACCGGCTTTAGCATATTAAACCCTCTTGTTAATTATTTTCCCTAATTCAAAAATCTCCTGCCCTTGTGAATCGTAATATCTCTTTATCTCATCCGCCCTCTCCGGAAAAAGTTTCTCGAAAAATTCAACCTCTTCCTTACTCAAAACTTCCACCGGGCGATTAACCTTGAAATTTTCAAAGTTAAAATTGACAAAATTGTTTATGCCTTCAACTTTCATATCAAATCTCCAAAGCATCTTTTGCTATGTTTTTCGCTGCGTTAAATGCAGTTACATTTGCTTCATAAGCACGACTTGCTGAAATCATATCAACCATTTCGACAATTATGTTAACATTCGGCATATGGACATATCCATTTTCATCCGCATCCGGATGTTCAGGATTGTAAACAAGTCGCCCAGGGGAATTATCCTCCGCAACTTCCGTTCTAACGCCTTTCACCAGGCCCTCGCTTTCAATAAATTCAACTGAATTAGAAGGAAGATGTTTTCCATCTGTTGTCATAAGTTCAATTGTCTTTCTTTTCAAAACAGAGGTAAAATCCTCGCCCGGCGTTGCTCGCATTAAAACGATTTTTCTTCTGTAAGGCATGCCATTTTCCGTCTTGGTAGTTTCAACATTTGCAATATTCTCCGCAATCACCGTCATCCTCTTCCTCTGTGCGCTCAACCCCATCGCGCTTATGTTAAACGATGCAAAAAGTTTTTCAACCTTCATAAGCCACCTCCTCTTATGCTTTTTTGAATTCCCCTGAACGACTCAGCTATCAATCGGGAAGCAAGTTTGTACCTTATCTGATTCTTCGCAAGTTCAACCATTTCATAGTCGATGTCGACATTGTTCACACCACTTGCAAGCGGGTCAGAATTATACAAAGGATTTCCCTGAACAAGTTCGGGTTCAATCTCACGAATATCTTTCGCACCAATTGAAATATGCTTCTCGCTTGTCTTAACCCCTTTTATCAACTCACCACTCAAACTTTCCCTTAACTCATCCTCAAATTTTACATCAACCCTTTTATAACCTATTGTTGTTATATTTGCTATGTTCGATGCGATAGCCTTATGCCTTAAAGAATATGCATCCAAAGCCTTTTCAAGAAGCGGTATCTTCGTTCGATTGAAGAGAAATACTTTTAACATTTCTCCATCCCTTTTTATTGTGCATACAATTCCAAATGAAGTTCATCATCACGGTTCTGAACTTCGTAAACTTCCCTTCTCTTTCCAAGCTTGGCCGCAATGGTTAAAATTAAAATTCCAATCACTCCCAAAACCAAAATCCAATTTTTCATTTCAACACCTCCATAAATTTTATATTGACGTCTTTCAAAAAGAGTTAAAAAACAAAATAAATGCCATCTCAAAAATGCGTTTTTTCTGAAATTTCAAAACAAACCATCTCAAAAAGCCTGAATAATATTGGTCATATGCTGAACAATATTAATCAATAAGCAAACGATTTATTTAAAGAAACCCCATCGATGCGATCCCTATAGTCGCATTATATATAAAACTCTAATGTTGATAAAATCTGCCAAATTTTATAAATTTTTTACAAAACCAATCTAAAAGCGGTTTATGGAAATAATTAACAAGGAACATATATCGCTTAAAGGTTTAACTTTGCCTGAACTTGAAAAGCTCGTGCTTGAACTTGGCTGGGAAAAATTTCGCGCAAGGCAAATTTTTAAATGGCTTTACAATAAGCAAGTTGATTCATACTCCGAAATGACAGACCTGCCCAAAAGTTATAGAGACGAGCTCGCTCAAATTGCACAGATAAACGAATTAAAACTTGTGACATTTGAAAAATCAAACTGTGACGGCACTATAAAATTTCTTTTTGAACTAAACGACGGAGAAAAAATCGAAAGCGTCCTCATCCCAGATGAATCACGCCTAACCCTATGCATCTCAACCCAGGTCGGCTGTCCGATCGATTGTAAGTTCTGCGCAACAGGAGCAATGGGATTCAAGCGAAATCTCTCACCAGGAGAGATCGTCGACCAAATAATACAAGCACAAAAATATGCAGACAGAAGAGTAACGAACATCGTCTTTATGGGAATGGGTGAACCTTTATTGAATATCAAAAATCTTTTAAAAGCGATCGATATAATAACGAGCGACGATGGCATAAGAATCGGGGCAAGAAAAATTACAGTTTCAACCGTTGGATTACCAGATAAAATCAAGGAACTCGCTGACTCTGGAAGAAAAGTTAAACTCGCAATCTCCCTTCACACGCTTGATGAGGAGTTAAGAGCCAAACTTATTCCCATTGCTAAGAAAATTTCGCTCTCGTCCATAATTGAATCAGTAAAATATTATTATGAAAAAATCAGATTGAGAGTTACCTATGAATATATACTCTTCGATGGTTTAAACGATACCGACGAAGATGTGGAAAAACTTAAGAAGCTTGCAAAAATTGTCCCTTGCAAAATTAACCTCATCAAGTTTCATCCGGTTGATTTTATAAGAAATGACCCGATTTTAAAAAATTTAAAGCCTTCGAAAAAGCTTGAAGAATTTGCTCAAAAACTACGAGAGAATAACCTAACCGTCTTCGTCAGAAGCAACGCTGGCGAAGATATAAAAGCAGCGTGCGGACAACTTGCAATTCTAAATAAATAAAGGAGAAAATTAATGCGACTCATACTTTTTGGTCCACCTGGCGTTGGAAAAGGCACACAAGCTCAAATCCTTTCTCAAATGTTCAACATACCACATATCTCAACCGGCGACATACTCCGCGACGCTGTAAATAACAAAACCGAACTCGGACTTAAAGCAAAGTCATATATGGACAAAGGGGAACTTGTACCTGACGATATAATGATCGGAATCATAAAAGAAGTTTTATCATCCGAAAGATGCAAAAATGGTTTCATCCTCGATGGATTTCCCAGAACAATCAAACAAGCGGAAGCGCTTGAGCAGATATTTAACGAACTTAACATAAAACTAGACTATGTCATAAGTCTTGAGGTTGACGATGATGAGATAATAAAGCGACTTACAAATAGACGTATTTGCAAAAATTGCGGTGCGGTCTATAACCTTCTCATCGATAAAATCCCCGAAGACAACAAATGCCCAAGGTGTGGGGGTGAACTTTATCAAAGAAGTGACGACAATCCAGATGTGATAAAAAATAGGCTAAAAGTTTATAGGGAGTCAACTCAAATCGTCCTCGATTACTACACTAAAAAAGGGATTCTAAAGAAAATTGGCGGACTTGGCGAGATAAACCAAGTGACGAAAAAAATCCTCGAAAACATCGGGGTCAAGTGATAAAAATTTAAACCTAATCCACCCGTCGATGATGAAATCATATATTCACCTGAAATCATAAGCTGAACTAAATTGGACTATCACCCGATGCAATTTCAATCAGAGATTTAGAAAGCGACGGAGTTTATCCACAAACCCGAACAAATTAAACATATTTCTTAAAGAAGGGCAAGCTTAGGCGAACTTGAAGCCCTGTTTTTTGCTTGATATATTTTCCTTGAACGTTTCAAGTTTCAATTCAA
This sequence comes from Candidatus Kryptoniota bacterium, assembly GCA_041640855.1. GTDB lineage: Bacteria > Bacteroidota > Ignavibacteria > Kryptoniales > Kryptoniaceae > Kryptonium. The sequence goes on from JBEPZK010000001.1 coordinate 135,860, forward strand.
AAACCCTTCAACACTTTTTCAAAGGAAGTTGTAAAAGCGTTAATATCTTAAACAGACCTTTTTATCCATCCACCTCTTGCGTTTAATGAAAAGTTTGCTTAATAATAATTGAGAAGGAAAATTTACTTGTGTAGACAACATGTTGATAACTAAAAATTTTTGTGCATTAAATTTTTTACCTCAAAATAGAAATTTTGCTTTTTACTTGACCGGTTGTGGATAATCTCCCGAGGCTTTTGAATATCTCATTAAAAATCAATAGATTTAAGACGTATAAGCATGTGGATAACCCTGTGGATAAGTGTGGATAACTCTCAAAAGTGACTTGGTGATTTATCGACAAGTTATCCACATTTTCCCTGAAATTGTGGATAAATTTCAATTTCCCTAAAGATTTTGGAGAAAAAACTAAATCAAAACCGAGCTAAAATATGAGCGAAAATTTGAACAAAGAAGTTTTCAATAAAGAACAAAGCGACTTATCTCAAAAGGAACCTGTAGACGCGAAAGCAATTTGGAATGAGTGTCTTGCGATAATCAGAGATAATGTGAATCCATTGAGTTTTAAAACTTGGTTTGAACCGATTGTTCCCCTCAAAATTGAAGGAAAACAGCTTACAATTCAAGTCCCAAGTCAATTTTTTTATGAATGGCTTGAGGAACATTATTACGGTTTGCTCAAAAAAACACTAACAAAAGTTCTCGGAGAAGGCGCAAAACTTGTTTATTCTGTAGTTATGGAAAATTCATCAACAGATGAGGTCAAAGCAACTATAAATCTTCCTCCAGCCCCAAAACCTGCTTCAAAGCCAACTTATTCAATTCAAGTAAAAAGTTCATACGATCTTCAACCTTTCGATAGCAATTTAAACCCCAAATATACATTTGATAACTTCGTCAAGGGGGATTGCAATCAACTTGCAAGGGCAGCTGCACTTGCGGTAGCAAATAACCCAGGCGGAACATCTTTTAACCCGCTTGTAATTTACGGTGGAGTTGGTCTTGGGAAAACGCATTTGATTCAAGCGATTGGAAATTATGTTCTTGCAAATAAAAAAGCCTCACGAGTTTATTATGTTTCAAGCGAAAAATTTACGATCGATTTCGTCGAAGCAATACAAAAGGACAGGGTGAACGATTTTTCCAACTTTTATAGAAGCGTTGATGTTTTAATTGTTGATGATATCCAGTTTTTTGCCGGAAAAGAGAAAACCCAGGATAACTTCTTTCATACCTTCAACGCGCTTCATCAAGCAAGAAAGCAAATCGTTTTATCTTGCGATAGACCACCTAAGGAGCTAAAAGGTCTTGATGATAGGTTGATTTCAAGATTCCAATGGGGATTGATAGCTGACATTCAACCACCTGATCTTGAAACGAGGATTGCAATTTTAAAGAAAAAAGCAGAGGATAGCGGAGTCGAGCTTCCCCAAGAGGTCATCGAATATATCGCAGTTCATATAACTTCAAATATAAGAGAACTTGAAGGTTGTCTTATAAGTTTATTAGCCAAATCATCGCTTGAAAACAGGAAAATAGACATTGAACTTGCAAAAGAGGTAGTAAAAACAATTGTAAAGGACACCTCCGTAAAAGTTTCAATCGAAGAAATTCAAAGGGTTGTGTGTGAGCATTTTCAAATCCCGCCAGATATGTTGAAAGCAAAGATTCGAAAACAAGAAATTGTGATAGCAAGACAAATTGCGATGTATCTCTGCAAGGAACTTACCGATTCATCTCTTAAAACTATTGGATTACATTTCGGGGGAAGAGACCACAGCACAGTTATTCACGCATGTCAATCCGTCGAAGAAGATATGAAGAAAAGCGAAAAATTTAGAAACCTCGTCGAATCTTTACGAAGGAAAATCGAATTCAACTCAAAATAAAAACAATGTTGATAACTTTGTTGATAAGTTGTTAATTTGTGTGGGTTGTGTGTTGATAAGTTAAAAAATTATCAACATTTGGATTGTGGATAACTTTAAAATGTTGATAAAATCAGAGTTATCCACACTAAATTAACAGTCGTTATTATTTTATTTCCCCCAAGTTAATATCAAAAATATCCATAAACAATTGATTCATAAGCAAATTTTAAATGATAAACCAAACCTGTTATTTTCGCTCAAAGACTTATCCACATATCCACAGTATAGTTAACAATCTAATTCTTATATAAAAGAACTAACTTATATTAACAGATTCAATTGCCTGAACTATAAGGGGATAGTATCTATCAAGGGCACATTCAACCGAATTTCTTAATTCACAAACGCCGTCTGGTGTTTCTCTGCATTCTTTACAAACATTCTCCCTTAAGGCAATGATGTAATCATCCATTTTGTCGCTCTTAACTGAAAGAACAATTTTTACAATTTTAGGAAAAAACTCCTTTACACCACACATCGATGCTTCTGAAATTCTACAAACTCCATTCCCAAGCGGGTCGCTATCTATACAAACCTTGCAAACCCTCTCTTGAACCGCTTTCCAGTATTTTTCAAGTTCCGGGGTCATATCTTTTCCTCGATTTTGTTTTACAGTTATATTTTGAAAATTTTTTATAAAAAAGTCAAGTATCACGCAGGTTGACAGAAAAATTTTAATTTTGTATATTAACACGAGAAACAAAAAATGGTGTTAAAAATAATGCGTAAAATTTTCCACTTCTTTTTATTTATCGTCTTTCTTGTTCAAGTTTTATTTTCTCAAAACCTTGAAAAAGTTTTGATACTCCATTGGAATGACTTCCACTCCCAAAATGTGCCGATGCGCTCAGCCTGCGGCGATACAAGTTGTTATGTTGGTGGAACTGCAAATTTGCTTGGATTGATAAATAAATTTCGAAATGAACGGAAAAATGTCGTTGTTTTAAATGCTGGGGATGATTTTCAAGGGACACCGATTTCATCAATTACAAAAGGAAGGTCGCAAATTGAACTTATGAATATCATAAAACCAGATGCTATGGTTCTTGGAAACCACGAGTTTGATTATGGTAGGGATGCTCTTGAAGAAAATTTGAAGATGGCAAAGTTTAATGTTTTAGCGGGAAACCTTTGGGATAAGAGAAAAGGTAAACTGTTTGCGAAACCGTATATAGTTAAAAAAGTTGGAAAAGCAAAAATTGGAATCGTTGGGCTTACAACACCGGAACTTTTCAAACTCTCGCTTAGGGAAAATCTAAAAGACCTTGAACTTTTGGACATTGAAAAAGTTTTGAAGCAATATGTTTACGAGTTGAAAAATAAAGAAAAAGTCGATTTAATCGTCGCTCTAACTCATATTGGGGTGGAGGGGGACTCAATTATCGCGACAAAATTTCCGGAGATAAAAGTCATAATCGGGGGACACAGCCATACAGCCTTATTTGAACCAAAGATTGTCAACGGAGTTATAATCTGTCAAGCGGGTTCAAGGGGCGAATATCTTGGAAAACTTGAACTTGATGTCGAACTTGATGGGGATTCTGTTTACTCATACAAGGGCAAGTTAATTCGCGTTGTAAATGGAATTGTTGAACCTGATAAAGTGGCGTTAAAGAAGGTTGAGGAACTTGAAAAGATGGTCGATAAGGAATTTGGGCAGGTGATAGGTTGGCTTGAGGTTGATTGGAAGAGAAATTTTTATGGCGAAAGCAACCTTGGGAATTGGGAGGCTGATGTTATGCGCGAGTTTGCAAAGACAGATATAGCATTTCAAAATTCGGGGGGATTGAGGAAAGATTTGCCAAGGGGAGAGATAAAGGTTAGAGATATCTGGGAAATAAATCCGTTTGGAAATACATTTGTCGTTTTTGAGGTTGATGGGAGAACATTGAGAAAAATGATGGAGTGGCAGGCTTCGGGGAAGGCGGAGTTGATGCAAATTTCGGGGATGAAGGTTGTCATCGATTCGAGGAAAAATGTTGATGAAAGGGTTGTTTCTATTGAGGTTGGGGGAAAACCGCTCGATGAGAACAAGTTTTATTCGATAGTTACAAATAATTGGGTTGCGGACCACCTTTATAATTTGTTTGGGATTCCACAAAACAGCGTTGAGATTAAAAACCTCGGCGTTGTAGATAGGGATGTGTTCATCGAAGCGGTAAAGAAGCAAAAAGTTATAAGGTCAGAAGTTGAGGGTAGGATAATTGATTTGGCAAAACAAAAGGGGGAAACTGACGATGAACATTGAGAGGGGATTTAGGTTTGTATTTCAGGAAAAAAATTGGTTTGGGAAAGTTGTTGTTGGTGGATTGATGATTTTATTCTCTTTTTTGATTTTTCCGCTTTTAATTTATCTCGGTTATCTTGTTGAGGTGACAAAGAGGACAATTAAAGATGAGTCGGAGCTTTTACCAGATTGGGATAACATAGGCCAAAAACTCGCAAATGGGTTTAAATTGCTTGTCATCATCTTGGTTTATCTTATCCCATTTTTCATTCTTTTAGTTTTGACCATACCTTTCGCGGAATTTGAGATAGATAGTTTTAAAGGCAGGGAGATAATCGCATTTATTCCAATGTCACTTGAGGGAGAATTCTCTGGAATTTCACTTTTATTCTTTTTTTCGTCGATTCTTTATGCGGTTTTATTCACTTTGATTTTTCCTTTTGTTGTTGGGAAATTTGCTGAAAGTGAATTTATAAACGATGCTTTTGCAATTTCGGATATTTTTGGGATGTTCAGGGACAATCTTGGGGATGCGGTGATAGTTTTTCTTTTGAGCGTATTCGTTCAACTTCTTGCTTCGCTTGGGATTGCGCTTTGCTTTGTTGGTGTGCTTTTGACAGGATTTTGGGCAAATGTTGTTATGTATTATCTTTATGGTGAACTCTACAAAAAAAGTTTAAAGGCAAGGACGATCACATCGATTTAAAAATAAATTCAGAGGTGGAAATGGATAAAAAAATCGAGAAGAAAAAATTTGGTTTCATTGAGTTAAGGACTCAAAAATTAAACGAAAAATTCGTCCGAATTGAGATAGATTTTAAAGGTCGGCTTATCTGGGCAACTTGCAGAGTTGGTGAGGAGAGAAATACAATTATTGAACTTTTGAAAGAGCTTTTTGAAGATGAAATTTTTTCGCTTTTGAAAATCTGTGAAGAGATGAAAATTGATGTGAACGAATTTTTCAAAACCACTTCAACCACCCTTGCTCTCGACGAGTAATGTCACTGGTCCGTCGTTTATAATTTCAACTGTCATCATTGCCTTGAAGACACCAGTTTTAACTTTGTCTTCTCCAATCGCCTGTTTTAGGTATTCAACGAACTTATTATATAAAATTTCCGCTTCCTCTGCTTTCGATGCTTGTGTGAAGTCAGGTCTGTTTCCGTGTCTTGTATCTCCGTAAAGCGTAAATTGTGAGACGACCAATGCTTCTCCGTTTACATCTTTGACAGAAAGATTCATCCTTTTGTTTTCGTCGTCAAAGATTCTCAAATTTGCGCATTTATTTGCGAGATATTTCGCGTCTTCTTCAGTATCGCCATTTTTTACCCCGAGAAGAATGACAATTCCTTTTCCAATTTGGCTGTAAATTTCCCCGTTTATCATCACGCTTCCGCGAGATACCCTTTGCAGGAGTGCTCTCATAGCTTTTGAACTTTTATTTTTATAACCCTCTCGAAGCCGAGATAATCTTTGAAGGTTTCGATTTCCTCATAACCAGCGCTTTTAAAAATCTCTTTGACTTTTTCCGCTTGATTGTATGCCATTTCTGCGAGGATAAATCCACGATTTGAGATTATTTTTCTACTCAAATCCGCAAGTCGTCTGAAAAAGGTCAAACCATCTGATTCATCTGTGAGAGCAATTCTTGGCTCGTAATTTTTTATTTCTTCTTGTAAGGTTTCAAATTCTTCCGTCGAAATATACGGCGGATTCGAGACAATTATATCGAATTGATTTTGGAATTTGTTTTCAAAATCTGTGTCAAAAAAATCGAAGCAGATAAATTCTACATTTTCAACATTGTTTAATTTTGCGTTTTCCTCTGCTATTTGAATTGCTTTATCCGACAGATCAATTCCAACGACTTTAACTTTTTCCCCGAGAAATTTCGCTATGCTTATACTTATATTTCCACTTCCTGTGCCGATGTCGAGCAGTTTAACTGTGGTTTCGCTTGGGAATTCTTTCTTTATAGTCTCAATTGCTTTTTCAACGAGTATTTCCGTTTCAGGTCTTGGAATCAATACATTAGGATTGATTTTAAATTCAAGCCCCATAAATTCTGTTTTTCCGATTATATATTGCAGAGGCTCTCTTTTGAGTCGTCTTTTAATAATATTGCGAAGTTCTTCAAGTTCGGACTTTGTAAGTGGTCTTTCAAAGTCGATGTAAAGGTCAATCCTTCTGCATTTTAAAACATGGCAAAGCATAAGTTCGATTGTCAACCTTGCCTCATCGATTCCTTTGGACTTAAGATATTGACTACCCCAATTGATTATATCGATTATTCTCCAGGATTTTATCTGCGTTTCAGCCATTTTTGATCTCGTTGAGGATTTTGATTATTCTTGCGGTATGTGATCCATCCCAATATATCTTTCCGCATTTCGGGCATTGATAAAATTCGTCGAATGATTTCGCGGTTTCTTCAGGGATTAAATTTATAATGCTTGATTTTTCAACTTCGATTATTTCAGTGTTGCAGAGCGAACATCGTGAGAATAGATTCGTCTCCGTGTCGAGGTTTAAATTTTTTATCACTTCGTTTAATTGTTCTTTAAATTTTTCTGCTTTTACAATGTAGAAATTTTTTGCTCCGAGTTCCTCTGCGACTCTTTTGCTTCGGGTTAGAAAGATTCTTTCTTCTTCGTTTGCAATTTTGACAAGTTCTTTCGCTGAAAGTTTTGGATTATAGATTGTATCATAGCCAATAAGCCTTAGCCAACGTGCAAGTTTTCCAAGCATCACATCTGCGACGAACTTCATCGACTTTGGGTAATTTTGTTTTTCAGATTTAAAAATAAAAAATTAACTATGGATTTGCAAAGGCATTTAAAACTAAACTTTATGAGAATGGCGCGGAAAACGCACAAGACCGCGGTTGTGATAATTCCACCAGAAAATATATGGGCGCCGATTCAAAATATAAGGCAAAAGTATGATAGACAATTCAGAAGATGGATGCCACATATAACTTTGATTTATCCATTTAGACCATTTGATGAATTTGAGAAGATTTACGGTGAATTTGAAAATGTTTGTAAGCAAATAAAAAGTTTTAAAGTTATACTTTCAAGGTTTAAATTTTTTCAACACGGTGGGGAATATTACACAATCTGGCTTGAGCCTGAGCCATCTGAAAAAATTGTGGAGTTGCAGGGGAAGTTGCAAAGCATAGTTCCAGATTGTGATGATGTGCGGAGATTTGAGAATGGCTTCACACCGCATCTAAGTGTTGGACAAGTTCGAGGTAGGAATAACCTTAAAAATTTGCTTATGGAGTTGGAGAAGATATGGACGCTTTTAGAGTTTGAGTTAAAATCAGTTTTCTTCATTTGGCGAAATGACCCACCCGATGATGTGTTCAGAGTTTGGAAGGAGATAAAATTTTCCGATTGAACGGTTGCTTTTTCTGATTTTTGTTGATATAATTAAAAAGGTTTTGATTTAAAAACAAAAATGGCGAAGCACAATGTCCACAACAATAGTCGATGTTAAAGCACGTGAAATTCTTGATTCAAGAGGAAATCCAACGGTTGAGGTTGAAGTTCGTCTTGAATCTGGCGCGGTTGGGAGAGCAGCTGTTCCAAGTGGGGCTTCGACAGGGGAAAACGAGGCGATTGAGTTAAGGGATGGGGATAAGAAAAGATTTTTTGGGAAGGGAGTTTTAAAGGCTGTTAAGAATGTAAACAATATCATCGCAGATGCGCTTAAAGGCAAAGATGCGCTTGACCAAGTTGGAATTGATAGGCTTTTGATTCAACTTGATGGTACTCCGAACAAATCAAGGCTTGGTGCAAATGCAATTCTTGGGGTTTCGCTTGCGGTGGCGAAAGCAGTTGCAAATTATTTTAAAATTCCACTTTACAGATATATTGGTGGAACAAATGCCAAGGTTTTGCCGGTTCCGCTAATGAACATTTTAAACGGTGGAAAGCATGCGGATAACAATGTGGACCTTCAAGAATTTATGATTGTCCCAGTTAATGCGACAAAGTTTTCAGAAGCGTTGAGGATTGGAGTTGAAGTTTTTCATACTCTTAAATCTGTTTTGAAGTCAAAGGGATATAACACAGCGGTTGGGGATGAGGGTGGATTTGCTCCGAATTTAAAATCCAATGTCGAGGCTATAGAGGTAATTCTCGAGGCGATCGAAAAAGCTGGTTATAAACCCGGCGTTGATATTTATCTTGCGCTTGACCCAGCAGCAAGCGAATTTTATGAAGATGGTAAATATGTTTTCTTCAAATCGGATAAAAGCGAGAAAACATCAGAGCAGATGGTCAAGTTTTATGAGGAACTCGTAAAGAATTATCCGATTATCTCGATTGAAGATGGTATGTCTGAGAAAGATTGGGAAGGATGGAAGATGTTAACTGAGACGCTTGGAGATAAAATTCAACTCGTTGGAGATGATATTTTTGTGACGAATATTGAGATATTTTCGAAGGGGATAGAGAAAAGGATTGCCAATTCTATTTTGATAAAGTTAAATCAAATTGGCACACTTACCGAAACGCTTGATTGTATTGAACTTGCGAAAAGAAATGGCTATACCGCAGTTATAAGCCATAGGTCAGGTGAGACAGAGGATACGACAATAGCTGACCTTGCAGTTGCTACGAATGTTGGGCAGATAAAGACCGGTTCTGCATCGAGGACGGATAGAATTGCTAAATATAACCAACTTTTGAGGATTGAGGAAGAACTCGGCGAAGATGCTGTTTTCGCAGGTTTGAATGCATTTAAGGTGAGGAGATAGTGGATTTTTGATTTTCTTCGATTTTTTGATTATTTTTGTCAAAAATTCCCAGCGGAAAATTAAAAATCTTTGCTTTGATGGAAAAGATAAAGGTTAAGTTGCCTGATAATAGCATCATTGAGGTTGAAAAAGGGACGACGCCTTTGCAAATCGCGGAAAGTTTAAGCAAAAAACTTGCTAAAGAAGCTGTCGTAGCCAAAGTTAATGGCGTTTTAATAGATTTGACTCGTCCGCTTGAGGAGGATTGCGAACTTCAAATTTTGACTTTTGATGACCCGGAAGGCAGGGAGGTTTTTTGGCACAGTTCGGCTCATCTTATGGCTCACGCGATTGAAGAGTTATTCCCTGGGGCGAAATTTGGGGTTGGTCCGCCGATTGAAGATGGGTTTTATTACGATGTCGATGTCGATAGGACCCTTACGCCGGAGGACCTTGTTAAGATAGAGGAGAAGATGAAAGAACTTGCACAGAGGGATGAGCCTTATGTGAGAAAAGTCGTGACAAAAGAGGAAGCGCTTGAATTTTTCAAGAAAAAAGGAGATCCGTATAAAGTTGAGATAATTGAACAGATAGATGACAACGATGTGATAACATTTTATAGCGAGGGAAGTTTTACGGATTTATGTCGCGGTCCACATTTGCCGTCGACGGGTAAGATAAAATATGTTAAATTGCTCAGCGTCGCTGGTGCTTATTGGCGTGGCGACGCAAAGAACAAGATGTTGCAAAGAGTTTATGGGGTTGCTTATCCGAAGAAAGAGCTGCTTGACGAGCATTTGAAGCGTCTTGAGGAGGCAAAGAAAAGGGACCATAGAAGGCTTGGAAAGGAGCTAGAACTTTTTGTTTTCCATGACATAGCCCCAGGTGCCCCGTTTTGGTTGCCGAAGGGAATGATAATTTTCAGAGAACTTGAAAAATTTATCCGAGAGGAACTTGATAAACGAGGATATGAGGAAATTTCTACGCCGATTTTGGTGAAGAAAGATTTGTGGGAAAGGTCGGGGCATTGGGAACATTACAAAGAGAATATGTTCGTTTTACAAGTCGAGGATGAAATTTATTCCCTTAAACCGATGAACTGTCCGGAAAGCACTTATGTTTACAAGATGAAGACGAGAAGTTATAGAGATTTACCTTTGAGACTTGCTGAAATTGGAAGATTGCATAGGAATGAAATTTCTGGCGCACTTGGCGGTATGTTTCGAGTCAGGCAGATAACAATGGATGATGCGCACATTTATTGCAGACCTGATCAGATTTTGAATGAGATAAACGAGTTGATCGATTTTATAAATTATGTTTATGGGATTTTCAAGTTTGAGCCGGCGTATTATCTTTCAACCAAGCCTGATAATGCTATGGGCGACCCTGCTCTGTGGGAGCAAGCGGAGGCAGCGTTGAAAACAGCTCTTGAGCAAAATGGGATAAAATATGGTTTGAAAGAAAAAGAAGGGGCTTTTTACGGTCCGAAAATAGATGTTCAAATAAAAGATGCTCTCGGCAGAGATTGGCAAGTTGCAACGATTCAACTTGATTTTGTGATGCTGCCAGAAAGATTTGATTTGACTTATATCGATGTCGATGGGCAACCCAAGAGACCTGTTGCGATTCACAGGGCAATTTTTGGTTCATTTGAGAGATTTGTTGGGATTTTGACCGAACATTTTGCAGGCAATTTCCCAGTTTGGCTTGCTCCGGTTCAAGTTGTGATTTTACCGATAACCGACTCTCAAAACGATTATGCAATGGAAATTTATACAAAACTTAAAGATTTAAAAATTCGCGCAGAAGTTGACCTCAGAAATGAGAAGATAACTTACAAGATAAGGGAAGCGGAAATGAAGAAAATACCTTATATGCTCATCGTTGGCGAAAAAGAGAAAACAGGCAGAACTGTTTCTGTAAGAAAGCATGGTAAAGGTGACCTTGGGGTTTCTGATTTGGAAAGTTTTATCTCGAAAGTTAAATTAGAGATTGAAACCAAAGCAGTTGAGTAATCTTAAAAATAAAGAGGAACTCAGCCATAGAAAAAGAATTACGCGTTAACGAGCAGATTAAAGTTCCAAGAGTTAGAGTAATTGACGAAAATGGGCAACAAATTGGAATAATGAATACACGGGATGCCCTAAGGTTAGCTGAGGAGAGAGGATTTGACCTTGTTGAGATTGCTCCTCACGCTAACCCTCCGGTATGTAAGTTGATGGATTACGGCAAATATAAGTATGAAAAGCAGAAAGAGGAGAAACTTCAAAAGAAACAACAATCCTCAACAGTTTTAAAAGAGTTAAGATTTCATCCTAATACAGGTGAACATGATTTTCAATTTAAGGCGCGCCATGCGAGGGAGTTTATACTTGAAGGGAATAAAGTGAAGGCGCAGGTCATTTTTAAAGGTAGAGAAATTTTGCATACGGAATTTGGAGAGAGGCTCTTAAAGAAGTTGATAGAGACCTTATCTGATGTTGCGCGCGTTGAGCAAGACATAAGACTTGAGGGAAATACGATGACCGTTTTGCTTGCGCCTGATAGAAAGAAAATTCAAATGTTGAAAGAACAGGAAGAGAAAAACAAACAACTTGGAGGAGAGGTTAAAGATGCCAAAGATGAAAAGTAATCGCGCAGCGATGAAGCGATTTAAAGTAACTGCGACTGGCAAAATCAAAAGACAAAAGGCTGGGAGAAGCCACTTGGCAACTGGAAAATCAAGAAAGCGAAAGAGACAACTTCGCAAACCGACGCTTGTTCATCCTTATGAGGAGAAGAGAATTAAGCAATTAATACTTGCATAGTTTTTAAAAACTAAACTTTTAATGGAGTAAGATGAGAGCGACGAATAAACCAGCATCGAGAAGGAGAAGGAAAAAGATTCTTGAAAGGGCGAAAGGATTCTGGGGAATGCGTGGTAATACGCTTAGGCAGGCAAAGGACCACGTCGCAAAAGCATTACAATATTCTTATCGTGACAGGAGAACAAAGAAACGCGAATTCAGAAGACTTTGGATAGCGCGGATAAACGCAGCAGCGAGATTAAACGGTACGACATATTCAAAACTTATCTCCGCGCTCAAAAAGAAGCAAGTCGAGATTAACCGTAAGATGCTTGCTGAACTTGCCGTCAATAATCCAAGCGCTTTTTCAGACATTGTTAAATTTGCTTTTAGTTAAAAGAATTTGCTCCCATCGTTTGATTTTTCACTTTTTAGTGGGTCAAACGGTGGGAGTTTTCGTTTATTTGAAAATAATTGAGTGGGCATGGCAAATGGATGTGGTTAATCAAATTGAGGAAGTGAAATCGAAATTTTTTGAGGAAATCCAAACAATAGAGGATGAAAAGCAACTCGAGGAATTCAGGGTTAAATACCTTGGTCGAAGAGGGATAATCCAAACCTTGTTTGATAAACTTAAAGAGGTTCCAAAGGAAGAGAAGCCAATTGTTGGGAAAATTTTAAACGAGTTTAAAGAGCTTGCACAAGTTAAGTTTGAGCAAAAGAAGCAAGAAATTGAAAGGGTAGAAAAGAAGATTGAAAAGTTTGTTGACTTAACGATCCCCGGGAGATTTAAATACACTGGGAGAAAGCATCCGCTTACACAAACGCTTGAGGAGATAAAGAAGATTTTCACCGCCATGGGTTTTGAAGTTGCTTCGGGTCCGGAGATAGAGGATGATTACCACAATTTCGAAGCTCTCAACATTCCGCCTGAGCATCCAGCAAGGGATATGCAAGATACATTTTTTATCTCTGACAATATAATTTTGCGAACACATACCTCACCTGTTCAAATAAGGGTTATGGAATCGAAACAGCCACCGGTGAGAATAATAGCTCCGGGAAGGGTTTATAGAAATGAAGCGATAAGCGCGCGAAGTTATTGTCTTTTCCATCAAGTTGAAGGTTTATATGTTGATGAAGGTGTTTCTTTCGCTGAATTGAAGGGAACTTTGCTTGCCTTCGCGAAGCAAATGTTTGGAAGTAGTGTTAAGTTGAGATTTAGACCTAGCTTTTTCCCGTTCACTGAGCCGAGCGCGGAAGTCGATGTAAGTTGTTTTATCTGTGGTGGGAAGGGATGTAGAGTTTGTAAATACGGAGGATGGCTTGAAATACTTGGGTGTGGTATGGTTGACCCAAATGTTTTTAAGTTTGTCGGTTACGATTCCGAAAAGTACACAGGTTATGCTTTTGGTATGGGGGTCGAAAGAATTGCGATGCTTAAATATGGAATTGACGACATACGTCTTTTTTACGAAAACGACATCAGATTTCTCGAACAGTTTTGATAAAAAATTTTAAACAAATTTTGAAGTTGAAGCGTGAAAATCTCGCACAAATGGTTGAAAAATTATATCGACCTTAATGTAGAACCTGAGGAAGTTAAAGAGAAACTCACAATGCTTGGTTTTGAGGTTGAGAGCGTTGAATATCTTGGTGAAAGGTTTAAAAATTTTTATGTCGGCGAAGTCGTTGAGGTTAACAAGCATCCAAATGCAGATAAATTAACTGTTTGTAAAGTGAACCTTGGAAAAGATACATTTCAAATAATTTGTGGAGCTCCGAATGTCGCTGTAGGTCAGAAAGTGCCCGTCGCTTTAGCTGGAGCGGTGATACCTCGAAATCAACACGACCCAGAAGGTAAACCTTTTGTTTTGACAAAAGCGAAAATTCGCGGAGTTGAATCGTATGGAATGATTTGCTCTGAATATGAACTTGGTCTCGGGGATGATAAAGAAGGGATAATGGTTCTTGAGCCAGATGCAAAGGTTGGGCAACCGCTTGCTGAATACTTTGGACTTGATGATGTCGTCTATGATGTCAGCGTAACCCCGAATCGTCCAGATTGTTTAAGTCATATTGGAATTGCGAGGGAACTTGCTCTTGCCTTCGGTTTGAAGCTTAAAAAGCCTGAGGTTAAACTCAACGAATCGGATAAGAAAATAACCGATTATGCTTCAGTTGAAATTCTCGATGTTGAGAACTGTCCGAGGTATTCCGCGAAAGTCGTTTTAAATGTTAAAGTTGAGCAATCCCCAAAGTGGTTACAAAATTATCTCAAAGCAGTCGGATTAAGACCGATAAATAACATCGTTGATATCACAAACTTTGTGCTTTATGAAATTGGGCATCCGCTTCATGCTTTTGATTATGATAAACTTGCTGGGCATAAGATAATTGTTAAGTGTGCCAAAGATGGTGAAGCCTTTATAACGCTTGACGGGAAAGTTAGAACTTTGAGAAAGGATACTTTGATGATTTGCGATGCGGAAAAGCCAGTTGCCATTGCCGGTGTGATGGGCGGACAAAATAGCGAAATTACGGAACAAACGAGAAACGTTTTGATTGAAAGCGCTTATTTTAATCCGATTAGCATTCGTAGAACTTCTAAATATCTTGGACTTTCAACAGACGCATCTTATAGATTCGAAAGAGGCGCTGACCCTAATGCGGTAATATGGGCTTTAGAGCGAGCAGCTCAACTGATGGCTGAAATCGCAGGCGGTGAAGTTTTAAAAGGAGTGATAGATGTTTATCCGGTTAAAATTGAGCAGAAAATTGTTAGTTTGAGATTTTCAAGGTTAAATTCAGTAATTGGGTTTGAAATCCCAAAAGATGAAGTTGTTAAAATTATCGAGGGGCTTGAACTTGAAATTTTGAATCGCGATGATAATGGTTTAACCGTAAGGGTTCCGACTTTCAGACCCGACCTTGAACGAGAGATAGATTTAATTGAAGAAGTTGTGCGCGTTTACGGTTATGATAAAATTCCAGATAAGATGAGCTCGGTAATTTATTTTTCCACCGAAAAGATAAAGCCCGATTTTTATGAAATCGTTCGCGAGGGGTTGATTGGTGCGGGGTTTAAGGAAATTGTGACGAATAGTATGCTTGATGAGGATAAAGCATCTCTCTTTGGTGATAATTTCGTAAGGGTTTTGAATCCAATCAGCAGAGAGATGTCAGCTCTGAGGACGAGTTTAATCCCAAGTGCTCTTAGTGTTGTGAGGCATAATTTTGGATATGGAATGAGAGATTTAAAACTTTTTGAGATAGGCAGAGTTTTCAAAATAGCAACGGATGAGGATGAAAAGCCGAGATTAGTTGGCAATTATGTTGAGGAGGAAAGACTTTTGATTTTGATGACTGGTAAAGCTGAGCCGATTTCTTATGATATCAAGGAAAGAAATTTTGATATCTACGACCTCAAGGGAGAGGTTGAGCGTTTGTTTAGAAGGATTTTTCTTGAAAATTACAGGTTTATTTATTATCCTAATAATAGTGAAATAGCAGAGCTCGAGATAGGCGTTGAAATAGGCGGCAAATATGCGGGAAGATTGATTAAGGTAGGTGATGAGCTTTTAAAGAAATTTGATGTCGAAGCGGATGTTTATATTGCGGAGATAGATTTTGGCTTGATATGTGAAAATTCGGGAATTGAAACGAGGCATTATGAGGAGCTTCCGAAGTTCCCGAGTGTTTATAGAGACCTTGCATTTGTCGTTGATGAAAATTTGCCCGTTGGTGAGATTGAAAATGCTATGAGAGAGAAGATGGGAGATGTTTTAAAATCGGTTCGTCTTTTTGATATTTATAGAGATGATAAAATTGGTGCAGGCAAAAAAAGCGTTGCTTTTTCGCTTGAGATTTTTTCGCCCCAGAAAACATTAACGGATGAGGAAGTAAACGCGATAATTCAAGGTGTCGTTAAGCATATAGAGCAAAAATTTGGTGCCAAACTTAGGAGCTATTAAATTTTGGAAGGAGAGAGCAGTAGAAATAACAGATCGAATTTTGCGAAAGTTGTGGAAGAACTTCAGATAAAGTTTGATAAGGTTTTTGAGTATGTGCAAAGTTTGAGGGAGGAGAACGAAGCTTTAAAGGCGAGGATAAGAGAACTTGAACAAGAAGTCGAAAAATTAAGACATGAGAATGAGCAATTAAGAGAAGGTGGCGCAATTTTGTTGTCATCGGAGGATCGAGAGGAGTTGAAAAGCAAGATATCGCTTTTACTTAAAAAAATGGAGCAGTATCTTTGAAAATGGATTTTGACGCTGGTTTTTCCCCGTTAGTAGAGAGCGGAAGAAAAATAAATTTCGAAGGAAAACTTGAATCTATCTGAACCAAAGACCATTAAGGTAAAAATTTTCAACGCGGAATACACCTTAAAAGTTGAAGATGAAAACCTTGCTTATAAAGCTGTTGAATATGTTGATAAAATGATGAATGAATTGCATAGCAAGTTACCGGGACAACCTGCTTTGACAATTGCTGTTTTGACTGCGTTGAATATAGCTGAGGAGTTGTTTCGGGAGAGGATGAATAGAGGATATGTTGAGAGCGAGATAGAGGATTTGTTGCGAGGTTTATCTTCAAAGGTTGATAGGATATTAAGTTTATAACCGCGCTGTCAGCTCAGTTTGAGCTAAGGGGAGAACCAGCGTCAATGTAGGTGAGGTAGCCTGACTCTTGGGTGCGGATTACAGGCCACAATCCTGCTTTAGTTAAGCAGGATTCCGCTGTCCTGGTTTAGCCAGGACTCAAAAAGCGGACTGTGGAAGTAAGAAGTATCCAGGCAGGCACCGGTTCTCTCGTTTTAGGCTTGTGCTGGGCTGGCAAGCGCGGTTTTTAGTTTATTTAAAGTTATTTGAAAAGAAATTGGAGGTGGATTGATATGGCTGTGTACATAGTTGTCTCTGTTGCAGTTTTGGTGTCATTTTTTATCGGTTGGTTTTTCCACTCAAAAATTGAGGAGAAAAAAATCGGCACCGCAGAAGCTCGGGCCCAAAAAATAATTGAAGACGCCGAAAGAGAAGCTAACAATATAAAGAAAGAAAAACTTCTTGAGGTAAGAGACGAATGGTTTAGGAAAAAGCAAGAATTTGAAGCGGAAGTAAACCAGATAAAGCAGAAACTTCAAGCATATGAAAAACAGCTTTTAACCAAAGAGGAAAAATTAAACGAAAGAGCGGAGGAACTAAACAAAAGAGAGCGGGAATTAAACAAATTTCAGCAACAACTTGACGAAAGAACAAGGCTTATCGAAGCAAAGCAAAAAGAAATTGAACAAATAATAGAAGAGCAAAAGCTTCAACTTGAGAAAATAGCTGGTTTATCCCGTGAAGAGGCTAAGAAGATTTTAATCGATAGTATGGTTTCTGAGGCGAAAGCTGAGGCTGCGAAACTAATTCGCGATATACGTGAGAAAGCAAAAGAAGAAGCCAAGAAAGAGGCTCAAAAAATCATCGTTCAAGCAATTCAAAGAACAGCCGCGGACCATTCAGTTGAAACGACTGTCACAGTCCTTCACATTCCAAATGATGAATTAAAAGGCAGGATAATTGGAAGAGAGGGTAGAAATATACGTGCCTTTGAGCAATTAACGGGTTGCGATATAATTGTTGATGATACACCTGAAGCGGTTATAATTTCGGGATTTGACCCATTGAGAAGGGAGATTGCAAAAATTGCTCTCGAGAGATTGCTTGTTGATGGGAGAATTCACCCAGCAAGAATTGAGGAGGTCGTCGAGAAAGTAAAGCAGGAGCTTGAAGAGGAAATAATTAGAATTGGTGAAAATACATTGCTTGAACTTGGAATTCACAACGTCCATCGTGAAATTGTTCGCTTGGTTGGAAAAATGAAATATCGTTCAAGTTATGGGCAAAATGTCTTACAGCATAGCATAGAAGTTGCATATCTTGCTGCTATAATGGCTTCTGAACTTGGGCTTGATTCCCATCTTGCAAAGCGAGCCGGTCTCTTCCACGATATAGGTAAAGTTGTAGATAAACAGGAAGGTCCACATGCTTTGATCGGATACGAGATTTTGAGCAAATATGGAGAACATCCTATTGTCGTTAACGCTGTTGGATCTCACCATGAAGATATACCGATGGAAACCCCTATCGCAGCTATAGTTCAAGCAGCTGATGCCATAAGTGGAGCAAGGCCCGGGGCGAGAAGAGAATCAGTCGAAGGTTATGTCAGAAGGCTTCAAAAACTTGAAGAGATCGCCAAATCTTTTGAAGGGGTCGCGAAGACTTACGCAATTCAAGCAGGTCGAGAAGTCAGAGTTATAGTTGAACCTGACAAAGTTGATGATGAGCTCGCTGACCAACTTTCGCGCGATATAGCAGCGAAAATTCAAGAAGAGATGGAATATCCGGGGCAGATTAAGGTCACGGTTATAAGGGAAGTTCGAGCAGTTGCGTATGCGAAATAAAGTTGGAATTTGAATGAGGCATCCCGATTTAGGGATGCCTTTTTATTTTAAGTTGATTTTATTAACTTTTGGAAAAAAGAACCTGAAGATTTGAAGTTTAAACACGGAATTTTAACCGTTGGTGTGACAGGTGGAATCGGCTCAGGGAAGACGACAGTTTGTAAAATTTTCGAAGAGCTCGGCGCGAAAGTGATATATGCAGACGAACTTGCAAAAGAATTGATGGAAAAAGATGAGAATTTGAAAAAGAAAATTGTCCAAGCCTTCGGACCCGAAGCATACATCGGGGGAAAATTAAATCGAAAATTCGTGGCAGATATAATTTTCTCGGACGAAGAAAAGAAAAAAGAACTTGAATCCGTCGTCCATCCTGTGGTGATAAAAAGAATACTTTCAGAATTCAAGAAAATTTCAAAAGAGAAAAAAGCGGATTTTGTGGTTGTTGAGGCTGCGCTTATTTTTGAATCGGGATTTGATAATGAGCTTGACTATGTCGTCGTTGTTGAGACCTCTGATGATGAAGCGAAGATTAAAAGAATCATAGAGCGGGATAATTGTTCTAGGGATGAAGTTTTGAAAAGGATGAAGGCGCAAATGGACCCCGCTAAAAAAATTAAACTAGCTGATATCGTAATTAGAAACGATGGAAGCATCGAGGAGTTGAGGGAAAAAGTCAAGTTTCTTTATTCTCTCTTCACAAAAATTTCAAAGTCAAGTGAGTCAAAATGATGCAAATTTTTGAAATCGAAAAAGAACTTTTCTTTTCAACCTACAAACGACTTGAGGTTTATATCAAGCGTGGCGATGGAGTTTACCTTTTTGATAACGAGGGGAAAAAATATCTCGATATGATTTCTGGAATAGGTGTCAATGTCCTCGGGTATGGGAATGAAAACGTCAAAAAAGCTATAATTGAGCAAATCGAGAAATATCTACATTTATCAAATCTTTTCGTACAAGAGCCACAACTTGAACTTGCAAAACTTCTAATTGAGATATCTGGATATAAGAAGGTTTTCTTCACGAATAGCGGAGCGGAAGCGATTGAAACAGCGCTTAAGATAACCCGAAAGTGGGGAAAGAAGTTCGGGAAAACTGAAATAGTTAGCTTCTCTAACTCTTTTCACGGTAGAACGATGGGCGCCCTTTCGCTTATGGATAGGGCAAAATATCGCGATGGCTATGAGCCATTTCTCTCTGAGATTTTCAAAGCAAGATATAACGATGTGAAAGATATTGAAGAAAAGGTGAATAATAAAACCGCTGGAGTTTTTCTTGAGTTTATCCAAGGCGAAGGTGGGATAGTTCCCGCAGATGAAAGTTTCGTTAAAAAGATTTTTGAATTAAAAGAGAAATTTAATTTTCTCGTCGTCGCGGATGAGATACAAAGCGGTTTATGGCGAACGGGGAAATTTTTCGCGTTTGAACATTATGGTGTTAAGCCTGATGTAGTTGCACTTGCTAAACCAATTGGTGGCGGTTTACCTCTTGGAGCTGTGCTTGGAAATGAGAAGGTTGCGGATGTGTTCACATTTGGGACGCATGGTTCGACATTTGGTGGAAATCCAGTTGCGTGCTCTGCTGGATGTGCCGTGATAAAAGAAATTCGAAATAGTTTAGTTCAAAATGTGATTTCTGTTGGGAATTATTTTAAAAATAAACTTCTCGAGTTGAAAACGAAACATCCAAAAATTGTTAAAGATGTTCGCGGTCTCGGCTTGATGCTCGGCGTGGAGCTTAGCTTCGAATGTTTCGAGATAGCGCGTCGACTCATTCAGAAAGGGATAATAGCAAATTGCACAAATAACAATGTCGTAAGGTTACTCCCACCATTTATCATAAAAGAAGAACACGTCGACTTTTTCATCGAAAAGTTCGACGAGGTTTTAAATGAGTTTCAACAACAAAGTTCGGGTAAGTAAAAATGAGAAAGTTAAAAATTTGGACGGAGCAGGACTATTTAAACTGGGTTAAACAAGAAACCCCGCTGAAGGAAAAATACTTTGCTATGTATTCAACCGTTTGGGATGCGGTTGTTACAAACCCAAACCTGATGACAATTCCGTTCGATGACCATATGGTTCATCGTGGCGATGGGGTTTTTGATAATTCACTTGTCGTAAATGGAAAGGTTTACCTTCTCGATCAACATCTTGATAGAATAATTCATTCAGCAACTGCAATTGGGATAAAGATACCCCTTTCAAAGGAGCAGATGAAGGAAATCATACTTGAGACGATAGCTATATCTGGCAAGCGAGATTGTATCGCAAGGTTTTGGATATCACGCGGGACCGGAGGTTTTAGTGTCTATCCTGACGAATCCCCGCGCGGTCATTTTTACCTGATAATAACTTCATTCCCAAATTATCCATCCAGATATTATGAGGAAGGTTTAAATGTTGTGACGAGTCCATTTCCACTGAGACAGCCATTTACCCCACAGGTCAAAAGTTGTAATTATCTCTCAAATGCGATGATGGAATTTTTCGCGCATAATGTCGGAGCTGACACCGCAATTGGCATTGATTCAGAGGGTTATTTAACGGAAGGTTCGAATAAAAATGTCGCAATAGTAACAAAGGATAGGATTTTCAAATATCCACGGCTTGAGAAGGTTTTGCATGGGACGATGCTCAAAAGAGCAATTTATTTTGCAAACATATTGAAGAACGAAGGGATTTTAAAAGATGTCGTTTCAACGGATATCCCGATAAGCGAAGCTTATAATAGTAGTGAGATGATGTTTTTCAGCACGACGCTTATAGTTGCTCCAATTGTAAGATATGATGGCATAACGATAGGGGATGGAAAGCCAGGGGAAATTTATAAGCGGTTAAGGGAAATGTTCAAAAAAGATATGACCGAAAACGATGAAGTTTTAACCCCTGTTAACTATGATTGAAGTGAGCCCGGGAGGGATCGAACCTCCGACCTCCTGCTTAAAAGGCAGATGCTCTACCACTGAGCTACGGGCCCAAGTTGTATTGCAAATATACAAAATTTTTCGCTACCAAGCAAATTTCACAAAACTTTGAAAATGGCCCATACCAAATGTAAATTTAATAAAAAAATCGAAAACGATGACGCAGAGATTATATTACAGCGATAGTTACACGTTCAATTTCAAGGCGAAGGTTGTTGATATGAGAGATTTTAACCATAAGAATGCTATTGTGCTTGATAAAACTTATTTTTATCCCACATCTGGAGGTCAAGAACACGACACTGGTTACATAAATGGGGTAAAAGTTATCGATGTAGTTGAAGATGAAAACGGCGAGATTTTACACATAGTGGATGGCGATGTCGAAATTGGTGAGGTTGAATGTAAGATTGATTGGGATAGAAGGTTTTCAAATATGCAACAGCATACGGGACAACATATACTTTCAAAAGCCTTTGAGATTTTGCTTGATTGTGAAACTGTGTCATCGAGGCTTGGGGATGAAATTGGAACTATAGATCTTGATATTGAAAGTTTAAGCTATGAAAAGGTTCATGAGGTTGAATCGCTTGCGAATAAAATCGTTTGGGAAAATAGAAATGTTCTTGTTCATTTTGTAAGTGATTCAGAGGTTTCGAAATTTCCATTGAGGAAGCCGCCAAAGGTGACTGGGACGGTTAGGATAATCGAGGTTAAAGATTTCGATTTTTCTCCGTGCGGTGGGACGCATGTATCTAAAACCGGAGAAATTGGATTGATAAAAGTTAGAAGATGGGAACGGGTGAAAGGTGGGTTGACAAGGGTTGAGTTTGTATGTGGTGTAAGGGCATTGAAGGATTATCAGGTTAAAAATAAAATTTCAAATGAACTTGTTGCTCTTTTAAGCACTAGAGAATTAGAAATTTCAGAGCAAGTTGCCAAAATTCTTGAAGCCCAAAAAGAAAAACAAAGGTTGATAAATTATCTAAATGAAAGACTTACTGAATTTGAAGCAGAAAAATTCATACAAAGTGGAGAAAAAGTTGGCGATGTGAAATTTGTAAAGCTTCAGTTTGAGGATAGAGATACGGATTCTTTGAAGCTTCTTGCGAGGAAATTAATTCAACATCCCAAAGTCGTTTCTTTTCTAGCTTCGAAATTTGGAGGGGCAAATTTTGTGCTTGCGAGGTCTGCGGATATCGATTTGGATTTGAGAGAGATTTTGAAGGAGATTTCAAGTGCGGTTGAAGTGAAGGGTGGTGGAAAGGTTGATTTCATCCAGTTTGGTGGTCAAATTGAAAAATTTGATGACATTTTCAAAATCAGCGTTGAAAAATTGAAAATAAAACTCTCTTAAAAACTATGCCTGGTGATTATGTTTGCGCGCATATAATTGTGAAAGGTTTAGTGCAAGGCGTTGGATTTCGTTGGTTCGTTCAAAAACATGCAAATCACCTCGGGTTAAATGGTTGGGTTAGAAATTTAAGCAATGGCGATGTTGAAATTGAAGTTGAAGGTGAACGTTCACTTGTCGAGGAACTTATAAAGCTTGTAAAAGTTGGACCGAGATATGCGCAGGTTGAGGATGTTCAGATAACTTGGAAACCTTATGAAGCGAGGTACAAATCGTTTGAAATAAAAGGATGGCTTTAATTTGAGGATTGGGATAGGCTATGACATACATCCACTTGTTGAGGGGAGGAAACTTTACATTGGCGGAGTTGAAATACCATCAAATAAAGGTTCGCTTGGACATTCAGATGGAGATGTTTTAATTCATTCAATTTGTGATGCTTTGCTTGGCGCAATTGGCTATGGAAATATAGGCGAACTTTTCCCTGATACGGATGAAAAATTTAAGGACGCAAGAAGCGAAATTTTTTTGAGGGAGGTTAAAAGAATACTTGATGAGAAGAGCTTCGAAATTGTAAATATTGATTCAGTTGTAATACTTGAGGAAATTAAACTTTTGCCATTTCTCGAGGAAATAAGGAAAAGTTTAAGTTCAATCCTTGAACTCCCGATTGAAAAAATCTCTGTTAAGCCAAAGCGAAACGAAAAATTTGATTCAATAGGGCGGGGCGATGCGGTAGCTTGTTTTTCAATTGTGCTTGTGAAATCAAAAGAATCAAACTATAATGAACACCGAGCGAATCCTTGAGTTCATTTTAAGCGTCGATAACATTTGGATTTACCTTCTTATCTTTTTCTTCGCTTATATAGAGAATGTATTTCCACCATCGCCGAGCGATGTTGTGATCGTGTTTTGTGCTTCGCTTGCAGGGCTTGGGAAAACTAGTTTTGAACTTACGCTTTCATCTGCAGTTTTTGGAAGCACATTGGGATTTGTTACTATGTATTTTATCGGGGATAAATTTGGTGATGAAATAATTGAAAAAGGTCGAATTAAGTTCATAGATCCAGAAAGCGTCAAGAAAGTTGAGGTTTTATTTTCAAAATATGGATATTTTTTAATCGTTGTAAATAGATTTCTCGCTGGGACAAGAGCATTTGTCGCCTTTTTTGCTGGTTTAGGTGAGTATGATATAAAAAGGTCAATTATTCTATCGTTTATAAGTGCGCTTTTTTGGTATTCCATCCTTGTGACTGCTGGGAAAATTCTCGGCGAAAATTGGCATTTGGTCGCAGATGTAATCTCAGCGTATAGTAAAGCTGTCACAATTGTATTAACGGTCGCGGTGGTTTCTTATGTTTTGGTGAAATTTTTGAAAAGCAAGAAGAGATGAAAATTGTTTCAAGAAATTTTACAACTTGATAAATTGCTTTTTTACTTTTTAAACCGTGGTATAGCAAATCCCGTTTTTGACATCGTGATGCCGTTTGTGACAAAAGATTTCAATTTAAGAGTTTTTCTCGTTTTGGTGTGGTTTGGGCTTTTAATTTGGGGTGGGAAAACAGGGAGAATCGTTGCAATCCTTCTTATCCCTGCGATTGCGATAAGTGACCAATTGAGCAGTCATATCATAAAACCACTCGTTGGGAGAATTCGCCCTTGCCATGAACTTGAAAATGTAAGATTACTTGTCTCATGTGGTAGCGGTTTATCGTTTCCGTCAAGTCATGCGGTGAATAGTTTCACTGTTGCGACGTTGCTATCGAAATTTTACAAAAGATATCTCGTTTACTTGTTCTCACTTGCTTTTTTAATCGCTTTTTCAAGAGTTTATGTCGGGGTCCATTATCCAGGTGATATCGTCGCGGGGATGTTGATAGGTTTCGTTGTTGGGTTGCTTGTATTTTACCTTTGGGTTTATATAAGTAAACTTTATGAGAGAAGATGTTGAAGAAAACGAAAAAATTTCTTCTTGCGTTTGCAACAGGAATTTTTCTATCGATTTCTTTTCCACCGTTAAAATTTGGTTTCTTCGCAACCGTTGGATTTGTCCCGCTTTTATTTTTGATCGATGAGCTTGAAAATTACAAACAACTTTTTCGTTACTCTTACCTTGCTTTTTTCTTCCTCAATCTTTTTACGCTCTATTGGGTTGGGGGCTGGTCAAAGGAGGCGGACCCATTTCTTATGGTCGGCTGTGTTTTGCTTATAATTTTTCACCCAGTTTTATTTTTCCTTCCGATGTGGTTTTATATGTTCGTGAAGAGAAACATCGGTGGTGTTTTTCATCTTGTAATTTTTCCGTTTGTCTTCGTTCTCTTTGAATATTTTCGCTCGGTTACCGAGTTAGCTTTTCCATGGCTTACGCTTGGGAACACGCAGACGTATTTTCTTGAAAAAATTCAATTTATCGAGTTTACGGGGGTTTACGGGCTTTCTTTTCTTATCTTGGTTGTGAATGTCTTGGTTTATACATCGCTTAGAAAAATTCTTGAAAACAAGGTCATCTTCTCTTGGAAAGTTTTGAAATATCTTGTTTTTGCGATTTTTATCTATGTCCTGCCGGATTTTTACGGATTTTATGTTTTGAAAAACGCGGATGAAAAGTTCCAAAAGAAGATAAAAGTTGGTTTGATCCAGCCGGATTTGAATCCATGGTTAAAATGGGAGGGAACGCTTTCACAACAGCTTGAACTTTACATGGGGATGACTAGAAAAATAATTGAGGTAGATCCTGATGTTGAACTTGTCGTTTACCCTGAGACAGCAATTACATATTACTTTCTCCTTTCCCCATATCGTTACTATTTCGATTGGTTTAAAAGCGAAGTTGACAAATTAAATGTCGCAATTTTAACCGGTTTCCCGGATGCTAAATTTTACGATGATGCATCCAAAGCCCCACCAAGCAGTCATTTGATAAAAGAAACTGGGCAAAGGTATGATGCTTTTAATGCGATGGGGCTTTTCCTGCCGAATGAAGATAGAGTTCAAAAATACGCAAAGATGATACTTGTCCCATTTGGAGAACGTTTGCCTTATGCGGATACTTTTCACTTTTTAATTGAACCGTTGAAATGGGGGGTTGGGATAAGCAACTGGGCAAAAGGAACGGATACGACTGTTTTCGAAATGAAAACTAAAAAAGGGGATATCATCAAATTTTCCGGTGTCGTATGCTATGAATCGATTTATCCTTCGTTCGTTCGCGAGTTCGTGAAAAGAGGGGCACAATTCCTTGTTGTCATCACAAATGATAGTTGGTATGGAAATACATCTGGACCATATCAACATTTTCAATATTCGATCTTGAGGGCGGTTGAAAATAGAAGAAGTATTGTAAGATGTGCAAACGGCGGGATTTCGGGCTTCATCGACCCATACGGCAGGATTAAAAAGAAAACCAAATTCCATGAGAAAACTCAAATTGCGGATTTGATAGAATTAAATGATGAAAAAACATTTTACGCAAATCACGGTGATTTGCTCGTTTATTTTGCATTTATGGTTTCCATCGTTAGCTTTGGCTTTGCTGTTCTGAAAAAATTTAGAACAAAAAGGGGGATAGCGAAATGAGGTCAGGAATAATTTTAATTTTCATCGTTCTTTTAATTTTCTTGAATTTGGGTTGTGCGGGCCGATCTGAGGATGAAAAATTCTCAAAACTTGTCGAAAAATTTATCGATGAGTATTTCAATTTCAATCCTGTTACCGGGACTTGGGCCGGATATCATAAGTATGACAATTTGCTCGATGATTTTTCAGAGGAAAATTTGAAAAAGAAACTCGAATGGTTAAAAAGTTATAGGGAAAAATTTTCAAAGTTTGATTTGAAAAAACTTTCGAAGGATAACAGCATCGATTGTCGGATTCTGCTTGAAACGATCGATGAGATGATTTTTTACCTCGAAGAGTTGAAGGAGCATGAATGGAATCCTTTGTTTTATAATTCGATAATTGGTGATGGTTTGATGTATCTTATAACTCAAGATTTTGCTCCTTCATATGAGAGATTAAAAAATGCGCTTGAGAGAGTGAAGCAAATTCCAAGGTTTGTTGAACAGGCGAAGAAAAACTTGAAGAACACGCCGCAAATTCACATCGAAACCGCGATAAAGCAAAACAGGGGAAATATTAACATTTTGAAAAACGAACTGAAAAACTTTTCGGATACTGTAGACATATCCGATGATTTCAAAGCGGAATTAAAAAAGGCAACTGAAATTGCCATCGCATCACTTGAGGATTATGGCAAATGGCTTGAGGAGTTAAAGCAAAGATCGAATCGGGATTTTCGGCTTGGAAAGGAACTTTATTATAAAAAGATGAAGTATTACCTGAAGTCATCGTTTACGCCTGATAGCATTTTATCTCTCGCGGAGGAAGAAAAGAGAAAGACGCATGATGAAATGTATAAACTTGCTTTGCCACTTTACAAGTATTATTATGGTAAAGAGCCGAAAGGCATGGATAAACTTTCGGTTATAAAAGCAGTGCTTGATAGAATTGTCCTTGAGCATCCAAAACCTAGCGAGATTATGGACAGGATAAAATCTGATTTAAATTATCTGACTCAATTTGTGAAGGAAAAGAACCTTTTGACGCTTGATGAGAGCAAACCGCTTGTCGTGCGTCAAACTCCGGAGTATCAACGTGGTGTTTCCGTCGCTTCGCTTGAAGCCCCTGGACCGCTTGAGAAAAATATGAAGACATTTTATAATGTTTCACCAATTCCAGATGATTGGACCCCTGAACAAGTTGAGTCATACCTTCGAGAATATAACTATTATTCTCTTCTTGAGTTAAGTATACATGAGGCAATACCTGGGCACTACGTTCAACTTTATTATTCAAATCGTTGTCCGTCGATTGTAAGAAGCGTCTTTTGGAGCGGACCTATGGTTGAAGGTTGGGCAGTTTACGCGGAGAGATTGTTGATTGAAAATGGCATATTGAACAATGACCCAAAGATGAAGTTAATTCATCTCAAATGGTATCTGCGAGTTATAATAAACGCAATCATCGATCATAAAATTCACGCGGGAAATATGACGGAGGATGAAGCACTTGACCTTATGATTAGGGAAGGATTTCAAGAAAGGGCAGAGGCTGAGGGGAAATGGAGAAGGGCATGCCTTACCTCAGCGCAACTTTCAAGTTATTTCACTGGTTTTCAAGAGATAATGAGTTTGAGGGATGAATACATAAGGAAAAAGGGAGAAAAGTTTAATATCAAAGAGTTCAATGAAAGTTTGCTTTCGCATGGTTCTCCACCGGTTAAATATTTAAGGGAGATTTTGCTCGAGGAGGAATAAATTTGAAAGATTAAGTTGCTTACATTTGAAATAGCAAATAAAAAAATTTTCATTGAATCCCCTGTCGACCCAGTGGAGCATTCAAAGTCGATTGATGATGTGATTGAGAAATATGCGATGAGCGATAAAATTCCATTTTGGATCGAGGTTTGGCCCTCTGCAATAGCTTTGGCAGAATTCATTCTGCAAAGGGATGAATTCACCAATAAAAAAGTTTTGGACCTCGGCTGTGGGCTTGGTTTGACGAGCGTCGCTCTTGGCTTTAAAAATGCTTTTGTCACCGCGACGGATTACGAGGTAAATGCTTTGCAATATGCGAGGCGAAATTACATAAGAAATGTAGGAAATGAGGAAAACGCAAAATTTGTCTATCTTGATTGGAGACATCCAATTTTATATGAGAAATTTGACTTTGTAATCGGTGCGGATATAATTTATGAGAGAAATTTGTTCGCTGATATAATCAAAGTTTTGGAAATGGCTATGGATGAAAGTTCAATTTGTTATCTTGCTGACCCGAATAGAAGAATTGCGATTGAGTTCTTTGAAATTTTAAAAAGCAAATCTTTCGGATTTGAAAGTATCCTCAAGCGAGAGGTCGAATATAGGGGTTTGAATACGATTGTGTCAATTTATAGGATAAAGAAAAAGTAGAAAACTACCTATGGCGAAAACGCTTGTCTTTCTCACAGGATTTATGGGAAGCGGAAAAAGTACAATTGGACCTTTGCTCGCAAAGCAAATTGGATATGATTTCCTCGATGTAGATGAGTTGATCGAAAAAATCGAGGGAAGGAAAATTGTCGATATATTTCGTGAAAAAGGGGAGATTTATTTTAGAAACATTGAAAGAAACATCTTACTTGAAACAGTTCTTAAACTTTCACACTTTGTTGTAGCACTTGGTGGTGGGACAGTGACTTTTTCGGACAACCTTTATCTAATTAAAAAAGCAGGAGTTCTAATCTACCTTAGGACAAGTCCACAGGTTTTGTTGGAGAGGATAAAGTTTAAGACAGATAGACCTTTGCTCCTTGACCAGTCTGGGAATGTTTTGCCGGAGGATTTGCTTTTTGAAAGGATTCTAATGTTGCTTAAGGCGCGGGAGCCGTATTATTTGCAGGCGGATTTTTTTGTTTCGACAGATAATAAAGATGTCGATGAAACAGTTGAAGAAATTTTAAAGAAACTTGAGGGAAAGATTGCGTAAAATTTTTCTAAGTTTGGGCAGAGGGTATCCAATTTATGTCGGAAGCGAAATTTTTTATAAATTCCCCGACCTCTGCAAGAGACATAGGATAAAGCCTCATCTTGCTATTATAACGGATAAAGTTGTGGCTCAGTTGTATTTAGATGAATTTGTGCGGATTTTAAGAGAGAAAGGGTTTTCACCTGAAACTATAATTGTAAATCCCGGGGAATCGAGCAAAAGTTTATCCGTTGTTTCGAAGATTTACACGAATTTAATTGAAATGAAATTAAGAAGGGATGAAACAATCGTTGCATTCGGTGGCGGCGTGGTTGGTGACCTTGCGGGATTTGTGGCTTCGACTTATCTTCGCGGTGTTAATTTAATTCAATTTCCGACCACATTGCTTGCTCAAGTCGATAGTTCAATCGGTGGGAAAGTTGGGATAAATCATAAACTTGGGAAAAATTTAATTGGATCATTTTATCACCCTG
This sequence comes from Candidatus Kryptoniota bacterium, assembly GCA_041640855.1. Lineage (GTDB taxonomy): Bacteria > Bacteroidota > Ignavibacteria > Kryptoniales > Kryptoniaceae > Kryptonium. The sequence goes on from JBEPZK010000001.1 coordinate 165,274, forward strand.
TATTTATTTTCTCCGATGTTGCTTTCTTGGGGACATTGCCAAGACGTGAGTTGATATGTGGGCTTGGCGAGGTCGTCAAATGTGGAATCATAATGGATAAAGAAATTTTCAAATTGATTGAGACAGAGCTTGGGAAAATTTTAAATCTCGAGAAAAAAGTTATCCAAGAGCTGGTTTATAGAGCGATAGTAGTGAAAACGAAGGTTGTTCAAAAAGATGAAAGAGAAAAAAAATTGAGAATGATTTTAAACTTTGGGCATACAATTGGGCATGGGATAGAAGCAAGTTTGAATTATAAAGTGTTAAAGCATGGTGAGGCTGTTATGCTGGGGATTATTGGAGAGAGTTTTATATCCTTTAAAAGGGAAATTTTGGGGGAGGGGGAATTCGAGAGAATAAGAAAAGCGATTTTTGAAATGATGCTCGATTTTCCTCAAAAAATCCTTGCTAAAGATGCGATTTTAAAGCATATTAGTTATGACAAAAAAATTTCAAGTGAGCGTTTGAATATATATTTGCCAGTTAAAATTGGAAAGATGAAATTTTTCGACGATGTGAGTTTTGCCGAGATTGAGGATGCTGTCGATTTTTTGATTAATCAAAGATAAAAGGTTTCGATTTATGAGGAAAAGGCACTTTCTTCTTTACCTTTTACTTATTTCAACTCTTCTATCACAACCCAAAAGAGAAGCACGCGCTGTATGGCTTACAACTGTTTATGGGCTTGATTGGCCAACTACGAAGGCGACAAGTTTAAGCGGTATTCAACAGCAAAAGAATGAATTGATTCAGATTCTCGATAGTTTAAAGTCTGCAAATTTCAATATTGTCGCAATGCAAGTTCGCGCTCGCGGTGATTTAATTTATCCAAGTCAATACGAACCTTGGGCAACATCTTTAACTGGGACGCTTGGGCAGAACCCGGGCTATGACCCGTTAAAATTTGCCATCGAGGAAACCCACAAACGTGGGATGGAATTTCATGCTTGGTGGAATGTCGTCAAAGTCAAAGATGGTTCAGCACCTCCTCCAACGACGAATCCACCGCATATAGTATTGCGCCATCCGGATTATGTGAAATATTACGAGAAGAACAACGAATGGTGGATTGATATGGGAAAGCCCGAGGCAAGAAATTATCTTATAAATGTCGTGATGGAACTTGTGCGAAATTATGATATTGATGGAATTCATTTTGACTATATTAGATATCCAAACCCAGATTTCCCCGATGATGATACATACGCTCTTTATGCAAGTGAGTATCCGAATAAAGATGAATGGCGAAGGGAAAATATAAACAAGTTCGTGAGAGCGGTTTACGACAGCATAAAGAAAGTTAAACCGTGGGTTAAAGTTGGTTCAGCTCCGATTGGGATTTACAGAAATATATGTGATTCATCAGGGGTTTATGTCTACACCCAAAATTGCGGTTCGTGTCAACCTGGAACAACACCGGTTGCACAAGGATGGCAAGCGTATTGTGACATTTATCAAGATTCGAGGCGTTGGCTTATGGAAGGAAAACATGATTATCACTCGCCTCAAATCTATTGGGATATAGCGAATAATCCAAAGTTTAATGTTTTGGTTCGCGATTGGAAAAACAACAGTTATGGTAAGCATATATTTGCTGGTATAGCAGCTTACAGGATGGATAGCGGTTCAGGAAATTGGTCCGTATCCGAGGTGCTTGCACAGATCGATACATCGAGAGCGGTCGGCGCTGAGGGAAATACATTTTTTAGATATAAGTCATTGTTTTTGAAGGGATTGATGGACAGTTTGAAAAGTTCAAGATATAGATATTATGCATTTATCCCACCTATGCGGTGGATTGACAGTGTTGGACCAAATCCGCCCATCAATTTAACATTGAGAAGAATTTCCGATAGAAGTTTTGAACTCATTTGGAGTACGCCGGAGCCCCCAATAGATGGTGATACAGTCAAGTACTATGCGATTTATAGGTCTGAAACAACTCCCGTTGACATAAACGATATTAAGAATCTTGTCGCTGTCGTCAGCGGAACAAGGATAAGTTATACTGACCAAGTTGCAGACGGAAACAAAGTATATTATTATGTTGTAACCGCATTTGATAAGCTCCATAATGAAAGCGAACCATCAAATCAGGTATCAACGGTTCCGGTTTTCGTTGCTGAAACAGGTGAAACCCCACAAAAATTCGAACTTTATCAAAACTATCCAAATCCATTTAATCTTGAAACGACAATTGAATATGAACTCCCATTCGATTCATGGACTAGCTTGAAAATTTATAACGTCCTCGGTCAAGAGGTGAAAACCCTTGTTGAAGGTTTTAAAGAGGCAGGAAGGCATAAAGTAATTTGGGATGGAAGAGATGAGAAGGGTCGAGTTGTAACATCCGGGGTTTACTTCTGTCGGATGATAGCTGGAACTTTCACAAAAAGCATCAAGATAATTTTGGCGAAGTAGATAGATAAAGGGTTAAAATCGCATGCTTTCCAATTGTTAAATCAACCTTTCCATTGTTTGATTTGACTTTTTTGATTTTATCTTCTCTTAGATTTGCGATATGAATTTCAAAGTCACGATAAAGTTTTAGATTTAATTTTTCATCGCTATCGGAGATGTTGTAAAATCTGATTACAATGCCTCCTTTATCTTCCGCAATTTTAATTGAACTTAAAACGATATTTGTCGAATTTGTTGTTAGGAAACTTGTTTCTCCCGGTAAAATTTTTCTGTATGGATAATCATCGAACTTGAAAATCGCAATCGGTGGAAACGCAAAGGAATAAGATTTCAAGTGAGCGTTTGATTTTTTGAAGTCGCTATCGATTGGGATAATTGAATATTCAAATGTGTGCAATCCGAGGCATTGTGCATCTGGTGTTTGAATCTGGGGACCAGCTTGTTGTGTTCTGTGTAAACTCTGTTTCGATAAATATCCAACGCTCCTCAGAAGTGTTAAAGCTATTATATCGCCATCTCTCGATTGTAAAATCTCATATTCCGGTAGACCACGATTTGCGATCACAAAACCCCGCTTATTGTCGCTTATGCAGACGAATGAATTTTGGTGTCTTGTCGTATAAGGTTTTTCCTTTGGATTCAAGAGTTCACAATCAAGATACGGATTTATCCTTTCCAAAATCTCGAAATGACCATCGACGAAATGCGTGTTTGTTTTTATGCCCGTTGGAAATAAAACCCTCAGCCTGTGGTCTTTTACATTGTTTTCAAATATCGTTTTTACATCGATTCTGTCAATGCCTTTGTATAAAGTTACAAATGTCGTCAATTTGCAGGATTTCCTTTGACTTGTCCTTCTTTTGAAATCTTTTGTTAATGATTTCGGGAGTTTGAGATTATATTCGATTTTTATTGTGGCTTTGAGAGGCGAACTTTCATAAAGCGTGATTTTGGGGTTAAAATTTGAACTTAAAATTTTTTGACATTTTTCAGCATGTGAATAAGTGTATTCATCACCTGCATCTTCATCATCTTCAAATAGATTTAGCCGGTCGTAAATTGCTCCATTTCTTTTGTCCTTAACTTTCAAAGTTCCATCCTTGTTTACTGTGACGATAAAAAATTCGTTTTCGATTTTTCTGTTGGTCGCTTTTAGATTTGTTTCAAGGGTTTTCGCATTACTTTGGCTTGGGATGATGCGGAAAATTTTGTATCCGGTTGGAGGTAATTCTGCGATGAACTCTATATCAAGGACTTTTTTAAATCCACCCTTTAGAATTCCCATAACGAACTCCCGGCTTTCCGACGAAGCTATAAATGGTATCTTGTTGCCGTTGCTATCGATAAGCTCAAAACCATTTTTAAATTTTTGTTCTTCAAGATAAACCTTTGTCTTTACAATTTCCCTTCTTTCAAAATTTAGCGGATTAAATACAAGTAAAACATCACCTGTTGCATTAATCATTGAGGCTATCCTTTCACCTGCTTGTTGTATGATAAACTTTGCAATTTGTTCAACCTGTCTGAATCTATCTTCCATATCTTTATGGATTTCATCAACCCCACAACCGCAGATATCGTCATGCGGATGATTTTTCAGTAAAGTTTTCCATGCAGCTGTCATGAGAGGTGAGAAGTCGAAGCCGGTTTCAGCAAAAAGTAAAGCAGTTAATGGCTCGGCGTATTTTTCGAGCAATGTTTGGCATAAAAAGTTTTTTTGCTTCAGGTAAATTCTGGTTGAGTAGACACTTTGAATGATAAGGTGATGATAATTTTTGTTTAGTTCGCCTTTGAATGTTTTTAAATTCGGTTTGGATTTAATTACATTGTCGATATAATCGGAAAAACTTCCGTGGATTAGTTTTAATTCTTTTGAATTTTCGTTTATAAACTTGATAATTTGTGGAATTTCGGGTTGTATCGGCGCGTGGTCTGTTCCATTGTTGAAGAGGATATATTTCGTTTTAGCCCCTATTTTTAATCTATCAAATGATTTTTTTATTTTTTCGAAAGCAAGATTAAAATTTGGTTTTTCAAATCTATAATCACCCCATTCGTAATCAAAGCCCAAACATCCTGCATTCCAATAGCCATCGCGTTGATATACCGCCAAAACTTTGCTCCCGTCAGAAGATTCCCACCAAAACTCATTTCCAAGTTCTTCGTATTCTTTCCCGATGCCACGCGTGAAAATGAAAGAGCGAATTCCAAAGCCGGATAAAATTTTCGGCAAACTCGCAATATGTCCAAACGAATCAGGAACATAGCCTTCGCTCATAACTGAGCCAAATTCATCCGCAATTTTCTGTCCAATCAACAGGTTTCTTATAATCGCTTCTTGGCTTTCGAGAAATTCATCCGTTAAAACATACCACGGGCCGATGATAAGTTTTTTCGCTTTGATAAGTTTTTTAATTCTTTCTCTTGCATAAGGTTTAACTTCAAGGTAGTCTTCAAGTATAACGGTTTGACCATCAAGTATGAAGCATTTGAAATCTTTATTTGTCTCGAGGACATCAAGGATTTGGTCAATGGTTTCAGCTAATCTAACCCTCATAAATTGGAAAGGCCAATACCAAGCTCTATCCCAATGGGTGTGACTTACTATAATACCAATATAGGTTTCCATCAATCTTCTCGCTTTATCTGAATGTGAAGTTCCTCAAGTTGTTTTGGGTCAACTTCTGATGGAGCCTCATCCATAAGCGAGATAGCACTGCTTGTCTTCGGAAATGCGATTACATCGCGAATAGATTTCATACCGGTGAAAAGCATAACAAGACGATCGAACCCAAACGCAATCCCTCCGTGCGGTGGGGGACCGTATTTAAACGCTTCTAAAAGAAAGCCAAACTTTGTCCTTGCCTCTTCATCCGAGATGCCAAGAAGTTTGAAAATTTTCTTTTGAAGTTCGGCATCGTGAATTCTTATACTTCCTCCAGCGATTTCATTGCCATTTAAAACAAGGTCATACGCCCTTGAACGAACTTTTCCGGGCTCAGTTTCAAGCAAATCTAAATCTTCAAGTTTTGGCGATGTAAATGGATGATGGACCGAGACCCATCTTTTTTCTTCTTCATCCCATTCGAAAAGTGGGAAATCAACAATCCATGCAAGTTTAAATTCGTTTTCATCGATTAAATTCAACCTTTTACCCAGTTCAAGCCTCATATTTCCAAGTATTGAATAAACCTTCTGCGGTTGGTCTGAGACCAAAATTATAAGGTCTCCATCTTTTGAGTTCATTTTTTCCTTCAATTTTTCAAGCGAAAATTTCGAGAAATATTTTGCCACAGGTGAATCGAGCTGACCGTTTTCAACTTTAAAATGAACGAGCCCACCGGCACCATAATTTTTTGCGAGCGTTGTAAGTTCATCGATTTGTTTCCTTGAATAATTTCCACATTTTGGCAAGTTAAGTCCGCAAATAATTCCACCGTTTTCTATGGTTTCTCTGAAAATTTTAAATTCTGTCGTTCTGAAAATCTCTGTAGTATTTACAATTTTTAAGTCGAATCTTAGATCGGGCTTATCCGTTCCGTATGTTTCAATCGCTTCCTTGTATGTTATCCTTGGGAATGGGATTGGGATTTCAATACCTTTAATTTCTTTAAACAGCCTCGCCATTAAACCTTCGACGATGTTGAAGACGTCTTCCTCGGTTACAAAGGACATTTCAATATCAATTTGTGTAAACTCCGGTTGTCTGTCCGCACGCAGGTCTTCATCCCTGAAGCATTTGACTATTTGAAAATATTTATCGAATCCAGCGACCATTAAAATTTGCTTATAAAGTTGAGGCGATTGCGGTAAAGCGTAAAATTTTCCCGGATGAATTCTGCTCGGCACTAGAAAATCGCGCGCTCCTTCGGGAGTGCTTTTGACAAGGAAAGATGTCTCTATCTCGATAAAGTTGTTTTCATCAAAATATTTTCGCACAATTTGAGCCATTTTGTGCCTTGTTATAAGATTCGATTGCATTATCGGTCTTCTTAAATCGAGATATCTATATTTAAGTCTCAATTCTTCTGAAACATTTATGTCATCTTCGATTAAGAAAGGAGGGGTTTCGGACTTGCTTAAAATTTGGACTTCGTCAGCTAGGACGTCGATTTCACCAGTTGGAATCGATGGGTTTTCTGCCCCTTTCGGTCTTCTTTCGACTTTGCCGGTGACAGAAATTACATATTCTGATTTTAATTCCTTCGCGATTTGATAGGCTTCAATGTTGTGTTGGGGCGAAAAGACAATTTGAGTTTTCCCATATCTGTCTCTTAAATCGATAAAAATTAATCCCCCAAGGTCTCTCCTTCTATCAACCCAGCCGTTTAGCGTGACGATTTTTCCGACATCGGTTGCTCTCAATTCTCCGCAGGTATGGGTTCGCTTTTTGAAAATCATTCTTTTTAATTTTCTTTTTTCGAAAAATATATCAAATCAAAACATAAAATGGAAATAAGTCTTGCTCAAATCCCCAGGACAAGTAAAAAGTGATTTGTGTAGCGATTACAAGAAAAGGTAAGGTTTCCAACGTTCGTCGATTTCGCCGACGAAATTTTTAATGAAAAGAATTGGGTTAGGTCTCATCGGTTTTCTCAACAACTTCATCCCTGCTTCCTCAGGTGTTCTATCGCCCTTTTTGTTGTTGCATTGAATGCAGGCGCAAACGAGATTTTCCCAAGTATCCTCGCCACCCCTTGACTTCGGTATCACGTGGTCAACTGTAAGTGGAACTCCGGTACGACCACAGTATTGGCATCTGTAGTTATCTCTCTTGAGGATGTTTTTCCTAGTTAAAATTACCTTGCGATATGGCATATGGATATAGTAAGAGAGTCTTACAACGCTTGGAAATGGGATAGAATATGAAACAGACCTTATATATTGACCTTCCCTTGCTGCGACAAGTTCAGCCTTTCCAAGATAAAGCAAGGCGATTGCTTTTCTCACCGGGCATATGCTCATAGGTTCATAATTCTGGTTCAGGACGAGAACTTTTTTATGCAATGGATTTGAAGACGCTTGTTTTTCTTCGTAAAGCTTGAATTTGAATTGAGTCTCTTCTTTGAATTTAACTCACCTCCTGATGAAATTTTAAAATTTGTTTGTTTTTAAATTAAAACTCTTCTTGCACCCACAAAAGTTCTCTCGAGTCTCTCGCTGAAAAGTTCGCTTTCCCTGTCCAAACTATTTATCCTGACGAATCCAGAGGAATGTATAACTTCCATATCTTTCCCTGTGTAAATTCCGATGTGGGTTATCCTATCGCCATCTGAGCTGAAAAATAAAAGGTCTCCACTTTTGAATTTTTCAAAATTTTTCCCGACATATTTGCCTACTTTCCATTGCATATCCGAATCCCTCGGCAGATAAATTCCATTTATCCTGAAAACAGTTTGAACAAATCCAGAGCAATCAAAACCTTTTGGAGTTTTGCCTCCCCATAAATAAGAGACGCCGAGAAATTTTTTAGCTGTTTTTATTATCTTTTCACCGGTACTAGGACCAATTTTATTTGATGTCCTTACTTCATCTTTGCTAAGCCAACCGCGCACGCCATCAGGTAACTCTACCATCAACCATTTACCTTTTTTATCTACTGCATTTAACGAGGAACAAACGACAATATCTCTTATCGTCGTTGATTTTTTATCCGGCTTTAAATAGATAAAGCCCAAATTTGCGATATATTGAACTTTTTTGCCTTTAAGATAGCTTGAGAATTTCTCTTCATCCATCAGCACAACTTGAGGTTTATAAACCCAACCAATATAGCCATCGAAATGTAATCTTATCCTGACCCATTCTTCTTTAGAAACTTCAAGTGCGTCGAATGTCTCTCCAAGTATAAGTTGGGTGACTTGTTCACTTTTCATAGATGGTTCTTTGAAAACAGGGGCGGTTCCAACATTGCAAATTCCAAATTTTAATGTTTGCCCTTCCTCGGGAAGAAGTTTAATTGGGATTTTAATTCCGTAGCGTTTTAGGATTTTTTGAGCTTTTTCGGCTACTTTTTTGTCCGATACTTTAAGGGAATCTTCAGAGATTTCAAATACGCAACTTCTTTTATCTACTCCAAGAAGCGCTCGAATTTCTTCAATTTTTAGTTCTATTTCATCCATTTTAACAAAAAGATTTATATTTACTAAAATATACTCTGAGGCAAGTAATTTATCAAATTAAATCGCCTCATTTGCAAGCCTGGTTTTAAAACGATTGATTTTACCGAGGAGTCTATTTCCCCTGAGCGAATAAACTATGTTTATGCCCAAAAAGCAATTAATCTTACTTGTATATAATCAATTTTCCGCTGTATTAGGGAAGACAATTTACTCTCATTTTCATAAACCGACTTATCTCCAATAACTTCATGAAGCGATATCTTTAACTACAACTCTTTTCCAATTTTCGCCCCAACACCAAGCAATAGCCAACTCGAATAATAGCTATCCCATAGTTGCCAATAAAGTTAATACACATCGATAAAGTCCAATGAAATTTTCTGCTCGCTGTTTTATTTTAAAACCAACTTTAATTAATTTTCAACAACGAGTCATCCATTTGCTGGTTTTTGAGTTTTGTTTTTTGAGGGCTCTTTTTTAACTTAAAATCACTAAACAAAAATTTTTCAAACATGAACCCAAATGGGCAGTTTCCAAGAAAGTTATCAAACCGTGA
>JBEPZK010000001.1:174511-181917 GCA_041640855.1 Candidatus Kryptoniota bacterium
AGTCATCCATTTGCTGGTTTTTGAGTTTTGTTTTTTGAGGGCTCTTTTTTAACTTAAAATCACTAAACAAAAATTTTTCAAACATGAACCCAAATGGGCAGTTTCCAAGAAAGTTATCAAACCGTGAGATAGATTGGATTTTGTGGATGTTGCCTGAGGATAAGCCTGGATATAGAAAATATCGCGAGATGATAAATGAAATGATGGTTATAGGATACGGAAAGTTCGAGCCGGACAATTTAATCCTTGGTCGTCCCGGCGATGAACCTAATGAAGAAACTTTTTTTATGCCTGTTATTTCGCTTGGTCAAATTGAGGGTGAAAAAGCCAAGATTCAGATTTCAATTCACAAGGTCAGCAAAAATCAAATTCAAATAGATATAGTTAACCTGCTTTCGGATATAATACCTGAAAATTTTGACGAGAAGAGAAGGTGGAGTTACGCATATTGGACGCCAGGCGATGTTTCTCCCGCGACAAATCAACCCGTTCGAGAGGTGAAAATTTTCTCCAAAACTGAACATAACCTTATCCTTGTAATAAGCCCATCGGATAAAAAAATATGGCTTCATGAGCTCGATTCTGGCATAAATTATATCATCCCTGTCACAAATTTTTTCAACGAACTTCTCAGACAAAGGAAAGAAATCGTCGATAGAGCTGGTGGATTGAACACCAATTTCATATTTGAAAATATCGATAAATTTTCAGACGCAGATATAAACAACGCTTTTATAAATTACAGCAAACTTTTCGGTAAGGTTGACGTCGGGGCATATGAAGAAATCAAGGAGAAAAAGGGATTGTTTTCTTTCTTGAAAAAGAAGTTTGGAAAATAAAATTTTAGAAATACTATGCATGAAGAGCAAACGACGGTTGAAAAAGATGTGATTGAAATTGGGAGAAGAGTAATAAGAATCGAGGCTTCTGCTGTTGCAGAACTTGAGGATAGAATCGATGAAAATTTTGCTAAGGTTGTCGATTTGATTTTGAATTCAAATGGAAGGGTGATAATAACTGGGGTTGGAAAGTCCGGAATAATCGCCAGAAAAATTGTTGCCACGATGAATTCAACAGGAACACCTGCGCTTTATCTTCATCCAGCGGATGCAATACACGGTGACCTTGGGGTTGTGAGAAAGGAAGATGTCGTTATATGCATTTCTAAAAGTGGGGATACGATTGAGGTTTTGCGTTTGATTCCAATTTTTAAACGAATTGGGGTTCCGGTAATTTCGATGGTCGGGAATCTAAATTCACAACTTGCACGACTTTCGGATTATGTTTTAAACGTTGCGGTTAAACAAGAGGCATGTCCTTATAACCTTGCTCCGACTGCGTCGACAACCGCGACGCTTGCGATGGGGGATGCTCTCGCGATTGCACTTCTTGAAAAAAGAAATTTCACAAGGGAAAATTTTGCCCTTTTCCATCCCGGTGGAAATCTTGGAAAGAGATTGCTTTTAAAAGTTGAGGAACTTATGGTCTCTGGTAAAGAAGTCCCTATCGTTCACACATCAACACCGATGAAGGAAACGATAATAGAAATGACCTCAAAAAGGCTTGGGGCAACATGCGTAGTTAATGATGAAGGAAAACTTGTCGGAATAATTACAGATGGGGATTTAAGAAGATTGCTTCAAAGGACGGAAAATATTTTCGCTCTTAACGCTGGTGAAGTTATGACGAAAAACCCAAAAACGATAAAAAAAGACGCTCTTGCAGTAACTGCGCTTCAACAAATGGAAACATACAACATCACACAGCTCGTTGTGATTGATGAAGAAGGAAGACCGATTGGGATGATACACATTCACGATCTCGTTAAAGCTGGTTTGAGCTCATCCGAAACAGATTATGAAGTCGAGCAATGAAAAAAGTTTTAGCCATCTTAATTTTATCCGCTTTGTTCATATCTTGTGAGGAAAAACTTAAACCTTCGATAGTTCAACTTCCATATGGGCAAATTCCATCTCAAGAGTCGTGGAACTCGACGATTATCTTCAGCGATTCAGGAAGGGTGAGGGCAATTTTAAAAGCAAATCATATAATGGTCTTTGATGAGCAAGATATGACGATTTTAAATCAAGGTTTTAGAGTTGATTTTTACGATGAAAATGGAAAGCATACATCATATCTTATCGCTGACAGTGGTAGAGTCTTTGAGAAAACCAAGAATCTCGAAGCATACGGAAATATTCTTGCTGTTTCAGATGATGGAACAAAGGTCGAAACGAGCAGATTGTTCTGGGACAACGACAGAAACAAAGTTAGGTCAGATGCATTTGTAAGGGTTACCTCGCCGAATGAAATACTTCAAGGCTATGGATTTGAAGCGGACCAAGATTTAAAAAATTATGTTGTTTATAGAGTAAGTGGGCAAGCTAAAGTCGAGGAGAAATAATTCAATCCTTCCTGAGCGTAAAAATAAAATCGATTTTCGTTTGTGTTTTTGAAAAATGTTTCAAAATATATTTCGCTTTTTCTCATCTTGTTTACCTGTGCCTTTTCTCAGCAGTCGAAAATCATCGAGCTAATTCATGCGGATAGTTTGGTCGGAAGAAGATATGATTCCAAAACCGTTCGCGAACTTATAGGCAATGTCCAATTAAAGCATGAAAATATATATGTCTGGTGCGATAGAGCAATTCAATATGTCGATGAAAATAGGGTTGAAGCGTATGGAAATTTGAAAGTCAGACAAGATACGCTTTTGCTTGAGGCTGAGAAGGGGATTTATCTTGGAGACAAAAAAATAGCGATTTGCGAGGGAAGTGTGAAATTGAGCGATGGAAGGACGACGCTTGAAGCAGAGCATGGAAATTACGACGCGCAGAAAAAACTCGCGATCTTTAAATCAAAAGTTAAATTGGTCGACTCTACAACGATTATAACTGCTAATGAACTTTTCTATTATCGAACGGATAAAAGGTCGATAGCGGTTGGAAATGTTGTAATTGCGAATACCGAAAATAACATAAAAATTTACGGTGGATATTTTGAAAATTACGACAGCGCAAAATACAGCGTCATAAAAAATAATCCAAAACTTGTTCAAATCGACACATCTTCAAATGGTGATATTGATACTTTAATCGTTGTTGGCAGATTTATGGAATCTTTTAGGGATACGAACATAAGTATGTTTTCTGCAACTGATAGTGTTGTAATTGTTCGGGGGAATTTGTCCGCAGTTTGTGGAGACGTTTTTTATTATGATAAGAAAGAGCTGATAATTCTGTGGCGAAATCCAATAGTATGGTATGAAAACAGTCAAATTTCTGGCGATTCAATCGTGGTTAAGCTAAAGGATAGAAGGATAGATGAGGTTTTCGTTTATGGCTCTGCTTTTGCAATTGACCCAGCTGATTCTGCTTATCCGGAAAGATTTAATCAATTGAAAGGAAAGACGATGCGGATCAAATTTAGGGAAAATAAAGTTGATGAAGTTTATGTTGAGAAAAATGCGATGAGTTTGTATTATATTTTTGAGACTGATGAGACAGGTGAGAGAAAACCGAACGGTGTTAATTATGTAAGTGGAGATAATGTTTGGATTGGATTTAAGGATGGCAAAATGCATAGGATAAAAATTACTGGTGGGATCGAGGGCGTTTATTATCCAGAAGAACTTGTCGCAAATAAGGAATCAAATTTCAATCTCGAGGGTTTTAATTACATTAAAAAAAGACCTGAGAAAAATGCAAGACTTGAAATCGTTTGGATTAAATAACAGTGTTTTACGAGCGGAGTCGCTTTATAAGCGATATAAAAAAAGGTACGTTGTCCGAAATGTGAGCATAGAAGTTAGACAAGGGGAAGTGGTTGGGCTTCTTGGACCAAACGGAGCAGGTAAGACAACAACATTTTATATGATTGTCGGTATGATAAAACCAAATTCTGGAAGAGTTTTTCTTGATGATATCGAAATAACGACGATGCCGATGTATAAGAGGGCAAGATTGGGAATAAGTTATCTCCCGCAAGAACCAAGCATATTCAGAAAGTTAACAGTTGAAGAAAACATAATGGCTGTTTTGCAGGTGATGGATTTGACGCCTGAGGAAAGAAAGGAAAGGCTTGAAACACTGCTTGAAGATTTTGGTATAGCTCACATAAGAAAAAGCAAGGGCTATATGTTAAGTGGCGGTGAAAGAAGGAGAACAGAAATCGCACGGGCACTTGCTACAAATCCAAAATTTATCTTGCTCGATGAACCTTTTGCTGGGATTGACCCCATCGCAGTTGAAGATTTGATGAACATAGTTGCGAATTTGAAAAACAGAAACATTGGGGTTTTGATAACTGATCATAATGTTCACGAAACTTTGTCCATAACAGATAGAGCTTATCTTTTATTTGAAGGACAGATCTTAAAAGAAGGAACCGCGGAATTTCTTGCAAACGACCCTGAGGCGAGAAAGCTGTATCTTGGGGAAAAATTCAAACTCGATCGGTATTAAACATCGAGCGCCTTCTCAATTATCCCTCCTCCAACGACGACGTCGCCATCGTAAAATACAACGGATTGACCTGGGGTTATAGCACGCTTTGGCTTTTCAAACTTGACGAGGATTCTAGAATCGTCATAATTTTCAAGAACAGCGGGGCTTCCTTCGTCAGAATATCTTATCTTAGCAATGACCTTCATTCCGTCTTCAATTTTTTCGATGGATATTAAATTAACATTTCCAGCAATCAAGGCATTATGATAAAGTTTTTCCTCTGGTCCGACTTCAATGACGTTTGTCGTTGGGTCAATTCCTATGACATAAACCGGATAACCTAACGCAACGCCAAGTCCCTTTCTCTGACCGATTGTGTAAAATGGGTAACCACGATGCTTCCCAATTACCTTTCCATCCATAACTATATCGCCACCTTTGACTTTCTCAGCTAAGCCTTCGACATTTTTCTCAAGAAATTTTGTATAATCATTATCGGGAACGAAGCAGATCTCAAAACTTTCGGGCTTATTTGCGATTTTCAATCCATATTTTTTCGCAAGCTCTCTGACCTCTGACTTTGTGAGTTCACCGAGTGGAAAAATAGTTCTGCTTAAACTTTCTTGGGTAAGCCCCCAAAGTGCGTATGATTGGTCTTTTGTAGTGTCAATTCCTCGCATAAGAATATATCTTCTCTTTGTCTCATCAAATTTAACCCTCGCGTAATGCCCAGTTGCTATGTAATCCGCTCCAAGCGAGATAGCTTTTCTAATCAACGCTTCCCATTTTATCTTTCTATTGCAAATTACACAAGGATTTGGAGTTCTTCCCTCGAGATAATCTTTGATGAAATAATTTATGACCTCGCGATGAAATTCCTTTGTCAGGTCTATTACATAATGTGGGAATCCAAGTTTTGTCGCAACAATTCTTGCATCATTTATGCCCTCAAGCGAGCAACAACTATGTTCGTTATGTATCCCTATATCTTCGTAATTATATGTTTTTATCGTCATCCCAATAAGATTATAACCTTGCTCTTTTAAAATTAAAGCTGCGACGGATGAATCTACTCCGCCACTCATCGCAACAACAACCGTTGTATTCTTCGGATTTGCCATCTATGCTCAAGGAGGTTTATTTTCGCTATTAAATTAAAACTCAATTTTTCCTTAAAAAATTTCTGCGAAATTTTTCGTTTTTGAAAATTAGGTCCGAAAGCTCGGATATCAAAAGCCCGGAAAACATCAAAGCTGAACCAATGATTGCGAATTGGGAAAATTTCTCGTTTAAAAAAATTCTTGCGATAATTGCTGCGAAAACCGGCTCCATAGTAAATATAATCGCAGCGTGCGTCGGCGTTGTAAATTTTTGATATTCCGTTTGAATGTAAATTGCAAATATCGTCGCAAGTAGCGAAGTGTACACCAGGGCGAAAATAAGCCGTGGGGTTAGATTTATCGTTACATTTTCAAAAAAAGGCGCAATTAAAAAAGAGAAAATTGAGGTCACCGCAAGTTGAACGAAAACAAGAATTGAGGTTGGATGCTGTTTTGAGTATATGTCAAGATAAACTATGTAAAAGGCAAACGTAATCGCGCACAAAAGCGTGAGAAAATCGCCAACGGTGAAATCTTTCCCGAGAGAGAAGAGAAAACTTTCAATTGAACTTTCTTTCGAAGTTAGAAGCAAAAGCCCAAGGGTTACAAGTACAATCCCAATTAAGTTGCCAAGTTTTGGTGGTTTTCGTTCTATTATAAGTTGAACTATCGGCGTGAAAATAACAAGCATTCCGGTTATGAAGCCGGATTTTGAAGCGGTTGTATATTTTAGTCCAACGGTTTGGAACGCAAATCCAGCGAAGAGAAAGAAAGCAATTATCAAGCTGTGTTTTAGCATTTCAAAATTAAAATGTCTAAAACGAAAGAAGATGAGATATAAAATCGTCGAAAGTCCAAATCTCATCCCTACGAAAATCAAGGGCGAAACATCTTCAAGCGCTGATTTAATTATACTAAATGTTCCACCCCAAATCAAAGTGATTAAAAGTAAAAGTAGCTCAGCCTTGTGCTGTTTTCTCATCTATTTTGCGGGTTATTTCGTTTGTCTGGTTATTAAAATTATTGTGGCAACAGTTGATGCTACCGCGCCAACGGTGAGAATTATATCTTTTGCGAGGTTCCAATAGTAGCCAGGTTCTCTTATAATTTTTTTCGGGACAAAAATATAGTCCCCGGGCTCTATTACAGCTTTATCCGCATTATACCAATTGTAAGTTTTTCTTTTTATCACTTTGACATCATTCTTCCGAGCAAATTGTGAGAATCCCCCTGCTTTTAAAATGTAGTCTTTGTAACTTTTGCCCTTTTCATACGGAACAAAGCCCGGATTATTTACCTGACCGAAAACATAAACCGAATTTGTTTTCTGTGGGATATATATCAAATCCCCATCTTTAAGCTCATAGTCCTCTTCGCCTGAAGCAACTTTTGCAATATCAACGGATGCAAATTTTAATGAGGTTAAAATAGAGGATTCAAACGAAAAATATCCGGAATCAACGGATGCAAATCCAAGCCCTTTAAGCATTAAAATCGGAATTAGGGAATCTATTTTAAGCGGGTGGTTTCCCCATCTTTTTATTATCATCGCATTTCCAAGGTCTGAATATATAGTCAAACCAGCCTTGTTAATGATCTCAGATAACTTTGTCCCATTTGCGGAAATTGGATAAATCCCGGGGTGTTTCACCTCACCCAACACAACGACTTTGTAATCTTGTTTTAAAGTTTTTCTCTCGGGAATAAAAATTCTGTCGTTGTTTTCAAGTTTTATATCTTCTTCTTCGCCATTTAAAATTTTTTTCAAGTTCACAGTTAATCTTTCCTTTTCCTTTCCCTCTTCGTTGAGTTTAAGTATTTCCACTTCTTCAAGCATCGCGCTTTCAAGCGGTCCACCAGC
>JBEPZK010000002.1:0-5619 GCA_041640855.1 Candidatus Kryptoniota bacterium
TGTGATTAAAATTTTGGATGGATTCACTTTTGGAATTTTTTTATTTTTTTGACAAATTTAAAAAGAAAAATTAAGTTTGAAAAGTTCATTGACGAGAGAACATTCCGCTGGTGCAGTGATTTACAGAGAAGAGAATGGAGATTTTAAATTTTTAATTTTGAAATATGGACTTGGGCATTGGGATTTTCCGAAAGGAAATGTGGAGAAAGGTGAAAAGGAACTGGATACAGTGAAAAGGGAAGTTTTTGAAGAAACAGGAATAAATGATATTGAGATTATCGACGGCTTTAAGGAAGAGGTTGGGTATTATTACCGAATGAAGGGACAATTGATATACAAGACTGTAAATTATTATCTTGCACGGACAAGCCAAAAAGATGTGCGTTTGTCTTATGAGCACGAGGATTACGCTTGGGTAACGGTTGAAGAGGCTTTGAAGTATCTGAGGCATAAAAACAGCATAAACGTTTTAAATAAAGCATACCAGTTTTTAAAACAAAGGTCATAAGGTTAAGGTGAAAAACTTTTTCAATTTTCTCCTCTTTATAATTCTACCGTTGGCTCTTATAGTGATTTTGCTTGTTTTATTCTCCAAGTTTTCGAGTTCTAAATTCGAAGCCACCTTTTTTGATGAGAGCGATTTATTCGTGTGAGTTTTCCTTGATTATTTGGGATGCTCTTGGTATATTTTGATAAGTTAAATTATATCGCCTCGATAACGGAATGAAAAAATCAACGCTACTTGAAAGGACAACTTCTAACATAAACATAATATCTAAATTTAGAAGAAGCGTTCTTGACAACGGAATAAGGGTTGTTTCTGAACGAATTCCCTATGTTAAAAGCGTATCTTTGGGGGTTTGGGTTGATGTTGGTTCAAGGGATGAAACGGAGGAAGATAACGGGATTACGCATTTTATTGAGCATATGGTTTTCAAAGGGACTAAGAAGAGAAGCGCAAGGAAGATTGCTGAATTCGTCGAGGATATCGGAGGATATTTAAATGCTTTCACGACGAAAGAAAACACTTGCTTTTATGTCCGCATTTTAAGCGAGCATCTTGAAAAGGGGGTTGGAGTTCTTGCCGACCTTGTTCAAAATCCTGTTTTCGATAAAAAAGAGATTGAGAAAGAAAAGCAAGTTGTTTATGAGGAGATAAAAGATGTTGAGGACGATTTTGAGGAATATATTGGGGATTTGCTGGAATATTATATTTTCTATCCCCATCCTCTTGGCTTTCCGATAATTGGAACGCGATGGACGGTTAGTAAATTCACAAGTGAAAAACTTTTTAAGCATCTTAGAAAGTTTTATACACCCAATAGAATTGTCGTCTCCGCCGCGGGAAATTTAAATCACGATGAACTTGTCGAATATGTGTCTAAGTATTTTGATTCGAGATTAAAAAATGGTTTTTACTATCAAAGGAAAAAGCCCACGAAGAGAAAAGCGGTCGACTATACCATTGAAAAGCATTCAAGTCAATCACATGTTTGCATTGGAGCTTTAACATACGGAGCGAGGGATTCAAGACGTGAACACATAACTTTGCTTAATACATTGCTTGGCGATGGTATGAGTTCAAGGCTATTCCAAAAGGTGAGGGAAAGGCATGGCCTTGTTTATTCAATTTATTCGTTTTATTCAATGTTTAGTGATTCGGGAATTTTTGGAGTCTATTTTGCTTCGGACAGGAAAAATGTTGAAAAGACGATTGAGATAATTTTTAAGGAGTTTGATTCCATCGTTGAAAAGGGTATAAGCGTTGCTGAGCTAAATAGGGCTAAGGCACAGGTTAAAAGCTCTCTTTTAATCGGGCTTGAGAGCATGTCAAACAGGATGCAGCGCCTTGCGCAAATTGAGTTAATTTACAACGGGAAGTATTCAGATGTTGATGATGTGATAAGAAAAATTGATAAAATTCAGCCTGAAGATGTTCAAGAGGTTGCAAGCGAGGTTTTGAAATATGAAAGGTTTACTAAAGTTATTATTAACCCAGTAAAAAAATAAAAAAGAAGGAGAAGCAATTATGATCATAGGCGTTCCAAAAGAAATTAAAAAAATGGAAAACAGAGTAGCACTTTTGCCAGCTGGGGTTTCAATCCTTAAATCGCATGGTCATACTGTCCTTGTTGAGAAAGGAGCTGGGCTTGGGAGTGGTTTTAGTGATGAACTTTACAAGGAAGCGGGAGCGGAAATAGTTGACGATCCAAGGGAAATTTATGCAAAGGCAGATATGATTGTGAAAGTTAAAGAACCGATTGGTTACGAGTATGAACTTTTGAGAAAAGATCAAATTGTTTTCACATACTTTCATTTTGCAGCGAGCAGGGAGTTGACAGAAGCTGTTATCAAATCTGGTTGTATAGCGATTGCTTATGAAACTGTTCAAAAGGATGATGGCACTTTGCCTTTACTTGAACCGATGAGCGAAATCGCTGGTAGGATGGCTCCGCAAGAAGGAGCTAAGTATCTTGAAAAAGCTATGGGAGGGCGGGGAATTTTGCTTGGTGGTGTTCCAGGTGTTGAACCCGCAGATGTGACAATCATAGGTGGTGGAGTGGTTGGAACAAATGCGGCAAAAATCGCAGCGGGTTTAGGTGCGAGAGTTACCATTCTTGATATCAATTTGCAAAGGTTAAGATATCTTGATGATATAATGCCTAAAAATGTCATCACGATGGCTTCAAACGAATACAACATCATGAAAGCGGTTCGAAGGGCGGATGTTTTGATAGGCGCCGTTTTAATCCCGGGTGCTAAGGCTCCAAAACTCGTTACAAAAGAAATGGTAGCACAAATGAAGGAAGGCGCAGTGATAATCGATGTCTCTGTTGACCAAGGAGGATGCATCGAAACGATAAGACCGACAACACATGATGACCCGGTTTATGTCGAATACGGTGTTATTCATTATGGAGTTGCAAATATGCCGGGTGCGGTCCCAAAAACTTCAACAATTGCTTTGACGAATGCAACGTTTCCTTATGTAGTTGAACTTGCGGATAAAGGTTTTGAGATGGCAATAAAGACGAACAAAGAGTTGAGAAGAGGTGTTAACATAATAGAAGGAAAAGTTACACATATTGGTGTAGCTGAAGCCTTCGGGCTTGAATATACGCCGATAGAAGATTTAATTAAATTTGATTGAGAAAAACAAAAAAGCACACAGAAAATGGCAAAGATAACAATAGATGGTAAAACAGTTGAAGTAAAAGACGGAATCACTATACTTGAGGCAGCAAAACAGGTTGGAATTGATATCCCGCACTTTTGCTATCACCCAGCACTTTCAATCGCAGGAAATTGTAGAATGTGTTTGGTTGAAGTTGAGAAAATGCCTAAACTTGCTATCGCTTGTGCAACGAGAGTTATGGATGGAATGGTCATCTACACACAAAATGAGAAAGTGAAAAAGGCGAGGCAAGCGATTCTTGAGTTTATACTCATAAATCACCCGCTTGATTGTCCTATTTGTGATGAAGCAGGTGAGTGCAAACTTCAAAACTATACTTATTTGTATGGACCTGGACATAGCAGATTTGAGGAAGAAAAAGTACATAAACCTAAGCGAGTTCCACTTGGTCCAAACATCGTCCTTGATGTTGAAAGATGTATAATGTGTTCTAGGTGCATAAGATTTTTTGATGAAATTGTAAAAGACCCACAATTGACATTTTCTCAAAGGGGAGACCGTGTTGTTTTGACGACTTTTCCGGGGAAAAGGCTTGATAACCCATATTCGATGAATATAATTGACATCTGTCCTGTCGGGGCTCTTACATCTCGCGATTTCAGATTTAAAGAACGAACTTGGAATATGACAGCGGTTGAAAGTATATGTCCAGGTTGCGCAAGAGGATGTAATGTTTATCTTTGGGTGAGAAATAATCAAGTCTTGAGAATTACGCCTCGAGAAAATTTTGAAGTCAATCGATATTGGATGTGCGATTATGGTCGATTCACATATAAACAGGTTAATTCTGAAGACAGAATCAAATCGCCAATGGTTCGTTCAAATGGGGAACTTGTCGAGGTAAGTTGGGAGCAGGCGATTTCTGTTGCAAGTTCTTTACTTAAAGATGCTAAGCCGGATGAAGTTGCAGTCATTGGTTCAGCTTACGCTACGAATGAAGATAATTATATACTTCAGAAATTTGCAAAGTCTGTTTTGAAGACGAAGTTTGTTGACTTTATAAAGCATATCAAAGATGGAGATGAAGATGAATTTTTGATTCGTGCAGATAAGACTCCAAATTCTTACGGCGCATATCTTGTCGGAGTAAGACCGAGCAATGGTTTTGGATTCGATGCAATACTTGACGGGTTGAAGGCGCGCAAATTTAAAGTGATTTATGTTATGGATGACGATATCGTTTTGAATGATGAAATTTATGAATTGCTTGATGGAGTTAAATTGATTGTCCATGCAACTAACAAAAATAAAACCGTTGAGAAAGCAACCGTTGTCTTTGCTAGCGCATCTTTTGCTGAAAAAGAAGGAACCTTTACAAACTTTGAAGGAAGGGTCCAGAAGATAAACATTGCGGTTCTACCTAAGGACTACGAGCCATGGATGCTTTATAAACCAAGAAAATTTGGTGAGGAAAAACCAAATACTGGTGAAATCAATAAAGCTGAACTTGCTTTATCAAGGTTGTTTAAGTTTGGGACTCAGTTTGACCGTTGGGCAAGTGGGGAAAGAAGAGATGTTAAACCATCGTGGTGGGTGATATCTCAAGTCGCAAATAATCTCGGTGTGAAGTTTGCATATTCAAACGCAGAAGATGTTTTTAAAGAGATATCGGAGTCAGTTCGTGAGTTTAAAGGTTTGTCTTATGAATCAATCAGTGATAAAGGCGCGATGATAAACAAAAAATAAAAATGGTTAAAGCACATGGAAACAGTTTTAATCGCGATTTTAAAAGCGATAATTTTCATTGTTTTGTTTTTGAGCGTTTCAGCAATTTTGACTTATGTTGAAAGGAGGGTTTCCGCATTTATCCAAGACCGACTTGGACCAAATAGGGTTGGTCCGTTTGGTTTATTCCAGCCCATTGCAGATGTGATAAAAATTATTTTCAAAGAAGAGATAATTCCTGCAAACGCTGACAGGACATTACATACAATTGCGCCGATAATTTCGCTTTTCGTTGCATATAGCGTTTTTGCAGTTCTTCCGCTTGGCGAAAAAATCGTGATAGATGGCAAGGAGATTAAACTTATGGTTGCGGATGTAAATATAGGTTTTCTTTATATACTTGCTTTGAGTTCGCTTGGCGTTTATGGCGTTACGTTGAGTGGATGGTCCTCGAATAATAAATATTCACTTCTTGGTGCCTTGAGGGCTTCAGCGCAGATGATAAGTTATGAACTTTCGTTAGGGCTTTCTCTAATCGGAGTTGTTCTCGTCTCTGGAAGCATTAGAATTGATGAGATTATAAGATCGCAGGCTAATGTTTGGAATATCTTTTATCAACCTATCGGATTTATAATTTTCCTCGTTTCTGTATTTGCTGAGACTAATAGACTACCATTTGACCTTCCTGAGGCTGAACCTGAACTTGTCGCGGGTTATCATACAGAATACTCTGGGATGAAATTTGGCGCTTTTTACCT
>JBEPZK010000002.1:5719-94611 GCA_041640855.1 Candidatus Kryptoniota bacterium
TAATTTTCCTCGTTTCTGTATTTGCTGAGACTAATAGACTACCATTTGACCTTCCTGAGGCTGAACCTGAACTTGTCGCGGGTTATCATACAGAATACTCTGGGATGAAATTTGGCGCTTTTTACCTTGCTGAGTATACAAATATAATAACCTCAAGTTTGCTTGTTACTGCTTTTTATCTTGGCGGTTGGTATTTCCCAATTGTCGACATTTACAGGGGAATGAACCCAAATCTCGCCGCGATACTTCAAGTGATTGTTTTCTTCGCTAAAGCTGGTTTGATAATTTTCCTATTTATGCTTGTCAGATGGACCTTGCCAAGATTTAGGTATGACCAACTTATGAGACTTGGATGGCAAGTTTTATTGCCGCTTGCGCTTTTAAATGTTCTTGTTACCGGACTTGTTAAAATCCTCATTTAAAAATTAAAAATAAAATTTGAAATCATCATGACTCAAACGAAAATAGATGGAAAACCAAGAACGCGCGAGATAAAGCGAAAATCAAATATGAACCTTCTTGAACGGCTTTATCTGCCGGAAATTTTCAAGGGTTTGAGCATAACGTTTAGGCAGATATTTAAACCAAAGTTTACATTTGAGTATCCGGATGTTAAATGGCAACCCCCAGCATCATTTCGTGGTCGCCCAGTGCTTGTTTTTGATGATGAAACCGGAATTGAAAGATGCGTTGCTTGTGGACTTTGTGCGAGGGTTTGTCCAGCACTTGCAATAGAAGTCGTAGCTGGGGAGACCGAACTTGATAAAGAAAGATATCCGCAAAAGTTTGAAATCAATATGCTCCGTTGTATATATTGCGGACTTTGTGAGGAAGTTTGCCCGGAAGAAGCAATTGTTATGAGTAATGAATATGAGCTCGTGTTTACAAACAGAGAAGAGGCAATTTTTGGAAAGGATAAACTTCTCACCCCAGCTTCAAAGTTAAAAGAGCGACTTGAGTTTTTGAGAAAGATGAGGTAAAAATAAAGGCGACTTATTGAATATGCACAATGATACTGATTCGTCGATGAAATTTTGGATTTTAGTTTTGTTGCTTATCCCAGCTTTATCGCTTTCGCAAGAAATTTCCTCTATTCAATATCCAAGCGAAGTTGTAAAAGGTGAAAAATTTTCAATAATGTTAAACCTTTACACAAATCCCAAAGACACCCTTTACATAATAACTTCTTTTGACGGCGATTTTAATTTAAGCGAGTCCTTCGTGGTTGATGACTCTCTTTTTAAAATTGACCTGGTAAAGATGGAACCAAAATTTTTAACAGATGGAATTTTGAAAGCTTTACCTTCCGGAAAGATGCTCATCTTGCCCGATACTTTCGCACATACTTCTGTTTTGAGAAAATATATCTTCGTTGGTTTTTCGAAAACGCAGGGGGATATAAAAATTAATTTCCTCCCGGTTAAACTTCGATATAACTCGTTGATTTTTAATCCTGATTCCGTAAAGTCGGGACAAGTTAAAGTGGATGTTAAGGGTTCAATTGAAAAATCCGCTGGATTGTGTGCAAAGTTTGAAAAAAATGGATTTATAAAATTTAATGTCGATCAAAAATTCACCGCGAAAAATGGTTTTACGCTTTCCTTTTGGATTAAAACAACCTCAATGAGGGCTAAAGTAATAACCTTAAACTCAAGCAATGATAAAAGTTTTCTTTCCGTTGGGATAAAATTTGGAAATATCGTTTTTTCACTAAGTAATTCGATAGGAAAATACGAGATAAATCTAAATAAATTTATAAGCGATGGGAAATGGCATAACATCATAATCTGCGCAGGTCAAAACGATAACATTTTAAAATTTTTCATCGATGGCGAAAAGATCGATGAAGTTTTTATACCAAACCTCAACCTATTTGAGATAAACTCCCCTGTCGCAAAAATTGAACACGGTCCAATAGATGAAATTGCGCTTTTCAAAACTTTTAAACCCGAATTAATAGAGCGACTTTCTCGCTACTTTGTGAAGTTTGACAGCAACGCTGTTTTCCTTTTGAAATTTGAAAACGAAACAGTCGATGTCCTTGGGAATGTTTCCGGAGTTGAGTCCAATGAAGTTAAATTCATCCCTTCATCTGCTCCGCTTTATTCGCCCGAGGTGCGAATTTCAGCTGAGTTAAAAGGTAATAGTGTCAACGTAAGTTGGGAAGTTGATGACCCGACGTTCGTGGATAAATTTATTGTAGAGAGAAAAATTGGGGATGGATTTTATCAACAGATTTATCAAGTGCCCTCATTAAATCAGAAAAGATATTCTTTCACAGATGTGGTTTCCGAAAGCAATGTTATCTATTATTATAGGGTAAAGCAAGTTAACAAAAACGGAAGTTTTTGGTTTTCTGATGAAGTCAAAATCGGGCTCGGACTGAAAAAAGATTTCGAAATAATTGGCAACTTCCCAAATCCATTTAACTCTGAAACGAAGATAATTTACAATCTTTTCAACGATACATATGTTAAACTAACAGTCTACGATATCGTCGGCAGGGAAATAGCGATTCTGGTCGATGGCTTCCAAAGTGCCGGTCGGCATGAGGTGACATTTAACCTCAACAATGTTGAAGTTCACGAAATAACAAGTGGAATTTATTTTTACAAACTTCAAACTCAACGTAGTTACGAGGTCAGAAAAATGATAATCATAAAATAGTTATGCGGATATTAATATTTTCTCTCCTCTCTTTACTTTTTTCTTGCTCATCTTTAAAATATACCTCTGGCGTCAAAACGATGCTTGAACTTAAAGGCAAATGGCTTTTCAAAATCGACCCAGATGATGTGGGGCTTTCACAATTTTGGTATTCTGCAAATTTTGATAGAAGCGATTGGGACACAGTTGAAATTCCGAGTTTTTGGGAAAGATATTCAAACTTTGCAAAATATGATGGGATTGCATGGTACTATAAATCATTTGAGGTTGAAAAAATAGATAAGCAAAAGAAATATGCGATTTTCTTCGGTGGGGTTGATGATGATTGCGGGGTTTGGTTAAATGGTGAATTTATTGGGGAACATCGCGGATATAGCGATGAATTTTATTTTGATGTAACAAAACATTTAAAGCCTGGTAAAAATGAGCTTGTTGTTATGGTGATTGACCTTGGGGGACCTGGTGGAATTTACAAGCCTGTTTCGATAGTTGAGTATTCTGAGATTGCGGATTTGTTGAAAAGTGAATTTTATTACAAAACTGCGCGAAAAAGTGAGGATTGGGTGAAAGATGCAGTTATTTATGAAATTTTCCCACGAGCATATTCCGAAAAAGGAACTTTTAAGGAAATTGAAAACGATATCCCGCGACTTAAAGAACTTGGTGTATCTGTAATCTGGTTGATGCCAATTCATCCAATAGGTGAGGTCAAAAGAAAGGGAACTTACGGAAGCCCCTACTCAATAAAGGATTATTACAAGATTAACCCTGATTATGGAACGGAGGAAGATTTTCGCTCGCTTGTTGAAACCGCACATAAAAACGGGATAAAAGTTATAATTGACCTTGTGATAAATCATACGTCATGGGATAATGAATTAATTGTCAAGCATCCTGAATGGTATGTCAGGGATGAAAATGGGAAAATAGTTTCTCCTAATTCTGATTGGACGGATGTAGCTGATTTAAATTATGATAATCCGGAACTCAGAAAATATATGCTTGAAATGATGAAGTATTGGGTCAAGGAATTTGACATCGATGGCTATAGATGTGATGTCGCGGAACTTGTCCCGATCGATTTTTGGAATGAAGCGAGGCGAGAACTTGATAAAATTAAACCCGTGCTTATGCTTGCAGAGGGAAGTTTGCCGGAGCAACATCTTGAGGCTTTTGATTTAACTTATAGCTGGAATGTTTACGATGCTCTTTCAAGAATTATACTAAAAGGGCATTTACCATCTGTTCTTGATGCGGTTCTTGAGAGCGAAAGGTATAAATTTCCGAAAGGTTCATTGAGGTTGCGTTTTAATGAAAATCATGATAAACCGAGGGCGACGAAATTTTTCGGTGATGATGGCGCTTTGGTTTCGGCTTTAATTGTCAGCACAATTCCGGGAGTTCCGTTAATTTACAACGGACAGGAATTTGGCGATATAAAAAATTTATCTTTGTTTGAAAAAGAAACAATGTCGCGAGATACAAGCAGTGAAAGAAGTCGGAAGTTTTATGCATTTTATAAAAAATTGTTTAACTTTAGAAAAAATTCGCTCGCATTAAGACGAGGCGAAATGATTAAAGCCAAAACCTTAAACGACGATAAAGTTTATGCATTTTGGAGAAAGTTTGAAGATGAAACTGTGCTTGTAATTGCAAATCTTTCCACTTGGGGTGTGACGACGAAACTTCAAATGGATGACGTTTTAAAAAATAAAGTGAAAAACGGGAAAGTTAAGTTTCAAGATGTTTTTGAGGATAAAATTTATGAGGTTAAGGTTAGCGACTTTGTAAACTTTAAACTTGAGCCGTTTGGGTTTAAACTTATTTCGATTTATTAAAATAAAAGAGAGAGCCAAAGATGAAATCTTACACGGAGTATTTAGTATTCAACACAAAGAATAAGCGCGAGATAATTAACATCACTGATAAGGTGAATGAGGCGTTGAAGAAAAGCGGAATAAAAGAAGGTTTATGTCTCGTATCCGCAATGCATGTGACAGCTGGGGTTTTTGTGAATGATGATGAAGATGGGTTAATTGAAGACCTTGAAGAATGGCTCGAAAAACTTGCGCCGTTTAACCCAAATTATAAACATCATAGAACGGGTGAAATAAACGCAGATGCACATCTTAAGAGTTTGCTTATCCATCATGAAGTTATAATTCCGGTGACCGATGGGCGTCTTGATTTTGGACCTTGGCAACAGGTTTTTTATGCTGAGTTCGATGGGCAAAGAAGAAAGAGAGTTATAATCAAAATTATTGGTGAGTGAGCTTTTTAATAACCTTGTGAAATATTTCTCTCGTTTGCCTCATACGACTTTTAACTGAATCAACGAATTCGTCCGGGAATTTGTAACCCAAGCAAAGCGATAGATATTCAAGTTTTTCAAAATCGTCGGGAATTGTGTTTGATTTAGTCCATAAAGAAACTCTCAAAAATTTTTCAACTTCTCTATAAAATTCGTAGTTCGAAAGTAAAGTTTGATATTCATACTCATTCAACAAACCATCTTTGAACAAAAGAACCAACGCCTTTGCGGTATTTTTCTCTATTTTTTCAAAATCCTTGAATTTTATCATCTGCAAAATTTGTGTAATGAATTCTATGTCAGTTAACGCTCCGGGGCTTAACTTGATATCAATTTTGTTATGTTTAACATTTTTCTCCATTTTCTCTCTCATCTTTAAAACATAATCCGCAAATGATTTCGTAGGTGTAATCTTTTTGATTCTGTCGTTTAAAAATTCGGAGACGGTACCGAAAATTTTCTCGCTTCCAAGGCAAAATCTCGCTCTTGTAAACGCCTGCACTTCCCAATGTTCAGCTCGATTTTTAAAGTATGATTTTAGATAATCTATCTCAACGAGCATCGGCGCATTTCTGCCCTCCGGACGAAGTCGGATGTCGACATTATAAAGTTTTTCAAGTTCGAGTTCGGTTAATCTTTTTAAAAAAGTTTCACATTTTAAGAGCAATTTTTGTTCTTCATTCGGGTCTTTTACATTTGTAACCATAACCATATCGATGTCAGAGTCGAAATTCATTTCGCTTGAGCCGAATTTGCCAAGCCCGATAATCGAGATTTTCTCCGTTTCTTCCGGAGTGAATATATCAAAAAAAGTTTTGCTCAGTATCAAGTCCGCTTGCTTTGTCAACTCTCGTGAGAGAGTGAAGAAATCTATTAGACCATCGAGATTTAGAATTAATAATCTTAATTCGTTTAAAAATTTGAAATCGTGGATTTTGAATTTTTCAGTGCGATTGAAAAACTCAAAAATTTCCTCCGTTTTTTTATCCTTGTTCAAGTTGTCTTCAGAAAGTAGAACCTCGAGAATATATGATTTTAGCGATAACAAATTTGAAAACCTCTGGCTGAATTGTGATATATTTAAGAGAATTTTTCTAACGTCATCATTTTGAACTAATTCATAAAATGATTTCGAATATCTGAAGCCTTCCGCAATTTTTCTGAAATTTTCGAGGGTTATATCGGGGATTATGGTCTTTGATATTTCTGTGAATAAACTTGGCGAAATTTTTTGAAAAGAGTTTTCTTCAATTGTGCTAAAAATTTTCTCGCCCGTTATGAGCTTGCCCTTTGATAAAAATTCGATATTTCGTATAGCTTTGTCGATATCTCTAAAGTTTAAATCGATTAGAAATTTTTTGAGATTTTCTTTCCCAATTTCCTCTTCTATGATTTCTGGGATTGACGCTCCGGGTTTCGTTTCGACTTTGAAAATTTTTTCATAGATCTCCCTTACCTCATCGAATTTTTTCTCAAGTTCTCGTTTGAAAATTTTCCAGTCGGGGAGTGATGGGTCGGGGTATGATAATTTTTCTTTTCTTCTTTCGTAAATTTTCATCGCCTTTGCAAGCGATGTTAAAGTCCAAGGGTCAATCGGAATCGTATGAGTTTGTGTGTCTTGTGAAATTTGCAACAGATGTTCAATGCGTCTGAAATAGATATAGTTTTCCGCTAAAATTTTTGCTTCCGAATTTTTAAGAAAGCCCAATTTTGCAAGTTTCTCAATTGCTCTTAAAGTGTTTCTTTCTTTTAATTCTGTATTTTTACCCGCGTTGAGAAGTTGTAATGTTTGAACTATAAATTCGATATCCCTTATCCCACCCTTGCGAAGTTTTATGTTAAGTTCGCTCGTCGATGTCGCTTCTATTTTAGCTTTTATTTTCGCTATCTCATCGACTGGGTCTTCGAAAAAGGACTTAGGGTAGATAAAAGAGTCGAGCATTTTGATGAATTCCCAGCCAAAGTTTATATCACCCGCGATAGGTCTTGCTTTTATCAACATCTGTCTTTCCCAAATTTTCCCATAGACTTCGTAATATGTGAGATAACCGAGAAGGGAGCGAGCAAGCGAGCCGGCGCTTCCCTCAGGCCTCAACCTGAAATCAACTCTATAAAGACTTCCTTCTTCTGTTTTTTCCGAAAGAAAATTTATCAAGGTTGAGACAAGATTATTGAAAATTTCATAATGCGATATTTCCCCATCCATCGTTTTGATTTTTCCCTCTTGATCGTAAACAAAAATTAAGTCGATATCAGAACTATAATTCAACTCTTCACCGCCAAGTTTCCCAAGTCCGATTATTGCAAATTTGGTTTCGGGGAAAGATAGAAATTTTTCTTTGGTTATTTCAACCGCAAGTTTAAGGCATACCTCAACAATTGCAGATGCGAGTTCGGAAAGGGATAAAACCGTTTCTTCGAAATCCGCAACTCCGAAAATATCTCTAATCCCGATTCTTAAGATCTCCCTTCTTTTGAATCTTCTTAATGCGTTGAGTTTTCTGTGAACGGATTGAAAGTGGAAGAGTATCGATTGAGCTTCTTTTACATAATCTTCTTTGGAAGGTTTTATGTCGAGGGCGTTTGTGTAGGCCAACCAAAGAAAAAGTTCGGGGTCTCGAACGAGGATATCTGCAAAGTATTGGGAATAACCAAATGTTATAAGTAGGATTTTGGTCATTTGTGGGAAAAGAGCAAGGTCATTGTAAAGCGACGCCTTGTTAAAGGTCGATTCTATGAATCGATGAAAGTTAATTAAACTTTTTTCGGGGTCTGGGGAAAGTTTAAGCGAGTTGATGAAATTTTGGACAAAAGGCTCAACCAGGTCAAGTTTCAAGGTTGATTTTATAAAGTCGTCTATGGTGTTCTCTAATTTTGAGACTGCTTTATCCCCTGATTTGAAAATTCTTTTCAGACTTTGTTTCGTCTTTGCATCAAAGTTAAACTTTGACATTTATTTTTGCTTCTTTTAAAGTTTTCGCCCTTTGTTTTTTGAATTCTAATGCGGATTTTACGAATTCCCTAAACAATGGATGTGGTTTTGTTGCCCTTGATTTTAACTCGGGATGAAATTGAACTCCAATGAACCATGGATGCTCGGGCAATTCGATTATCTCAACGAGCAATCCATCTGGCGAAAGACCACTGAATATCATCCCGTTTGATTCGAGAATTTCTCTAAATTTGTTGTTTAGCTCATACCTATGTCTATGTCTTTCGCTTATTCGTTCTGTTCCATATGCGATGTATGCCTTCGTTCCGGGTTTTAAAACCGCGGGATAAGCTCCAAGCCTCATTGTTCCACCTTTAGTTTGCAATCCAACTTGTTCAGGCAAGAGGTCGATCACGGGATATGGTGTGCTTGGGTTAAATTCGGTGCTGTTTGCATCTTTTAAACCGCAGACGTTTCTTGCAAATTCTATCACCGCACATTGCATTCCGAGACAAATCCCAAAAAATGGGATTTTATTTTCCCTGACAAATTGAATTGCTTTGATTTTGCCTTCAATTCCTCTTTCACCAAATCCACCTGGAATTAAAAGACCGTCTATACCTTGAAGAAGTTTTTCAGGTCCATATTTTTCTACTTCCTCTGCTTTAATCCATCTTATATTGACCTTACATTCGTTCTCTGCACCCGCATGGACAAACGATTCAATTATACTTTTGTATGCATCTCTCAATTCTGTATACTTTCCACAAATTGCAATTTCAACTGTATCTTTTGGATTTTTTATTTTTTCAACAAATTGCATCCACTTTGTCAAATCGGGTTCATTGGCTGAAAGATTTAATTTTTTCAAGACGATGTCATCAAGACCTTCTTTGTAAAAAATCAACGGGACCTCATAAATTGATTCAACATCGATGCCTTGTATCACAGCCTCGGGTTCAACATTGGTGAAGAGGGCAATTTTTTCTTTTATTTCTTTTGTCAAAGGTTTTTCTGTCCTGCAGATTAAAATATCAGGTTGAATTCCTATCTCAAGCAATGTTTTAACGCTATGCTGAGTTGGTTTAGTTTTGAGTTCATCTGCTGATTTTATGTAAGGGACAAGCGTCACATGGATATTTATTGCGTTTTGTTTCCCAACTTGAAGCATAAATTGTCTTATTGCTTCGAGAAAGGGTAGACCCTCTATATCTCCAACGGTTCCGCCAATTTCTGTGATTATAACATCATAATCATCTTCTTTTGTAAGAAGTGTAATTCGTCTTTTTATTTCATTTGTTATGTGCGGAACAACTTGAACAGTTGCGCCAAGATAATCTCCTTTTCTTTCTCTCATTATCACTTCGTAGTAAACTTGTCCCGTTGTCGTGTTGTTCAATCTTGACATATTCACATCGAGAAATCTTTCATAATGTCCGAGGTCTAAGTCTGTTTCAGCGCCATCTTCCGTAACATAAACCTCGCCATGTTGATATGGATTCATAGTTCCGGCGTCGACATTTATATAAGGGTCAAATTTTTGAATGGTCACTTTTAAACCTCTTAATTTCAAAAGTAGCCCAAGTGATGCGCAAGCAATTCCTTTACCAAGCGAAGAAACGACGCCACCTGTTACGAAGATATATTTCGTTTTTTTATCTGACATTTTGAAACCCAATTTTGTTTTTTAAAGTCTGAATCACTTTCTCAAGGTCGGATTTTGTATCGACCCCGATCGTGTCTTTATCTGTTATCACAACCTTAATTTTCATCCCGTTTTCAAGTGCCCTTAATTGTTCAAGTTTCTCAATTTCCTCGAGTTTCGACCTTTTAAGATTAACAAATTTAAAG
The DNA here is from genome assembly GCA_041640855.1 of Candidatus Kryptoniota bacterium. Taxonomy (GTDB): domain Bacteria; phylum Bacteroidota; class Ignavibacteria; order Kryptoniales; family Kryptoniaceae; genus Kryptonium. The sequence goes on from JBEPZK010000002.1 coordinate 15,481, forward strand.
AGCGAATCTCTTGCGTAAACATAAATCCCGATATGCTTGTAATAATCCCCGAACCTTAACCATTCATCTTTGTTCTGTGCGTCCCTGCAAAATGGAATTGGACCGCGCGAAAAATATAAAGCGAAGTTATTTTTATCGAACACAACTTTTACAACATTCGGATTAAGAAGCGCGTCGACATCGTTTATTTTCACGGCGAGCGTCGAAATTTCGATGTTCTCTTTCTTTAAAAAAGGCTCAATAGCCAAATCAATCATATCAGCGGTCATCAATGGTTCATCTCCCTGGATGTTTACAACTATATCTGCATCGAGTTCTTTTATTGAATAAGCGACTCTATCTGTTCCGGTGGGTATGTCAGGAGGTGTCATAATTACATCTGCACCGAAACTTTTTGCCTTGTTTAAAATTCTTTCATCATCTGTTGCGATGAAAACATGGTTTATAAATTTTGAAGATTTCGCGTTCTCATAAACCCATTGTATCATCGGCTTGCCCAAGATATCAACAAGCGGTTTCCCGGGAAAACGAGTTGAACCATATCTAGCGGGAATTACTCCGATGATTTTGGACATGATTTAATCTTGCTCTTTATCTTGAGATTCTCTCGTTCGCTCCTCGATGGGGATGACCTTCGGGACCTTGAAAAAGTATTCCGTTCTCGATGGAGCGTTTTTCAAAATTTCTTCTCTTGGATAACTTGGCCTAACTATATCCTCGCGAAAGACATTTTTTATATCAATCACATGATAAAGCGGTTCAACATTTGTCGTATCAAGTTCATTAAGTTTGTCTATATATTCAAGAATTCTGTTGAATTGCTCCGTAAATTTTTCTTTTTCCTCTTCTTTAAATTCAAGACGTGCAAGGTTTGCGATATATTCAACGTCTTTAATTGTAACTGGCATAGCTTTGATTTATGTTTTGTTTTTCAAGGTTTTTCTCAATTATTTCCCTGACTAATTCCATTAACTTAATTTCTCCATCTTTGCCGGAGAAGTCTTCAACTTGAATTGGCTTATCGAGCAAAATTTCTATCGTCCCTGGATTTATTTCAAGTTTATGCTTTTTCATAATCTTATGGCTTCCTAAAATTGTTACTGGGATAACCGGCGTTTTTGATTTTATCGCAAGCATAAAACCGCCGCGTTTAAACGGCAAAAGTTTTCCATCAACGCTTCTCGTTCCCTCCGCGAACACAAGGACGGAAACCCCGCTTTTAATTTTTTCGATCGCTCTTTGGATGCTTTTTATCGCCCTTTTTGGATTTTTTCTGTCAATCAGAATATATCCGCCATATTTTAAAAGCCACCCCCAAAATGGGATTTTTCCAAGCTCTTGTTTTGCAAGAAAACGGATTTGGTCCGGTATCCCATGAATTAGAGCTGGGATATCCATAGCGCTTGCGTGATTTGAAATGTAGATGTAATTTTGCTTTTTGGAGATATTTTCAAGTCCTTTGATTCTAACTTTGATATTGAAAATTGCGAGTATAAGTCTTGACCAGATTTTTGCCATAAAATGATAAATTTTACCTTTGTAGTTGAAGGGGAGAAGCAAAAAAGTTATAATAGCCATCGGGATGGTGAACAAAATAATAATTCCAGCCTTAATTATAAAGAGGAGTTTTCTCATCTCGCTCGTGTTTGGTTGGTTTTTTACAATGATAATGAAAAGAGATGATAAAATCAAGTTGAAAAAGTTGAAAGCATTTTTTAAATTGTTATTGCAAGTTGAAAAACAAACTCAAAAAGCGAAAATGGAGAGAAAAATCCGCGTGTTAATTGCAAAAGCTGGACTTGACGGCCATGATAGAGGGGCGAAAGTTGTAGCGGCAGCTTTAAGAGATGCTGGTATGGAAGTTATTTACACGGGTTTAAGACAAACACCAGAGATGATAGTTCAAGCTGCGATCCAAGAAGATGTTGATGTAATCGGTGTTAGCATTTTGAGTGGGGCACATATGACGATATTCCCAAAGATAATTAAACTTATGAAAGAAAAAGGGCTCGATGATGTGCTTTTAATCTGTGGTGGAATAATTCCGGATGAGGATATTCCCAAACTAAAAGAGATGGGGGTTGCAGAGGTATTCACACCTGGAACTTTGACTACGGAAATAGTCAATTTTATAAAAGATTGGTTCGAAAAGAACAAGAAACAAAAAGTTGCTTAATCTTCTAACTCCTTTGAAATTTTTTGCGTGATGATTTGAACATCGTCGAAAGTTAAACCGTCGTTTAGGGAAAAAATTCGTTTGAAATCCTCAGGTTTGAAAAATACCTTAAACCTCTTCGTATACTCGTTAAGTTTTGCAAGGTAGTAAAGGACATTTTCATCCCTCATAAATGGATTCCATTCCTCGACAAGTTTGCAGTTGTCAAGAGCGCGAACATTCGGATCGGAGCCAGTGATGTAATAAGTTATTTTATCGCCTGGCCGATAATTTCTTCCACTTGCTATGGCAAGTTCATAAGCTGCGCTTCTATTTCGCCTACCTTCTTTTACAAGTCTTTTATAATTTTCAAGGTCCTCTCGCAATGTTTCGGTTTTGGCAAGGTCAAAGATGTCGATTTTTCTTTCTGATATTGATTTGAAAAGTGATTTATAAAGTTCGTGTATCTTTTCTATTTCGTTGTTGAGCAAAAATTTTATGCATTCACTTATATATTTTCGCGCAAACGGTTCCATTCCTCTTGATATCAAAGAAGCGCCTTTGATTTCGATATTCCCATTTTTGTCAAGAAGGGCATAATTTTTCTTTTTGTAACTTAACATCTTTTTATAAATCCCGTTGAAAACAAAATTAATCCCCTCCGGCAAAGTTGAAGCGACCCTCTTTACAAATTCTTCGCATTCTTTTTCAGTTGAAAATCCCTCCGGCGGGATAAAGTAAATTCCGTCTGTATCAGCTTCTATAACTTTTCCACCTTGTTTTGTTATCTCGGAGATGAGTTGCTTTAAAATTTTTTGACCTGTGCTTGTCACCTTGTCCGCGCTTTCGTAGTCGTTGAATATAGCCCTGCTATAGCCCAAGTAACCGTAAAATGAATTGATTAAAATTTTGAAGGAGGATTGTATTGCGTCGTATTTTGACCTTTCCTCGGGAGTAGTTGCGTTTTTCATTTTATGTTTTGCTTCGAGACGCATCTTCGTCAAGCTTTCTAACATTTGAATGAAGATACCAAGTTCGTCTTTCTTCGGAGCGATTTTAAAGTTTATCATTATTGATGGATAAAGCGACTCTATATCCGCATGTGCAACGTTTTCGAAAACACCAGTGTAAAATATATCCGTATATCCACCTGTCGTTTGAAAACCTATATCTGGCTTTGGGATTGAATGTCTTCGCCGTAAATATGCTCTCACAAGCATTGATTCGATTTTAGATGAAGAGCCCGATTTGATGACTTGAAAAAGTGAAAATGGCACCATTTGAGATAAATAAAAATATGGAGGCGTTAAAAGCTCTGAAAGTTTCCTTGTCTCGTGGGCATCTTGAAGTGCATATTTTATTAGCGCATCTGGATTGTTATCCCAATACCATGAAATTTGCTCCCCCGGGATATAAACTCTATCTTTTGAAGCGATATCAAAATACCTCGCGACATATTTTAAAGAATAACTCTCAAGTTCTCGCTTGACAAAATCGTACAACTGGACAAGTATAAGCGTATCGATAATGTGCCTGCCGTAAATTTCAATTCCGGTGAAGACAGTTTCGCGGTCATATGTTGTGGTCGTCATCTTTGGTTCACTGCCATCCCTTCCAAGCGAAAGTTTAACATCATTTAACTCAGCCCTTTCGATGAGATATGGCAAATCGAAGTTTAAAATGTTGTGTCCCTCAATTATATCCGGGTCTTTTTCGCGGATGATTTCGACAAGTTCAATTAACATCTCTCTTTCAGTTTTTCTGCGCCCGTCTATCACATATTCCCAGCCTCGATTATCAGTAAGAGATATCACAATTATTCTATCTTCAATTCTTTTGGGATTGCTGAATCTATGTTTTGAATATGTTTCTATGTCGAGTTGGATTCTATAAACATCATTAAATTCCATCCCTTTAAACAGTGTTATCCCAGTTTGAATAAGAAACTGATGAACTGGGTCAGGGCGAAGGTAAATTATATCTGTGTCGGTGTACGACTCAATCTTTACATTATTTTTGATGCTGTAATTTCGAAGGATAAATCTTACCGCATTCCACATGTCCGTCAAATCTTCAAAGGCGCAAACATATTGATAGAAATTGTTTCCGTTAAGTTTTTTAATCCAAAATTTCTTGTAAAAACCTTCGATATAGCTTTTATCGCTGAGAAAGAAAAAGGGGTAGAACCTGCGAATCTCTTCACGTACTTTTCCCGAACCTTCTCTGAAATATAAGCGGACGGTTGAGTCGCTATTCTGTTGGACTGCAACGATATTTTTCTCGTCGTTATGACCATAAATTAGCTCATTCACATCACATCACCTCAACTTCGGATGTTCTTCTTCCTTTTGGTATCTGACTTTTCAAACCTTCTTTCGTGATAAGCCCACAGCCCAGAATTAATCCGTCAAATTTTACCGCTATGTAAGAGCCGAGTTTAAATTCAGAAGAGAAGTTTTTCAAGGTTCCGCCGTTAAGGAATGTCCTTGCATCGTTTTCGTTTTCTAATTCAATTATGTTCTTTGTGATGAACGGAGAGAGTAATTGAAGAGCATTGGTTGAAATTTTCCACTGTGATTTTTTAACCTGCTTTGCAAGCTTTATCCCGACTCTTTGGATTAAATTCGAAAGAAGATGCTGTTTGAAGTTTTTGTTAAGCCCGACAACATCCATTGATAGAAACTTTGCCCATTCAGCGGAGTTAAACCAAAGTTCATCCGCTTTGAGATGATAAGTGAAATTTTCCCAAATCTTTTCATCAATCCCGAATTCATCGCTTAAAAATTTTAATGCCCCTTTCACTTCTTCATCACCTGAGGTTAGAAATTTAATTTTATCATCGCTTGATAAACGCCCTTGAATTTCCGAAAACTTCGGTGATTTGGAATATGTCGAATCAGTTTTTCTTAATTTCGCTATGAAAAATCCTTCTGTATTCGATTTAAATGGGTAAATTCTGATCGCTTTTCTTAAACTTGCATCAAGTTCGATCCCATCATATGATATTATACCTTCGTCAAAGTCTGCCCTTTTATATTTTATCTCTTCAAGTTCGATGGGGAAATTTTTAAGCATTGAATCTATTAGCATTTCATTTTCCTCGACTGTTAAAGTGCAAGTTGAATAAATGAGGAGGCCGCCGGGTTTTACGGATTTTATCGCGCTTGCAAGCAATTGTTGTTGCTTGTTACTCAGTCTCTTGACCTCATCAAGGTTCCACCAGATTAAGACTTCCCTTGCTTTTGAAATTATACCAAGTGAAGAACAGGGAGCGTCGACCAAAGCCTTATCGAAAATTTCAGGCAACAGATTCCCAAATCTGTTTCCGTCCATTTGTGTTATACCTATGTTCAATATCCCAAGTCTGTCAATTTGATGTGCTAGGACCCTTAATCTTTCGAATGTGACATCGTTTGCGATTATCACACCTTTATTTTCCATAAGTTGAGCTATATAGGTTGCCTTGGAGCCCGGTGCAGATGCGATGTCTAGTATGATTTCACCAGGGTTTGGTTCAAGTATCAATGATGGCAACATCGAGGATAAACTTTGAATGTAAAAAAGTCCTGCGAAATGCTCTATTGTTTTCGAAATAGGGGTTGGTTCCTCATCAACATAAAAAGCTCCTGGCACGAGTTCGGTTTCAGATAGTTTAAAACCCTTGCTTTCAAGCCGTAATTTAAGTGCGTCAGCGGAGATTTTCAGCGAATTTGTTCGAATCGTTAAAGGTAAATTATACTTAAACACTTTGAGAAATAGTTTGACAGATTCAGGGTCAAGTATTTTATGGAGGTAGTCTTGGATTTTTTGGCTCATAAATTCGTTAATGTAAATTGGGGAAAACGCAGTTTAAAAAAATATACAACATTTGGACAAGCAACGCAAAATTTTAGATTCGTGTTGATTTTGAATTTTTTCCTAATTGATTGTTCTTGTGTTTATAGCAGTTCTGTTTCCTGGTAATACTATTTTGTTGAGCCAAGCGGTGGTAGGGGAGGGTGGAAGAACGTTTGGCAAGGCGATAACTACGCTGAGATCAAATCCTTTGCCTGGGCTTGTTTGAGCAAATGTGCATAGGGAAACAAAATTTTTAGGATTTAGAATCGAACAATTTGAATGGGCTAAATCGAGGATGGAATAAACATAATTTTCGGATTGAATGTTTTATGATTTGATTGATTTTTAATGAAATTTTTTGTAAAATTATTCATAGCTAAAACAAAGTTTTTTGCAATATGAGCAAAGAAGCGAAATGGTTTCTTGGAATAATAGGTATAATTCTGGCGCTGTCTGTTTTGTTCGTTGCACTTGGATTTTTTACGCTTGCGGTATCGTTTAAACCAGAACCTTCGGAGGAGGAACTTGACACAGGGAAAGATAAAGTTGCAGTGATAGAGTTAAAGGGAGTTATATTGAGTTCCGAGGAAATAGTTCGACAAATTAAAAAGTATGCGAAAAGTTCGGGGGTTAAAGCGATAGTTTTATATGTTGAGTCGCCTGGTGGAGGGGTTTCAGCGAGTGAGGAGATTTTTCAAGAACTTAAAAAGGCGAGACAGAAAAAGCCTGTTGTGGTTTCAATGGGTTCGGTCGCTGCAAGCGGTGGATATTATGTTTCGCTCGGGGGAAGTAAAATCGTCGCAAATCCAGGGACGATTACGGGAAGTATTGGAGTTATAGCTCAGTTTCCGAATATGAAAAAATTGTTGGATAAAATTGGAGTTGATTTTGAAGTAATAAAAAGCGGAAAATTTAAAGATTCAGGAAATCCTTACCGTGGGCTTACAAAGGAAGAAAGGGAATATTTCCAAAATGTGATAGACGATGTTTATGATCAATTTGTAAATCATGTTGTTGAGGAAAGAAAGCTCAAAAAGGAGGAGGTTTTAAAAATTGCGGATGGGCGCATTTTCACAGGCAAGCAAGCTTTATCCTTAGGGCTTGTTGATACGCTTGGGACGCTTGAAGACGCGGTAAAAATTGCAGGGGAAATGGCTGGAATAAAAGGCGAGCCTAAAATTGTGAAGGAAAAAAGAAAAAAATTGAGTTTATTTGACCTTGTGCTGGGAGAAAAAACAGCGGAAAATCTTGAGGAAATAAAAAGTTTTATCCTAAATCAACCGGTTCTCCAATACAGGTGCGAGTTTATTAGTTATTAAAAATAAAATTGGGATTAGAAATTGACGAAAACAGAACTTGTAAGAATTTTGGCTGAAAAAATCGGGTTAAAAGTTGAAGAAGTTGAAAAAGTTATCGATGGAGCAATTGCAATCATTATGGATTCGTTGAAGAAAGGAGACTACGTGCAAATACGTGGATTTGGAACATTTAGAGTCGTGAAGAGAAAAGCGAGGATAGCGAGAAATCCAAAAAAAGGAGAAATTGTCCCGCTTGACGACAGATATGTTCCGGATTTTAAGCCGACACGTGAATTTAAGCAAATGGTGATCGAAAGTTTGCGTGATAAAATTCTCGAGGAGAAAATGTCAAAGAATTCGTCAGAAAATGAGATGCCTTCTTTTGATGTTGATAGTGAAGAAAGTTAAAAAAATAAAATTCGGTAATATTTATGGAAGAAAAAGTTTGTCCCGTTTGTGGCACAGTATTGCCTCAGGATGCAAGATTTTGTTTTAAATGTGGAGCGAGGGTGGTAAAAGAGGAAGAGAGTGAAAAGGAGAAAGCTAAAGTGGTGGTTTGTGAAATTTGTGGTTTTGAAAACGATTCAGGAAACAAATACTGTGTGAGCTGCGGTTCACTTTTAACTGGTGAAGTTGTAGAAAAGCCAAAAGAAGAAGGAAAAATCGAAATTGAGAGTAAACCACCCGTTGAGACTCCGAAAAAAGGGAAAGCCAAAGAGGGAAAAAAGAAAGTTAAATTGTCTTTTGACCAAGCGTTTTATATCGTGCTTGCGGTTGCTTTTGTTGGTTTAATTGCTTATGGTGTGATTAAAAAAGAAAAAAGTAAGCCTGAGACTCATGTTCATCAAAATTTGGAAAACAATTCCCAAATAATGGCTGAAATAGACAAATTACGCGATATAGTTAAGTCTAATCCCGATGATTTAGCCTCAACACTGAGGCTGGCGAATCTTTTACACGATGTCAATATTTTCGATCAAGCGGTTGATTATTATAGAAGATATCTCGCTAAAAATGAATCCGATCCCGATGCGAGGGTAGATATGGCGATATGTCTTTTTGAACTTGGTAAAGCAGATGAAGCAATTGTTGAGATGGAGAAGGCTTTGACTTATTCTCCAAATCATCAGCTTGCTTTGTATAATCTTGGAATTATTCACTTGACTTTGGGAAATCTTGAAAAAGCGAGGGAGTATTTCAACCGTTGTATCGATGTCAACCCTTCTGCTGAGATATCCCAGAAGGCAAAACGCATTCTCGAACAGCACAAATTTTAAAAACAAAATTGAGGTGACAAGCCATGCCAAATCTCAGGAAGAAGAGAAAGAAGAAAATGAACAAGCATAAGTGGAAAAAGAGGAGAAGAAAGATGAGGCATAAGAAGAAAATTAGATAATTCTTAATTTGGGTTGCCCTTTCGGGCGACCCTTTCTCACACTTTATTTGTTATTGCAAATTAAAAAACAAAAAAACAAAATGAAAAAACTTTTCTATATCTCAATATTTTTATTTACCCTAATCATTTTAATTTTTAAGTTTGATGATGCCGGCTCGTGGGGATTTGAGGCTCATAAAAAAATAACTGAACTTGCGATTAATATAATTTTGAACTTAGATGAATTTAAAGGTGTCGACAACAAAAAGCTTGAAAGCTTCAAAAAATTTCTTTCCGAAAATAAAGCGATTATTATCGAACGCTGTATCGAGCCCGATATGATAAGAAGTGAGGATAAAGACGAGCAATATAATCATTTTATAGACATCGATAGATATGGGAAGTATCCATTTAATGAGTTGCCTCGGGATAAAGCTAAGGCTATCGAAAAATATGGCTTTAGCGTCGTTCAAAAGAATGGATTTCTTCCGTGGAGAATTGCTGAGTTTATCGATAGTTTGTCTTATTCAATTTCTTTAAATGATAAAGTGAGAATGTTAAAATACCTTTCTTGGCTTGCTCATTATATTGGGGATGTGCACCAACCTTTGCATCTAACTGAAAATTACGATGGACAGCTGACGAATCAGCCCGGTATCCACTCGCGATTTGAGACAGAATTGGTCAAGTATCTTATCTCAAAAAATGATTTGAGTTTTAATAGCGAGGATTTGCTTGGGAGCTTGAAAAAGAACACGCTTGTGAAAGATAAAGTTAACTTCGCATTCGATATCATCCTTGAAAGTTATCCTTTGATCGACGAGATATTAAAAGCTGATAGTTTTGCAAAGTCACAAATTCCGCCGGAAAAACTTTATAGAGTTGAAAAGAGAAACGGTAGGACAAGGTATATTTATTCTGAAGAGTACTACTTGATTATGTCGGATAAATTGAAAAATTTGGTTTATGATAGAATGTCAACTTCAGCGGTTAAACTTGCTCTTGTATGGTTAACTGCTTTGCAAGATGCACAGAGTTTTAAATAAAATAGATAAGTTGAAATGAGAAAAATCAAAAAAACGGATTTTTACAATCGCGTTTATTTGAGTGAGCGGGAAATTCCAAAGCGTTGGTATAATATACTTCACGATATGCCTGAAAAGCCCAAACCCCCGCTTAACCCAAAGACAGGTGAGCCTGTTTCTGCTGATGAGCTTAGCGTCATTTTTCCAAGCAGTTTAATTGAGCAAGAAATAAGCACAAAACAATGGATAGATATACCTGAGGAAATTTTGAAAGTTTATCTTCTGTGGAGACCTACGCCTCTTATAAGAGCAAGAGCTCTTGAGAAAGCCCTTGACACGCCGGCTCGGATTTATTATAAATACGAAGGTGTTAGTCCATCTGGAAGTCATAAACCGAATACAGCTGTTGCTCAAGCATATTACAACAAACTTGAAGGAGTTGAACAATTAACAACGGAAACTGGTGCAGGGCAGTGGGGGAGTGCATTAGCTTTTGCATGTAACTATTTTGGTTTAAAATGTAAAGTCTTTATGGTGAGGGCAAGTTATGAGCAAAAGCCATATCGAAGGGTCTTGATGCAAATGTGGGGCGCGGATGTAATACCAAGCCCAAGCAAGGAAACGGAATCTGGCAGAAAAATACTTGAGTTAGACCCAAACTCTCCTGGAAGCCTTGGAATAGCGATAAGCGAAGCTATCGAGGTGGCGATTTCAAGCGAAAATACCAAATACTCATTGGGAAGTGTTTTAAATCATGTTTTATTGCATCAAACGATAATTGGTCTTGAGGCGAAAAAGCAACTTGAAAAAGTCGGTGAATATCCGACGATAATTATTGGATGCGTTGGTGGTGGTTCAAATTTTGCCGGCATAAGTTTTCCGTTTTTGTTTGACAAGTTTTATGGAAAAAGAAAAATGTTAAGAGTTCTTGCGGTTGAACCAGCTGCGTGTCCAACTTTGACAAAAGGAATTTACAGTTATGATTATGGCGACACAAGCAAGTTAACACCACTTCTTCCAATGTATACATTAGGTCACGATTTTATTCCTCCGCGAATTCATGCCGGTGGATTAAGATACCATGGGATGAGCCCGATTGTAAGTAAATTATATGTTGACGGTTTTATCGAGGCAAGAGCTTACACACAAAATGAGGTCTTTGACGCTGCGGTTAGGTTTGCCCGAACCGAGGGGATATTACCAGCCCCGGAGTCAGCTCACGCTGTAAGAGCAGTGATAGACGAAGCGATAAGAGCACGGAAGGAGAAGAAGGAGGAAGTGATACTTTTCAATCTTTCAGGCCATGGTTATTTTGATATGAGTGCGTATGATAATTACTTGTCTGGTTCTCTTGAGGATGTGCTTTTGACGGATTTAGACGCTGATGAGCTGGCTCGTAAGCTTTCTGGCTATCCGAGGCCCTGACCCTCAGTTAATTTAAAAACTAAAATCGTTATTGCAAATTGAAAAAAACAAAAACTAGATTTGCACCAAGCCCAACAGGACACCTACACATAGGAGGAGCAAGAACCGCAATTTTTAACTGGCTATTTGCGAAAAAAAACAACGGTGAATTTTATCTAAGAATTGAGGATACGGATCGAGAACGCTCAAGTGAGGAAATGGTGCAGTCGATAGTTGATGGGTTAAAATGGCTTGGCCTAAATTGGGATGGTGATCTATATTTTCAATCAGAACATATAGATGAACATATTAAGGCATGCTATGAACTTGTTGAAAGAGGTTATGCATATTTCTGTTACTGCAGTGAAGAAGAACTTGAACAAAAGCGAAAGGAAGCGGAAGAAAAGAAAATTCCATATAAATACGATAGAAAATGCCTTTACCTAAGCGAAGAGCAAAAGTTGCAGTATGAACGAGAGGGAAGAGGTAAAGTTATTAGGTTTAAAGTTCCAGATGGAGAGACGACCTTTTTCGATGTCATCCATGGTGAAATAAAGTTTAATAATTCCGAGATTGACGACTTTGTAATTCTTCGCTCTAACAATATTCCGGTTTACAATATGGCTGTTGTTGTAGATGACCATAACATGGGAATCACTCATGTTATCCGAGGTGATGACCATATTTCAAATACACCGAAGCAAATTCTTATCTATCAAGCTTTGGGTTGGGAAATTCCGGTCTTCGCTCATGTTCCACTTATCCTTGGACCCGACAAAAAAAGATTAAGTAAAAGGCACGGAGCGACCGCTGTGATTGAATATAGAGATAAAGGTTTTTTATCCGAAGCGATGTTTAATTATCTTTGCTTACTCGGTTGGTCACCCGGTGACAATAGAGAAATTATGAGCATTGAGGAAATTATAGAAGCGTTCGATATTACAAAGATTCAAAAGAAAAGCGCTATATTTGACCAAGCAAAGCTCGAATGGATGAATAGTGAATATATCAAGCGAAAAGAAAATGTCGAACTTTTGAAACTTGTTAAACCATTCGTTGAAAAGTACGGATATAAGCTTGAAGATGAGTCTTACCTGCTTAAAGTTATAAACCTTATGAAAGATAGGGTGAAAGTTCTCGAGGACTTTGTGACATTTGGAAGATATTTTTTTGAGGACCCGATTGATTATGATGTAGAAGGAATTGAAAAATATTGGAAGGATAACACAAGTGAACTTCTTTCAGAGTTTTTGGAGAAACTCCGCAGTTTGGAGGAATATACCGCTTTTAACATCGAGAATGAATTGCGAAGTTTTGCAACTCAGAAGAGTGTTAAGGCGGCTGATTTAATTCATCCGATTAGGCTCGCGATAACCGGAATGAGAGTTAGCCCAGGTTTATTTGAAGTTATGGAAGTTCTCGGCAAAGAAACAACCATAAGAAGGATAAAAAACGCATTGAATAAAATTCAAGTAAAAATTTAAGTAGGGATGAAGTGATGATTCTACCGATATATCTTTATGGTGATCCGATATTTAAAAAGCCAGCAAAAAAACTCGAAAATGTAGATGATAACTTTATTGAAACTTTAAAAGATATGTTTGAGACGATGGAAGTTGCAGATGGAATAGGACTTGCTGCGACTCAGGTTGGTATTCCTTATTCTTTTGCAGTTATAGATGTCTCAGTTTACGAGGAGTATAAAGATTTCAAAAGAATGGTGATAATAAATCCAGAGATAATTTATTCAAGTGGTGAGGAAATTATGGAAGAAGGATGCCTTAGCATTCCCGGGATTAGGGCTGAGATAATAAGACCTGCTAAAGTTGTCTTGAGATATCAAGATGTCGATTTTAAAACGAATGAAATTGAGTGCGAGGGCTTGCTGGCGCGGGTCGTTCAACATGAAATTGATCATTTATACGGCAAGTTTTTCATCGATTATCTCTCGCCGGTGAACTTAAAAATGTTGAAGCCAAGATTGACAAAAATTAAAAAAGGCGAAGTAAAAGCTCATTATCCTATCGTTATCCCTGGGACGAAAAAGGTTATAAGCCCGGATGAGGTGCAAGTTAAAAAATCTACTTAATTTGGTTTATCTCGATGAAAATTGTTTTTATGGGAACACCTGATTTTGCAGTTCCATCGCTTGAAATACTTCTGAAAAATGATTACGAAATCCTAGCTGTTGTAACAGCACCTGATGAGCCGAAAGGACGCGGGTATAAGATAACTCCGCCACCTGTTAAAGTTTTTGCTTTAAAGAATAATTTGAAAGTTTTACAGCCTGAAAATTTGAGGGATGAGAAATTTATAGCTGAGTTAAAAAATCTGTCACCTGAACTAATTGTCGTAGTCGCTTTTAGAATCCTTCCAAAGGAAGTCTTTACAATTCCACCGTTTGGTACAATAAATCTCCATGCTTCGCTTCTTCCCAAATATCGTGGCGCTGCTCCGATAAATTGGGCGATAATCAATGGTGAAACTGAAACTGGTGTTACAACATTTTTCATAAATGAAAAAGTTGATACTGGAAATATAATCCTACAGAGAAAAGTTAAAATTGACCCCGACGAAACTGCTGGTGAACTTCATGATAAACTTGCGATCATTGGAGCTGAAGTTTTACTCGAAACGGTAAGATTAATCGAATCTGGAAATGTCAATCCAATTCCGCAGGATAATTCTCTTGCAACCCCCGCACCAAAGATAAAAAAAGAAATGTGTCAGATAAACTGGTTTGAGAAAGATGCGCAACAAGTTCATAATTTTGTTCGAGGGCTTTCACCTCAACCTGGGGCATTCACTTTTTTAAATAAAAAAATCGTAAAAATATATCGCACAAAACTCGCGCCATCCGAAGTTCAATTTCAAGATGTAAAACCTGGGCAGATAATCATCGATGAAAGTAAGGGAGAAATGTATGCAATTTGCGCTGACCTTAAGCCGATTCAGATAATTGAATTGCAAATGGAAGGAAGAAAAAGGTTAAATGCGTTTGAGTTTTTAAAAGGCTTTAGATTAGAAACGAATACATTTTTTGATGTTCTGGGTGAGGAAGAGCTCAAGTCATATTTATCTAAAAATAAATCCACAGTTTAAATATGTTTGCAACTGCTGGAATAATCATCATCTTTATTCTTATGGTTATTTTGATGTTTTTCCGCATCCTGCCTGCTTTGTTGGCAATCCCAATTATGGCGTTTTTGATATCTTTAATCGCTGGTGTGCCATTAAATGATATTTTTGTTTATGTCATAGGCGAAGGGGCGTTGAGATTACACCAAGCGTATACGATTGCTATTTTCGGTGGAATGCTAAGTATATTTTTGCAAAAGTCTGGAATTGCTGAAAATTTCGTAAGGAAAGGTGCAGAACTTGCTGGGGATAATCCATTTAATGTAAGTTTAATTGTTTTAATTTTAACCGCGCTTTTATTTACAACACTTGGTGGATTAGGCGCAATAATTATGGTTGCCACAATAGTTTTGCCAATTATGGCTTCGGTTGGGATAAGCTCAGGCACAGTTGCTGGAGTTTTTCTAATAGGTTTGAGCATTGGTGGAATTTTAAATGTTCAAAATTGGGCGTTATATATAAATGTTTTAAAGGTCGATTTCAGTACAATTAGGGCTTTTGCCTTTATACTTTTCGTTGTATCATTTCTTGTAGCACTTGCTTTTATCATTATCGAATTGAAGCGAGAAAAATTGTTGAGAGATTTGAGGTTCTTTTTTAACCCAAAGTTTATACTTGCGATAGTTGCAATTTCAGGTTTGATTCTGCTCCTTGTTTTCATCTCTGGAGCTAATCCGGGGATAGTTGAAGTTTTAAAGCGATATTTTAAATCTTTAATTTTGGCACTCCTCTTATTGTTCGCACTTTACATTTTCATTGATTTCCTGCGCAATTTGCTTATCCCATCTCGGGCTGGTAAACTTAAATGGTATGTGTTTTTAACTCCCATTGTTCCTTTGGTTGTTGTCTTTGCTTTTGGTGAGCGATATTTTATCCCTGGGTTTATAGGTGGGCTTTTTTATGGGTTCATTACATCATATAGAAAGGGAAGCATTAATTTACTTGTACAATCGGTCATTGAAGGTGGCAGCAGTGTAATTCCAGCTGTTGCATTGATGCTTGGCATTGGGATGCTTCTGAACGCTATTCTTGGACCGGTTGGATGGAGTGGAGAGGAGTGGAAAGTTTACTCTTGCCTCAAACCTTTGTTTAAAGTTATAGTACCAAGTTCTCCGGTTTTATATATTTTGGTGTTTTCGTTATTAAGCCCGCTTGCTCTTTATCGTGGACCTTTAAATGTATGGGGACTTGGATATGGAATTGCTACCCTTATATCTTATCCTGTTGGGACACTTCCACCTGCTTCGGTGATGGGATTACTGCTTTCCGTTGGGCAAATTCAGGGAGTTTGTGACCCAACGAACACTCACAATGTTTGGATTGCGAATGAATTAAGAATCGATGTAAATCAAATTTTAAAGAAGACATTTCCATACATGTGGATTCTTGCAACTTTGGGATTGATAATTTCCGCGATTATGTTTTTGTAAAGTTTTTTAGAAAGAATTATGCTCTGCGAAATTTGCAACACCCTTAATTCAAAGTTTTCTGTAAAGTGTAAAACATGCGGCGCTTTTTTGCAAAACCCTGTTCGCGTTCTAAATCTTTTTGAAACAGTTGGAATGCTCATCCTTAATCCAACTGAAGCGTTTCACAAAATTATATTGTCTGAGAGAAAAAATTTTTCAATTTTTCTCGCGCTTCTTTTCGGGATAGCGATAACATTTGACCTTTTTTATCTTGCAAAGGCCGGTGAAAAGGTTGATAATTTAGCGCTTCTTATTTTTTATATCACCGCGTTTGGCGCCTTGCTGGGAATTATACTTATCACGGTGATTTCTCTTGTGATAAAACTCCTTCTTCTTTTTTCGGAAGAGAAAATAGGTTTCAAATCAATTTTTTCGGTTTTTGCTTATTCTGTATTTCCAATCGCTTTTTCTGTTTTCTTTCTTCTACCTGCATTTTTGTCTGTTTTTGGAATTTATTACTTCACCGAATCGCCGAAACCCGAGGCTCTTAAACCGATTCCATTTTACATCTTATCTGTAGCTAACCTTGGCTTGAAAATATATTCCTTTGCATTGCTGAGCATTGCTTTGAAGCATATAACGGGCAATTTTTTAAAGGGGCTTGTTTTTGCGTTTTTACCTTCAATTTGTGTGCTTGTTTTATTAAATTTATTAACAGAAGCCATCAAAATTATCCTATAGAGCGATGATAAACAGAGTTAAAATAGGCATCGATGTCGGCGGGACCTTTACGCATGCGGTTGCAATTGATGTTGATACGCTTGAAATTGTGGCGAAAAGTTGCGTTCCCACAACCCACTTTGCAAGAGAGGGCGTGGCTCTGGGGGTAATCCAAGCGATGAACGAGGTTTTGAAAAATGGGAATATTAATCCTGAGCAAGTAGTTTTAATCGCGCATAGCACAACCCAAGCAACAAACGCTCTTCTTGAAGGTGATGTCGCAAAGGTTGGTATAATAGGTATGGGGACAGGAATTGACTCAATTAGAGCGAGAGGTGAAACTGATATTGGGAAGATTCCACTTGGTAATGGCAAATTCATTGAGACTGCTCATATTTTCGTTGATTCAAAAATCTTTGAAAGCAAAAAATTTCAAGATGAGTTAAAAAAGGCAATTGATTATTTAATTTCTAAAGGTGCTGAAGTTTTTGTCGTGAGCGAGGCATTTGGGGTTGATGACCCAAGCAGGGAAGAAAGGGCTCTTGAAATAATAAGAGATTTCGGTTTCATCGGGACAAACGCATCTTCAATCTCACAACTTTATGGATTGAGAGTCAGGACAAGAACTGCTGTTGTGAACGCAAGTATGCTTCCTAAAATGGTTGAAACAGCGCGGATGACAAAGGAAAGCGTGAAAAGATCTGGGGTATTAGCTCCACTTATGGTTATGCGAAGTGATGGTGGAATAATGAATATAGAAGAAATGTCCAAAAGACCCATTGCTACGATTTTGTCGGGACCTGCGGCTGGCGTTGCTTCTGCTCTGATGTATGTTAAAGTTGTTGATGGAATTTTCATAGAAGTTGGCGGAACGAGCACCGATATATCGGTTATAAAAAATGGGAGACCAATTGTTAAAACAGCTGAAATCGGCGGAAATCGTTTATATTTTAGAACACTTGACGTTAGAACCGTTGGGGTGGCTGGCGGTTCAATGGTTCGAATCTCGAGTAACTTCAAAAGCATAATTGATGTTGGGCCTAGAAGTGCGCATATAGCGGGTTTAAAGTATGTTGCTTTTTCAGATCCAAGCGAATTTGATGATATCGAATTTGTTTTAATTCAGCCAAAACCAAACGATCCATCAGACTACCTTGCTATAAAAAGAAAGAATTCAGATAAACCAGAATTTGCGTTGACCACAACCGACGCTGCGAACTTTTTAGGCGTCCTAAGCGAAAAAGCATATAGCAAGGGAAATTTTGAATCGGTTGAGAAAGTCTTTTTGAAACTTTCTGAAATTATGAAAAAGCCACCAAAAGAAATCGCAAAAGCAATTCTTGATATCGCAGCTGATAAAGTAAAGGATATCGTTAACGCTCTTATAAAAGAGCATAAACTTGACATTAATCTTGTTACGCTTGTCGGCGGAGGTGGGGGAGCTGAGGTTATAGTTCCATACCTTGCGAAGAGGATGAACTTTGATTATAAAATTTCAGAAAATGCAGAGGTTGTTTCCGCAATTGGTGCAGGTCTCGGGATGATAAGGGAAAGCATCGAACGTGTGATTTTAAATCCAAGCGAGGATGATATATTGAAATTGAGAAATGAGGTCATCGTTTCAGCAATAAAAATGGGAGCAAAACCTGATTCAATACAAGTGACGATAGAAATCGATAGGCAAACTAAAAGAGTTACAGCAATAGCAACCGGTATCCCAGATTTGAAAAGTGGCGATGTGATGCCCAAAATTTTACCAGATGAAGAATTGTTCGAAATAGCTGTTAAATCGTTCAGAGGGTTGTTCAGTAGGCTAAAATATGAGGCAAATGTGCCAGAGGTTAAAGTACTTGCTCAAAATAAATTTTACAAAGTTTTCGGGGCTGAGATCGAGAGAAGAAAATTGTTTTTCTTTAAGGAAAACATTAAACCTGTGAAAGTATTTGACCTTGAGGGAAATATTAAAATCCAACTCTCAAACGCTGAAGTAGTTGAGACTAATATCGATAGATATGAAAAAGATTTAATTAATGTTCTTGAAAGTTTAACTATTTATGGCGATGCCGGTGCAATTGCGCCGGATGTGTTTTTGATTTACGGTTCAAAAATTATCGATTTGACTGGAGTGATGTTCAAAGAGCAGATGCTTTCAATAGCAAAAGCTGAATTGAAAAATGCAAATTTTATCGATGATAAATTAATAATACTTGCTGAAGAGAGAAGATGAAAACATTGAAAAGCTATAAAAGAACGAAAATAATTGAAACAGATGTTGCAATTGTCGGCGGTGGGCTAAGTGGAATCGTAGTTGCTTTAAGTTGTGCAAGCAATGGATTAAGAACATTACTAATTGAGAAATATGGATTTCCGGGCGGGCTTATAACAAACGCATTTGGTTATCCGTTAAGAATCTTTAATGTGCAAAAAGATTTTTCAGAACTTTTTATGTCGGAAGATTTTGAGAGGATAGAATATCCAATTTTTTCGACCGTGATAAGATATCTTCTCAAAAATGAAGCGATCTCACAGAAATTAATCCCTGACCCGCTTAGAATATCAGCTTCAATTATACCCCTTGACTTCGAAAAATTTAAATTCACGCTCCTTGAACTTTTACTTGATTTTAAAGTTGAGATTCTCTTTCATTCTTCGTTTGTCAGAGCTAAGTTAAGGGGTAAAACTGTCAAGAGTATTTTTGTCCTTGGCAAAGAGGGATTAATAGAGATATTTGCGAGATACTTTGTCGATGCGACAGGAAATTGTGTTGTTTTCAAATCTATTGATGAAAGTCTAACAAAAAAGCTCGATGCAGATGTAAGGTATAACTTTATTTTAACAGGATGTGATTTTAGCAAGATAGATGAACGAATTGTTTGTGAAAAAGTTGAAGTGGGAGATATTACATATCACGCTTATGTTGTAAGTAGAGATGGTGAAAGGTTCGCGATTTATGAATTGCCTTTGAAAAATCATTGTGTCGTTTTTGGTTTATCCAGAAACGGATTCAGCCCAGAAGATATTTTCTCTGTCAGCGAAGCTGAGGAGGAGTTGCAATTAAAAGTTTATTCTCTCATCGAATACCTTAAGCAGTTTAAACCTTTCGAAAACGCTAGAGTTTCAACGTTCCCGGCGCAAATTTACTTTACAGAGGGACGCAAATTGAATGGTTTGTATTCTTTAACTGTCGATGATGTTCTTAACGGCAAAAATTTCGATGATGAAATCGCGGTTACCAAAGTCTCAGTGATTGGCGATAAAATTTTCCCATGTCTTCTTTCACCGGATAAGAAATTTGATTCCGCTATCCTTCGGTTTCCATTGTCTTCTTTCTTGACCGATGTTAAAAATCTCGTCGCGGTTGGCAGAAACGCGGACGTAAGCGATGACTTGAAGTTTATACTCTATTCTTTCCCATTCGTTATGAAAACATCGGAAAACATCGGCAGGGTTATATCATTCGCTTTCAAAAATAATTTAAATTTGACGGACTTTAAAACAAAGGCTAAGTTTGATCTAACTTGAAAAGTGAAGTCTTAGAAAATATCAAAGGTGGTTTGATTGTTTCATGCCAACCTGACGAATATGGACTTTTTTCAAAGGTTGAATGCATAGTTGAATTTGCCCGTGCATCTGAACTTGGTGGGGCGGTTGGAATTCGAACTGAGGGGTTTGAAAGTATCAAAGCGGTGAAAAATGCGGTTAAAATCCCTGTCATCGGTTTAATCAAAGGGAAACGAATAGATGGAACTGTAGTTATAACTCCGGATCTTGAATCTGTGGAAAAAATTGTGCAAGCAGGAGCAGATATAATTGCAATTGAAGTTACGAAGCAAGAGGGAAGATTTAAGCTTTTTAAAGATGTGCGAAATAACTTTAAAAACTCAATTTTAATGGCTGACATTTCAACTTACGAAGAGGGCATTAAGGCTTGCGAACTCGGTGCTGATTTAATCGCTACGACTTTATCAGGTTATACTCCATATACCGCTAATTCACTTAACAAATATGAGCCTGATTTTAAACTTGTTGAAATGCTTGCAAAAGAAGTAAATGTTCCAATTATTGCGGAAGGTCGGATATGGACGGTTGAACAAGTTAAAAAAATGTTCGACCTTGGTGCATATGCGGTTGTAGTCGGGTCGGCGATAACAAGACCAAGGTTAATCGTTCAAAGATTTGTGGAAGCGATATCAAAAAGATAAAAGAAAAAATGTCCAAATTTTTGAGGAATATTAAGGACATTGGCGAATTCGATGTGGTAGTGGCGGGAGCTGGAATAGCCGGTGTTTGTGCTTCAATAGCATCATCAAGAGAAGGTGCGAAGACGGTTTTAATTGACAAATATGGTTTTTTCGGTGGGATGTCAACCGCTGGGCTTGTTTCTCCATTTATGAAATATTGGATAATTGATGAATTTGATGGAAGGGTTAAACCATTAGTGGGTGGCGTTTTCGAGGAGATAACAAGGCGGATGGAGCAAATTGGCGGAATGATAGATAACGGCTTCAGTGCGTGGGCTTTTAGAAAGGTTGTAAATGAATTGCTTTGTGAATCAGGAGTTAAAACTTTAAGACATACGATGGTTTTTGGAGTTGAATTTGATAGAGTTGATAAAAGAAAAAGAATCACATCGTTAATTTTAAATCGAGATTCCGATTTTTATCGCGTGCATGGTAAGGTGTTTATCGACACAACTGGGGATGCGGACATCGTTTATTTAGCAAATGCGGGTTGGATGAAGGGTGATGAAAAAACGGGATTAACTCAAGCGATGACTTTGTTTTTCAGAGTTGGCGGAATTGACGTTAAAAAGGCGGTTGAATTTGTAAGACAAAACCCAGAACAATTTTATTCTTGGTCGACGAGTGAATATATCCCAGGGAGAATTGTCTCAATTGCTGGATATTTTGACCTTGTGAAGGAAGGGAAGGAGAAAGGAATACTTCCAGAAGAGATCCAGTACATATTTTTTACAACTTTACCTGAAGAAGGAGAGGCTTCGTTTAACACGACAAATATCCTTGGGCTTGATGCTACAAGTTCATTTGATTTAACAAAGGCGGAGATAACAGGAAGATTGCAGATGTGGATGGTTTATAACTTTTTAAAGCAAAGGATTCCGGGATTTGAAAATTCATATTTGATTGAATCCGGAATCCAAGTCGGGGTTAGGGAGACAAGAAGAGCGATTGGTGAATATATTGTAACAGGTGAAGATGTTTTGAGCGGACGTAAATTTGAAGATGCAATTGCCCGAGCTTGTTATGGAATCGATATTCATGGTCAAAGAGGCGAATCATCAAGATTAGAGCATCTCTCAGAAGGACAATACTATGAAATTCCGTTAAGGGCTTTGATAGTTAAAAAAGCACATAATTTGCTTGTTGCTGGAAGATGTATATCGTCAACTAGGGAAGGACATTCTGCTCTAAGGATACAGGCAACATCAGCTGCAACAGGTGAGGCAGCAGGCGTCGTTGCTGGATTATCAATAGCATATGATGGAAACGTTAGAAGTGTACCATACCAAGTTATAAAAGAGAAATTAAAAGCACGTGGAAACATTTAAAAACAAAATGGGACACAAATTATGAAGAAAAAAATCAACGCAGTTCAATTTGGACTCGGTCCGATAGGACAATTATGTGCTAAAACGATTTTGCAAAAACATTCAGACAGAATTAATCTTGTAGGAGCCATCGATATAGCTCCATCGAAGGTTGGAAAAGACCTTGGGGATTTGCTTGGGATTGAGAAAACGGGGATAATAGTTGAGGATAATATTAAAAAGGTTTTAAAAAAGCATAAGGTTGACGTCGTGTTTCATACCACGACTTCATTTATGAGCGATGTCAAGGAACAGTTAGCTGAGCTCATTAAGATGAAATTAAATATAGTGTCATCAACAGAGGAACTTTTCTTCCCCTGGTTCAGGAATGGTCAAATAGCCCAGGAAATTGATAATCTTGCAAAGAAATTTAAAGTTAGGGTTCTCGGAACTGGTGTTAACCCGGGATTTGTTATGGATGTTCTCCCAGCGGTGTTAACTCAAGTTTGCACAAGTGTAAAGAAGATAAGGGTTGAAAGAGTCGTGAACGCTTCGAAAAGGAGATTGCCACTACAACTTAAAATAGGAGCTGGGTTGAAAGTAGGGGATTTCAAAGCAAAGAAAGAAACGGGCAGATTTGGTCATATCGGACTTGTTGAATCATTGCAATTTCTGGCGTATATTCTAGGTATAGAACTTGATGAGGTGAAGGAAGACTTGAAGCCTATAGTCACGAAGAAAACTGTTAAGACAGAGCATTTGATTGTTCAAAAAGGAAAGGTTGCTGGAATTCATCATACCGCGGTCGGAATTAAAGATGGCAACGAAGTTATAACCCTTGATTTAAAGATGTATGTTGGCGATCATAAAGATTATGACGCAGTTTATATCGATGGAGAACCTCCGATAAAGATGAAAATTTTAAATGGAGTCTTTGGTGATATTGCAACTGTTGGAAGTTTGATAAATTGTGCTTATTTGATATTCAATTCTAAACCTGGTCTTTTGACCATGGCGGATATTGGTTTACCTCATGGATTTTTAAAATAAAGTTGGTTTGTGAAGTTGAGTTATAAGTTTATACTTTCAAAATGGCTTGCGCTTGGGAATGATTTAAAGGCACATATAGTTTTGAATCCCTATGCGGGGCGATGGAAAGGCGCGAAGTTGTATCACAAAATCATGAAATATGCAAAACTTTTAAGGCAACTTGAAAAGTTTCAATTAACAACTGCTCCGGGTGAAGCTATCAAAATAGCTCGGGAAACAACCGCAGAACTTGTCGTAGCAGCTGGTGGAGATGGAACTATAAACGAGGTTGTGAATGGAATTTTGCAAAGTGGTTCTGAAAAATTGCTTGGCGTAATACCAATTGGCTCTGGAAATGATTTCGCTAAGATGTTAAATTTGAAGCCGTTCAAAATCAAGCTCGCACTTGAATCGATCAAGAAAAGAAAAGTTGTGACATCAGATGCAGGTTTAATTCAATTTTTGACTTCGGATGGGAAGTTAGGGGAGAGATTTTTTATAAATGGAGTTGGAATTGGTTTTGATGCAATGACCGCGGATGAGAGCAGAAAGATAAAGCATTTACGCGGTATCCCGCTTTATTTGTTTGCGCTTTTAAAAACGCTTTCGAAATATGAAAGCCCGGAGATGGAAGTTTATATCGATGGTAAATTGATAAAAGATAAAATTTTTCTCATCGCAATTGGCAATGGTGCATCAGCAGGTGGAGGTTTTCTTTTAACCCCACATGCTAAAATTGACGATGCTCTGCTTGATGTCTGCGTAGTTAATGACCTATCGATTTTCAGAGTTTTCCAGGTTATTCCAACTGTTTTAAAGGGAAAGCATACCCATTATCCGGAAGTTCGAATGTTCAAAGCAAAAGAGATAGAAGTTCGTTCAAATTCAAACTTGACAATGCATGCAGATGGTGAAATACTTGGAACATCATTGCGATGGATTAAAGTTTCAATAATTCCTTCAGCAGTTGAAGTTATCTCAAACATATAGGGGAATAAACGTGAAAATTTTAAAAGTAAATAAATACGGCTATTTCACTGAAGATGGAAAAGAATTTGTGATAACAGAACCTAAAACTCCAGCACCATGGATGAACTACATTTGGAATGGTAAATGGGCTGGCCTTGTGAGCCACACCGGTGGCGGATATAGTTTCTACATTACACCAAGAGATAATCGCTTGACAAGATATAGATATAACTGCTTGCCCTGGGACCAACCTGGCAGATATGTCTATGTCAGAGATAGAAAAATTGGAAAATACTTTTCCCTGAGTTGGTCTCCAACCGTTGATTTAACTTATGATTTCTATGAATGCAGGCATGGACTTGGGTACACTAAGATAACGACGGAGAACTTTGGAATAAGAGGAGAAATCACATATTTTGTCCCGATTGATTTAGACGCCGAGATTTGGCTGATCAAGTTAAAAAACTTAACAAAAGAAAGAGTAGAGTTAGATGTTTTCGCCTACATCGAACTTGTGATGGGGAACGCGCTAAATGACCTTATAAACCAACCGAATGACAAACATTTTCCCGATGTCTATTTTGACAAGAAATTGAACTCAATTGTTGCCACGAGAAGATATTGGGTTACAAACAAAGGTGTAAGTGTCGCTCAACCAAATCATGCTTGGCCATATTATTTGCTTTTTTCAACATCGCTTGATGTGAAGGGTTTTGATGGAGATAAAGAAACTTTCATTGGAAGATGGAGAGGCAATGCAAATCCAGAAGCAGTGGAGCGAGGACAATGTTTCAACACTGAAATAACCGCTGGCGATCCATGCGCTGTACTTCAAACCGAGGTAGAACTTGAACCTGGGGATGAAAAAGAGTTTGCCTTCTTTATGTTTCTTGTCGATAAACCATCTTTGCACACGAATGAAAGACTGAAAGACCGCTCAAGGTCTTTTAACAAAGCTGTGGAACTCTTAAGGAATCTTCGCAATGTCGAATTTATTAAGGAAAAATTTTCGACATTGAAAGAATATTGGGAAAATTATTTGCAAACTCTACAGGTTGATACGCCAGATGATAAATTAAATCTTTTTATCAATGTATGGAACCGATATCAGATTGCGGTTACATTTGATATGTCGCGCAATGCCGGATATTATCACGGAGGTTTATTGTTTGGAACAGGAATTCGAGACCAAATGCAGGATATTTTTGGAGAGTTAATTGCAAATCCGAAAAGGGTAAGAGATAGATTGCTTGAAGTTTGTTCTTACCAATTTAAAGACGGTAGCATGCTACATAACTTTTTCAGGATTTCAAAAACGGGAGAGAAAACTGGACATTGTGATACGCCTTTGTGGTTACCATTTGGAATTTTTGTCTATCTTAAGGAAACTGGCGACTTTAAAATTTTAAATGAAAAAGTTGAATATTATGATGGTGGCAAAGGAACGGTTTTACAGCATTTGTTGAAAGCGATCGATTATTCGCTTGGAAATCTCGGGAAGCACGGTTTGCTTAAGTTTGGGCGTGGTGATTGGAATGATACTCTCGATTATGTCGGACTTAAAGGGAAAGGTGAAACAGTTTGGGGTTCGGAATTTCTTGCATATATTTTAAGAGAAGCTGTTGAACTGTTCAATTACCTCGGGCTTAAAAGATATGTTAAACGATATTCTGAAGAATATCTAAAAATTGCAGAAAATTTAAACAAATTTTGTTGGGACGGCAAGTGGTATATAAGAGGTTTTAAAGATGATGGATCCCCTTTTGGTTCTTCAAAAAATAAAGAAGGTAAAATTTTTGCAAACCCTCAATCATGGGCTGTGATAAGTGGGATAGCAGATGAAGAAAGAACGCGTATTTGTCTTGATTCAATAAAAAAATATCTCGATACGCCAAAAGGACCTAAAATTTTGCATCCTCCATTTACAAAAGTTGACCCAACAATCGGACTTGCCACGAGATGTGTTCCTGGGAAAAAAGAAAATGGAGCAATTTTTAATCATGTAGCAAGTTGGGTTTTCCTTGCTGAGTTAATTGCTGGTAATGCAGAAAGAGCATACAAAATTTATCATGCTACGCTTCCGATAAATAATGCGGTTGACGCGGATATTTACAAAATGGAACCGTATGTTTATTCAGAATATATAACAAGTCCGGACCACCCAACCTTTGGAGAAGCAAGTCATTCTTGGTTAACTGGCTCATCTGATTGGTTTTTCAAAAGCGTCGTTGAATATATGTTAGGAGTTAGACCAACATATGGAGGATTGATGCTCGATCCGTGTGTTCCATCCGAGTGGAAAAGTTTTAAAATTACAAGATTATATAGAGGGGTCAGATATGAAATTGAGTTTTTAAACCCTGATGGAGTTAATAAAGGTGTAAAGGAGATATGGGTCGATGGACAGAAATATGATAAGCATATTCTCCCAATTCCAAGGAAGGGAAGCATTTGTAAGGTTAAAGTTATAATGGGAAATAAAAACTGAAAAAAGAGAAACGCTATGATTGCTGAAGATACAACAAAAGTTAAGCAAAACACCGAATCTGAGGCTGAGATGAAATCGCAAAATCTCAATTTTAAAGCTGGATATGTTGCTATCGTTGGAGAGCCAAATGTTGGGAAGTCTACTTTGCTTAACACACTTCTTCAACATAAACTTTCAATCGTCACCCCAAAACCTCAAACAACAAGACACAAGATAATTGGAATAATGACAGGTGAAAATTATCAAATCGTCTTTCTCGATACGCCGGGTCTTATCAAGCCGAGGTATCTATTGCAAGAAGTGATGATGGAATACGCTGAATCAGCCTTAAATGATGCGGATATAATTTTGTTTATGGTCGATGTTAAAAAGGTTAAAACAAATGAAGCTGTCTTGAAAACTCTTCCATTTGAAATTTTGAGAAAGTATGTCAATGATAAGCCGATAATCCTTGTTATAAACAAAGTTGACTTGATCAACAAACTTGAAGTTTTGCCGATGATCGATTTTTTCAGCAAAGCTTTTCCATTTAAGGAAATTGTTCCAATTTCCGCTTTAAAGGGACAAAATATCGATGAGTTGAAGAAAGTTATAATCCAGTATTTACCTGTTCATCCGCCATTTTATCCACCTGATATGATAACCGAACATCCGGAGAGATTTTTCGTCGCTGAGATAATTCGTGAAAAGATTTTTCAATTTTATAGACAGGAAATACCGTATTCGACAACGGTTTCAATAGTTGAATTCAGAGAGGCTCAAAGTGAGGGCGAAAAAGATTATATCCGAGCTGAAATTTATGTTGAGAAGGAATCGCAAAAGGGAATTATAATCGGGAAAAATGGAGAAATGCTGAAAAAAATTGGCAAACTTGCGCGAGAGGAAATAGAATGGTTTCTTGGGAGAGAGGTTTATCTTGAACTTTATGTTAAAGCAAGAAAAAAATGGCGTGATAGCAAAGCGTGGCTGAAGAGGTTGGGCTATATAACAGAATAAATTTTGCAAGGTCAAATGGCACAGATAAAACCTTTTAAAGGTTTGATTTACAACCCTGAACTCCCAATTGAAAAACTTGTTGCGCCACCGTATGATGTAATTTCCGAAAGTGAAAGGGATGAATTATACGAACTTCATCCTTACAATATTATAAGGCTGATTTTAAACAGGGATGAAGACAGATACAAGAGCGCAAAACGTCATTTTGACGAATGGTTGAAAAATGGAATTTTAATCGAAAAAGAAAAAGAAGCTTTATATATTTATGAGCAAAATTTTGAAATAGATGGGGTTAAATACAATCGCATTGGGATTATATGCCTTATGAAACTTGAAGAGTTCGGAAAGGGGAAAATTTTTCCGCACGAGAAAACCTTCCCAAAGCCGAAAGAGGATAGGTTTAATCTTTTGAAAGAAACAAACGCACAATTTGACCATATCTTCGGGATTTATCCAGACCCAGAATTCAAAATTGAAAATCTAATCCTTAATCTCAAACTTGAAAAACCTTTGTTCAATTTTGAGTTTCCATCGGGAAGCAACATCTGGCACAGGCTTTATGAGGTAACCGATAAAGATTTCATAGACCAAACCATTTCAATTTTCAACGATTTTCCAGTTTTCATCGCGGACGGACATCATAGATACGAGGTTGGGTTGATGTTTAGAGATTATCTCGCATCGCTTTCGAAGGCGAAAGATGAACACAACTATATTCTAACTTATCTTACAAATATGGAATCTCAAGGTCTTGTCATCCTGCCAACTCATAGGGTTTTGCTTGGGATTGAAAAGAATGATTTGCGAGAAAGATTATCATCAGGGCGGTTAAAAGATTATTTTGAAATTTACGCAGCAGGTTCAATTGATGAACTTAAAAATCTTTTAAGAAAAATTGGCAAAGGTAGTTTCGGGATTTTTTTAGGGCATAGCAAATCATTTTTATTGAAAATAAAAGAGCAAGGTATTATAAATTCGCACTTGCCTTCAGATATACCTGAGCCAGTTAAAAATCTTGATGTAACGATTTTGCATGAATTTATCTTTAGAATTTTTGAAATCGATTTGAGCAAAATTAAAATCACTTATACCCACGACTTTGAGAAGGCAATTGAACTTGCCGCCGAAGAAGATAAAGTCGCATTTTTACTTAACCCACCTTTGGTTTCGGATGTAAAAAATGTTTCTTTGTCCGGGGCAACAATGCCTCAAAAATCGACCTATTTTTATCCAAAGGTCTTATCCGGAATTGTTATGAGGAAATTTTGATGAGAAGTCTGACTTTGAAAATAATAGAAACGAAAACCGCGCTTTCAAAGTCAAGAATTCCAGGAATAGACTATACGATTAATCCGTATTTTGGATGTGAATTTGGTTGTTCATATTGTTATGCGGATTTTATGTCAAAGTTTTCGCGTGCTCGAAAGGAATTTCCAGAAAATTGCAGATGGGGCGAGTTCGTTGGAGTTAAAATTAACATCGCAGAAAGATTAAAAGCGGAAATTCTGAAACTTGAAAATAAGGTGTCCCTTCTTCAAGAAAATAGAAAAACAAAACCAAATGTCCACATCAGCATAGTCACAGACCCATATCAACCGGTTGAGAAAAAATTTGAATTAACACGCAAATGTCTTGAGGTGCTTTTAAAGTTTCAATATCCGACTGTCATACTGACAAGGTCACCACTTGTTTTGAGAGATATCGATTTATTTGTAGGTTTTGAATCTCTTGAAGTTGGATTATCTATCACGACAGATAATGATAAAATCAGAAAAATTTTTGAGCCAAAAGCACCATCGATAATAAGCAGGATAAAAACGCTTGAAAAGTTAAAGAAAAGCGGTATCAAGACGTTCGCGTTCATCGGGCCAATCTTACCAATGGATGCAGTAAACCTTGCAAGGCAAATAGATGGGCTTGTCGATTATGTTTTGATCGATAAAATGAATTACATCTGGAAAACGGAAAGAATCTATAAATTAAATTCTTTGGATTTCGCCATTCGAGATGAATACTTTAACGCTGTGGCAGAAGAAATTTTAAATAAATTTTCGTCAAAAGGAATTGAAGTTGAAGTTTTGTTTTAAAAACAAACATACAGACGGTGATGGAAATGATGAGAAAAATTTTTAAGGTTTTGAGTTTAGCCCTGTTTCTTGTCGTGAATTTTTCCATTTCTCAAATTTTACCACCAGAGAAGTATTTTGGATTTAGAATGGGGGAAGATAAGAAGTTGATCGGGTGGGACGAGATAGTTTCATATTTCAATTACGTTGATAAAAATTCAGATAGGGTAATAGTCGAAGAACTTGGCAAAACTACTTTGGGGAAACCATTTATAGTTGCGATCGCATCGTCAGAAAAAAATATAAAAAGCATTCAAAATTTGAAATCAATTCAAAGAAAACTTGCAAAACCATATGATTTAAATGAAAAAGAAGCGAAAAGTCTAATTCGAGATGGGAAAGTTTTTGTCTTGATAACGATGAATATACATTCCACCGAGATAGCTGGAAGCCAGGAATCGGTTGAATTAATTTACGAGTTTGCTACACGAAGCGATGATGAGATGAAGAATATACTTAACAACTGTGTTATTCTTTTGATCCCATCGCTTAATCCCGATGGTCAGCAAATGGTTGTCGATTGGTATAAAAAATATGTCGGGACAAAATATGAAGCATCGCCTATGCCTTGGTTGTATCATTATTACGCTGGGCATGACAACAACAGGGATTTTCATTTCTTTAGCTTGGTTGAATCAAGGTTGACCGCAAAAGTTTTATATCACGATTGGTTTCCGCAGGTTGTTTATGACCAGCATCAAATGGGCTCAAATGGTCCCCGCTTTTTCGTCCCTCCTTATTCAGACCCTGTAAATCCAAATGTTTTGCCTGAGATAATGGCTCTTACAAATTTGTTTGGGAAATATGTCGTCTTCGATATGATTCAAAAAGGCTTCAAAGGCGTTGTAACTGGTGGAAGGTTTAATGCATACTTTCAAGGGACGATGTCCAAAACTCCGCTCTGGCATAACAGAGTCGGGATTCTCTCAGAGGCAGCAAGCGTAAGAATTGCGACTCCGATTTATCTTCCATATGGAAGCATTGGAGGTCTTGGAGATGAGATCCCGGATAACAGTTTGTCAAACAATAATCTATATCCATTCGAAGAAGGATGGTGGAGTTTAAGGGATATAATCGATTATGAAAAAGCAGCAACATATGCTATTCTTAATTTTTCAGCCAACAATAAAGAAAAAATCTTGTGGACCTTTTACAACGCAAATAAAAAATCAATTGAAAAAGGTTTAAACGAACCACCATATGCTTATTTAATCGATCTTGACGCACAATATGACCCAAATTCCGCAGTTGAACTTGTGAAAAGATTACAAATTGCCGGCGTCGATGTTTATAAAGCAAAGAAAAGTTTTACAGTTAAAAATGTAAGCTTTTCCTCAAACACTATAATTATTCCGCTTGCTCAGCCGTGTAGAGGCTATATCAAAGACCTTATGGAAGTTCAAAATTATCCCGACATTCGCCTCTATCCGGGTGGGCCACCGAAACAGCCTTATGACGTCACCGCTTGGACTTTACCATTGCAAATGGGCGTCGATGTCTTCGAATTGAATGAAAAGAAAGAAATACCGATGGAAAAAATCGATGGGGAATTAAAACATGCCTTTGCGGTTGAACTCTCTGGCTCAAAAATTCCAAAAACTGGAAATTATCTCACATTCGAGAGAAGATTCATTAATTCATATCGTCTTGTTAATTTGCTTTTGAAGGAGGGGATAGAGGTTTTCTATGTCGATAAAGATATTTCTGATTTAAAAGGAAATTTTGTTGTGAAAAATAGCAAAGAAACGTTCGATAAAATTGTTTCACTTTCAAAAAATCTTGGTGTGGAGATAAAAGCAATTGATGACCTTGGAAAGGCGACAATTGTCAAGGTGAAGAAGAAAAAAATTGGAATATATCAACCTTGGATTACGAGCATGGACGAGGGCTGGACTCGCCTTGTGCTTGATAGTTTTTACTTCGATTACAAAATTCTTCACAATCAAGATATAAAAGATAAGAAGAAGCTCG
Organism: Candidatus Kryptoniota bacterium; assembly: GCA_041640855.1. Lineage (GTDB taxonomy): Bacteria > Bacteroidota > Ignavibacteria > Kryptoniales > Kryptoniaceae > Kryptonium. Next base: position 46,969 of record JBEPZK010000002.1, read on the forward strand.
AAGAGCTCGATGTTTTAATTTTGCCAAGCATGAGGACTGAGGCCATTGTCGAAGGAAGAGGATTTGGTGAGCAACGCGGAATCGACGCGCCTCAAATTCCAGAAGAATATAAAGGCGGAATTGGAAAAGAGGGAGTTGAAAATATAAAAGAATTTTTGAAAAACGGAGGATATTTGATCGCATTGGGTGAGGCAAGCGATTTTGTAATTGAGCAAATCGGCGTTCCAGTTAGAAATGTTTTGAAAAATGTAAACACAAGGGAATTCTTTGCCCCTGGAACAATTGTGAACTTAAAAATAAACGATAAAAATAATACAATCGCATATGGTTTCCGCGATTATGTTCCAGCATATATAATAAATCCAATCGCATTTTCGACCACCGCATATGCGGATGAAGTATCAGTGATCGCGACTTTCGATGAAAACAGAGTTCTTTTGAGCGGATATCTTAATGGTTCGGATAAAATAAAGGGTAAAATTGCATTGTGTGAGGTTCCGTATGAAAAGGGAAAAATTTTAATGTTCGCATTTAGACCACAGCATAGATCGCAGACATGGGCAACTTTTAAATTCATCTTCAACGCACTTTTAAATTAAAAAAATTTCAAAATGAAACTATCAAACTTTTTCGAGAGACCACTTGTAAAGGTTCTACTTTTTGTGTTTATATGCGCAATTTGGGGTTCGACATGGTTTATGATAAAAGTTGGCCTTCAAGAATTGCCTGTTCTTCTTTCTCTTTCGCTTCGCTTTTTGACAGCAGGCATTGTACTTTTTATAATTTTGAGGCTATTCAATATTCAAGTTCCGATGAATGAAAAACAGATTTACCTTTACCTCTACCTCACATTTTTCTCTTTTCTGTTTCCGTTCTCGCTTGTCTATTGGGCAGAGGTTACAATCCCGAGCAATTTAGCGAGCATTTTGTTTTCAACGATGCCGTTCTTCGTGGCAATTTTCGCAAGGTTTTTTCTTAATGAGGAGTTAAATCTTTTCCAAAAAATTGGGCTTTTTCTTGGATTTATCGGTGTCGTTTTGATTTTTAAAATTGATACCGCTCGAATAGATTTTGTACAGAATAAACGATTCTTCGTCAGTATGTTCGCGGTCATCTTGAGCGCGATGTTAAATGCATCGGTTTTAATCATGGTTAAAAAATATGGCTCAGCGATTCACCCACTTGCGATAAACTTTATCCCTCTAACTTTGAGCGGTTTACTTCTTTTGCTTGCTTCAGGCATAATTGAAAATTGGAGCGATGCTAAATTTGGAATCAAAGGAGTTGGAAGTGTAATTTATCTTGGAATATTTGGTTCGATCGTTACTTTTGGAATTTATTATTGGCTTTTAAAGAAAGTCCCGGCTGTGATGATGTCGCTTACTGCTTTTTTGACGCCTGTTTTCGCTGTTTTGATTGGTGTATTCATCGGGAAGGAATTAATCACATTAAACATTTTGCTTGGCACGGTTCTCGTCCTGACTGGGATGCTTCTCGTCAATTTATCTTTTTGGATAAAAAAACTTGCGAGGACTTCAAAGAAAACTTATGACTAAATTCAAAATTTTACTCGAAAATATTGTTTTATCGCTTATAATTTCGCTTACGTTGTTTTCGCAAGCAAGCCATGATTTCGACGTTTTGCATTATGAAATTTACATTGACCTCTACAATGGGCTTGTGCAGAAAAATGGCTTTTACAACGGATATACAAAAATTAAATTCGTTGCGAATAAAAATTTGGATGAAGTGAGCATCCACGCCTCAAGCGCAGTTCTTAAAATCGACTCTGTTGCTTGGTTAAATTACAGGTTGAACTTTCAAAGAGATTCGGATATCTTGAAAATAATTTTCCCAAGGTCGATTTCGCAAAATGAGACAACGACAGTTGCAATTTATTTTAAAAGGGAATCAAGCGTTAACAAAGGATTTTATTTTTACAGAAGCGATGCGTTTACCCCGAACTTACCATCAGATATCGCATATACGATGACCGAGCCATCAGATTCAAGATATTGGTTTCCATGTTATGATGAACCATGGGACAAAGCAACTGTTGATGTCATAGTTAAAGTTAAAGACAATTTTCTTGTTGCGTCAAACGGTCTCTTAATTCGGGATGAAAAAATAAATCAAAATGAAAGAATTTTTCACTGGTCTTCGCAATATCCAATGTCGACTTATTTAATTTGCTTTGCGACTTCAGAATACATCACATTTTCAGACTGGTATCGCAAGGTTTCAAATCCAAATGATTCAATCGAGATAAAGTATTATGTCTGGCGTGAGGACTCAACTAAAGCAGTTAACGCTTTCAAAAATGTCGTCGATATGATGAGATTTTTTTCTTTGAAATTTGGTGAATATCCATTTGAAAAATATGGTATGGTCGCAGTTTATCCGTTTAATTACGGCGGGATGGAACATCAAACGATGACGACGATTCATAGGAATTGGCTCAGCGGAAATTACGAAGGTGGGATTGCTCATGAACTTGCTCATCAATGGTGGGGAGACCTTGTTACTTGTGAAAATTGGAGCGAAATTTGGCTTAACGAAGGTTTTGCAACCTACAGCGACGCTTTATATACGGAGTATAAATATGGTTTTGAAAGCTTTAAATCCAAACTGCAAACTTGGGCGAGGAGTTATTTTTCAGAAGATTCGTTGATAAGGTATTCAATTTATAATCCGCCGGCAAATAAACTTTTTGGAATCGCAGTTTACTTTAAGGGTGCATGGGTTTTGCATATGTTGAGAAATTTGATCGGTGATTCAGCTTTCTTCGAAGTTCTTCGTGAATGGGGGAGAAGATATGCATACAGCACAGGCACAACGGAAAAATTTATTCGGGTCGTAAATGATATAACTGGCAATGATTACCATTGGTTTTTCGATCAATGGGTTTACGATTCGGGTTATCCAGTGTTGACATTTGAAGTCACCTCAATTGATTATGATGCGACAAATTCAGTGAATTTATCATTGCGAGTAAAACAGGTGCAGAAAAATGCGAGGGTTTTCAAATTACCAATTGAGTTTAGGTTTCAAAGCCAAAATCTTGATACGACTTTAACTTTTTGGAATTACACCGCTGATACAACATATAAAATTTCGTTGAATTATGCAGAGCCTACCGGCTCTATAAAAGTTCAACTAGACCCAAATGAAAAAATCTTGAAAAAGATGCTTGCTCCCTCCATGAGCGAAGTCATAATCCAGCACGAGTTTGAGTTTAATCTTCATCAAAATTATCCGAATCCGTTTAACACATTGACGAAAATTTCTTTTGATATTGCTGGAAAATGGGAAGTTTATGATTGTGAGTTAAAAGTTTTCGATATACTCGGAAGAGAGATTGCAGTGATTTACAGAGGTAAAATTGTCCCAGGAAGACATAGCGTTTATTTTAATGCGGAGGGGCTTTCTTCCGGTATTTACTTTTATGAGTTGAGGGTTTTTAATAACCGCAAATTGCTTTACCGAAGGAGTCGGAAAATGGTTTTGATAAAATAAATTTATGGAGGAGGCTATGAAGTTTAGGACTATAATTGAGCCGTTCAAAATCAAAGTTGTAGAACCTATCAAATTTACGACCGAGGAAGAACGAGAGAAAATTTTGGAAAAAGCTGGTTATAATGTTTTCAACATTCCTGCGGAGGATGTAATAATTGACCTTTTAACGGACAGTGGGACGAATGCGATGAGTTCAAAACAGTGGGCTGGGATTATGGACGGCGATGAATCATATGCTGGCTCGAAAAGTTTTTACAGATTTGAAAGCGTAGTAAGAAAGATAACTGGATTTAAACATATCATCCCAGTTCATCAGGGAAGAGCTGCGGAAAAAATCTTATTTTCAATTGTTGCTGGACCAGGGAAATACATCCCAAACAACACTCACTTTGACACGACGAGAGCAAACATTGAGTTTGTCGGAGGGACTGCGGTTGATTTGCCAATTCAGGAAGGAACTCAGTCAGATGTATGGCATCCGTTTAAAGGAAATATGGATGTGGAGAAACTTGAAAAATTTATAAAGGAAAAGGGCCCTGAAAACATTCCTCTTGTTATGTTGACGGTGACAAATAATTCAAACGGAGGACAACCCGTTTCGATGCAAAACATAAGGGAAGTCAGGGAGGTTTGCGATAAATATGGAATTCCCCTTTTTTTAGATGCATGTCGATTTGCTGAGAATGCATATTTTATAAAAAAGAGGGAGAAAGGTTATGAGAATAAATCGATTTTCGAAATAGCCCGCGAAATGTTTTCTTATGCTGATGGTTGCACTATGAGCGCGAAAAAAGACGCATTCGCAAATATAGGTGGGTTTCTCGCATTAAATGACGATGACCTCGCGTTAAAAGCAAGAAATGTTTTAATAGTAACGGAAGGTTTCCCGACCTACGGTGGACTTGCTGGTAGAGACCTTGAGGCCATCGCTCAAGGACTTGAGGAAGTTCTCGATGAAAATTATTTGCTTTATCGAATAAGGTCTGTTGAATATCTTGCGGAAAAATTAATTGATCGCGGTGTTCCTGTTTTAATCCCGCCGGGAGGACACGCGGTTTATCTCGATGCGAAAAAATTTGCACCGCATATTCCGCCGGAACAATTTCCGGGGCAATCAATAGTTGTTGAGTTATACAGAGTTGGGGGAATAAGAAGCGTTGAAATTGGCAGTGTTATGTTTGGTCGAAGGGATAAGGAAACGGGGAAATTTATCCCGCATATAATGGAGCTTGTCCGACTTGCGATACCAAGAAGAGTTTATACCCAAAGCCACATCGATTATGTCGTCGAGGTTATAACCGAGGTTCACAAAAATAGAGATAAATTGAGAGGGTATAGAATCGTTTACGAAGCGCCTATATTAAGGCATTTCACCGCAAGATTTGAACCGATTTAATTAAAAACAAAATTTCAAGGAGGTAAAGGTGGGTTTATTTAGAAAAAAATCGGTTAATCAAATTTTAGCTGAAGCGGAAAGTGGAGAAAATCGGCTTAAAAGGGCTTTAAACGCTCTTGATCTGACAGCTCTTGGAATTGGTGCAATTGTTGGAGCAGGGATTTTCGCCCTGACAGGAACTGCAGCAGCTGGTGGAGCTCACCACATTGGCGCTGGTCCTGCTATTGTGATTTCTTTTATCATCACTGCACTTGCCTGTGGCTTTGCAGCTTTATGCTATGCTGAACTTGCATCAATGCTTCCAATTTCTGGGAGTGCTTACACATATTCTTATGCAGCTTTTGGTGAGTTTATCGCGTGGATTATCGGTTGGGATTTGATACTTGAATACGCAGTTGGGAATATAGCAGTTGCTATAAGTTGGTCTGCATATTTTGTGGAACTGCTTCGAGGATTTGGGATCACGCTTCCCGCATGGTTGACAACCGATTATGTAAGGGCAGTGAACACACCGGAGATTTTAAATTCTGCTCCGCAGCTTACAATTCCGTTTATAAACAAAACAATTCCGATCTTTTTCAATTTGCCTGCTTTTGGAATAGTTGCTTTGATTACAATAGTTCTTGTGATTGGAATTCGGGAAAGTTCTACCTTCAATGCAATTATGGTAGCGATTAAACTTGTGATTTTGTTGTTTTTTATCATCGCGGGCGCTTTTTATGTCAAACCGGAGAATTGGCAACCCTTCGCGCCTAATGGTTGGAAAGGAATTATGACTGGCGCTGCGCTTGTTTTCTTCGCTTATATTGGTTTTGACGCGATATCAACCGCAGCAGAGGAAACCAAAAACCCTCAAAAAGATTTGCCGATAGGAATTATAGGTTCACTCGTGGTTACGACAATTCTTTATATTGCGGTTGCAATTGTCTTAACAGGAATGATTCCATATACTGAGTTGAATGTTCCTGAACCTTTGGCAAAAGCTTTTAGTTCAATAGGATTAAATTGGGCTGCTGGAATAGTTGCTTTTGGTGCAGTAGTTTCAACGACCGCGGTTCTTCTTGTTTTCCAGCTTGGACAACCTAGGATATTCTTCTCAATGGCAAGGGATGGGCTTCTTCCCCAATGGTTTGCAAAGATTCACCCTAAATTTAAAACACCACATGTGACGACTATATTAACTGGGATTTTCGTAGCAATTCCAGCTGCATTTGCTGACATTGGCGAAGCGGCGGAGTTGACAAACATTGGAACGCTTTTTGCGTTTGTTTTAACCTCTGCTGGCGTCCTTGTACTGAGATATACAAACCCGGACGCGCCCAGACAGTTCAAAACACCGCTTGTTCCGGTAGTTCCGATTCTGGCGATTTTAACCTCCTTTTATCTTATGTTAAGTTTGCCAACTATAACGTGGATTCGCTTTTTCGTTTGGCTTTTGATAGGGTTAGCGATTTACTTTTTATATGGATATAGACATAGCAAACTTCGAAATCAAAGTCAAGTCTGATTGTTAATTAACTTTCTTTGTGTTATATTTAGCATAAATAAAACCACATTGAAGTAGCTGACATGAAAGCAGTTATAATGGCAGGTGGATTTGGAACACGCCTTAGACCGCTTACGATGAATATTCCAAAACCGATGGTTCCAGTTGTAAATATACCGATTATGCACAGGATAATTTCGCTTTTAAAAAAACACGGGATATGGGATATCATAGCTCTTGTCTATTACTATCCCGAGGTGATAATGAATTATTTCAAAGATGGGAAAGATTTTGGAGTTAAAATTTCGTATGTGAAAGCGGAAGCTGACTTTGGCACTGCTGGAAGCGTGAGAAATGCCGCGGAGTTGATAGGGAATGATGAATTCGTCGTGATAAGCGGGGATATTTTAACTGATATCGATATTTCAAAGGCTATCGATTATCATTTTAGCAAAAAGTCGAAGGCAACGATTGTAATAACAAGGGTTAAGAATCCGCTTTCATATGGAATTGTAATAGTTAAGGACACAGGCGAGATATCGAGGTTTCTTGAAAAACCAAGTTGGGGCGAGGTTTTCAGCGATACGATTAACACGGGAATTTATGTTTTAAATCCATCTGTTTTTGAATTTATCCCATATAAGCAGGAGTTTGACTTTAGCAAAAATCTGTTTCCGATTTTGCTCGAAAAAAAGATACCTTTTTATGGCTTTGTAACCCAAAATTATTGGCGCGACATTGGAACTTTAGCTGATTACCTTGAAGCACATCTTGATTGTCTCTCCGGCGCAGTCGATATCGAAATAGAAGGAGAAAAAATTGAAACAAAGAAAGCAGTAATTTATGTTGGAAAAAATTCGGTCGTCGAGGATATCGATAAATTTGAAGGTGTGGTTGTGGTAGGTGATGGGACGAGAGTTGGGAAAGGTGTAAAAATTTCCAACTCTGTGATCGGTTCAAACTGTTATATCGGGAATGAATGTAAAATTGAAAATTCAGTGATATGGGATAAAACTAAAGTTGGAGATAAAGCAAAATTAACGCTTGATGTTATCGGATATGAATGTGTAATTGGTGAAGGTGCGGAGATAAACGAGAATGTTTTTATAAGCGACCATTGCACAATTGGAAGCGGAGCAAAGTTAATGTCGAATATAAAACTTTGGCCATGGAAAGTTGTAGAAGATGGGTCGGTTTTATCGAAAAGTTTAGTGTGGGAAGATAAGTGGCTAAAAGAACTTTTTACCGAATCAAGGGTAAGTGGAATTTCAAATGTTGAAATGACCCCCGAATTTGGGGCAAAGCTTGGCGCAGCTTTTGGAGCGTTCCTTGGACAAGGTAAAACTGTGCTTGCAAGCAGAGATGCTGACAATGTCTCGAGGATGATAAATCGAGCATTAATTTGCGGACTTATCTCCGCCGGGCTTAATGTCGACGACCTTCGCGTCGCCTCAATTCCAATGGTTAGACATGAACTTCGAAGTGGTAAATACGCCGGGGGATTACATGTGAGAAAGTCACCGATAGATAAACATCAAACGGATATTATATTTTTGGATGCAAATGGAACGGATTTGCCAACAAGCAAAGCAAAAACTATAGAGAGATTGTTTTTCGGCGAAGACTTCCCAAGAGTTCCTTACGATAAGGTTGGGACAATTAATTTTCCCGTTAGAGTTTCGGAAGGATACATAGAGAAGTTTTTATCTTGTATAAATGTCGATTTAATACGTAAGCAAAGTTTCAAAATTGTTATCGATTATTCAAATGGTGTCGCTGTGATGATTTTTCCGAATATCCTTGGACAATTGGGATGTCAAGTTGTTTCGTTAAATGCTTATCTTGACCCGTCGAAGTTGACAAGGGATGAAATAGAGTTTAAAAAAGCGATAAATGAATTATCTCGAATTGTCACATCGATTCGCTATGATGTTGGATTTATGTTGAACCCTGGGGCTGAGAGAATTTGGGTTGTAGATGAAAGAGGCAGGTTGATATCAGACAATAGACTTCTTTCCATAGTTTTAAAGCTCTTCCTTGAAGCAAATCATGATAGGGTGAGAAAAATTGCAGTTCCTGTAACTGCTTCGCTTGAGGTTGAAATGATAGCAAGCGAGTACAATGTTGAAGTTGTAAGGACACGGAATTCTCACTATGCGATGATGGAAGCGGTTTTGAAAGATCCAGAAATTAAATTTGTCGGCGGAACAAGAGGTGGTTTTATTTTTCCTGAGTTTCTCTTCGCATCTGACGGGATGTTTGCGATTTCAAAAATACTTGAGTTGATGTCGATTACTGGTATGAAAATAGGGGAAATTGAACAATCCTTACCGAAGCTATTTTTAAAACAAATGACGATGCCTTGCCCGCGCGATTTGAAAGGTAAAGTTATGCGAATTGCAACGCTTGAGACAGAACAATACAAAAGACAACTTATAGATGGTGTTAAAATTTTTCTTGATGATATAACCTGGGTTTTAATTTTGCCCGATAATCGAAGAAGCGAATTGCATATTTTTGTGGAGTCGGACGAGGAGAAAAAAGTTGATGAATTAATACAAACTTACTCAGCAAAAATTGAAAATTGGTTGAAATCCTGAAAAACAAAATAGGATAGACTGTGAAAATAAGTGATATTTTAACCGAAGAGTTCGTTATAGTTGGACTTGATGTCTCTTCAAAGGAGGACGCTATAAACGCACTTGTCGATCTGCTAGCAAAGTCAGATAAAGTTAAAAACATAAATAAAGTAAGGGAAGCGGTATTTGAAAGAGAAAAAATAATGACAACTGGGGTTGGTAAAGGTTTTGCTGTTCCTCATGGAAAAACCGATGCTGTCACAGGCATAGTCGGTGCATTTGCCATTACAAAAAAGCCTATCGATTATGATTCGCTTGATGGAGAACCAGTGCGACTTATATTTTTATTGGTCGGCAGAGATAATATGGTTGGACCTCATATTAAGCTTTTGAGCAGAATTTCAAAATTGATGAACGATAATAACTTTCGTGAAAAATTGTTAAACGCGAAGGAACCTAAAGAAGTTGTCGATTTATTCAAAACAGAGGAAGAAAAATATCTTGGCTGAGAGAAGAACATTAATAAAAAATATCCGCGGCACGAGGGATATACTACCTGATGAATCGTACAAATGGCAACATATTGAGAAGAAAGTCAGAAAAATCTTTGAGGTATATAACTACAAAGAAATAAGAACGCCTATATTTGAAGAAACAGAATTATTCGCACGTGGAATCGGAGAATTAACAGATATCGTTAGTAAGGAAATGTATACATTTCTTGATAAAGGTGGGACAAGTTTAACTTTAAAGCCCGAGATGACCGCATCAGTTATGCGAGCGTATATACAGCATGAGATCAATAAACAAACGCCAATTTTTAAGGTTTACTATATTTCTCCAATGTTTAGACAAGAACGACCTCAAGCTGGAAGATTACGGCAATTTCATCAAATTGGAGCGGAAGCGATAGGAAGCAAAACCCCGCAAACTGATGCGGAAATAATTGCTCTCGCTTTGGATATAATTGAAAGTTTTGGAATAAGAAATTATACGCTTAAAATTAACTCCGTTGGATGTCAATCCTGCCGCCCTGAGTACAAGACAATTTTAGTCGATTACTTTAGAAAATTTTACAACGAACTTTCTGAAGATAGCAAAAAACGTCTAGAGAATAATCCTCTCAGAATTCTTGATTCAAAAGACGAAAGGGACAAGAAAATCAGCGAAAAAGCCCCAATAATTTTAGATTATCTCTGCGACGAATGTAAAAAACATTTTGAGGATTTGAAATCTTTCTTGGATGACCTTGGTATCAAATATGAAATAGCCCCGCATCTTGTTCGCGGACTTGATTACTATACAAAGACTGCTTTTGAGATTATAAGTCCTGAACTTGGTTCACAGGATGCGATAGCAGGCGGTGGAAGGTATGACCTTTTGTCGAAGGAAATCGGTGGTCTTGATATACCAGGTGTTGGTTTTGCTTTGGGGATTGAGAGAATGATGTTGATTTTAGAAAAAAATAATTACAATTTTGGGGAGCCATCGAAACCTTTTGTTTTCATCGCTTGTCTTGATGCAGAATCGCAAAAATTGGGGATGAATTTAGCTCAAAAACTTAGAAGGAAAATGATACCTTGTGAGATTGATCTTCTTCAAAGAAGTTTAAAATCACAGATGAAAGAAGCAGATAGGCAGGGGGCTAAGTATGTTATAATCATAGGTGAGCAAGAAATTAAAGACAAACAATTTCTTGTCCGCGATATGAAAAACGGAGCACAAGTAAATGTAAATTTTGATCAAATTTTAGAATTTATCTCATCGAAATATGCCGAGGAAACTACCGAGAATTGAACCAAAACTCAAATACGATTTTATGCTTTATGTGTCAACCGGATTTGACGAGATAAGAAAGGAGAAATTTTTAAAATTCTTACTTGAGACGACTCAACATTTTCTGGTTTTTACCTATGAATTGGATGTCAATGTTATAGTCGAAGATAAAAAAATCACATTTGAAATCCTCGGCTTCAAATCCCCAAACTCGCCGATATCAAAGCCCGGACCAGCAAGGTTTGAATACAATTTATACAACTACTCTAGCGGGGTTTACACCTTGACGATTATCAAAAGACAAAATATAAAAAATGTCTTCAAAATCTCCATCGCTGGAGATAGCATCACTTTAAAGGGCGAGCCAAGAAAAAATAAGTTTGTAAAATTAAACATAGTTCAATAAAACAATGCGTCCAATTTTAATACAATTGGGACCAATTCCGATTTACAGCTACGGTTTAATGATGGCAATAGCTTTTCTTATCGCTGATTATTTGCTTGGCAAGGAGTTTAAAAGGTCAAAGATAAATGTGAACTATGCTAATGAAATGGTGGTTTTAGCACTTGTTTTTGGAATCATTGGAGCAAAGGTTTTATATATCATTGAAAATTTTTCCGATTTTTTAAAAGCACCGTTGGAGATGATTTTTTCAGCGGGAGGATTAACTTGGTATGGCGGATTTATTTTAGCTTTTATCGTCTTGTTTCTATACGTCAAAAGGAAAAAATTGCCAACTTTAAAGATTTTAGATTTAGCCTCGCCGGCATTAGCACTTGGATATGGAATTGGGCGAATCGGATGCCACTTAGCTGGTGATGGTGACTATGGCATTCCCACATCTCTGCCATGGGGCACAATTTATGCCAACGGAACATTAAAACCATCTTACGCATTACGTTCTTACTTTGAAAGATTTCCGGAACTTGCAGATAAGTATAATTATTGGGAGTTAGCTTCTAAGGTTGTTGGACAAGACAAATTCGGTTTAATCACTGAGTTCGATTTACAAATAAAATTACATCCAACACCGATTTATGAGTTCGTGATGATGTTTTTGATATTTTTGTTTTTATGGAATTATAGAAAAAAGGTTAAGTATTCAGGGCAACTTTTTGGTTTATATTTAGTTTTATCATCAATTGAAAGAATTTTAATTGAATTTATTAGACTTAATCCCCCATTGATTTTGGGGCTTACGGAGGCTCAATTGATTTCTATTTTGCTTCTTGTGTTTGGGGTGTTTTTGCTGATAAGAAAGACTAAATCAAGGAACAAAGGGAGGGAGGAAGATAAAAATGATAACAATAGGTAAAATTTTACAAGCGATTGGCATTGCCGAGACAATGATAGGTTTAATTGCTGGTTTACAAGGGAGCATGGGTAAGGAGATGCTTTACACAGGAATTGGCATTGGAGTTTTTATTATTGGCAGATTCACTGAGAGAATCGGATGGAGGAGAAAATTTAAAGATGGCTCTCAAATCGATTGCAACGCTTCGTAGAATTTTTTCATTTCATTTTCCCAGCTTAATTTTTCCATTGCTTTCTCACAGTTTTTCACCATAGAAGCATATATCGAATCATCCTCGATAAGTATTTTAATTGCTTTGTAAATTTCATCAAAATTTTGCGGATCAACCAAAATGCCAACTTTATATTTATCAACTATTGATTTAATTTCGGGGAAATCGCTTGCTACAAAGGGAATCTTGTGGGTAATATATTCAAAAATTTTGTTTGGAAGCGAATAAACGTAGCTCAACGAAACCGGTTCGATAATGCATAATCCTATAATTCGGGAAACTTTCGGAAAAAGAAGGGTTTCGGTGGGGGAGTAGGGACCCAAGATAAAAACCTTATTTCCCATTTCTCGTTTTCTTATTTCTGCTTCAATTTCATTTTTCAGCTCTCCTTTGCCGATAAGTAAAAGTTTAGCATCAATTGATTCGCTCTTTAGCTTGGCAATTAAATCGAGATATATGCTAAATCCTCTGCCTGGGTGAAAGTTTCCAAGATAAACTAAAAAAACATCGCTTGGCTCGATATTTATTTTATAAAAATGCCCGCTATTTTTTTGCTCAGGATAATTTCGAATAACAATGATTTTTTTATATTGGAATTTACTTGATAATAATTCAGAAATTTTTTGATTTACAGTTAGTATAAGACTTGCTCTTGATACAAAAAATATCTCAAATTTTGAAAGTAATAATTGTACAAATTTTCTCTTGGTTGTTGAGGCAAGACTTGAGTAAAGCTCTCTTGAATCATAAACCAATTTAGCCTTTGCCTTTATAGAAATAAACCATGCAAGTGGCAGTGAAAATAAGTCAGATGCTACTACAATATCGGGTTTCACTTTAAAAATTCGGGGAAATGATTTAAGGTAAAATTGAATAATCTTAAAGATCGCCCTTTTCCACCTTTTTAGATCAACATAGCAAATGCTTGGGTCTTTAAGTTTTTCTTCGCCAGGTTCGCTCGCGCAAATAACGCAAGTTTCATGGGTAGATTCAACAAGAAATTTAAACATCTTGAAACTTCTTGAATCATGCGCAATATTTCCGAGAAAAATAATGCAAATTTTAGATTTCATCGGTTAAATTTTTATCTCTAATGTTAGCGAGTGAGAATCGGGAAAACCAAATTCAAATAATGAAAATGCATAGTTAATTGAAAAGTTTTTCAAGTTAACCCCTAAGCCAAATCCTAGTGATTTTGCTTGAGCACCAAATTCATATCCTGATCTTAGCGAAATAATGGATAAGAGGTCCATACCTATACCAAGGGAAGTGAGATTTAAGTTTTCATAAAATCTAAATTTGGTTTTTGCATGAAGAAAAAACTTAAAATCCTCGAGCGGAGCATAAACAGTTGATGCTCCAAATGCTAACGTTGTAGGTAAATTTATCCCTTCATTTCTATACCTTCCTTTGAACCCAAAATCTTTTAAGGAAGCACCAATGTTTAGGTTAAATCGTGAGAAATCAAAACTATGCATAAGCCCAATGTCGAACGCGATCGTTTGAGTTTCATCCACAAAAATTTTTTCAAAAACATATTTTGCGGTTACCCCAATTTTTGTATTTGAGTTTGTATTTGGTGCAACGGATAAAGCAAATGAAAAATCCCTTGATGAGAATGTAGCTTCGGGCTTTCCAGGTCTATCCCTAATTTCAATGTCAGATATAGTGAAAGAAGTTAGACTTAAAGCAAAGTTTAAAAACTTACTTGGTATCCCAACTGAACCATAGAAAAACTTACCGTCAACCATCCAATTGCGATATGTAAATAGAACAGAGGTATTTGAACCTAGTTTAGCCAAACCAGCTGGGTTATAGTATACCGTTCCTACTCCCATCGGACTTGATATCCCCGCATCGCTAAGGGAGATATTTTTAGCGTCCACGCCTATGGTTAAAAAGTTAAAGCCAGTTTTACCGCCGCAAAACAAAGTCTGTGTCAAAATTATCAGCGCGATAATTACCCTGAAATTTACCATAACTGCATCTTAATTTATATTTCTAAACCTAATGTTAACAGTTGTATGTTGCTAGGAGAATATCGTTCGAACTTATAAGCGTAATCAAAAGATAGTATTATATGCCCAAATTTTCTTCTGATACCGAAACCAACTGAAAGATACGGATAATAAAAAATTTCAACTCCACTTCTTATACAAAAAACTTGGTTTATTTTCTTAAACTGTTCTGATAAAAAATACAACGGGAAAATTTCACCGCCAAGACTAATTTTTCGCTCATTTCCAACGAAATTGAAATCAACCGAGGTTAAGAACACATCTTTAATCATATAAGAAAATCCAAACCTTTTTGTAACAGGGAAAGTCTCCGTTATAGTCCGACCTTGCTCACGATAAATCACAGATGAATCCCATTTATATTTAGCGTTTAAATCATGAATGGATGCGGAAAAAGATATATTTTCGTTCAACTTGAACAAAAGCCCAAAGTCAATGCCAAGCGTTCGCGAATTTATATTCTGATAAAGACTACTATAATAAAGTTTCAAAGATATACCAAGTGACAATTTTTCAACCACTCTATTTGAAAACGAAAAGCCGAACAGATACTCTGCTGTATTACGATTTCCAAGATGATACCCATCCACATCTCTTAAATCAACATTCTTTACTCCAGCGCGAATCAAAAAAATTGAAAAACCTGCGGTTGGATAAAGCGATTGCGTATAATGAAGAAAATCAAGATTTCTATCAAGTGATAAAATTCCGATCGTGATCGAAGCTTTCTTCAAATCAACGAAAGGAAGAACAGCTGGATTGTAATACCCCGTAACTTCCCCGTAAACGACAGAACTCATTGCATTTCCCATGGAAATACCTCTCGAGCCAAAACCAAGCCGAGAAAAAGAAGCAACTGAAAAATTTTGAGAATAAATCGTTGTGACAACAATTGATGTTAACAAAATTATTTTACTGGATGACCAGAATCTTGCCATATAATTCCTTGTCGTCTATTTTAATTCTATAAAAATATACACCATTGGGGACGATATTTCCAGAGTTATCTTTCCCATCCCAAACCTCGTCATATTCTCTTTTTCCAGTTCTTTGGGCATTTGAAATTATAGTTCTAATTTTTCTCATAGCAAAGTCGAAAATTTCAATGGTCACATTACTTTTTGATGATTCCACGCTGTAGTGAATTCTTGTAACCTCATTCCAAGGTGAGAATGGATTTGGATAGGCGTATGTTTTATCAGTTCCGGCGGTTTTCTCATACGCTCTAAAAATATGGAATGTTTCTTCAAATGTTTCTGAATCTTTAAACTTAACAAGTCCATCTGCACTTCCCGCCCAAATTGTGTCGCCTTGAACACCGATCGAATAAAAAGTATTCGTATAAATTGCTTGATGAGACAAAAGGTCGATTATGTTACCGACTTTTCTCCACGTTTTCCCAAAGTCCGAAGTCCGCCAAAGACCTCTGTCGCTCACAGCATAGACAATTGAATCTTTAAAATCGATATTATGTACGAATTCCCCAATCAATGTCGTTTTCCATGTATTTCCGCCATCTTCTGAGAAACTTAACGCTTTGTATTCATTCGGGTCGTTTGCGTTTATAGTTGCGCCCCAAATTATGCTTTTCTCAACATCTCCGCTTTTAAATTTCTGATTTCCAAGTGCGACGACAAAATTTCCTGAGATTGGCATAGTTTGATTTTGATGATTAAACTTCACCCACGATTTTCCGCCATCTATCGATTTGTTTATCCCATCAGCTGTGCCAACCCAAATTATTGAATCATCCACAACGATAACCGAAAAAACCCTATGATTCAGGTTTTTTACTGGGTTAAGCTCAAAGTTTAAATTTTCGTCCGGTTTAATTTGATTTAAAAAATCTGGGGGAAGAACAACCCTTTGCCATGTTTTCCCCATATCGGTTGATTTTCTAAGCCCCCCTGCAAATGATGCGATAAAGACAGCATCTTTTGAGATAGCAATATCATAAACTATGTTGTTTACTGTTGTTGTTACCGGGAGCGTCTTAATTTGATTGACGCCGTAAAACTCAATTGTGTCCGTTTGAGAATCGATAGGTTGATTTACCTTTGTCCAGGTTTCTCCGCCATCAGTCGAATACAGCAATCCAAGTCCTTCCGGAAATTCGTTATTATCAATTTTAACAGTTCTTGCCAATGCAACCCAAACGACACCATCCCTGCAAGCGATTGCAGAAATTTTGCTTGTTCCAAATTCCGGAGTTTGGTAATAATTTTTCCACGTCCTTCCACCGTCGGTTGTTCTACTAAGTCCCTTGCTTGAGCCAACCCAAACTGTATCCCCATTAATGCATATATTCGTCACTATATTTCCAGCGGGTATATCTGAGAAAGAGTTTAATTCGTAGTTAAGTTTTAATTGTGAAAAAAGAAAATTCGTGGCGAAAATTATAAGCAAAGATATCCGGTTTTTCATGAAACAGTCATAAAGTGTGTTATGATATTACTTTGTGCGTTTGATTTATCGATGGCTTGGAATTCAAATTTATATTTGCCTTTTTGCGTATTTGGTGGAAGTTGAATTATTAGCGAATATATACCATCACCAGCTTTTTCGTCGCCACTTATCCCGCTTGCGTTGCCATCATCGTACATCTTGAATGGATTTCCAGAGGAAGGGGAACCGTCGGGTTTAAATACATTAAATTGAACAACTTTTATGTCATCGTTGCCATCGGGGTCAAATGCCTTAACCGTAATTTTGATTAGAACAGTTTGGGGTTGGACGTAAACTGTGTCTGGCGCGTTTAGGTCAGAAAGCACAGGCGGACGATTCCCACGATAGAGATTTAAACTTACATAAACTTCGTTTCCCGAAAAACCTTTTTTATCCACAGAGAAAACTTTGACATAATAATTTCCACTCTCCTTTCGCTTAATTTTAAAGTTTGGCTCGGCGTAAAATGTGATCGAATCCAATTTCGCAAGTTTACCTTTGCTTAACGCTATACTTTTAAGCGGATTTATGATTTCATATAACGTTTCATCGATGTCGTCTTGTCCATCTTTGTCTGAAACCGTTGCAGTAATTTTTAAATTTATATTCAAAGTGTCGTCAGGGCTTTTATCCGAGCCAATCTTTATTGTATCGAGATTTATCTCCACAGGTTCGACTTTGACAGATTTTACGGTCGGTGGATTTGAAAAATTTACATCGACTACATTTAAATTTTCTTCTGAACATGAGGCAATTATTCCTGCAAGTAGTAATAGGTAAATCAGTTTTCGCATCAAAAATTTTTATTTTATTGTTATCGGCACTGGTGAAATTGAAAGAATAAAAATCGCTATCGATATCCAACCGATTATTCTGCGTTTTTTGTCAAGAGTTCCAAACGTTCCAATCGGTGGATGTTCAATTCTAATGACGAAATACAAAACGAAAGCCCAAACGAGCCAACCTGGCCATCCCAAATTTTGTTCGAAAATCCCAAACAAGCCGAAAATAATCAAACTAAAGAAAAATCCTCTCGCGATATATCGATGTTTTTCCCCAAACATCGCATAGATTATATGACCTCCATCAAGTTGACCTACTGGAATTAAATTCATTGCAGTCACAAGTAAACCAAACCATCCAGCGCATAGATAAGGATAATGGTAAATTTCGTTCATCGGTGGGATGAAGGCATCTGGATTTAAAAAGGAAAAAATTTTTTTGAGCAAAAAGAAAAAGAGTGTATCCCCGAATGTTAAATCGCCAGTTGGAAGTGAAGGCAAAAAACGATATTCAGGATGAATTTGGTAAAGATATTCGATATCAGGAAGGTTTAAAAATCCATACAGCAATACGAGCAAGGTTGCGATAAATCCCGCTATTGGACCTGCAACGCCTATATCAAATAGAGCCCTTTTATTTGGAACCAATGATTTTATCCTTATAACTGCGCCAAGCGTGCCAAAATTTAAAACGAATGGAATTGGAGGAAATGGTATGAAATAGGGAAGAGTTGTGACAACGCCATGTTTTCTTGCAGCGAAATAATGCCCAAATTCATGTGATGTGATTATGAAAAGAATCGAAATTGAATATGGCAAGCCAAAATGAAGATTGTTTAATTCAAATGGGTCTTTCATAACCCATTGAACCCCGGCTATGGTCACGGTTAAAAATGTTATAATGAAAAGGAATATGTGAAGTATATAATTAGGTTTGTATTCTTGCGTTTCCAAAACGTAATATTCCGGTGCGCTCATCTATGTCTAAAATTTTTTATTCAATTTGAGCAAAAAAACGGAAAAAGTCAAATTCACAAAATGTAGCGGAATTGAACAAGCGGTCACAGTCAAGATTGAAACAGCGGGCAAAATTGTTTTGAATTTTACTGAGAAATTGATTAAATTTTTTGTGGTATAATATTTGCACGAATTGTTTAATGGCTGTTTCTACTTTCCTGCCCAAAAGTTCTTTTGAGAATGATCGCGCTCGCTAAAAGCGAGCGTTAGAAAAAATAAAAAGGAGGTACTGCCATGTGGCAGTTTTGGGCAACCTTAATCGTGGGTCTCTGGCTTCTTCTGGGTTCAGGTATAGCAGGGGTTAATATCTCAAAAGACAGTTATGAAGTTGGTTATCTCTTGGTTGGGATTATTTCATTTGTCCTTGGATTGTGGGTCTTTATAGGACCAGTTAAAGGATTGCTGAAGGTTTTTTCCGCAATTATTGGCATCGCTGGGATTTGGCTTGGGATTTCTGCTTTTGTTTCAGGTCTTCAGGGAATTCTCAATTCAATTATTGTCGGAATTGTTTTGATTGTGCTTGGTTTCTGGGGTGGTATAACTAAGCCATCTTCCTAAGGTAGTTTCCTGGGGCGTTTGTTCCGCCCCAGGACTGTAAAAATTTTTTATCTACCGTAAGTGATCACAAAAACTGTAAATAAATACGAACCACGATACATCGAACTTCATAGAAAAGGTTTATTAAAGGAAAGGGTTGAGGTTTTAAAACAGATTTTAAACGATTGTACGCTTTGTCCGAGAAATTGTCATGTCAATAGAAACGCGGGGAAAAAAGGAAAATGTAGGGTTGGAAGCGAGATTATAATTTCGGGGGTTCATCCACATTTTGGAGAAGAACCATGTCTTGTCGGAAAACATGGTTCTGGTACGATTTTCTTCGCAAGTTGTAACATGAATTGTATCTATTGTCAAAATTTTGAGATAAGCAGATTCAAACAAGGCGAGATTGTGGATGTTTCTACGCTTGCTGATTCGATGTTATATCTTCAGAAAATTGGATGTCACAACATAAATCTTGTTACACCAACTCATTACGTTCCGCAAATTGTTGAAGCGATCGAGATTGCGGTAAAAAAAGGATTGAGGGTTCCAATAGTTTATAACTGCGGCGGCTATGAATCAGTTGAAACATTGAAACTTCTTGATGGAATTGTAGATATTTATATGCCAGACATTAAATATTCTGATAATTCCATGGGTTTGAAATACTCCGGGGTTCCAGATTATTGGGATGTCGTTCGTCCTGCGGTCAAAGAGATGTGGAGACAAGTTGGTGACCTTGAAATAGTTGACGGGCTTGCGGTTAGAGGTTTATTAATTCGTCATCTTGTTCTGCCGAATAACATTGCCGGCTCTGCTAAAGTTTTCGAATTTATAGCAAATGAAATTTCGAAGAACACATATGTTAACATAATGGCTCAATATAGACCTTACTTCAATGCTTTTTTGAAACCTGAACTTTCGCGAAGGATAACGATGCAAGAGTATAAAGAAGCAGTGAAAACAGCATATCAATTTGGGCTTACAAGAATTGAGCTAAGCCCGTGGTTTTAACTTTCATTTTTAATCTTGCACCTTCGCCCATTTAACGACGTTGCTCCAACGAAGGCTCCATTTATAATGGTAAATGGATTTCTGTCAAAGTGGGAAAATTTGACTTTATTTGCGCGTTTATTTAAATTTTTTCAAAAAGTTTGAAAGATGAAAAAATTAACTATTGTGTTCTTACTTTTTCTTGCTACGATAATACATGCCCAAAGTTTAATTGGTTTCGTCGGGGACAACATAGTAAAGCAATTACAATGGGAAAAGAAATTTTTATCAATTCCAAAAGCATCAAATTGCGAAAGACATTTATTCATCTTAACAGAAGAACCGCATCCCGCAGGAAGCCAAGCCGGGTACAAAGTTGCATTTTATATAGATAGTGTTTTTAAATCATATGGCTTGAATTCGAAGATAGCTGAATACTGGGCTTATCTTCCTTATCCTGAAGAGGTCTCTCTTGAGATGACGCAGCCGTACAAAATAAAATTTGAATTAAAAGAAACACAGTGGATATGGGACAAGGATACATACGAAGATGGAGTTTTCACCTTCTTTAACGCTTACTCGCCGGACGGTGAAGTTGAAGCCCAAGTTGTGTATGTCAATTATGGTCTTCCGGAAGATTATGCAAAACTTAGAGAGATGGGAATTGATGTAAAAGGTAAAATAGCTATCGCAAGGTATGGGAAATCTTTTAGAGGTGTGAAATCAAAAGTTGCTGAGGAAAATGGCGCTATAGGTTTGTTGATTTATTCCGATCCGATGGACGATGGATATATGAAAGGAGATGTTTATCCCCGAGGGCCTTGGAGACCTGAAGATGCAGTTCAAAGAGGTAGTATTTATTATATGTTCGAATATCCTGGAGACCCACTTACGCCCGGTTATCCCGCTTTGAAAGATGCGAAGAGAATCCCAATTGAGCAAGCGAAAAGTTTGCCAAAAATTCCAACGATGCCGATCTCATATAAAATTGCAAAAGAAATTCTTCAAAATTTATCCGGACCGAATGTTCCCGAAGGATGGCAAGGCGGACTTCCGTTTGCCTATCATATCGGACCTGGACCAACAAAAGTTAGAATTAAGATAAAATCGGATTGGAAAATTAGGTCGATAAAAAATGTAATTGCTGAGTTGCGCGGTTTTGAGGAGCCAGAAAAGAAGGTAATTTTAGGGAATCATCACGATGCATGGATTTATGGAGCGGTTGATCCAAACAGTGGAACCGCGGTTATGCTTGAGACAGCAAGAGCTCTATCTGAACTCGTCAAACAAGGATGGAGACCGAAAAGAAGCATTTTGTTTTGTGCATGGGATGCGGAGGAATATGGTTTAATCGGTTCTACAGAATGGGTTGAAGATAATTACAATGAGCTTGTTAAAAACGCCATCGCCTATGTAAATATCGACGCTGCGGTATCTGGAAAAAATTTCAGCGCAAGCGCTGTCCCATCCCTTGACCGCTTCATTGAAGAACTGATAAAGTCGGTCGATGACCCAGAAACCGGAAACAGTATCTTTTTCGAAACCTGGAAGAGACAAAATAACTTGAAGAAAATTACAAACCTACCTGATACAGCAAGAATCAAAATTGAAAGGTTGGGAAGTGGCTCGGATTATACCGCATTTCTTGAATTCGCCGGAATTCCCTCAATTGATTTGAGAAGCACTGGACCTTACGGAGTTTATCATTCTCAACTTGACAATTTTTATTGGATGAAAAATTTTGGCGACCCAAGTTTCAAATATCACGAAACGATGGTCAAAATCGTTGGGCTTGCTCTGATGAGATTAAGTTCATCCGATTATCTTCCGTTCAATTACGCTGATTATGCAAGTGAAATTGAAAAATATATCGCCGACATCGAAAAGAAATATTCCGACGAGCTCAAGAAGAATAACGTTACTCTTGACAAAATTAGAGAAAAACTCAAAACTTTCAGAGTTTACGCAGATTCGCTCTCGCGAAAACCTGATTTGCTTTTGAACGTTGAGCTACAAAAGTTGGAGCAAAAATTTACGAGAAAACCTGGTTTGCCAAAGAGGGATTGGTTTAAGCATAGAATTTATGCGCCGGGATATTATCTTGGATATGGGACTCAACCCCTTCCTGGGATTAGCGAATCAATACTTTTTGGCGATTTTGAACTTGCAAAAAAAGAGACTAAATTACTTGAGGATATAATCGACGAACTTACAAAAGAAGTTCAAAACATTTTAAGAACCAAAGTGGGTGCAAAATGAACATACTTGTAACAGGTGGTGCTGGTTTCATAGGTTCTCATGTTGTCGACGCTTATATTGAACTTGGTCACAATGTAATTGTCGTTGACAATTTATCGACAGGTTCAATTGAAAATTTAAATCCGAAGGCAAAATTTTATAAGCTTGACATAAGGGATGATGAAGTTGAGCAAGTTTTTAAAGCGGAGGAAATCGATGTTGTAAATCATCATGCTGCGCAAATGGATGTTAGAAAGTCTGTGGAAGACCCAATTTATGACGCGGATGTAAATATCATCGGGAGTTTGAAACTTTTGCAGTTTAGCATTAAATATGGAGTTAAAAAATTTATATTTGCCTCAACCGGTGGAGCCATTTACGGTGAGCAAATTTATTTCCCTGCTGATGAGGAGCATCCAACTCAACCTCTTTCTCCGTATGGGGTTGCGAAGTTGACCGTTGAAAAATATCTTTACTTTTACAAAGAAGTGTACGGTTTGAATTATGTTGTTTTAAGATATGCAAACATTTATGGGCCACGTCAAAATCCTCATGGCGAGGCTGGCGTCGTTGCAATTTTCACAAGCAAAATGCTCAAAGGAGAACAACCTGTAATAAATGGCGATGGATTTCAAACGAGGGATTACACTTATGTTGGCGATGTCGTCAGAGCTAATGTGCTCGCTTTAAATTATGATAAGTCGGATGTTTTTAACATAGGAACTGGTTTGGAGACCGATGTAAACACACTTTTCCGTAAGTTAAAAATTTTGACCGGAGCAAATTGCGAGGAATATCATGGACCTGCCAAACCGGGGGAACAGAGGAGAAGCGTCATAAGTTATGACAAAATTTATAAAACCCTCGGCTGGAAACCGGAGGTTTCACTTGACGAAGGATTAAAGCTAACCGTTGAATTTTTCAAAAACAAATGGAGTTTTTGAATTTGTGCTTGAGCTTGTAAGTAAGGTCATAAATGGAGATTTCAGAGCTATTTCAAGGGCGATCTCGCTCGTCGAAAATGAACATCCGAACGCCGAAGAATTGTTGAAAGAAATTTATAAACATATCGGTAAGGCTTATAAAATTGGCATAACAGGGCCACCTGGGGCAGGGAAAAGCACGCTTGTTTTTCAATTGACGAAACTTTTAAGAAATGAAGGAAATAAAGTTGGGATAATTGCGGTTGACCCGACAAGCCCGTTTACAGGGGGTTCACTCCTTGGGGATAGAGTGAGAATGAACGAACTCACACTTGACCAAGGTGTCTTCATAAGAAGTATGGCGACTAGAGGGAGTTTAGGCGGATTAAGCAAAAAAGCGATCGAAGCAGGTGATATACTCGATTCAGCTGGATTTGATTATATCATCTTTGAAACAGTTGGGGTTGGTCAATCTGAACTTGATATCGTTAAAGTGGCTGATACGATTGTCGTAGTTTTAGTTCCCGAATCTGGCGATTCGATTCAGGCTATGAAAGCGGGACTTATGGAGATAGCGGATATATTTGTCCTTAACAAAAGTGATAGGGAAGGGGCAGATATTGCGGTGAACGCAATTAAAAGCGTGTTAAGTTTCAGACAGAGGAAAGATGAATGGGATATTAAAGTTATAAAAACAATCGCAAGCGCGAACACCGGAATAAACGAACTTTTAGAAGCGATAAAAGAGCATAAAAACTTCCTTGAAAAAACAGGCGAATTTGAAAAAAGAAGGAAAGAAAAACTAAAACAGAAAATAAGAGAAATAATCGAGGAAAAACTCAGAGAAAACTTTTGGACCCCGGACAGGGAAAAGTTGTTGGAGGAAAGGGTAAACTCAATTGTAAATTCTCGTTTAAATCCGCTTGAAATCGCGGAGGAATTAATCGAACATTTCTATCATCAAAATTCTTTATGACCGAGCCAAAAGCTCGACTTAAAAAACAAAATGGTTAAAAACCATGGATTTTTACCTTACCGAAACTCAAAAGCAAGTGAAACAACTTGCCCGAGATTTTGCAGAAAATGAAATTGCTCCAAATGTGAGAAAGTTCGACGCAACTGGTGAATTTCCAACCGAGATAATGAGAAAACTCGGTGAAATTGGATTTTTGGGGATAACTTTCCCTGAGGAATATGGCGGGGCTGGATTAAGTTATCTTGATTATGTTGTGATAATTGAAGAGATAAGCAAAGTTGACCCATCGATCGGTTTGAGCGTTGCTGCGCATAACGGTCTTTGTACAAATCATATTTACTTGTTCGGAAATGAGGAACAGAAGAGAAAATATCTTCCTGACCTTTGCACTGGCAGAAAAATTGGCGCTTGGGCGTTGACAGAACCACAGGCAGGAAGTGATGCTGCAAATCTTTTGACTACCGCGGTTAAAGAAGGGGACCATTACATCTTGAACGGGAACAAAGTTTTTACAACACATGGAAGCGTTGGAGACATCATCGTCGTAATGGCTGTCACGGACAAAAGCAAAGGTAAAAATGGGATTTCCGCATTCGTAGTTGAAAAAGGGTATGAAGGTTTAATTGTTGGAAGGAAGGAGGATAAACTTGGGATGAGGGCAAGTGATACTTGTTCTTTAACGTTTGATAATTGCGTTGTTCCAGGTGAAAATTTGCTCGGTGAAGAAGGTCAAGGTTATAAGCAGGCGATGGAAATTCTCGCTGGGGGTAGAATTGGGATAGCAGCGCTTTCTGTTGGGCTTGCGCAAGGGGCTTTAGATTTAAGTTTAAAATATGCAAAAGAGAGAAAAGCTTTCGGAAAATATATAGCGGAATTTCAGGCTATTCAATGGAAACTTGCTGATATGGCAACTCAAATAGAAGGGGCGAGATTATTGACATATAAAGCAGCTTACCTTAAAGACCAAGGCAAAGATTATTCCCTTTACGCATCTATGGCGAAGTATTTCGCAAGCGAAGTTGCGGTAAGATGCGCAAATGAAGCTGTTCAAATTTTCGGCGGATATGGCTACATCAAAGAATATCCAGTTGAGAAACTTTACAGAGATGCGAAACTTCTAACGATAGGCGAAGGGACAAGCGAGATTCAAAAAATTATAATTGCGAATAAAATTTTAAGGGAGCTCTCACATCTTGATTAACTTGCGATGGCTATCGACAGAGCGAAAACTTTCGAAGCCCCAGCCATAGCCAAAGCCTTTGCACACTCATTTATCGTTGAACCGGTAGTTATCACATCATCCACGATTATAACTTTTTTACCGATTACAAAATTTTTATACTTTCCACTGACGAAGAAGGCATCTTTAACGTTTTCTTTCCTTTTTTCAAAATCCAATTTCGTTTGAGTTTCTGTATTTCTCGCCCTGACGAGAAGGTTTCCGACAACCTTAATTCCCGTTGCATTACTTACACCTTTCGCTATCAATTCACTTTGATTATATCCTCTTTCCCTTAATCTTATCTTATGAAGTGGAACCGGGACTAAAACATCCGCTGTTAAAAAGTCGGAGTCATTTTTTATTAATTGACCTATGACCTCGCCAAGAAAAACTCCAATTGAGCGTTTGTTTTGATACTTGAGTTCGTGGATCAAGGTTTGAATTATGCTTTCTTCTTTGAAATGGAAACCTGAAAAAGCCTTGTTTATAAAGCTTGCGTTTTCAAATTTTGCGGAAAAACTTCGCTCAAGGTCGATTGGGTCTGTCCTCTCGATCTTTTGAAAGCAGTTTGCACAAATTATCATTCTTCTATCCTCCAGATGTTGATGGCAAATTTCACATTCATAGATGAAAACGAAATCGAGAAATGAGTCAAATATAAATTTTGCTACCTGTTGGAGCAAACCCAAGGCTTTTTCTAAAATTTATGAAATTGGCATTGAATTGCAAAAATTTTCGGGTTTTGACCCTTTCAAATTGGTGGTTTTCACATTTTTATAATATTTTTTCTCGTCCTTGATGAGTTTGATGCAGAAAGTCATAAGGCATATCGTGGTATCTTGAATAAGTGATGATTTTTGATTAATTTTTTCAAAAACTTCTAAGCCAAAGGTGATAATTCTCGGAATAGAGACATCATGCGATGAGACATCTGCAGCTGTGCTTAAAGATGGAGAACTTCTATCAAGCATAGTTTCAACCCAATACTTTCACTCAAAATACGGCGGGGTTGTTCCTGAACTTGCATCAAGAGCTCATCAGAAGATGATAGTTAAAATAGTTGACGAAGCATTAAACTCCGCTGGCGTAAAAAAAGAAGAACTTTCTGGAATCGCGGTGACATACGGTCCAGGATTAATTGGCTCGCTTCTTGTCGGGGTTAGCTTTGCAAAAGCGATGGCTTTCGCTTTGAGGATACCTTTAATCGGCGTAAACCATATCGAGGGGCACATATTTTCAACTTTTCTTTCGGATGAAAAACCTGATTTCCCATTTATTTCACTTGTTGTTTCGGGCGGACATACGATGCTTGTACTCGTTGAAGATTTTTTCAAACTTAAACTGCTCGGTCAAACGAGAGATGACGCTGTTGGTGAGGCTTTTGATAAAGTCGCAAAACTTTTGGGTTTGGGCTATCCTGGCGGACCGATAATTGATAAACTTGCTCAGGAGGGAAATCCAGACTTTGTAAAATTTCCTAAGCCAATCCCATCCTCAAAAAATAAGATTTCAAACGATGACGCCCCGAGCGGAAATAAATACGAATTCAGCTTCAGTGGGATAAAAACAGCAGTTTTATATTATTTGAAAAAGATCAATTTCCAAAATCTTGAGGAAAGCGAAAAAGTAGAGATAACCAAAAATGTATGTGCAAGTTTTCAACGCGTTGTTGTAGATGCACTTGTTGAGCAGACTATACAAGCTGCGAAAGATTATAATATCAAAAATATCTCAATCGCCGGTGGGGTTGCTGCAAATTCAGAACTTAGAAAAAGCATGATGGAAAAAGCTAAAAGCGAGGGGTTGAAAGTTTATATCCCAAATTTCGCCTATTGCACCGACAACGCGGGTATGATTGCTTTCGTCGGTTATATCAAATTAAAAAATAACATAAAAAGTGACTTCGGTTTAGCACCAATTCCAAACCTTAAAATTTAGACGAAGTGCTATGGACAGAATCGAAAAAGTCTTGAATAAAAAACAAAAACTTCTAATCCCTTACATTACGCCGGAATTTCCTGTTCCAGGAGCAACAATCCCAATTCTCGAATCCCTCGTCGACGCTGGAAGCGACATAATTGAAATCGGTATTCCATTTAGCGACCCAATCGCAGATGGTCCAACGATTCAACATTCTTCCTACATCGCTTTGAAAAATGGAGTAAACGTCCAGAAAATTTTTTCGCTCGTCTCAGAATTTAGAAAAAAATTTACAACGCCGATCGTTTTAATGGGCTATTTCAATTCTATATTTAATCATCGCATTGAAAAATTTGTCCCCGAGGCAATTGAAAGTGGCGTTGATGGCTTAATCGTCCCCGATTTACCAATTGAAGAAGCTGACGAATTAATCGAAATTTCACGAAAATATGGGCTGAGCAATATATTTCTCGTTGCTCCAACTTCCGACGACGAAAGAATAAAATTGATATCAAGCAAGTCGACGCATTTTATCTATTGCGTTTCGGTTACGGGAGTAACAGGTGAAAGGGAAAATTTTGGCGGCGCAGAATTTGAAAATTTTATGAGAAGAGTCAGAGAAAATTCATCAAAACCTTTTGTGGTTGGGTTTGGAATATCGAAAAGGGAGCATATACTCAAAGCGTGGGAGTGGGCTGATGGAGCTGTGGTTGGTTCAGCTTTGATAAAAAAGTTTTTCAACGTTGCAGATATCTCAAAATGTGCTAAAATTGCATACGAATTCATCAAAGAACTTAAAAATGGGCTGGTTCAAGGGCAAAAGCAAATATGACGAGATCGAAAAATGGAGGAAAAAAATTGATAAAATTGATATCAAAATCGTTCGACTTTTGAACCGTAGAGCAAGATATGCGGACGAGATTGGAAAAATAAAACAAGAACTTAACCTGCCGATTTATTCGCCTGAGAGAGAAAATCAAGTCATCGAAAATGTCACAAAACATAACTTTGGTCCTCTATCGGATATGGCTATAAAAAGATTATACGAGCGAATAATCGACGAATCAAGACGACTCGAAAGGGAATCCGCGGAACGTAGGAAGTTATACCAAAACGCAAATTTGAACTCCGCACAATTTTTAAATTTGCAATCCTTTCTCAAATACTTTGCTTTGCTTTTTCTTCTCGTCTTAATTCAAATCATCAACAAGCAATTTTTTGCTTTTAATTTACCGCCGACGAAATTTTCTATTGTCGAAATCCCGAAAAATTCAACTTTTGATAAGGCAACGGAAATCTTAAATTCAAATGGATTATTAAAAAATAAGATGCTTTTTTTCTATGTTGGGAAATTTCTTGGGCTTGATAAGAAAATAAAAGCAGGGAAATATATCCTCGTCGACAATTTGCCCATGGCAATTGTTATGGATGAAATTGTAAACCCGAAATATATTTTGACCGCGACTGTTACAATTCCCGAGGGTTTAACAGCGCGAAGAATTGCTGGTACATTGAAAGCAAGGATTGGAATTGATTCGGCGAAGTTCATGCAACTTGTAAATGACCCAAAATTCACTCGAAGCCTTGGTATAGATGCTGATGGACTTGAGGGTTATCTTATGCCCGATACTTATGTTTTTATCTGGGGAGATGATGAAGAAAGCGTGATAAAAAAGATGGTTCAGGAATTTAAAAAATTTTATTCAGACACATTGAAGGAAAGGGAAAAGTTTATAGGATTAAACACACATCAAGTTGTGACGCTTGCCTCAATAGTCGAAGGCGAAGCCAAATTCGACGATGAAAAGCCGCGAATCGCAGGTGTATATTTCAATCGCTTGAAACTTAAAATGCCTCTCGAAGCTGACCCAACGATTCAGTACATAATCCCGGATGGACCGAGAAGACTGCTTTATCAAGATTTGAAAATTCAATCGCCATACAATACATATTTAAACAGGGGACTACCCCCTGGACCTGTGAACAATCCAGGAAGAAGTTCGATACTTGCGGTTTTATACCCAGAAAAACACAAGTTTTTATATTTTGTCTCGGACGGCGCTGGAAGACATATCTTTTCGAAGACATATGATGAACACTTAAAGGCTGTGAGAAGATATAGGAAATTAATTTTATCAAAGAAGCAAGATTAAAAATGCATTTAATTCTTGAAACTTTAAAATTTATGCTGAAACTCGAACTTCGATCGAAAAAAGAGGGTAAAATTTCATACGAGAGAATTTTGCTAATTTTTGCGATAAACTTTCTCTGGTTCTTGATGTTAAGTTCGGGAATTGCGCTGTCAAAGTCGCAAAGTCAAAGCTTCAGCTCTTTTCTTCTTGATTTTTCGCTCGTCCTTCTTTCTGTCGAATTTCTACTTCTTATCTTCACGATTTTGGTCGAATTCGATTCCGCAGTTTTAAACGTCGATGAAATAGAATTTTTTCTGTCGATTCCGCTTGATTCAACAATATATAGAGTGGGGAAGTACTTGAGTTTTTTGTTATTTGTTTTGTTCTTGAACTTGTCCTACAATCTTTCGCCAACTTTGGTTTTGGCATTTGCGAATTCATTTGGGTTTTCAACTTCAACTGTTATCATCGCGAGAGTTTGTTTTGCTTATTTTCTCACCTCGACTTTTTTCGTCGTTTTGATCTCAAACTTTATGCTTTTGATTATGCTTTTGTTGGGACGAAAGTTAAAAATTCAAAAATTAAAAAAATTCATCCTCCCGATCCAGATATCCGCAGTTTTTCTGACTTTTTTAATTTATCAGGTCGTTAGCAAGTATTTTTCAGCGCAGGATGAGCATATAAATATTTTCAAACTGGCCGATGAAAAACTCTCATCGTTTTCGTTTCTGATGCCACAAATTATTTTCTCCAAAATATTCGTTTGGATTTCTGGAATGGGGTCGGTCAATTTGAATTTCATTGAAATTTTACCGCTGTTAATGCTCTCATCATTTCTTTTGGTAGCGCCGTTTTATGCTTTAAGGATTGAAAATTTGCAAAATATCTCGACCGTATTTGAACCATCAAACGATGTGAAAAATTACCGCTTTATAAAACTTTTGAAAAAAGCAAACCGAGTTTTCTTCAAAGATGATGTCGAACTTGCTTTTTACGAGCTTGTTTACATTCACTTGAGAAGGGATAAATCCGTGATGGTTAAAATTTTTTCGACGCTTGCGATATCTGTTGCCATCGCGATTTATGTTCTATTTTTTGAAAAACTTTCAAATCCTTTAGCCACACCGCTTTCAAAAGGTAATATTTTGATGTTGACCTCGCTTTTCTTCACCGTTACAACTGGGATTACAACAATATCAAGCCATCGAAATTACGAGGCGTCGTGGGTTTATCATTTCATCGCAAGAGAAAAAATTTTTGATGCGATAAATGGCGGGTTCAAGGTTCTATGGCATCATATTTTGATACCGCAAATTGCAATTTTTTCCTTTGTGTATTTGATATCGCTTGATAAGTTTTCTCAAGTTTTCCTTCACATTTTGACGACCGTTGTCTTGTTGAAGATATTTTTTAATTTAACTGCGTTAATTTCCGCTCGCCTGCCATTTAGTCAGCGAGTTGAAAAGTTGAGTTCTGCCGATAAACTTTTAATTCAAACTTTCCCATTTTTCGGAGTGATTGCGTCTGTATTTTTTGAAAACGTGTTTTATCAATTGACCACAAACCTTGGAAATTTTCTCTTGCTCGGATTGGTGTTAATTATGGCTTTTGCTTTTGAAAAATACACTGGCTTACTTTTAAAACGAAAACTTAGAAATGTTTTAACATGGCAAATAAGCGAAGGGTAATAATTGGAGTCACGGGCGCAAGCGGTGGGATTTACGCAATAAGAACGATAAGGGCATTTTTAACTTATGGGTTTGAAATACACCTTATTGTCTCTGATTATGGAAATTTTGTCCTTAAAGATGAGTGTGGGATAGACTTAAAAAACAATGAACCAATGAAAGTTTTTAAATCGATGTTTGGAAACGAGGTTGAAAATGGTGAGATAATAAAATATAACTTCAGAGATTTAACAGCGCGAATATCAAGCGGCTCATTTGAAACAGATGGCATGGTCATAGTCCCATGCTCTGTCAAAACCTTGTCCGGGGTTGCAAATGGGATTTCATCTAATTTAATAGAGCGTTCCGCAGATGTTTGTCTTAAAGAAAATCGTTTGCTTGTGGTAGTTTTCAGAGAGACGCCTTTGAATTTAATTCACATCCAAAATATGCTAACTTTAGCTCAAGCAGGTGCGAAAATTTTGCCTGCTTCCCCAGCTTTTTATCAAAAACCGAAAACATTTGATGACCTTGCTGATTTCATCGCGGGAAAAATTTTATCTCTTTTCAAAGTTGAACATGATCTTTACAAAAAATGGGGAGAAGAAAATGAGAGTTGAGTTATTGCTTGTTTTGATTTTAGCACAACAAATTTTTTCAACATCCATGAACGCACAAGAAAGTGAAAAAAGATTCAGAGCGAGGGAATTGGGAATTGTGGTTGGGGTTCTTCCAACCGGGAAATACAACGCTATAACCGATGTAAAGGGGGTTAAAGTCGGGCATAAGACGATAATCAAAGGCGATAGCATTAGAACGGGAGTTACAGTAATTATTCCCCACGATGGGGATATTTTCAAAGAGAAGGTTCCGTGTGCATTTTACGCTGGAAACGCATTTGGAAAATTTGCCGGTTCAACCCAAATTGAAGAGTTGGGCGAACTTGAAACGCCAATAGCACTGACGAACACGCTTGCGGTTCCAAAAGTTGCTGATGCATTGATTCAATATACGCTTGAAAAATCTGGCATGGATATTCGCTCAATCAATCCCGTCGTTGGTGAGACGAACGATGGATTTTTGAACAAAATTCAAGAGAGAGTTATCGCTTATCAAGATGTTCTTGATGCGATAAATTCAGCAAGTTCAGGTGAAGTTGAAGAAGGTTCTGTTGGCGCTGGAACTGGGACAATCGCGTTTGGATGGAAAGGTGGAATTGGGACATCGTCAAGGGTTCTTCCGAAAAATCTTGGCGGATGGACGGTTGGGGTTTTGGTGCAGACAAACTTTGGCGGAATTTTAACTATAAACGGCGCACCAGTTGGACTTGAACTTGGGAGATATTATCTTAGAGACGAACTTCAAAAAGCGGATGGCTCTATAATAATTGTGATTGCCACAGATGCTCCACTTATGCCAAATCAATTAAAACGTCTTGCTAAAAGAGCTATGCTTGGACTTGCGAGAACTGGCTCTCCTTCAACCAATGGAAGCGGTGATTATGTCATCGCTTTTTCGACGAATCCAGAATGTAGAATCAAATCGATGGATGAAATTTACAAACCTCAAACTATAAAAGTTTTACCAAATTCCGCTCTTTCGCCTTTGTTTCAAGCTGTTGTTGAGGCGACGGAAGAAGCTATTTACAATTCTTTGCTCATGGCAAGAACTATGACCGGATATATGGGCAGAAGAGTTGAAGCAATTCCAATTGACAAACTTGTCGAAATTTTGAAAAAATACAATGTCCTTGATTATGATAAAAAATTTAAATTGAGGTAAAAAATGCGAACAAAAACAATCGCAATAATTGAAGACGATAATGATATACTTGAACTAATAGCCTTACATATTCAAAAAGCTGGGTTTAAACCGAAAAAATTCACCAACGCTGAGGCATTTTTCCGGTATTTGAATACGGACAAGCCTGATCTCTTAATCCTTGATTTGATGTTACCTGATATCGATGGGTTTGAAATTTGTAAAACTTTAAGAAATGATCCCAAGACTTCAAAAATTCCGATAATAATTTTGACCGCAAAGATTGAGGAAACAGACAAAATCATCGGACTTGAACTTGGAGCAGATGATTATGTCACTAAACCGTTTTCCCCGCGCGAACTCATAGCAAGAATAAAGGCAGTTTTGAGAAGAATTTATGGAGAAGAAGGGAAACCGACGGTTATTGAGGTCGCAAATATGCTCACAATCGATTTAAATCGAATGGAGGTCTACGTTGAAGGGAAAAAGGTTGATTTGACGCTCACGGAGTTTAAAATACTTGAAACTTTATCTGAAAAGCCGGGTTGGGTTTTTTCAAGGGAGCAGTTGCTAAATTCGATATGGGGGCTTGAAAAATCCGTTTCTGACAGAACAATTGATGTCCACATAAGAAATTTGAGGAGTAAACTTGGCAAGGCGGGAAAACTTATAAAAAGCGTAAGAGGTGTGGGATACAAAATCGTAAGCGAATGAAAAAGTGAGAGAATCAAATTTTTACATATTTTTCATCTTTTTTGCAATCGTCATCGTTGCTTTGCTTTTAAAATGGAGCGTTGGGCTCATCATAGCCTTTGCTTTTCTTATTTGGTGCTTTAAAAATTTTATCAAGCCTATGTATGAAATAAATCGTCATCTCAAAAAATTTTCAAACAAGTTATCACAAGATTTGATAAATGATTTTAAAACGATATTGAACGATGCTAAAAAAAATGAACAAAAATTAAGTGAAGCAGAGCAAAAATTTAAAGTTTTAGCTGAACTTTTGACCAGCGCAGTTGCGATTTTAGGTGAAGACGGCAAACTAAAATTTTCGAATAAAAATTTTAAACAACTTTTCTCAAGTGTTGAGACAGATGAAGGAAGTTTTTATTGGGAAATCATTCGCGACTTTGACTTGATTCAATTTGTAAAGCAACTGCTTGAAATCGATTTCAAAAATTTGAAAATCTCAAGAGAAGTTGAAATCGCCGGAAAAAATTACTTGGCTAGCGCTTTCAAAATCCAGAGAGAAATTTTCCTTTTGCTTGACGATATAACTTTTCAAAAGGAACTTGCAGAAATTAAAAGGGAACTTGTTGAGAACATTTCACATGAGTTGAAAACACCGCTTTCAAACATAAAAGGATACATCGAAACAATTGAAGAAGAACTTCAAAATCTCGGTCGAAAGACGAGGGCAGTTCGCGAGATAATGAACTATCTCGAGCCTGTTAAAAGAAATACAGATAGATTGACGAGAATAATAAATGACCTTTTGATTTTGTCCGAGGTCGAAGCTGGGGTTACATTTAAAGAAGAAAGGGTTGATTTCAAAGCGATTATAAATGGGATTTTAAAAATGTATGAAAAGAGTATAAGAGACAAAGGTTTGTATTGTAAAGTTGAGATATCAAAGGAATTGCCCGAGTTTTGGGGGGATTCTTACAGAATTGAGCAAATGCTTTCGAATTTAATCGATAATGCGATAAAATATACTGACAAAGGTGGGATAAAAATCAAGGTTGAACCTATTTTTGAGTTTTCCAAGAACAAGCCTGACAAAATAAAGATAACAGTTGAGGACACGGGAATTGGCATTGCGAAGGAGCATTTGCCAAGGATTTTTGAACGTTTTTATGTCGTCGACAAATCGAGGTCAAGGCAAAGCGGTGGAACAGGGCTTGGTTTATCCATAGTCAAGCACATCGTTTTATCATACAACGGGAGCATAAATGTTGAAAGTAAAGTTGGCGTTGGAAGCAAATTTGAAATTCTTCTCCCTATCCCGAAAAAAGCTAATCCAGATGAAAAATTGCTTTAACGGTTTTTTAACAGTTTTTTAACGATTTTTTAACATTTCTTTAACCTTATATTAAACTTTGGAAGTTAAGTTTATATCTGCTTTAAAAATAAATTCTTCGTTCTCAACTATGAAAAATTTCAAATCCGCGATTTTAACCCTCGTTTCAACCATCCTTTTATCAAACCTTTTAATTTCACAAGACAAAGAGCTTCTCGGAGCTGGGGCGACATTTCCATACGTTTTGTATTCGAAGATGTTCGACGCCTATTATAAGCAGACCGGGGTAAAAGTAAATTATCAGTCGATTGGTTCAGGTGGTGGAATAAGACAATTGAAGGAAAAAACAGTGGATTTTGGCGCATCCGATGCATTTTTATCTGATGACCAACTCAAGGAATACGATTCTCCAGTCCTTCACATTCCAACTTGCCTTGGCGCTGTCGTGATAACTTATAATCTTCCTGGAAATCCCGAGTTGAAGCTTACCCCTGATGTAATTACCGATATTTTTCTTGGTAAAATTAAAAAATGGAATGACCCGAGAATTACCTCTTTAAATCCAGATGTAAAATTGCCAAATATGAACATCACAGTCGTCCATAGGTCTGATGGAAGCGGGACGACTTTCGTTTTTGTGGATTATCTCTCAAAAGTGAGCAAAGAGTGGGAAACCAAAGTCGGACGTGGGACTTCGGTGTCATGGCCAGTTGGACTTGGTGGAAAAGGTAATGAAGGTGTGGCAGGGCTTGTAAAGCAAATCCCAGGAAGCATCGGTTATGTTGAATTGACCTATGCAAAACAGAATAAATTACCAACTGCGCTTGTAAAAAATAAGAAAGGAAATTTCATAAAGCCAGAGCTTTCCTCAATCACGTCAGCTGGAAAGACGAAAATCCCAGATGATACGAGAGTTTCCATAACTGACACAGACGCTGAAGATGGCTATCCAATTAGCAGTTTCACTTGGATACTCGTCTATAAAGAGCAAAACTACAAAAACAGGTCGTTTGAAAGAGCGAAGCAACTTGTGAAATTGCTTTGGTGGATAATTCACGATGGGCAAAATTACGCGGAACCGCTTGACTATGCAAAGTTACCTCCTGAAGTCGTAAAAAAAGCTGAATCTATAATCAAATCAATCACATACAATGGCAAACCTGTCTACAAAGAGGTTGGAATTAAGTAAAGATAAGATATTCAACATAGTTCTTGGATTTTCTGCGATTGTTTTAGTTTTAATTGGGGTTGGATTTTTTCTAAGTTTGTTTAATGCGTCGATCGAATCCATTAAAAAGTTTGGGTTTTCATTTTTTGTCAGAGATATTTGGGACCCTGTTCAAGAAGAGTTTGGAGCTTTGCCATTTATATATGGGACATTGCTAACTTCTTTCATAGCACTTGCGATATCCTTACCTTTTTCACTTGCGATAAGCATAGTTTTGGGAGAATACTTTCGAAAAGGTTTATTCGCTGAGATTTTGAGATATTTGACTGAACTAATCGCGGGCGTCCCATCAGTTGTACTTGGATTTTGGGGTTTGTTCTTCGTCGTCCCGTTAGTTCGAGAACTCGAAATAAAAATCGGCGTTCCTCCTTACGGAGTTGGAATATTCACCGCTTCATTAATCCTTGCGTTTATGATAATGCCTTACTCGGCCTCGATCGGAAAAGATGCGATGAGACTTGTCCCTGATGAAGTTAAAGAAGCAGCTTATGCTCTCGGAGCAACTCGCTGGGAGATGATAAAAAAGGTTATGATACCTTATGCTAGGTCTGGAATAATTGCGGGAGTGATTTTATCTCTTGGTCGAGCGCTTGGTGAAACTATGGCTGTTACAATGGTTATCGGAAATTATCATGGAATTCCAGAAAATATATTTAGCCCTGGGAATACGATAGCAAGTGTCATAGCGAACGAGTTTACCGAAGCAACCGGGGAAGTTTACCTTTCAAGTTTAATGTATCTTGGAATGACCTTGTTTATAATTACGACTGTCGTAAATCTAATTGGAAGATTTATCTTAAAGAAACTTCAGCATTAAAAAGATGGGAAGTTATAAACTTCGAATTTTGAAAAGCAAGATCATCTCAGTATTTTTGACTTTTATCTCTATTGTTTCAACTATCCCATTTTTGCTCGTTCTTTATTTTATAATCAAAAATGGGATAAGCGTAATCAATTGGGAATTTTTAACGACTCTGCCAAAGCCTGTAGGCGAACCAGGAGGTGGAATTTTAAATGCAATTGTTGGAACCGCGATTTTAATTTTAATTGCATTGGTTCTATCGGTTCCGCTTGGCATTTCAGTTGGGGTTTATCTTGCTGAACGTTCGAATAGTAAACTTGCATTTGTCTCAAGGCTCGTCTCTGAAATTTTACAAGGTGTTCCATCTATTGTAATCGGTATAATCGCATATTTGTGGGTTGTAAAACCGATGGGACATTTCTCTGCTCTATCAGGTGGAATTGCGCTTGGAATAATGATGTTGCCCTTGGTTATAAAGTCGACAGAGGAAATTTTAAAATTAATACCGCGTGAGATAAAAGAAGCTTCACTTGCGCTCGGCGTTCCATATTATAGAACAATTTTAAAAGTCATAATTCCAGCTGGACTTAGCGGGATATTAACAGGAATACTTGCCGGGACCGCAAGGATTGCCGGTGAAACAGCGCCTTTGCTTTTCACAGCTTTTGGAAATCCATTTTTAAACTTTAACATTTTAAAACCTATAAGTGCGATGCCGCTTTTAATTTTCAATTACGCGGTAAGTCCATACGAAGATTGGTGGGCGAAGGCTTGGGGAACTTCTTGTATTTTGGTTATATTTGTTTTATTTTTAAATGTGACGACAAGATTGATAAGTAAAAGATAAATTCAAATCGAGAATGATGGACATCGTCTTAAGAACTGAAAATCTCACAGCCTCATACGACCAACATATCGTTGTTAAAAATGTGAACCTTTCAATCGTCAGAAATAGCATAACCGCAATTATGGGTCCATCCGGATGTGGAAAGACAACGCTTATACGATGTTTCAATCGAATGCATGAACTATCTCCAAATGCGAAAGTAGAAGGAAAAGTCTACCTGATCGAAAACACTTACCAAAGAGAAGAGATAGATATATATTCCCTTGACCCTATGGTCGTCAGAAGGAAAATTGGGATGGTTTTTCAAAGGCCAAATCCATTCCCAACGATGAGTATATATGAAAATGTAATCGCTGGCTATATTCTGAATGGGATAAAACTCAAAAAAAGTGAAGCGGATGAAATTGTTGAAGAGACATTAAAGAAAGTTTCGCTTTGGGATGAGGTGAAAAATCATCTTCATAAAAAAGGCACATTTCTATCAGGAGGACAACAGCAAAGATTATGCATTGCAAGGGCTCTCGCGATGAAACCCGATATAATCTTGCTTGATGAACCAACCTCTGCGCTCGACCCTGTGGCAACGATGAGAATTGAAGAATTGATCGAACAATTAAAGGACACAGTTACAATTGTACTTGTAACTCATAACATCGGTCAAGCTGGTAGAGTGTCTGATTATGTCGCATTTATGTATCTTGGTGAATTGATAGAATATGGTCCGACAGATATAGTCTTTACAAGGCCTTCACACGAGAAAACCGAGGAATTTCTAGCCGGTAAAATCGGATAAAAAATACCGAGGTGATTTTTATGTTTTACGACAGATTAAACAAACTTAAAGAGAAAATAGTTGAACAGGGAAATCTCGTCGAGAAGATGATCGAAAAAAGCATCCGCGGTTTGTTAAACAAAGATAAAAAGATTCTTCTTGAAGTCATCGAGGTTGATGAACCCAAGACGAACGATGCGGAAATTGAAATAGATGAGATGTGTATTAATTTAATCGCAAGATTTCAACCGGAAGCGAAGGATTTAAGGACAATTATGATGATTTTGAAAATGAACAACGACCTTGAAAGGATAGGAGATATGGCGGTGAATATATCAGAAAGTGCTTTGTTTTTAATCGAAAGACCTCAGGTGAAACCGTTAATTGACCTACCTAAAATGGCTGAGGAAACAATTCAAATGCTTAAAGATAGTATCGATTCATTTATCAGAGGAGATTCAAAACTTGCTCAAAGTGTTTGCGAAAGGGATGATATAGTAGATTCTTATCGTGATCAAATTTTGAGAGAGCTAATAACTTACATGATTTCTGACCCGACCACTATAGAAAGGGCGATTCATATTGAAAGAATCTCAAGAAATCTCGAAAGGATTGCTGATTTAGCGACAAACATTGGCGAGGATGTAGTTTATATTGTGGAGGGCAAGATAATAAAACACGGAAGGTACAAAGAGCAGGGGGGCGCATAACCCCCCTTGATTTTCTACGGCGATTTCAACTGTTCAATCGTTTTCCCATCGTAAAGAGCAATCCCTATGAAAATTGCAACAGCAACCGCTTGTATCGGCGCCATATCGCACCTCCGTTTTTAGTTTTTTCATGTTTTCAATGGGCAAGGCTATTTTCGAAGGTGCTGCGTTGAAGGAAGGGAATTTAAATTTCGAAAAAGGTCACTATTTAAATTAGGATAAAATCTATCTTAATTTAAAAGATTCTAACGTAAAAGTCAAGTTTTTACAAATCTAAAAACGTATAGGTCGAATCGGAAATAAATCCCAAAATTTTTAAATTTAGAGCCGAAAAATAAAAATTTCATCGCAAATTCAGTGGATAAGATTGGTATCGTCTCACATATTGAAATTACACTTGAAAATGGGCAATCAACCGTAAGGAATAGAGTCTTGATTCGAACTGTAAAAGATAAAATTTTTGTTGACTCGATTCACGCGGATGAAGTCAAAGTTTGTTTTTATAAAAGCGAAGAAGACGCTGGTTTTAAAGAACCTTCTTTAGGAAACGAAAAAAGATTTTCCATCTTCGTTCAGGCTGAAAAATTTCTAAACTTGCCAGATGATTTTGTTGTTAAAATTGGGGATGTAGTTGTCAAACTTCAAAAGGGTAAAGGCAATGCGTTTAAGATATTAAAAATTTTGAAAGGCGGTTTTGTTAAGTCGGGGAATGAAGTTCTTATGTTAAGTTTTGAAAAATCAAGGTGATTTTATATATTTAATCGAAATTTTCAAAAACAAAATGAGATGGATATATGATTAAAGTCGGTGAAAAAGCGCCGGATTTTGTCCTCAAGGGACACGATGATAAAGAATATAAATTAAGCGATTTCAAAGGGAAAAATGTTGTCCTTGTTTTTTATCCTCTCGATTTTAGCCCTGTATGTACAAATGAACACGCATGCTTTGTCGATGCTTTGAAGATTTTTGAAGGATTAAATGCTCAGATTTTCGGGATAAGTGTGGATAGCACTTGGACACATAAAGCGTTTGCGGAGAAGATGAATATAAGTTATCCTTTGCTTGCAGATTTTCATCCAAAAGGAGAGGTTGGAAAGAAATACGGCGTGTATCTTGAGGATAAAGGAATTCACAATCGAGTAACGGTTGTGATTGATAAAGATGGAATTGTCAGATATGTTGAAGAGCATGGGATTCCAAACGTTCCCGATGTGAATAAAATTGCCAAAGTTCTTGAGGAGTTAAAGTAGAAAACGAAGGGGGCATTAAGCCCCCCTTTTAATTACTTTACAAATATAAAATTTTCAGTCGAAATTAAACTACTAAACGTGTTGCGTTCAATTTTATAGGGGATCAAATCGCCATTATTATTTATCCGATAACTTTGGTAGCTGAGCTCGTATAGCTTGTTAACTGCCCGTGAGGAAAAAGTTTCTCCGTCTTCACCAGGCCAAACCAAATAATCAAGCGATTCTATAGCTGTTGGAAGCAAAATATTTCTCCAAATTAAATATTTTAATTTTCACCTCTTTTTTGACTTTAAAAAGCATCCGCCTATATACAAGCGGAATATAAAATCGAGGGGCATAAAATAAGTCTTTGAATTCCTCTAACTAATCCAGGACCCTTATATTTCGTAAAACGCCAATAAGACGGCTCTAATTTTTCAATTTGTTTTAAAAGTCTTTTTCTTTTTTCAGTGATCATTTACATCGAATATTTTAATGCCTGTTCGAAATCCCAGAGCAAATCTTCTATATTTTCAATTCCGACGGAAACCCTGACCGTAGATTCTGATATTCCCGCCTTTTTAAGTTCATCTGAACTCATTTTTATATGTGAAGTTAAAACAGGGATGCTGACGAGGGTTTCGACGCTTCCTAAACTTGTGGCGTTGAGCGCAATTTTCAACGAATCGCAAAACCTTTTCGCATCCTCGAGTTTTCCATTTATCTCAAAAGCAAGCATTCCACCAAAACCTCTCATTTGACTCTTTGCGATATGATGGTCGGGATGAGAAGTAAGCCCGGGGTAAAAGATTTTTTTAACATTATCATGTGTTGATAAAAACTGCGCAAGTTTAAAAGCATTTTCATTTTGCTTATTGACCCGCAATTCAAGCGTTTTTAAACTTCTCCCAAGAAGAAATGCTTGATGTGGGTCCGGGTTACCGCCCAAAACATTTTTCATCTTCCTAATTTTTTCAATTTTATCTTTGCTCGACATAACACAGCCAAGTATCAAGTCGCTATGTCCGGATAGATACTTTGTTGCGCTGTGCAGGACTATGTCAACCCCAAATAGAATTGGATTTTGATTTACTGGAGTTGCAAATGTGTTGTCTATTACGGTGATTATGTTATTTTCTTTTGCTGTGCCCACAATTTTTTTGATGTCGATTACTCGTGTTGTAGGATTTATCGGTGTTTCAAAGTAGATTAATTTTGTCTTTTTCGTTATAAACTTTTTTAAATCATCAACTTCATCCACATCGACGAACTTGACATTTACACCAAACTTTGGAAGATGGTCTCTGAAGAATCTATATGTGACGCCGTAGATTGAACTTAACG
Source organism: Candidatus Kryptoniota bacterium (assembly GCA_041640855.1). Lineage (GTDB taxonomy): Bacteria > Bacteroidota > Ignavibacteria > Kryptoniales > Kryptoniaceae > Kryptonium. Next base: position 88,835 of record JBEPZK010000002.1, read on the forward strand.
ATATGATCTCGTCCCCGGATTCAACGAAGCTCAAAATGGTCGTCGTTATCGCTGACATCCCGGATGAAAATAAAATCGCATCATCTGCATTTTCGACAAGCGCCAATCTCTTTTCAACTTCTCTAATCGTTGGATTTCCATATCTCGAATAAATGTAGAAATCTTCAACTTCATCGATAAATTTTTGATAATCGTCAGATTTTTCAACTGCGAACGTCGATGTTTGATAAATTGGATAGACGACGGAATGGTATAATTTATCTTTGATTTCACCATGTATCAGCCTCGTTGAGATGCCGAATTTTTGATTTTGGCTCATAGAATTAGTTGATTTTTAAATTTATATCCCTTTTACAAGTCTGACCATTTCTCTTACCGCTCTTTCAAAACCTACGAATATAGCTCTTGCCACAATCGCATGTCCGATGCTTAGTTCTTCGATTTCCTCTATTTTCGTTATAGGTATCACATTGATATAGTTTAGTCCATGTCCAGCGTTTACGCCGAGACCGAGTCTTCGGGCAAGTTTTGCAATTTCTTTTATTTTTTGAAGCTCTTCATATTGTCTTTTTTCATCCCTTGCATTGGCGTATTCACCTGTGTGAATTTCGATAAAGTCCGCGCCGGTTTTCGCTGATGCTTCAACTTGTTTTGGGTCCGGGTCGACGAATAAACTTACTTTAATATCGTGCTTATGCATTTCGAGGACCACATCGGAAAGATATGAGATTTGGTCGACGACATTTAAACCTCGTTCTGTTGTTCTTTCAAGTCGTCTTTCGGGGACAAGTGTGACAAGGTCGGGAAGCGTTTCAATTGCAATTTTTATCATCTCTTCCGTAGCTGCCATTTCGAGGTCAAGTTTTGTCTTGATCGTCTCGCGCAGGAGTCTGAGATCTCTGTCGTTTATATGTCTTCTATCCTCGCGCAGATGGCAGACGATTCCATCCGCTCCGGCAAGTTCAGCTATATGAGCTGCTGTAACCGGGTCAGGTTCAAGTCCACCTCTTGCTTCTCGAAGCGTTGCGACGTGGTCAACGTTTACGGAGAGTTTCATAAGTAGTTAATTTTTGTTTTTGGTTTTGATTTGCGCGCCTGGCGGGACTTGAACCCGCAACCTCGGGCTCCGGAGGCCCACGCTCTATCCAGTTGAGCTACAGGCGCTTTAGTTAATTATAAAAAAATAGAGCTAAAATTACAATGAGCAGAAATTAACATTTAACAAATTTATCAATCGATATCAGCATCTACCAATTCCACTTGATAGAGGTGAACAAGGGGACAGATTTCTGAAAAAGCTCCATTAATCCTTGCTATTAGTCATCAATGGAAAGTGTGAGGAAACATTATTAGAACTTTGGTGTTGGTAAGTCTTTGGTAAACCTACGGTGGCGTCCAGGCGTTTGAGGGAAGTTTTACAAGAATTGAAAGGCGGCATCGTGCTTGCTTTTTCATTACCTAATGTGAAGGTATCTTTCTGTTAAGATTCCTTGCTTGGAGTCTACTAGTGTTGGTAAATCCATCTTTTTTCTAATTACAATATCTGCCCTCTAACTTCCCATCATGAGAAGCATAAAGCTATTGGGGGGTAATATTTTTTTGATTAGGGTCTTGACAAAGGCGAAAAAGGTTATTATATTTATCACAGAATAGAACATAATTAGAGCAAAGGGCGAAGGTTTGCTTTATATTTTAGGCAACTTTGGCGGATTCGCTCATATTTTTGGGGAAATAGGTGAATCATCTGGGAAGCTGTGTAATGTGTTAATAATTTATCTTAAATTAAATTTGTTTTACATGCGATACATTCGCGCCTATACTTACTTGTGGAGATAAAAATCTCCTAATGACGGTAGTGTGTCTAAATGTGAGGGGATAACCATAAATTATCAAGCCGAAAAAAATTAAAGCATCTTCAACTAAAGTTTTATATTGATACAACAAACCTTGGGGTTCTTTGATAAGGGGAAAATGGGAAGGGGATGAATTCGTTATGTTTTATGTAATGTGGAAGTTATTAGAGAAGCAAGACATCTATCAGACTTGCTTCAGGAAAGTCCAGAACGAGGATTCGCATATTTTCTGGTATGGCGCGCTAACCAATCTGTTTATCTTTTTGAGATCGTAGATTAATAGATGCAAATTTAATCGCGCGTAATAGGCGCAATAAGTTAAGCGGGATTTCTAAAGAAAGCTTGATAGTTTTGAGGCTTATTCTTTTAACAGGTCACATAGAATGATTCTCTATAACAACGAACAGTCAGGTGTATTAGAAAGATTCCGTTCCTATCTGATCAGAAACAAAAACTAGCTTAGTTAAAAAAATTTAGAAGGTCTTTACAAAAGAAATAAAAACGAGGGTATTGTCGTGAGGTGCATCAATTGTGGCTGGGAAAATCCAGAAGGGGCCCACTTCTGCAGTAATTGTGGACAAGCGCTTCAAGTGATTGTTCAAGAAATTGGCTTGGGAACTCAGGAGGATAACGAGATTGAAAAAGAATTGAAAATCTATGATCACGCTATCAAAATTAACCCACGAAATGCTGTGGCATGGTATAACAAGGGTATAGTATTGGGGAAATTGGGACGCTATCAGGAATCTTTGGAGTGTTTTGACTACGCTATTGAAATTAATCCACAACTAACCGTAGCATGGGTTGGCAAAGGCGTGATACTGGGGAAATTAGGACATAATCAAAAAGCTTTGGAGTGTTTTGACCATGCCATTGAGATTAATCCACAATTAGTCGAGGCATGGTATAACAAGGGTGTGATACTGGTGGAATTGGGACGCTATCAAGAAGCTTTGGAATGTTTTGATCGCGCTGTTGAGATTAATCCGCAAGATGCAGATATATGGGTCAACAAAGGTATAGTATTGGGGGAATGGGAACGCTATGAAGAAGCCTTGGAGTGCTTTGATCGCGCTATTGAAATTGATCCACAACTAGCCACAGCGTGGGCTGGCAAAGGTATGATATTGAAGAAATTGAAACGCGAGCTAGAAGCATTAGAATGTTTTAACCGTGCTATTGAAATCAATCCGCAGTTGCTAGAGAAGCTAAGGTAAAATTTAGGAAAAGCCAAGTATATACAATCACGTGTATATAAAGTGCTTAAGGAAAACAACGCAACTTGCATGTGATGTTAAGAGTACAGCAAAGAGATACTTTGACTGTAAAGATTTTTATCTTAAGTATGCAATGACGATAAAAAAGAAGATGTAATAAACCTGTTGAATTTTGAAGATGTTTCGCAAATAATAAGAAATAGCTTCTTAAGGTGAACTTGGCTAATTAACAATTTTTTCAGAAATTGTAAAAAATAATAAAGAGGTGTAAGACTATGACTTTTAAAATTAGGGTTCTAGGTATTTTGTTACTTTTTATACTGCCATGCATTTCTTTTTCATCAGAAAAAGCTAAGATTTATGTATTGGGGTATAGCAGTAGTGTTTCTTCTGCGGCCTTTTCACCCAACGGGAAAACAGTTATTTCCGGAGGTGGGGACAGCACTCTCAGGCTTTGGGATGCGGAAACCGGTAGGAAAATAAGGACATTTAAAGGACATAGAGGTGGTGTCTTTTCTGTAGCCTTTTCACTCGATGGTAAAAAAATTGTTTCAGGAAGTTGGGACAAGACCGTCAAGCTTTGGGATGTAGAAACTGGCAGAGAAATAAAAACATTTGAAGGACATAATAGTCGTGTTACTTCCGTAGCTTTTTCACCCGATGGTAGAAAAATTGTTTCAGGAAGTGGAGATGGCACTATTCGCCTTTGGGATGTCTCTACTGGCAGGGAAATAAGGATATTTAGAGGGCATAGTAGTAGTGTTATTTCCGTAGCCTTTTCACCCGATGGTAAAAAAATTGTTTCAGGAAGTTGGGACAAGACCGTCAAGCTTTGGGACGTAGAAACTGGCAGAGAAATAAAAACATTTGAAGGACATAGTAGTTGGGTCCTTTCAGTGGCCTTTTCACCTGATGGTAAAAAAATTGTTTCTGGAAGTCGGGACAATACCCTTAAGCTTTGGGATATTGAAACTGATAGAGAAATAAGGACATTGAAGGGACATAGCGGCTGGGTTAGTTCCGTAGCTTTTTCGCCTGATGGTGCAATGATTACCTCTGGAAGCTGGGACAAAACCATCAAGCTTTGGGATGCCTTTATTGGTGTAGAGATAAAGACACTTGAGGGACATAATGGTGCGGTCTATTCTGTGGCTTTTTCACCTGATGGCGGAAAAATTGTTTCTGCAAGTGTAGATCATACGACTCGCATTTGGGATGCCTCTACAGGTAGAGAAATCGCCCAGTTCATTGGTTTCAGCAATGATGAATGGATAGTGATCACGCCAGAGAGTTATTTTAATGCATCTCCTAATGGCGCAAAGCATATATTTGTTGCGGTTGAAAACAATGCCTATCCACTTGACAACTTCTTTGAGAAGTTTTTCAACCCTGTTTATGTTGCATCTGTGCTTCAGGACAGGAAAGTTGAGGCAGTTGCTGATATAAGAAAGGGAATTTTAACTCCTCCCGATGTGAGTATAATCTCACCTGAACCGAATGCTGTATTTAATACAGACGTAATAACTGTAACTGTCCGAGCAAAGGATACTGGTGGAGGCATAGATGAGATAAGGCTTTATCATAATGGCAAGGTAGTTGGAGAAGACAAAAGAGGGATAAAGTTAGCTTCTAGTGAGAATGAGATAATAAAGACGTATACCGTGACCCTTGTTGATAGCATAAACATATTTAGAGCGGTTGGCTTCAGCAAGGATAGGACAGAGTCAAACCCTTATGAAATTACAGTAAGGCTTGCTTCTCCAGCAAAGGATGTATCGCTTTATGTCTTTGCAGTCGGAATAAATAGATATAAAAACCCTGCTCTCAATCTCAACTATGCTGAGCCTGATGCAAGGGGAATAGTGGAATTTTTCAAGGTAAAAGGAAAGGAGCTATTCAAGAAGGTAGAGACAATAGAACTTTACAATGAACAGGCAACGAAGGAAAATATCATTTCAAAACTCAAAGAGCTTGAGAATACGAACCCACAGGATGCTGTATTGATTTACCTTGCAGGGCATGGAGAGACTATAAATGACAGGTGGTATTTCATTCCTCATGAACTTACATATCCAGAAAGGGAAGTGGAGGTGCAGACAAAGGGGATATCCTCTGACGAGCTTTCAGTTCTGATAAGGAACACAAAAGCTCAGAAGATACTTGTGCTTATAGATGCGTGTAAATCAGGGGCTGCGCTTTTAGCATTCAGGGGATTTGAGGACAGGAAAGCGCTCTCACAGCTATCGAGGGCAACAGGGGTGCATGTGATAGCAGCATCTACCAAAGAGCAATACGCAGCAGAGGTAAAGGACCTTGGGCATGGGGTGTTCACATACACTCTTCTTGAGGGACTAAAGGGCAAAGCAGCTGGAGGAACAAACATTGTAACTGTTCGTAAACTTATGGGGTATGTTGAAGAACAACTTCCTGAGATAACTAAAAGGTATAAGCAGGAAGCTCAATTCCCTGTGGTTGATTCAAGGGGAATGGATTTTCCACTGGTGTTGGTAAAGTAAGTGAGTTTATTGTATATTATCTTGCACGTAGATGTTGGTATAGTCATTTAAAAATAATATGAATTATGAATAATGAGAGCTATAGTCTGGCTAAAAAGGGATTTGAGAGTAGAAGATAACAGGGTTTTTGAAGAAGCGAAGAATTACAAAGAGATTATTCCGGTGTTCATTTTTGACGATCAGATTCTTGC
>JBEPZK010000002.1:94711-96158 GCA_041640855.1 Candidatus Kryptoniota bacterium
TATGAATAATGAGAGCTATAGTCTGGCTAAAAAGGGATTTGAGAGTAGAAGATAACAGGGTTTTTGAAGAAGCGAAGAATTACAAAGAGATTATTCCGGTGTTCATTTTTGACGATCAGATTCTTGCTGATTTGATGTCTTACGATGAGCGCTTAGTTTATATAATAAATGCTATAGAGAACATTGGTATAAAAGTTTACACCTTTAAAGGAAAAACATTAGAAATTTTCAAAAGGCTTTTGGATGAATTAAAGCCCGACGCTGTAATAACCCAAAAAGCTTATTCATGGGATGGTGAGGAAAGGGTAAAACAGGTTAAAAATCTATGTTCACTATACAATGTAAAGTTCATAGAAGTTTTTGATGGACTTTTGGTAAATCCCGAACTCATACCTCCTAAAAAGGTCTTCACAAGTTTTTACAAAGATTGGCTTAAATATCTTGACTTGGAAAGAACCGATGTAAAAGTAAAAAACATACCTAATATAGACTTAAAAACTTTTGACCCAAAAGAATTAATAAGCCAGTTGAAAATAGATACAGTATACTTCAAACCTCAAGACTGTAAAGAGAGATTAAAAAGTTTCGATTTTAAGAATTATGAGAAAACCAGAGATTATCCTTATTTAGACGGTACTTCGAAGTTATCTCCGTGTATAAGATTTGGGATTATTTCCATCAGGGAAATTTTTGAAAGGTCCAAAGAAAGTGAAAGCTTTTTAAGAGAGCTTGCTTGGCGAGAATTTTGGTATCATATCAAGCTAAACTTCCCGTGGACAAAAGATTTAGAGTTTCAAGAAAGGAGAAGGAATATACAATGGGAAAACAATCAAAAATTTATAGATGCCTTTCTTAACGCAAGCACTGGCTATCCCATTATAGATGCAGGCATCAGACAACTTATTCAAGAAAAGTGGATTCACAACAGAGTTAGAATGATTTTGGGAAGCTTTTTAACAAAGGACTTGCTTGTAGATTGGCGAATAGGTGAGGAATTTTTTAAACACCATTTAATAGACTATGACCAGTTGGTGAATATAGGAAACTGGCAGTGGATTGCTTCAGTAGGAGCAGACCCTAACCCTTTGAGGATATTTAATCCTATACTACAAGCTAAGCGATTTGACCCTAATTGTGAATATATAAAGAAATATATCCCAGAATTAAAAGATATCCCATGTCACCAGCTCCATGATCCGTTAACGTATAATCTACCATATCATAAGCCAATAGTTAACCATTATGAGAGAGTGAGTATTGTAAAGTCAAAATATAAATAAATCTAAGCTTGTTTGCAGAATAAATATTAAAGGTCAAAACTTATGAGAGAATTCGAAAAACCCATCCTGGTTTTAAGTGCTTGCCTTGATTTACAGCCCGTTAGGTATGATGGTGGCACTATAAAAGATGAGTTTGTTATCAAGCTTAGAAACTATTGTGAGATATT
>JBEPZK010000003.1:0-42500 GCA_041640855.1 Candidatus Kryptoniota bacterium
TCAAAAAATTTTAGATTTGATAAAAATTTTGCTCAAGAAAATAAACGACATACTTGGCTTGACTAAATCTGAAAGCGTCGTTTTTTGGTTTTTAATTTTTGCTTTTGTATTGGGTTTAGCGGTAAGACTTGTTCGTGGAGATATAATAAGAGATGCCAAAAATCAAAAGTTTGATTATTCTGTTTTTGATTCCGAGTTTGAGAAAAGGTCTGCTAATATTGAAAAGTATATCTCTGGGTCAGCGACAACCACTGGGGCATCGACAGTTGAATCATCCGATGCGAGCTTTAAAATAAACATCAACACAGCAACAAAAGAAGAATTGATGAAACTTCCGGGAATCGGCGAGAAAATGGCAGAAAATATCATACGACATAGACAAACTTATGGTGAGTTTAAAAGAATTGAGGACATAATGAATGTTAAGGGCATTGGGCAAAAGAAGTTTGAAAAAATAAAAAGATATCTAACAACAAAATAAAAAGGGAAAAACAAAATGGCACAGGTGAAAGCTAAGGGCTCAATCGTTCTCGAAATTTTAATCATCGTTTTAACCGCAATCCTTGTTTACACAATTTATGACCCAGCGATGAAAATAAGAGCAGAAGAAGAACTTAAAAAGGTATGCAGATTTAGGATGAAGAACATCAGACAGGCTGAGCTTAAGTATTTCGATGAATACGGAAAATATACAGGCAATATCGATTCATTAATCGCATTTATAAAGAGAGCAAATTTACCAGCTGATATGTTCTTTTCGACCGCAACAGAGAAATTCAATCCCGATTCACTTCGCAACTGCCCTAAGTTAAACCAACCTTTAATCATAGGAGCTGACTCGCTTGGAAAGTACTATTGGGTTGAGTGCCCGTATGGACATGGGACGATAGGCTCAAAAGACAAACCAGAGGATGTGAATAAAGTCTCATGGGAATAAATGATTTTTATCACCGTAAGGTTAAATAAAGAACGTCTTGATGTAGCGGAATCTGAAGAGTTATCGAAGAAGTTGATTCTAAAAAAAATTTTCAGCGATAAAATATATCTTGATTCATTTTCGACCGAGAAGATTGATGAAATCGCTAAAATAATTTCCTCTGCAATTAACATAAGCCCCAAGGTTACGAAAATTTCTTTTTGTGTTGATACAAGCTTTGCTTTTTTAAATATTATACCTGTTGATCGTAGTTTAACTGAACAAGAATTCAGTGAGCATTTGCTTTGGGAAGTTTCGCAGTATTTCCCGGGAGAATCTGTTCATCAAAGTTTTATTGTAAAAGGATATAAATTTAGTGAAAGCGATGCACAGAGAACCTTAGTAGTTTCGGTTAAGAAAGATTTAATTTCTTTTTTAAAAAGCGTTGCTGAAAAACTTGGGCTAACGGTTCAGATTATCGACATTGACCATTTCGCAGTGGAAAATTGCCTTAGGGAGCGGATAAGTTCCGTTCGATCGAGATATTTTTACAGTGATTTTGTTCTTGTTGGAGTTAAAAGTTCAAGAATTGATATAAGTGTTTTTCGCTCTTATGAATTTCAAAGATATTTTTATCGCATTGTAAATGATGAGTCGGACAAGAGATATTTTCTTCTCAAGTTGATAAATGACAATATATCCGCTGGTTTTGAAAAATTTGTTTTCTACGGAGAGGGACTTGACCAGGGCTTAATTGGAGTTTTAAGTGGTATGCTTGGGAATAAATTTTCAATTTTAAATCCTTTTGATTCTCGTTTATTTTTAGATGTAAGGATAGAGTCAGAGTTTGCGCATATTTTTGCACCAAATATAGGACTTGCGCTAAGGATGTTATGGTCAGGATAATTACAGGCAAATACAAAGGACGTTTGTTGAAACTTTCAAAGGGAGCTGATATAAGACCGACGTCAGATAGGGTAAAGGAGGCGCTTTTTAACATACTCTCAAGTAGGATTAATTTTGAGAATCTCATTGTGCTTGATTTGTTTGCTGGGACAGGAGCGCTTGGTTTTGAGGCATTGAGTAGGGGTGCGGAAAGAGTTTTTTTTGTTGATAACAGCGGAAAGGCTTTGAAGGTTATAACCGAAAACGCGCAAATCCTCGGTTGTGTTGATAAAATCGTCACGATAAACGATGATGCTTTAAATTTCATCGATTATGTAAATGAAAAATTTGACCTTATCTTTGCGGACCCGCCATATATGTATCCGCGTATAAACGAACTTGTTTATAAAATTTGGGAACGCAGGTTGTTGAGCGATATCGGTTTTTTCTCAATTGAGCATGATTCCGGAATCCTTTTTTCGCTGGAGTCGATGCGGTTTGAAATTGTGACGAGGAGGGAGTTCGGGAAAACAGCGATTACAATTTTTAAAAACAAGGGGTGAAAGATTATGAAAAGAATTGCAATTTACCCCGGCACATTTGACCCGATAACGAATGGGCATATCGATGTGATAGAGCGTGCCTCAAAACTTTTCGACAAGGTCATCGTTACGGTTGCGAAAAATGTGGCGAAAACACCGCTTTTTACAGTTGAAGAAAGAATCAAGATGATTAAAGAAGCGGTCAAGAGATTTGATAATGTCGAGGTTGATAGCTTTGATGGGCTTCTCGTCGACTACGCTAGGATGAAAAATGCGGTTGCTATAATAAGGGGATTGCGTGCGGTGTCGGATTTCGAATATGAGTTTCAAATGGCTTTGATGAACAGAAAAATATGCGACATTACGACGGTCTTTCTCGTGCCACATGAAAAGTATACCTATTTAAATTCGACGATAGTTAGAGAGATTGCATCTTTCGGTGGGGACGTAAGCAATTTCGTTCCTAAAATTGTTGAAAAGATGCTAAAAGAAAAGTTCAAACAGAAAAAAGATGAGAAACCTACCCAACCTTTCAGAAAAAATACTTAATCTACCTGAATCAGAGACGCTTCGAATCTCCGCTATTGCAAAGAATATGAAAGCTCAAGGGATAGATGTCGTCTCTTTAAGCGCTGGCGAGCCTGATTTCCCCACCCCTGAGCATATAAAAGAAGCAGCGATACAAGCAATAAGAGAAAATTTTACGAAGTACACACAAAATCAGGGAATACCAGAGTTAATAAATGCGATAATCGAAAAATTCCGTCGAGATAACAACATTGAATACAAACCAAGTGAAATACTTGTTTCAAGCGGAGCTAAACAATCAATTTTTAATGCGCTTCAGGCAATTTGTAATCCAGGAGATGAGGTTTTGATTATAGCCCCTTATTGGGTTAGTTATCCACCTATGGTTGCGCTTGTTGGAGCAAAGCCAGTTATTTTAAAAACCGACATAAGCACAAATTTTAAAATAACCGCCGATCAACTAAGAGATGCAATAACCCCAAGGACAAAAGCTTTAATTTTTAACACACCATCAAATCCAACGGGAACTGTTTATACCGAAGATGAAATTAAAAAAATTGCGGAAGTTGTCTATGAGAAAAATATCTTTGTGATATCTGACGAGATTTACGAGAAAATAATTTACGACGAAAAACATTTCAGCATTGCTTCGATCAAAGAGTTGAGAGACCTTGTCATAACTATAAATGGAGTTTCAAAGGCATACGCGATGACGGGATGGAGGATTGGTTACATGGGAGCGAATGAAGAAGTTGTAAAGCTTGCGAATAAAGTTCAAGGTCAGGTTACATCTAATGCGAGTTCAATTTCCCAAAAGGCGGCGCTTGCAGCTTTGACTGGAACTCAGGAGCCGGTCCGAAAGATGGTGAATGAGTTTAAAATAAGGCGTGATTTTTTATGTTCAGAGTTGAAGCAAATCCCTGGCGTTGAAGTTTTTATTCCATCAGGTGCATTTTATGTGTTTCCAAAAGTATCTTTTTATTATGGTCGAAAGTATAATGGTTTTGTGGTGAAAAATTCGAACGACTTTTGTGAGTTTCTTTTAAAGGAGGAAAAACTTGCGATAGTCCCGGGCGATGCGTTTGGGATGGATGAATGTGTTAGGATTTCATATGCTGCTTCAATGGAGGAAATAATGAAAGGAGTTGAAAGGTTTCGAAGGGCGATTGAAAAATTAAATGATTAAAAACAAAAGGAGGTGAGGTTAAAGCTATGCCAACCTATGAATATAAGTGCAATACCTGTGGTTATGTCTTCGAGGAATTTCAAAGCATAAGTGATGAGCCGATAAAAATTTGCCCAAAATGTGGTGGAAACGTCAGCAAAAAGATAAGCGCTGGCGTCGGTTTAATTTTTAAAGGCTCGGGATTTTACATAACTGATTACAAACGCAAAAACTCGTCAAAAAACAATTCCAATTCTGAAGCAAAATCAGAAAAAACCTCTTCATCGGGGTCGTCCACAAGCTCAGAAGATTAATCCAAATAAAGGGCGGTTTCCCACCGCCCATTTTTAAATCGTCATCAAAACTCCAAGCGCAATAGAATTTAACTTTGCCTCCATCTTATCTGCCCTTGATGGTATCAATATCGGTGCAGTTGCTCCAATTATAACATGCCCAATTTTATAATGGGCAAAATATGTCAAACTTTTCCCAAGTATATTCCCACTTTCGATATTTGGAACAATCAAAATATCCGCTTTCCCTGCGACTTCAGATTTTATCCCTTTTTCAATGGCGGATTCTTCGGAAATCGCAAGGTCAAGCGCAAGAGGTCCATCGATGACGCAACCGGTTATTTTTCCTTCTTGATTGAGCTGTTTTATTTTAATTGCATCGGTTGTTGAAGTTAAATCTTCAAGAACAAGTTCTGTTGCGGATAAAAGCGCAACTTTTGGATTTTCCATTCCAAGTTTATTTGCAACTTCAACCGCGTTTTTGATTATTTCAATTTTTTGCTCAAGTGTTGGGTTTAAAACAACGCCGCCGTCTGACATCAATATGAGCTTGGATTCGCTGTTTTTCTCCGGATATTCAAATACGAAAACATCACTTAACAATCTTCCTGTCCTAAGCCCGGTTTCCTTGCTTAATACGCCTTTCATCAAAGTTGTCGTATCAATTTTACCTTTTAAAATTACGTGTGCTTCTCCGTTTCTAATAAGTGAAGTTGAAATTAAAACCGCTTTCGTTGGGTCTTTTTCATCGATTATTTCAAAACTTGCAGGGTCTTCGCCGAGTTCGTCAAGTATTTCCGAGATTATTTTTGAGTCCCCAATTAAAATTGAATTTGCTATTCTCATTTTCCTCGCCTCGATAACAGCAGAAAGAGCTGTTTCTTGATGTGCGCATACAACAGCGATGGTTTTTGAGGTATCTTTGACTTTTTGAAGAAGTTCGTCGAAATTTTTTATCATATCTTTTGTAAAATTTTGTTTGCTGTTTTTTCAGCACTCATAACGCAGTCCCCAACAGCAATGCCACCTCGATAATTAGCACAGAAGTAAAGACCTTGATTTTCTTCTTCGAATTCATCAAGCAAAGCCATAATTTTTAGATGTCCAACATTATATTGTGGAATTGCCTTCTCCCATCTTGAAATCCAAACGAATTCCGGCTCGCCTGAGACCTTCATTATATCTTTAAGTTCATCGCTTACAATTTTTATTAATTCATCATCGCTTTTTAATGCTATTTCAGGTTGTCTAGTTCCACCGACGAAGGTTGTCAACTCAACATAACCTTCCGGAGCTCTGTTTGGGAAAATCGTCGAGCTCCAAAGCGTGCCAAGTATCCTTCGATTCTCTTTCTCCGGTACCAAAAATCCAAATCCGTCAGGTTCAACTCCAATCATCTCTTTTTTATAACCGAAGACGATTTCCGCGACGGGAGGATAATATATTTTATTCAATGCGTCAGATAATTTTGCGGATAATTCTTTTACAAGTTCGGAGGCAATATACGCAGGTGTGGAAACGACAATGACGTTTGAAGTCATATACTCAATTTTTCCATCTTTTTCAAATTCAATTATAAAGTGGTTTGAATCTTTTTTGATTGACTTAACTTTCGCATTTAGGATGATAGAGTTTCCGAGATAATTTGCGATTGCTTTTGGAAGGGTTCCCATGCCATCGTTGAAAGAGAATAATCTTGCAGCGATTTTCGATTTTTCAGCTCTTTTCTTTCTTTCCCTTGCACCTTTAATTGTTCCAACTATCAAGCCACCATATTTTTCTTCAAGCGCATAAAGCCTTGGGAAAGCGGAGCGAACACCGAGTTTTTCAGGGTCGCCAGCATATACACCAGCAACAAATGGATTAATCGTATAGTCAAGAAATTCTTTTCCAAGTCTTCTTCTGACAAACTGCGCAAGCGATTCCTCCCAAAACGGGTCTCCGGTTGGGTTTTTCGCTCTACCATGAAATGGCTCAAGCATAATGCGAAGTTTTCCGGACAAGCTCCATAATTTACTTTTGAAAAATTCCGGTGGTTTCATCGGTAAAAGATGAAGTTTCCCTTCCTTGAGAATATAGCGTTTGTTTGAAGTTTCATTTGCGTAAACCATTTCGTTTGAAATTCCAACTTCGTCGATAATTTCTTTGAAAAGCGGGGTTGTCTCGAGAGCGCTATTTGGACCGTATTCAACGAGATAACCACTTATCCTTTTGCTTTTCATTGTTCCACCGACTTCGCCTTCGGATTCAAGAACGGTAACATTTAATCCATTTTTTTTCAAAAAGAAAGCAGTTGTGAGTCCTGATATTCCAGCACCAATTATAATTGCACTATCTTTCATTTTTCACTGCCTCCAGAACTATGTTTTTTAATGCTTCAATAAATGTTTCAGAATCGTTAAGGGCTTCTGCTACGATGTATTTTTTTACTCCACTTTTAATTGCGATTTCTTTTATAAAAATTCCAAGTTCATACAATGTTTCAATGTTATCCGAGACAAAACTTAACGGTACGACCAGCATATTTTCAAGCCCCTCGCTTGCGAGTTTTTTAACCGTATCAATAGTTGACGGCTCGAGCCATTTCAATGGTCCAACTCTGCTCTGGAAACAAAGCTCCGTTCGTATGTTGCTGTAGATTTCTTTTTTATCTGTTTTCGTTTTGAGATAATTAACTATCGCATTGTACGATTTAACCGTTTCATCAAAGTACGGGTCCCCATTTTGAATAAATTTCATTGGTACGCCGTGCGCGCTAAATATCAACGCGAAACTTTTCAAATCGTCATCATTAAAATTTCGCATCGCTTCTTCTATTCTCTCAACCATTGCTTTGATATAAAGTTCATCATCGGGGTAACTTTTGATTTCAATGATTCTTTTATCGTAAAGATTTAATTTTTTTGCTATTCGATAAAATTCATTGAAACTTGAGCCGGTCGTCGTCATTGAGTATTGGGGGTAAAGTGGCAGAAGGATAATTGTATTGACGTTATCTTTGAGCGCTCCTTCGACCGCTTCATCTATCATCGGATGCCAGTATCTCATTCCTATGTAGACTTTGGCGTTAAGATAGGGAGAGAGTTTCTTCTCAAGTGATTTCGCTTGAAGCAAGGTGTAACTTAAAATTGGTGAGCGACCACCGATTTGAAGGTAATATTTTATGACTTTTTTTGCTCTGAACTTTGAAATAAGCCTCGCGAAAAATTTTTGTGTCAACGGTGAAAGCGGAAACTTGAAAATGTCCGGGTCGGAAAACAAATTGTAAAGAAATTTTTCAACATTTTTAACCGAATCAGGTCCACCGAGGTTTAAAAGTATGATACCGTGTTCTGGCATAGGTGAAGTTGGTTTTAATTTTTAGCGACATTTTTAATTGTTTTCCCATCTTTCATCACAAATTTGACATCTTTTAAAACTTTTATATCTTTTGTTGGGTCTCCTTTAACTGCAATTATATCAGCGAGTTTTCCAGGTTCGATGCTTCCAATTTTATCTTGCCAACCGAGGAGTTCTGCTGCAACGCTTGTTGCGGATTTTATTGCGTCCATAGGTTTCATTCCGTATTTCACCATCAATTCAAACTCTTCAGCATTTGTTCCGTGCGACTCTGTTAAGTCACTTCCAAACGCAATTTTAACTCCAACTTTTAGCGCTCGCTTAAAAGTTTCGGAATGAAGTTTAACTGTGTTTTCGAGCATTTTCCTAACCTCTGGAGATAGACCTTCCCTTTTTGACCAGCGGTAATAAGCAACAAGCGTCGGACAATAGTAGACTCCTTTTTCCTTCATAAGTTTTAATGTTGGCTCATCGAGATATAAACCATGCTCAATTGAACTTACGCCTGCGTTTATCGCTTTTTGCGCAGCGATAGATGAATAACAATGCGCAGCTACTTTGACGTTCATTTTTTGTGCTTCTTCAACGATCGCTTTTAGTTCGTCATCGGAAAATGTAAGATACCAAGTAAGTGAATCTGCAACCTCGCCGCGTCTTCTTCTTGAGTCAGCGTAGATTTTAATCCAATCCGCACCATATTTTATTTGTTCTCTAACTGCTTTCCTTGCCTCATCAACGCCATCCACAAGCTGAGCTCCGGTTGGGACATGTATCTCCCAAGAATAACCCATAAGAGCATATCCACCGGTGACCGATAGGGCTCGAGTTGAAACTTGCATCCTTGGACCCGGGATTATCCCCTGTTCAATTGCAGTTTTTAAATCAACATCCGCATAGCCTGCGCCCTCAGTTTCAAGGTCGCGGATTGTCGTAAACCCAGCTTCAAGTGTTTGTTTTGCGTGGACAACAGCTCTTATTGTTCTGTATGGAATTGATTCCTTAAGGAGTTGGTCGTCGTAGCTTCCTTCGTGTAGGAATAGGTGGACATGAGAGTCGATTAAACCTGGTAAAACCGTCATATCGGATAGGTCGATTACATCCGCAGATTTCGGTATTTCAAAGTTGCCAACTTTTTCAATTTTGTTTCCACTTATCAAAATTAGCACATTCCTTTTGACATCGTCGCTTTTTCCGTCGATCAAGGCTCCGCATTTTATGACGATGGGTTTTTCTTGTGAAGTTGCGATTAAGATCGGAATGATAAGGGCGAGGAAAAACTTCTTCATTTTGGTTCTCCGTAATTTTTTGGAAAAATTCAAAAATAAATTTAATTCGCCCAACGGACAATTTCAAAATCAATGCTTGAAAAATTTGTTTTTCTTTATTAAATTAATACTGCGTTCTTATACTGGGGCGTCGCCAAGCGGTAAGGCAGCGGTCTTTGGAGCCGCCATTCGGAGGTTCGAATCCTCCCGCCCCAGCTCTAATTTTGTTTAATTTCTTTCTTTTTCTTATCTTTATCGTGGCTGATTGAAACGATGGAAAAATAATAAATAGAGAGAATTGAGTCAGCTTAAGATTTTTTCTGGTAGGTCGAGTAGGATACTTGCTGAGAGAATAGCTGAGGAGATAGGAGAACCCCTCGGAGATTGCGAGATTAAAAATTTTAGTGATGGTGAGATTTGGGTAAAGTATCTTGAGAATATCCGAGGAAACGATGTGTTTATAATCCAATCAACTTTCCCTCCATCGGATAATCTGATGGAACTTTTAATAATGATTGACGCAGCAAAAAGAGCATCTGCGCGCAGAATTACTGCGGTTATACCCTATTTTGGCTATGCAAGACAAGATAGAAAAGACCAACCGAGAGTTCCGATAACATCAAAACTTGTAGCAAACTTGATAACGGTCGCGGGTGCAGATAGAGTTTTAACTATGGATTTGCATGCCCCTCAGATCCAAGGTTTCTTCGATATCCCTTTTGACCATCTTTATTCGGCGGTTGTCCTCGTCCCGGCAATTAGAGAAGTCGTCGGTTCCGAAGATTTCGTCGTCGCTTCGCCAGATATTGGTGGAGTTAAATTTGCCCGTGGGTATGCGAAGAGATTGAACGCAGAGCTTATTTTAGTTGACAAGAGGAGAACCGCGCATAATGAATCGGAGGTTGTAAATATTGTTGGTGAAGTTAAAGATAGAACTGTTGTGATAGTTGATGATATAATTGATACTGCGGGGACATTCGTAAATGCAGCAAATGCTCTTGTTGCGAGGGGAGCAAAAAGAATTATCGGTGCGTGCACGCATCCAATTTTATCTGGAAATGCGGTCGAAAGGATTGAAAAAGCACCTGTTGAAAAAATTTTTGTAACGGATACCGTCCCATTACGAAGCAGTTCATCTAAAATTGAAGTTAGGTCGGTTGCGAAAATTTTCGCCGAGGCGATAAAAAGAATTCATTGCAATGAATCATTGAGTGTGCTATTTGAAATCGAAAACTAAAAACATTTAGGGACTTAAAGCGATGACAGAGATAATTTTAAACGCGGAGATAAGAAAGACTGGAAAAAGCGCATCGAATCAGCTTAGGCGCTCTGGGAAGATACCGGGAATTTACTATGCACCGGGCGACGAGCCTTTGCCAATCGCTGTTAAGGAGTCGGAACTTAAAAACTTGATTTATACAACGGAAACACACATAATCAAGTTAAAACTTGACGATGGGAAGGAGTTTCAATGTATTTTGAAAGATGTTGAATTTGACCCCGTTACAGATAAGCCAATTCATTTTGATCTTTATGGTTTGAAAGCTGGCGCAACGATTACGCTCGAAGTTCCTATTGTTTTGGTTGGTAAAGCCCCTGGTGTTGAAAAGGGAGGTATTATTGAACATCTTCTTCATACTGTTGAAGTTGAATGCCCAAGCAACGCTATACCTGAACATATTGAAGTTGATATAAGCAATCTTGACATCGGAGACGCAATCCATGTCAGAGACTTGAAAGTCCCAAATGTTAAAATACTTGAGAACGAACTCGCTGTCGTCGTTGCGGTTGTTCCACCAAGAGGTGTTGAAGTTGAAAAGGCGACTGAGGAGGCCCAATCCGAAGCTCAACCTTCGACTTCATCTCAATCTGCGAAACAAGGAGAGCAAAAGTAGTTCTTTTAAAAATGTATGATTGCTATATTTGGGCTTGGAAACCCGGGAAGAGAGTATGAGATGACGCGACACAACGTTGGATTTATGGTTGTGGACGCGTTAGCGGAGAAAATCGGATTTAGTTTTAAACCCGGGGCAGGTGATTATTTGATAGGCTCAGGTAGATATGCAGGAAAAGAAATTTTGCTTGTGAAACCTTTGACTTATATGAATAATAGCGGAGTTGCAGTTAAGGATGTTCTAGAAAAGTATAAAATTGATTTAAAGGATGTTTTGGTAATATGCGATGATCTAAATCTACCGCTTGGAGTGATAAGGATAAGGCAAAAAGGAAGCGACGGCGGACACAATGGGCTTTATTCAATAATTTATCATCTTAAAACAATAGAATTTCCGCGTTTAAGGTGCGGGATAGGAAACGCGGAGAAGATGAAAAATATGGTTGATTTCGTTCTTTCGAGATTTGATGACGATGAAGTAGAAACTTTAAAAGAGATGATCGGAAGAGCTGTTGAAGCAACATTATGTTTTATTTCCGATGGGATTTTGGTTGCGATGAATAAATTTAACAAAAAAGTTAAAACTCCATGATCCGGCTTTTATCGCCGGGTCCGAAAAAAATTTAAAAACAAACTGGTCCAAATGGAGGTAAATTAATGGCGAGAAAAATACCGAAAAATATGCTAAACAGGCGATGGTATGAGACGACATTTTTAATCAATGCCTCGCTTGATGACCCGATAATTGAGCAAATCATCAAGAAATATGAAAACTTCATAAAAGAACGAGGTGGAGAAATAATTTTAATGGAGCGCTGGGGAAGAAGGAGGCTTGCGTACCCGATAAACAAGAAAAACAGCGCTTTTTATGTCTATTTTGAATATTTTGCGCCACCTACGATAGTAAGCGAACTTGAAAGGGCTTTTCAACTTGATGAAAACATAATGAGATATCTTACCGTCGTTGTCACGAAGAAGGCTTTAAAAGCGAAGGAGAGAGAGAAAAGATACGGTAGAATTACAATCGAACATCTTGGGCTTGGAGATGTTGAATCGGTTGTTCAGGCGGAAGAACCTTTTGATGAAGAGGAGGAAGAGGAATAGAGTTTCCTTTTGTTAAACGATATGTTAAAACTTAAATGATGGAGGGAACGATCTATGGCAAAAGAATTCAAAATTCCTGAACTGAACAGCGTTGTCATCGTCGGCAATTTGACAAAGGATCCGGTGTTTCGCCAGACGACAAAGGGAACGCCGGTAGTTAATTTCACCATTGCATCAAATCGTAGATTTCGCGATAGCAAGAGACAGTGGAAAGAAGACGTTTGCTTTGTTGGTGTTGTTGCTTGGAACAAGCTTGCTGAGTCGTGCAGAGGCAGGTTGAAAAAATCAAGCGCTGTCCTTGTCGAAGGTGAGCTCCAGAGCAGAAATCTCAAAACTCCCGATGGGAGGACGAGAACCATTGTTGAAATCAAGGCAAGGCGAATTCAATTCCTTGACAGAAGACCGCCAGCATCTGCATCTGGGAATAACGAGGGTCAAGCTTCCTCTTCCCAAAGCCAGCAGACAGATGCGTTGAACAAATATCTTTCAAACGAAGGGCCAAAAATTTAACAAAAATAAAATCAATTAACTCAAGTTATGGTTGAAAACGGCGAGGAAAAAGTACTGCGTTTAAGGAAGAAAAAAATCTGCAGATTTTGTGAGGCTGGTGAGATATACATTGATTATAAAGATGAGAAAAAACTTGGCAAATTTTTAACAGAGCAGGGTAAGATAATACCTCGCAGAGTGAGTGGGAATTGTGCTATGCACCAGCGTCAATTGACGAGGGCAATAAAACGCGCAAGACATCTTGCGTTGCTCCCGTTTGTGGCTGAAGCTGTGAAATAGTTTTGAACAAAACTAATGGAGATGAATAAAGATGAAGGTCATACTTCGTCAGGATTTTGAAAATCTTGGCAAATTTGGAGATATAGTTAATGTAAGGGATGGTTATGCCAGAAATTTCTTGATTCCGCGCAAAATAGCTCTTCCTGCTACCCCTGGAAATATAAGGATGGTCGAAAATGAAAAGAAGCAAAAAGCGTTTAAACTCGAAAGGGAACGTCTCTCTGCACAGCAACTTGCTGAGAAGTTGTCAGGGCTTGAAATAACAATTCCTATGAGAGCGGGTGAGAACGAACGTTTGTTTGGTTCAGTAACAGCGCAGATGATAGCAAATGAGATAGCGAAGATGGGAATTGAAATCGAGCGTAGGAAAATTATGCTTGATGAACCGATAAAGTCGCTTGGAAATTATGAGGTCCTTATAAAGTTGCATCCTGAAGTCACTGCTAAAATTAAAGTCAATGTTGTTCGCGCAGAAGAGGAACAGGAGGAAAAAAAGAATTAAAGAATTAATTTTTTGACCCCGGCTTTTTGGGTCGGGGTTTTTTTATCAAAAATTTAGATAGTGATTAAAATGGAAAACATTGGATTATTTACCGCATTTTTATTTGGGATTCTCTCATTTCTCTCTCCATGTGTTTTACCGCTTGTTCCGGGGTATATTTCTTTTATCTCTGGACTTTCGTTTGAAGAGCTCAGGGAAGCGACGAGCGCGAAAAAATTTTTAGTAAGAACTTTGTTGAGTTCAGTATTTTTTGTTTTGGGTTTTTCAATCGTGTTTGTCGCGCTTGGTGCTTCTGCAACAGCGATAGGGAAATTTTTGTCGGAAAATATGAACATTATATCTAAGATAGCCGGTGTTATTATAATTTTGTTTGGTTTGCATATGACTGGGGTTTTTAAGATAAAGTTTTTGAATTACGAGGCGAAATTAAGGTTGCAGGGGAAGCGTATTGGTATTATTGGTGCTTTTTTAATTGGCTTTGCATTTGCATTTGGATGGACGCCTTGCATAGGTCCTGTTCTAGCGACGATACTTGTCCTTGCTTCTCAACAGGAAACTATAAAGCAAGGAATTTTACTTCTTTCGGTTTATTCGCTTGGGCTTGGAATTCCGTTTATTTTAACAAGTTTGAGCATTAACTTTTTCTTCAACTGGTTTTCAAAGGTCAGAAGACATTTAAATGTGGTTGAAATTGTAAGTGGTGTGATTTTGATTTTGCTTGGGGTTTTGATTTTCACGAACTCACTTGGGATTGTCTCATCTTACATAATGAAATTATTCCCGTTTTTAACTAAATTTTCATAAAAACAAAATTAGCACTTAAAAAATGTCAGCAAATGGAAGGTTAAACGATGTGGTTATAAGAATTGGTGGAGAAGGTGGCGAAGGTGTTATGAGCGCTGGGGAGATATTGACTTATTCTTCAGCAAGGTCTGGATATCGCGTTTTCACATTTAGAACTTTCCCAGCGGAGATAAAGGGCGGGCTTGCGATGTATCAGTTTCGCGTAAGTCCGCACGATATTTATTCTATGGGAGATAAGTTGCACATTTTGATGGCTTTCAATCAAGAAGCATTTGATAATTACGCTGGGCTACTCGCAGATGACGGCGTTCTTTTTTATGACCCAGCTGAATGCAAACCACCTGAGAATTTTACAAAAGAAAAATATGAAGTTCCTCTAAAAGAACTTGCAATGTCGGCTGGAACCCACCTTGCTAAAAATATGGTTGCGACGGGATTTTTAACCGCTGTGCTTGGAATTCCACCTGAAAAATCAGAATATCAAATAATTGATAAGTTTAAACGCAAAGGTGAAAAAATCCTCGAACAGAATTTAGTCGCTTTTAGAAGTGGTATTGAATATGCTCAAAGATATCTTGATAAATTATCACGGTTTCAACTTGGCAAACCCGAAGGGAAAGATTCACGTGTGATTTTATCTGGGAATCAAGCGATTGGGTTTGGTGCAATTGCAGCTGGATGTAGAGTTGCGGTTGGATATCCGATTACGCCAGCGTCACCTGTTCTTGAGTTTCTTGCGAGATATCTTCCAAGATTTGGTGGTAAGGTAATCCAAAATGAGGATGAAATCTCTGCTCTCGCAACATGTGTTGGGGCTTCATATGCTGGGGCGAAAGTTATAACTCCAACCTCTGGTCCAGGTCTTGCACTTATGACGGAACTTATAACATATGCCTCGATGGCTGAACTCCCCGTCGTTATAGTTGACGTTCAACGTGCGGGTCCATCAACCGGGATGCCAAGTAAGACTGAACAGACAGACCTTTATCATGTTGTATTTGGTGGCCCAGGTGAAGCACCGAGAATTGTGGTTGCCCCAGCGAATGTAAGCGATTGCTTCTATCAAACTATAAGAGCTTTTAATCTCGCAGAAGAATATCAAATGCCCGTCATCATTTTGTCTGACCAAGTTCTCGCTTACCAGACCGAAGCTATTCCAAAACCTGATTTCAACTTAATTCAAGTTATAAACAGAGTTGAACCTGATTATTCAACTCAAGATTCTTATCTTCGTTATAAGATAACTGAAACTGGTATTGCCCCAATTGCTGTGCCAGGTCATCCGGGGTTTGAATATATTGCGCCGGGACTTGAGCATAATGAGCGCGGAAATCCGAATTACACGCCGAAGGTTCACACTCAGATGCAGATGAAAAGATTTAGAAAACTGGAAACGCTAGCTGAGAAACTTGAGAACGAATATGATGATTATTATAAGATCGATTCAGCTAAAATTTTGATTGTATCTTGGGGCTCTACCTACGGCGCAATAAGAGAAGCGATAAAAAGGGCTGAAGCAGATGGCATAAAGGTAAGTCATTATCATCCGAGAATTTTAAATCCTCTACCGAAAAAGAAAGTCAAGGGAATAATTGAAAGTTATGACAAGGTCATCGTCGTCGAGCAGAATTATCACGGTCAATTTGCAAATATCTTGAGGATATTCAGCGATTATAAACCGATAAGGCTTAATAACTACGGTGGAATCCCATTCACTTCTGAAGAAATCTACAACAAAATAATAGAGGTGGCAAATGAGTGAGGTAATGGAGAAAATAAAGCAGGCAAAGGTTGAATATAAAAGCGAGGTCAAACCAACATGGTGCCCAGGATGTGGTGATTACGGTGTGCTTGCTGCATTTATAAGAGCGCTTGGGGAATTAAAGATACCGACACATAAATTAAGCATAGTTTCCGGAATCGGCTGTTCGAGCAGATTTCCGCATTTTGTCCGAGGATATAACCTTCACACAGTTCATGGCAGAGCTTTACCTGTTGCGCTCGGAGTTAAAATCGCAAATCCGGAACTTGAAGTTTTTGTGGTTGGTGGAGATGGTGATGGATTTGCAATCGGTGGCGGACATATACCTCATATTGCAAGAAGAAATCCGGATATGGTTTATATCATTCTCGACAACGCTATCTATGGTTTAACAAAAGGGCAAGTCTCTCCGACTTCAACCTTGACGATGACGACAACGACTACGCCATATGGAGCACTTGAACCACCGCTTAATCCAGTTATGCTTTTGCTTGCGTATGGAGCAACTTTCGTTGCGCGCGGATTTTCGTCGAATACAAAACAATTAACCCAACTTATCGTCGAAGCAACGAAACACAAAGGATTCGCGGTTGTTCATGTTATATCGCCATGTCCGACATTTAATATGGAAATCACTTTTGATTTTGTCCGTGAAAGAGTTGTTGAAATTCCACCTGACCATGACCCAACGAATAAAATAAAAGCGTTTGAGCTCGCAACAGCCCAAGATAAAATTTACACTGGCATATTTTATCGCGAGGAAAGGCCAACTTTTGAAAATATGCTTGATAAAATCGTGTCGAAGTTTGATGGTAACATTGATGAGACCGCAAAGAAGGAAAGATTGGCAAAGTTATTTGATCAATTTGCTTAAAAAAGAAAGCCGGGCGAAGTTCGCCCGGTTTTTTTATCTATAGAAGTTTCTGACCCACCTATGTTTCTTCAACTCAAGTAACATCTTCGCAGAAAGTTTTCTCCCATCTGAAACGGAACAGTTTTCCTCAACGTGTTGTATTTTTCTCATCCCAGGAATCACTGTTGAAACGGCGTCATGGCTTAAGCAAAATCTAAGGGCGAGTTCGCTTAATGTTTTTGCTTCTTCGCCGAGAAGTTTTTCAAGTTTTTGAACCCTTTCCCAAACTTGTTCTTTCCTGTCATCTTTGAAATATCTATTCCGCCAATCTCCTTCAGGAAATTTTGTGTTTGGGGTGATTTTACCCGTTAAACTTCCTTCATCAAATGGAACTCTTACGATTACACCGATATCATATTGAATGCAAATTGGGAAAAGTTCATCTTCAGGGGATTGGTCGAATATATTGTAAATAACTTGAACTGTGTCAACTCTTCCGGTTTTTATAAGTTCGATAGCGTTCCAAGGTTCGTGATCATTTATTGAAACTCCAAAGAATCTTATCTTTCCTTCCTCTTTTAGCTTTTGAATTGCCTCCCACCACTCATCCATTCTCGCCCATTCATCATTCCACACATGAAATTGTTGAAGGTCAATTGTGTCGACGCCGAGATTTTTTAAGCTTTGTTCCGTCGACTTAATTATGTGGTCATAGGGGAAAGCATCCTTCAAGGGTGTTCCCTTTAAAGCAGGCCATATCATATTTTTAGGCGGTATCTTCGTGGCTATGTAAACGTTTTCCTTTGTCTCTTTTAAAACTTTGCCTATTAATCTTTCACTATGTCCATCACCGTAAACAAGCGCAGTGTCGATGAAGTTAACACCAAGTTCTATTGCTCTATGTAATGCCTTGATTGATTCATCATCGTTTGAATCTGCCCACATTTTCCCACCAATTCCCCATGAGCCAAATCCAATTTCAGAAACAAGAAGACCCGTCCTCCCAAGAAGTCTATATTGCATTTGTCCGTTTTTTTTCGTTTTTATTCTTTATAGCACACATTCACATTTTTCGAAGCATATGCGTCGTCGAGTCGTTTGACCGGGGTTGTATGAGGCGCTGTCAGAACTATCTCTGGATTTGTTTTTATCTCTTCGATTATTTTTATCAGTGCATTTGCAAATGCGTCGAGCGTCTCTTTTGTCTCCGTTTCCGTGGGTTCAATCATCAATGCTTCCGAAACTATCAACGGGAAGTAAATCGTTGGCGCATGGAATCCATAGTCGAGCAAGCGTTTTGCAATATCAAGTGTTCGAACATTATACTCAAATTTATATCTGCTAGCTGAGACGACGAATTCATGAAGTGGCTTCCCAAGGTATGGTCTATCGAAGTAATCTTTAATTTTGCTTAAGAGATAGTTTGCATTTATAATCGCGTTTTCGCTTACTTCTCTTAGACCTTTGCTCCCAAGCATTCGAATGTAGGTATATGCTCGAACCATTATACCAAAGTTTCCAAAGAATGAATGGATTTTCCCAATAGAGTCGGGATAATTATAGTTTAGGGTGAATTTTCCATCTTTTTTCTCAATTCTTGGAACTGGCAAAAACGGAACAAGTCTTTCGCTTACCGCAACTGGTCCTGAGCCCGGTCCACCGCCTCCATGTGGGGTCGAAAATGTTTTATGCAAGTTTAAATGAACTACGTCAAATCCCATATCACCTGGCTTTGTTATCCCAACGAGAGCGTTAAGATTTGCCCCATCCATATACATAAGAGCTCCAATGCCGTGGATCAATTTTTCTATTTCAAGTATATCTTTCTCAAAAATTCCAAGTGTATTGGGATTTGTTATCATTATCCCCGCGACATCTTCATCGAGTTTTGATTTGAGGTCATCAATGTCAATTGTTCCGTATTGATTTGATTTAACACTCACCGCTGTATATCCTGAAATCGTGACACTTGCAGGGTTTGTTCCGTGTGCGGAGTCTGGGACAAGAATTTTTTTCCTTGGATTTCCAAGCTTTTCATGATATGCCCTTATCATCAAAATCCCGGTCAATTCCCCGTGCGCTCCAGCAGCTGGTTGGAGAGATACAGCCTTCATGCCGGTTATTTCGGCAAGCATTTCCGAAAGTTCATACATGAGTTGAAGTGCACCTTGGACAAGTTCATCATCCATATGGGGATGTATATCTTTAAACCCAGGGAACGACGCGGTCACCTCGTTCACCTTTGGATTGTATTTCATCGTGCATGAGCCAAGCGGATAAAAACCTTTGTCAATGTGATAATTTAAAGTTGAAAGGCGGATGTAATGCCTTACGACTTCGTTTTCGCTTAACTCTGGGAGTTCGGGTGGAGATGAGCGAAGAAATTTTTGTGGTATTAAATCTTCGATATGTTTTTCTGGGACATCGATTTTGGGTAGGGAGTAACCCTTCCTTCCGGGCTTGCTTAGTTCGAAGATTAATTTTGATGCCATTTTATAGAACCTTTTACTTTTTGAATCAGGTGCTTTTCGTTGAAAAGTTAAAAAGAAAATAAAAATTTTGCAATTTTGCGTTGGTTATTTATTCGTGTTGGGATTTTAATCGCACTATGGTGGAAATTCTAACGCGTGGCAATACTTGCACTTTTGTCGTTTGTTGAAGGCTTTTGAGTTTTTCTAACTTTAGAAATTAGATTGTTTATTAGCATTTTTTTTGGTAAATTTTAGCAAAATTAATTAGAGCAACAAACAGAGAGGTCTTTAAAAACTCACGAGGAGTTTTGATGGCTCAATCCTTTAACGTCCTCTTTCTTTCCAGCGAAATTGTTCCATTTGCGAAAACGGGAGGACTTGCTGATGTCTCCTACTCCCTTCCGCAGGCTATAAAGGAACTCGGACATGAAATCAGGGTTATGATGCCAAAATATGGGTTTATAAGCGAGAGAAAATACGGCATCCACGAGATTATACGCTTGAGGGAAATGGATATTCCTGTCGGAGATAAACTTCAGAAGGGAAACGCGAAAGCCTCATTTATCGTTGGCCAGAAGGTAAAAGTTCAAGTCTATTTCCTCGAGAACGAATTCTATTACAATCGCGATGGAATTTATGTTGATTCGAAGACAAAAACTGATTATCCTGACAATGATGAGAGATTCATTTTCTTCTGCAAAGGTGTTATCGAGATGTTGAAAAGACTTGGTTGGGTTCCGGATATAATTCATTGCAACGATTGGCAAACCGCTCTTATTCCAGTTTATCTTAAAACAATTTATAAGAATGACCCGTTTTTTAGTAAAATCAAAACTGTTTTAACCATACATAATATCGGATATCAAGGAATTTTCCCAAAGGAATCGTTTCTGAAATCAGGTCTGCCGGAGGAAATTTTCCCGCAGATTGAGCATAATGGAAATTTCAACTTTTTGAAGGCTGGGATATTATATGCGGATGTGATAACAACAGTAAGTCCAACGTATGCGAAAGAAATCATTAGTGATGATGAGTTTGGAGCTGGGCTTTCGGATGTGCTTAAGAAAAGAAAAAAAGATGTCTACGGAATTTTGAACGGCGTCGATTATTCTATATGGAGCCCTGAAAGTGATAAGTTCATCCCTGTCCCTTACAATATCCAAACGATTGAAAGCAAATACGAAAATAAGAAAGCTCTCTTGAGATATTTCGACCTACCCTATAATGAAGATGTCCCGGTTGTAGCACAAATTTCGAGGCTTGTTGAACAAAAGGGATTCGACTTAATTGCTGAGGTCATAGATGATATGATGAAGCTTGATATTCAATACATTGTGCTTGGCACAGGTGAACCAAAATATGAAGAGATGCTTGCAAAAATTAAAAAGAAATATCCGAAAAAAGTTGGCGTTCACATCGGTTTTAGCGAAGAATTGGCGCATTTAATTGAGGCGGGAGCTGATATATTTCTGATGCCATCGAGATACGAACCTTGTGGATTGAATCAAATGTATAGTTTGAGATATGGGACCGTTCCAGTTGTTAGAAAAGTTGGTGGACTTGCAGATACGGTTGAGGAATTTAATCCGAAAACTGGAAAAGGAACAGGTTTTTTGTTTGAGAAGTACTCAGGGCAAGAGATGTTGAAAGCATTGAAAAAAGCGATAACTGTTTACAAGAACAGGAAAGTTTGGTTGAAGTTGATGAAAAATGGAATGGTGAAAGATTTTTCATGGAACGCCTCTGCTAAGGAATATGTTAAACTTTATGCTAAACTGCTTACCAAACAAAGGAGAGCAAGGACAGCAAAAACCAAATGAACGAACGCTTCATTGGGATATTTCTTGATAGAGATGGAACTATAAACGAAGATGTTAACTTTCTATCCTCACCAGAACAAGTCGTTTTAATAGATGGGTCAGCGGAAGCGATAAGGGAGATGAACGAACTCGGTTTGAAGGTAATCGTTTTCACAAATCAAAGTGGAATCGCTCGGGGTTATTTCACAGAAGAAGACTTGCACAGAGTTCACTCGCGACTTGATGAACTTCTCGCTCGAAGCGGAGCGCGAATCGACGCATATTATTATTGTCCGCATCATCCTACTGAAGGGAACGGCGAATATAAAATTGAATGTGAATGTAGAAAGCCCAAAGATGGAATGCTTAGGCGCGCTTCGACTGAACAAAACATCGATTTGAAAAAATCTTTTGTAGTTGGGGATAGATGCATCGATATTCAAGCAGGAAAAACCGCAGGTGCGACGACTATTCTTGTCCTTACAGGTTATGGTCTGCAGGAATATGAAAAGTGTAAAAATGAAAATTTCGAACCTGACTTTGTCGCAAAAAATTTAAAAGAAGCGGTTGAAATCATAAAAAAATGTCTGATGGAGAAAAGGGAAAAATGAAAAAACTCATCATATTAAACATATTGCTTTTTTTCGCTTTCATTGGTTGCAGCAAAGAACCCAATGATGTTGGATTTGGGCTTTTGCCAGAAAATGAAATTTTAAATGTCCAAGTATATGAAGATTCAGTCGAAGTTTACGCGGAAAACATACAAAACTTCATCACGCATTCCTCTTCCGGTATGTTGTTGATTGGAAATTTTGATAGCATATCCTGTTCGATTTTAATTCGATTTGACCTTCCTGATACATTGAGAAATGTCAAGATTAATTGGGCGCGAGTAAGATTGTTCAAGGTAAATTATGTAATTGGGGATAGCACATTTCCGATTCATTTCACCGCACATAAAATTCTATCAAATTATTATGACACGCTTTACGATTCAAAAACAATTGGAGAGTTTAACTCAAAACCTGACTCTGTTAACTATTTTCAACTTGATACTTCGATTGTGAGAGAATGGCTTTTGGGCAAAAATTATGGGCTTTACCTTAAACCGGTGAATCAAGGCGTAATTTATGCGTTTCACTCGTTTGATGGGGAATTTTTCTTCATCCCAGCACTTGAAATTGAGGTGCTTAAAGAAGACAGCAATGTCGATACGCTTAGATTTACATCAGGAAGTGACGGATACATCGCAAGTTTAAATGAAAAGGTGGACTCAAATGATATCGTTCTTCAGGCAGGTGTCGGATTGAGAAGTATTTTGAAATTCGATATATCGAAGTTTCTCAAAGATAAAACCCCTAAGGATATAATCGTAAATCGTGCGGAGGTTTCTCTTTATCTCAAGGAGAAGAAAAAATATATCGGTGGCAAAGATTCACTTGTTGCAAGTTTCATCACGGATACAAACCTTGTGAAAAGATCGTTGGGTGGATACGAAGGAAATTATCTTGGCTTGAAGAATCAACTTGATACGCTTGAATATGTAATCCCTGTTACCACGCCAGTTCAAAGATGGATAAATGGCGAAACTAACAACGGAATTTTGATAAGGTGTTATTCTGAGAGCGACAATTTTGATCGCTTTGTGTTCCATTATTCGGAGAGAAAACCGAAGTTGAAAATTTATTACACAAAAAAACCGAGGATTTAGCCAGATGAAATTTAAAGTTCTTTTGTCACTTTTCCTTTTTTCAATTTCCTTTGCAGGTGGTTCGGTTTATTCAAGATTTGGAGTTGGAACTATTAGGTTTTCAAACGCCGATAAAATCGGTGGATTGGGCAGCCTCGGGATTGCTGTATTTGACCCGACTTATATCAATAGATATAATCCCGCACTGTGGAGTCAAATTACAAGAGTTAGGGTTTCGGGAAGTTATATTTATGAGGGGACATCGACGCAGGATAGGTTTAAAAGCACTTTCTTGACAGCAGGGAATTTTGATGGGGTATTTTTTGCGATGCCGTTTTGGAAAAAGTATGGCTTTACATTTACTATGGGGATTATGCCGTTTAGCAGGGTGAATTACGATGTTAAAAAAGATACAATCATAAGCGATAGGTATCTTTCGGTTTCATACAAAGGCGATGGTGGGATTTCGAGCTTTGCATTTGGTTTTTCATTTAAACCTACAGGTAATCTCAGCATTGGGTTGAGGGGTGATTATTATTTTGGAACTATAACAAATTCGTGGCAGACAGACTTTGGGACAAGGGAATTTTTCTATTCAAGCATAAAGAGGGAAAGAAATTATGGCGGACTTGGTTTGACAATCGGAGTTGCTTACGGGCTCGGGGTGGAGAAAAATTCATTAACCTTGGGGTTTGTTTTTTCTTCGCCGGTAAATTTGAAGGGTGTTTCAACGCTTGAATATGCGATTCCAGTTGCTACAGAGTCGAATATCTCGGAGACGAGTCAATTTAATGCGCAACTACCTTACAAAGCGGGTTTTGGTTTGAGCTATTTCATTTCCCAAAGGGTTCAATTTTCAAGCGACATTTATTATCAAAATTGGAAGAAGTTTAGAAGTGATGGCGACTCTTTGAATTTAACCGATGTTTTTAGAATTGGAGCTGGGGTTGAAATTTTGCCTTCGAGAGAGGTTATCGCTGGATTTTTTGATAAAACATCGTATCGATTTGGAATTTTTTATAACAAGGCTTATTTTAGAATAGAAAACAAAGCGATAAACGAAGTGTTTTTAACGGTTGGTTTTGGATTTCCGGTAAGTTTCGATACGAGATTAAATGTTTCTGCGGAGTATGGAATAAGAGGCGACCTTGAAATCGTGCGGGATAGAATTTTGAGAATTTCTTTCAGCGTGAACACCGGAGAAATTTGGTTTGTAAAACAAAAACTTGAGGATTAAAAATGAAGAGGTTGTTTTTAGCGTTATTTTTTATTTCTGGAATTGTTTTCTCGCAAGGGACTCAGCAGGATTCGATTGAAGTTTTGAAAAATTGGTCCCTGTTTTATGAATATTACAAAACGGGAGATTACAACAGCGCTGTCCCATATGGTTGGTTTGTTATGAAGATGCAGCCCACAAGATTCAAAACGCTTTATAAAGCGATGGAGAAAATTTATTTAAAATATTACGAAGAAGCCCCTCAAGATAAAAAAATTGCCTATGCAGACACTCTTTTGATTATCTATGATAATGCGATAAAGTATCATCCCGAAAATGCATCTGAGTATTACCTGCGGAAAGGATATGTCCTCGAGAATTATTACACTGGGAGGGATTTGGAAGCAATTTCTGCGTATGAGAAGGGCATAGAACTCGATTTTGAAAATACCGATTTTTATTATATCGATCGTCTCGGTGTTCTTTATGTAAAGAATATGGAGCAATATCCGGAGTTTAGGGAGAAGGCAATAGAACTTTATCGTAGAGTTATAGAAAAGGATCCACAAAATGTAACTGCAAACGATAGACTAAGAGCTCTCGTCAAAGACATAACCGAGTTAATCGAACTTAATAAAAAGCGACTTGAGACCGACCCGGAAAATGTTGAACTTATTTGGACAATTGCTAATCTTTATATCAGGGCTGAAGATTATAAAAGCGCTATACCATACCTTGAAAAATTAACCAAAAAGGCTCCTGAGAATGAAACTTATTGGAATAGGCTTGGATATTGTTATCAACGAATCGGTGAATATAGAAAGGCTATCGATACATATAATCGTTCTTTAAAGATAAATCCTGATGCAAAAGAGATAATACTTAACATTGCTGTTTGCTATCGTGAGCTTGACAACTTCGAGCAGGCGAGGTTATGGGCGAGGAGAGCGATGGCAAAGGATAAAAATTGGGGCAGACCTTACATTGAGATAGCACAGATTTATGAGGCAGCTGTTTCAAGATGTGTTAAGACGACAAAAGGTGGGGATTGGACGAAACTTGATTTTACGGATAAACTTGTGTATCAACTTGCTGTTGAATATTATGAACTTGCCAAAAGAATCGACCCAAGCGTTGCAAACGAGGCAAATCAGAGAATAAAAAACCTAGAGACGCTTGTTCCAACCCAAGAAGATTACTTCTTCAATAAGCGTAAGATAAAAGATGGAAAGATTCAGATAACAGGTGGGTGTTACGATTGGATCGGTGAAAGCATAACTGTGCCTTACAAAATTTAAAATTCGTTTTTCTATGAAAATAGCTCTTGCAAGTGACCACGCTGGATTTGAATATAAAGAAAAACTTAAAACGCTTCTCAAAGACCTCGGGCATGAACCGGTTGATTTCGGATGTTATTCGCCCGACTCAAGCGACTATCCCGATTTTGCTTATCCAGCAGCGAAAGCTGTGGGAAGTGGAGAATGCGAAAGAGGAATTTTTATATGTGGTACTGGAATTGGGGTTTCAATAGTCGCTAATAAAGTTAAAGGTGTGAGAGCTGCGAATTGTTGTTCGGTTGAGGCGGCTAAACTATCACGCCAGCATAATGATGCGAATGTTTTGACTATGGGAGCAAGATTAATACCGTTTGAACTCGCGGTCGATATAGTTAAAGCATGGCTTGAGACCGAGTTTGAGGGAGGTAGACACGAAAGAAGGGTTGAAAAAATTCATAAATTGACGGGTCTTTAAACCGATTTGTTTTTTTCAACGAGTTCAATGAATGCGTTGTAAACTGCGTCAACGCTTAAATCTTTCATACAGATATTTCCAATTGAACATTTTGTTAGGTTGCACGCGATACAATCCAAATCTTCTTTTCTGACCCAATGATGTTTTTCTCCGTATGGACCTTGTGCGTATGGATTTGTGGGTCCGTAAATTCCAAGCGTTGGAGTTCCAACCGCTGTTGCAATATGCATAGGTCCGGAGTCGTTGCTTATCACAAAAGAGCATCTTTTCAAAATCGAAGCAAGTTGTTTTAGATTTGTCTTCGGCGGGATTATTGGTTTTATCTTCATTAATGAAAAGATTTTTCTTGCATCATCCAATTCTTTTTCATTTCCCCACAGGATTAAAATTTTTGCGTTAAAATTTTTAGCCAACATATCACCAAGGCTTGCAAATTTTTCAATGCCCCATCTTTTCGTTTCCCAAGTTCCAGCGGGATTTAAAGCAACGACGAGTTTATCGTTTAAGTTTTGTTCATCCCAAAATTTTTGTGCGAAATTTTCAGATTCGTAAGAAAGTGGCATATAAATTTTTTTATCTACAACCTCAAGTCCAAGTGCTCTTAATGCATCAAGATTAAATTCGACATTATGATGCACCTCTTTTCTCGGCTTTAATTTTATGTTATATGCGTAACCTCTCCCTCGAAATGCATATCCAACGCGATATCTTGCTCTGGTTGCGAATGTTATAAGTGCAGATCTCGGGTTGCAGAAAAGGTCGAGCACAAGGTCATATTTCTTTTTTCTCAAACTTAAAAACTTTTTTGGACTATTATTTTCTCGCTCGAAAATTATCAATTCGTCTACAAATGGGTTGCCGTCGATTATTTCCTTCGCTGGTGGCTCGGTTAAGAAGTCAATTTTTGAATTCGGGAAGTTATGTCGAAGGTTTTTTAAAACCGGGGTTGAAAGAAGGACATCTCCAATAGCTCTAAGTTTTATTACAAGAATTTTTTGGATTTTCTCTTTTTGAATTTTAAGCAAGGCTTTTGCTAAATTTGTTTTAGCGAAAATTAAGAAGATAAAGAAACTAATTCAAGAAAAATCCCGTCAAAATTCAAAAACAAAAGACGGTTGAACCTATGCTCAAACGTTCCCTCCTTTTAACCTTCCTTATTTTCATCTTCACAACTTTGCTTTTATCACAAAATGAATCTAGACTATTTCGTTTTCCCGCTATTTATGATTCTCAAATTGTTTTCACTTATGCGGGAGACCTTTACACTGTCTCTGCGAATGGAGGAATTGCCCGAAAACTTACAAGCCACAAGGGCTATGAGATGTTTCCGAGATTTTCGCCGGATGGGAAGTATATCGCTTTTACAGCTCAGTACGATGGAAACACAGAAGTATATATCATGCCTGCGGAAGGCGGGGTTCCAAAAAGATTAACTTATACCGCGACCCTTGAGCGAGACGATGTATCCGATAGGATGGGACCAAATAATATCGTTATGGGTTGGACTCCCGACGGTAAATATGTGATTTTCCGCTCGAGAATGCGAAGTTGGAATTCTTTTCAAGGGAAATTGTACAAGGTTTCGCTTGATGGCGATATCCCAGAAGAGTTGCCATTGCCAAGAGGTGGATTTTGCTCTTTTTCACCGGATGGTAAAAAACTTGCTTATAACCGCATATTCCGAGAATTTCGAACATGGAAGAGATACAGTGGTGGAATGGCTGATGATATCTGGATTTATGATTTTGAGACAAAAAAGACCGAAAACATAACTAACAATCCGGCATCTGACATAATCCCGATGTGGCACCGCGACAAAATTTATTTCTTATCTGACAGGGACGAAAATCGAAGGATGAACCTTTATGTTTACGATTTGAAGACAAAGCAAACGAGAAAATTGACAAACTTCAAGGATTTCGACATCAAGTTCCCATCCATAGGTAAAAATGCGATTGTGTTTGAGTATGCAGGCTATATTTACAAATTCGATTTGCAAACTGAGAAAGTCGAAAAAGTTCCAATCGTCATCGCTGATGATATGGTAAATGGTCGCGGTGGAATTATCAAGGTTTCGGATTTTATAACTGGTTATGATATTTCCCCAGATGGGAAGAGGGCATTGTTTGTGGCTCGTGGCGATGTTTTCACTGTTCCAGCAAAGGAGGGGCAAACAAGAAATTTAACAGCGACTTCTGGAATTCATGAGCGAGATGCTGTTTGGTCTCCGGATGGGAAGTATATAGCCTATATTTCTGACGCAACCAGCGAGGATGAAATTTATATCATTCCGCAAGATGGAATAGGAAAGCCAATTCAAATAACCTCGGGAGAAGATACATACAAATATAGAATCGTTTGGTCACCGGATAACAAAAAGATAATGTGGTCTGATAGAAAACTAAGGTTGAGATATGTCGATATACAAACGAAGAAAATTAAAGATGTAGACCGTTCAAATGTCTGGGAGATAAGGCAATATGCTTGGTCACCTGATGGAAAATGGATCGCGTACGTTAAGCCAGAAGAAGAGGGGCTGTCGAAAATTTATTTGTATTCACTTGAGAAGGACAAATCTTATGAGGTTACCGATGGTTGGTATTCGTCCTATTATCCTGTTTTTAGCTCCGACGGGAAGTATTTAATTTTCATCTCGGATAGAGATTTTAATCCAATCTACGGTAGGACTGAGTTTAACCATGTATATCAGGACATGGCAAGGATTTATCTTGTCACTCTTTCGAAAAGCATTGAATCACCATTTAAACCGAAAAGCGATGAAGTTAGCGTTTCTGACGAGAAAACCGAACAGCAAAAAGATGTAAAATCAACAACAGGCGATGGGAAAACTCAAAAAGGTAGAGTTGACCTTGTAATTGACCTTGATGGCATAAAAGATAGAATCGTTGCTTTGCCGATAACTCCATCGAATTATACAAAGGTTGGCTATGCTTCAGATAAAGTTTATTATATCAGAAGGGGATTGAAGGATGAAAAGCCTTTGCTTTTTATGTATGATTTGAACGAAAAGAAAGAGACTGAACTCGGTCAATTCGATGATTTCGTAATTTCGTTTGATGGGAAGAAGATGCTTGTCGTAAGAGAGAAGACGTATGCGATTATAGATTTGCCGAAAGCGAAGATAGACTTGAAGGAGACTTTGAATCTTGCAGGACTTGAAGTTAACCTTGACAGGCAAGCGGAATGGAGACAAATTTTTGAGGAATGCTGGCGACAGATGCGTGAATTTTTCTATGACCCCAATATGCATGGGGTAGATTGGGGAGCTGTTAAGAAGAAGTATGAAGTTTTGCTTCCTTATGTGAATCATCGAGCTGATTTGACTTATATAATTGGTGAAATGATAGGTGAGTTGAACGCGGGACATACATATGTTGGCGGTGGAGACCTTCCAAAAATTGACAAAACTCAGGTTGGCTTGCTTGGAGCTGAACTCGAAAGAGATAGAAAATCCGGGTATTACAGGATAAAGAAAATTTTGAAGGGACAAAACTGGGATAAAAACTTACGCTCGCCTTTAACGGAACTCGGGGTCAATGTTAAAGAAGGTGATTACATACTTGCTGTGAATGGGAAGTCCGTTAAAGAGATGGCAAATATCTATGAATCGCTTGTCAACACTGTGGGCAAGCAGGTTAAACTTCGTGTTAATTCACAACCGAAGGAGGAGGGAAGTTGGGAAGTCACTGTTGTCCCGATTGCTGATGAGACTCGACTTTATTATTACAACTGGGTCCAAAGCAATATTGAAAAAGTTAACAAAGCTACGGATGGAAAAGTTGGATATATTCACATACCAGATATGGGCGTGATGGGGTTGAACGAATTTGTAAAACATTTTTATCCGCAACTTAATAAAAAGGCGTTAATAATCGATGTTAGAGGAAACGGTGGAGGAAATGTTTCACCGATGATAATTGAAAGATTGAGAAGAGAAATTGCAATGGTTAGTGTTTCAAGATATACTATTCCAACGCCGAACCCAAGGGATATGCACTATGGTCCAAAAATTTGCATAATTGACGAATTCTCAGCCTCAGATGGAGATATCTTTCCGTATAGGTTCAAAAAGTATGGTCTTGGTAAACTCGTTGGAAAGAGGACATGGGGAGGAGTTATAGGTATAAGAGGGACGCTTCCACTTGTCGATGGCGGTTATCTTAACAAACCTGAATTCGCAATTTACGGCGCTGAAGGTGAAGGGTGGATAATCGAAGGGTATGGCGTTGAACCCGATGTTTATGTTGATAATGACCCAGCAAAAGAATATGAAGGCATAGATGAACAATTGAACAAAGCGATAGAACTTATACTTGAAGAGTTAAAAACAAAAGAGAAGAAGCTTCCACCCGTCCCACCTTATCCGAAGAAGTGAAAAATCTTTGCGCCTTCAAATTTTAGAAAGAGCGTTTTTTTGTTTATCTTTATTTTGAGAGAAAAAATTTGTTTGGTATGGGACGAGTGGTGGAGATGGAAAAGAGCGAATTTATAATTATCGATGGTTCTCAAGGTGAGGGCGGTGGCCAGATATTAAGGTCATCGCTCTCGCTTTCTGTTCTTCTTTTGAAACCGTTTGAAATGATAAACATCAGGGCAAATAGACCAAATCCTGGAATCCAAGCTCAGCATTTGAAGGCTATAGAAGCATCTGCCTTGATATCGAATGCTATAACTGAGGGCGCATCGCTTAAATCGAGTAAGCTTAGATTTATTCCGCGTGAGATAAAGGCTGGAAATTTTAAATTTAACATAGGCACAGCTGGTTCTACTTCGCTTGTCTTGCAGACGCTTTACCTTCCGCTTTCTTTCGCTCCTGCCACTTCTGTAATTTCAATAATCGGTGGAACACATGTCCCATGGAGTCCGACTTTCGATTATTTAAAAAATTGCTGGCTTTATTTTATGGAAAAGATAGGGTTTAAGATTAGCGTCGATTTGAAAAGGGCAGGGTTTTATCCTCATGGCGGAGGTGAGGTTAAAGCAATTATAAATCCGATAACCGAAATAAAACCATTAAACATCATCGACCGTGGAAAACTTTTGAAGATAGAAATTTATTCCGCCCATTCTAACTTGACTGATGAAGTTGCTAAAAGACAGGCGAAAACTGCGGAGAAAATACTTAAAAATTACGCCGAAGTTGAGATCGTGATCGATGAGCTTGAATCTTATTCTAAAAACACAACTATTGCGATAACTGGAATTTTTGAAAATACCGTCTGTTGCTACACGAATCTCGGTGAGAAAGGCAAAAGAGCTGAAATCGTCGCGGAAGAAGCATGCGAAAAATTCTTAAATTTCCTATCTTCGGATTCAGCGCTTGATGAATACATTGCAGACCAAATTTTGCTGCCGCTTTCAATTGCAAACGATGTTTCTGAATTTACGGTTTTGAAAATTACGAACCACATAAGAACGAATATGGAGACAATAAAAAATTTTCTCGATGTCGATTTTGAAATCAAAGAATTTGGCAAGTCTTTTAAAATCAAAGTAAAACCATCGGAGTTAAATTATGCGGGTCAGAATCTTGGAAATAAGAAGCAAGGAAGAAGCAATTGAGGAACTTTCAAGATTTGGAGAAGTTGAAGAATACCTTTCTTCTGAATTTAACCCAGAAAAATTTGTGCGCATCAATTTGAAAATCGAAAATACGGATGATGAAATTGCGCGATTAATCTCTGATGAAGTGGCGAAGTATTTGAAAAGTGATGTTTTAATTTCAAAACCAAAGTCAAATGGACAAAGGGATTTGATGCTTTCCATTAAAAGCGCGGATGTGGAGCATTTCATCAATATGTTGAAGAATTTCTCTGAGCGAGGAAAAATTATTGGAGATGAATTAACTCGAGCGATGAAAGGGTTTTTCCATGATGACACCGTTTATAAGTTTGGGAATAAAGAATTTGATTTTTCGAAGCGAACTTATGTTATGGGAATTTTAAATGTGACGCCGGATTCTTTCTCGGATGGTGGTAAATATTTTTCGCTTGATTCCGCTATAAAGCATGCTATGAAGATGGTTGAGGATGGAGCTGATATAATCGATGTCGGTGGGGAATCAACTCGGCCAGGGTCTGAGCCAGTTCCAGTTGAAGAAGAAGTGAGACGGGTTATTCCAGTTATAAAAGAAATTGTAAAACGTGTTGATGTTCCTGTTTCTATCGATACCTATAAATCTGAAGTTGCAAGGCAAGCACTTGACAACGGTGCTTCAATTGTAAATGACATAAGCGGTTTGAGATTTGATGAGAAGATGGCCGATGTCGTAGCAAGTTATAAGGCAAGCGTTGTCGTAATGCACATAAAAGGAACCCCGAAGACGATGCAACAAAATCCAACGTATGATGATGTCATATCCGAGATTTATAGTTATTTGTCCGAAAGCGTTGAGATAGCGCGAAGAGCTGGGATTGAGCAGATAATCGTTGACCCCGGGATTGGCTTTGGCAAGAGATTGATCGATAATCTTGAGATAATAAGAAGACTTCGAGAATTTAAATCGCTTGGATATCCCGTTTTGATCGGTGTTTCAAGGAAATCTTTTATCGGAAACATACTTAACTTGCCAGTTGAGGAACGTCTTGAAGGTACTGCTGGAGCAGTTGCTGTATCCGTTTGGAACGGAGCTAATATAGTGAGAGTTCATGATGTAAAGGAAATGGCCAGGGTTGTTAAAATCGTTGATGCAATAAAACGAATCGCAATCAAACAAAATCAAACTTAATGTTTGAACTTTTCAAAATAGGGTTTTTGAGGGTCACTTTTATTGATGTCCTTGATATTTTGATTGTGAGTTTGATTATACGGCAACTTTACATTTGGATGAAAGGGACAATTGCAGCGCAAATTTTCCTTGGGCTTTTATTTTTGGTTTTCCTGTCGTTTATCTCTGGTCTTGCAAATTTAAAACTTTTAAACTGGCTATTGAAATTTGTAAGCGATGTTTGGGTTCTCGCGTTTATTATTTTATTTCAACCTGAGTTGAGAAGACTTCTTATGCTTGTCGGGAATAATCCATTCTTCAGACTTATTTTTAAGCCAAGCGTTACCGCTGTGATTGATGAAATTATCGAAGCGGTAGCTGAGATGTCGCAAAAGCAAATAGGCGCTTTAATTGTAATACCGCGACAAACAGGGATAAGGTCGATAATTGAAACGGGCGTTCCAATTCAAGCCAAAGTTACAAAAGAACTTTTACTTGCGATTTTTTTCCCTCGCTCACCACTTCATGATGGGGCGGTTGTGATTTCCGGAGATAGAGTTGAAGCTGCCTCATGCACTTTGCCTTTGAGTCCGCAATTGAAAATTGGTAACTTTCTGCTTGGAACAAGACATAGAGCAGCTCTTGGATTAAGTGAGATTTCAGATGCGATTGTCATCGTTGTCAGTGAAGAAACCGGAACCATATCTGTTGCTGAGGGAGGAAAACTGACGCGTGGGCTATCTCCAGAAGGGTTGAGAAAGAAATTGCTTGCTGAAATTCAAGGGGCAGACAAATCTCCAAAAGAAATTTTTGAAGAGGTTAACCAAGGTGAATAAAATTTGCGCTGTAATTCCAGCATTTAACGCTGAGGAAACTATTGGTATATTGATTGAGAGAGTAAAAAAGTTCATTCCCAAAGAAGATATAGTCGTTGTCGACGATGGTTCCTTTGATCAAACTTCAAAAATAGCCTTAGGCTTCGGTGTCTCTGTGATTAAGCTTCAAAGAAATTACGGAAAAGGAAGGGCTTTGAAAACGGGATTTGAATTTGCAAAATCGAAAAATTATGACGCTGTTCTCACGCTTGATGCGGATTTACAACACAACCCGGATGAAATCCCAAAGTTCATCGAAAAATTTAACGAAGGTTTTGATATAGTCATCGGTAATAGGATGAAAAATTTGAAACCTATGCCGATAGAAAGAATTTTTTCGAATAAAACTACATCTTTTCTAATATCACTCAGGACAAGGAAAAAGGTTTTGGATAGTCAATGCGGATTTAGATTGATAAATATAGATGTGATTAGAAGCATAAACGCTAAAAGTGATAGTTTTTCTTTCGAAAGCGAGTTTTTAATAAAGGCGTTGCTTGCTGGATTTAAAGTTGGCTTTGTTGATATCGAGACAATTTATAACGGTCGAACAAGCCATATAAGGCACTTCAAGGACACTTTGGATTTCATTTCGATTTATCTTCAAAGTTTCTTTTGGGAAAGTAAAGTCAAAGAGGGATAGAATTGGGAAGGTTTGAAGATGAAAGAAAGGCGATGGTAGAGCTTTTAAGAAAGAGAGGAATTAAAGATGAAAATGTCCTTCGCGCGATGGAGAAAGTCCCGAGGCATCTTTTTGTCCCGGAGGCATTGATTCATTATGCTTATGAGGATTCCGCTCTTCCAATTGGTTTTTCACAGACGATTTCACAGCCTTACACAGTTGCTTTTATGACGGAGGCGCTTGAGGTTAAGCCGGGTGATAAAATCCTTGAGGTTGGAACTGGTTCTGGGTATCAATCTGCTATACTCGCAGAAATGGGAGCGCAAGTTTTTACAATTGAAAGAGTTGAAGAACTTTTGAAAGCAGCTCTTGAAACGCTCTCAAAACTTGGATACAATGTCATCGGGACAGTTGGAGACGGTTCAATAGGATGGAAGGAGTTTGCTCCTTATGATGGGATAATCGTTACCGCAGCTGCGCCCAGGATTCCGAAATCGCTTGTTAAACAGTTAAAAATTAACGGTCGGCTCGTCATCCCAATTGGTGACCTTGATGTTCAGGAACTTTACATTATAAAGAAAATAGATGAAAACAAACTTGACATAAAAAAGAAATTTGGGTTTAAATTCGTTCCGTTGATTGGGAAAGAGGGATGGAGTGAGAATAGCTTCAGAAACAACGGCAGATGAACGATGTGCAAAAAAGTTCTTGCAATTGTTGGTCCCACGGGCTCAGGGAAAACGAAATTATCTTTAATCGTTGCGGAGAAATTGAATGGTGAGATAATTTCTGCTGATTCGAGGCAAGTTTACAGATATATGGACATCGGGACTGCTAAACCACCGTTAGAGGAAAGGGAAAGAATAAAACATTATTTTATCGACGAACTCAACCCTGATGAGGAATTCAACGCTGGCGTATTTGGCGAAAAAGGTCGCGAGATAATTGAAGATATCTTTTCAAGAGGCAAAGTTCCAATAGTTGTCGGTGGCTCTGGGCTTTACATTAAATCTTTGATAGACGGCTTTTTCGAAGGTCCCGGGGCTGATTGGGAACTAAGGGAAATACTTTACAAAAAGGCGAATGAACTTGGGAAGGAAGTTCTTTATGAGGAGTTGAAAAAGGTTGACCCGATATCTGCGGAAAAAATCCATCCAAACAATTTGAAAAGAGTTATAAGGGCTCTTGAGGTTTTTTATATAACTGGAAAACCTATTTCGCAACTTCAACAGACGATAAAACCAGAGATCGATTTCAAAACAATTCAAGTTGGGCTTAATTGGGAT
This sequence comes from Candidatus Kryptoniota bacterium, assembly GCA_041640855.1. Taxonomy (GTDB): domain Bacteria; phylum Bacteroidota; class Ignavibacteria; order Kryptoniales; family Kryptoniaceae; genus Kryptonium. The sequence goes on from JBEPZK010000003.1 coordinate 35,080, forward strand.
AGGAAAAAATTGTATAAAAGAATTGAACAAAGAGTTGATGAAATGATAAAGGCGGGATTAATCGATGAGGTCAAAAAGTTAAGGGAACTTGGCTATGATAAAAATTTGAACTCGCTTCAAACCGTCGGCTATAAAGAGGTTTTTGACTATCTTGACGGTTTAATTTCTTATGATGAGATGATTCGCTTAATAAAGCGAAATTCCCGCCGATATGCGAAAAGACAACTTACCTGGTTTAGGCAGGATAAAAGAATAATTTGGCTTGATGTAGATGAATATACGGATTTCAACGAACTTGCGGAAAAAGTAGCGCAAATTTATCGCGCAAGTTAAATCTCTTCGCGGTTGAGCAAGGTTTTGATCTTCTTCTCGTAATTTTGTAAAACGAAACTTTGGAAATCGTTTGGATGGGCTTTGGAAACGTAAGGTCTACATCTAAACATCAAATCTCTTTCTTCATCCGTTAGATTTGGGTATCTTCTCCGCCAAATTTCTTTCCATTTGTTCATCAAAATTAAATCGAATTTATCAAGGAAATCTTTCTTGCGATTGAGAGCGAATTCAAAAATTTTTTCCGACGCAGATTGAATAAAAGAGGGTTTATTTGAAATTGTGTTAAAACTTTGTGTCGTGTAAAAGTTTGGGATAAAATTTTTTATCCATGAGTTCGCCTTGATAAATTGCAGATATACCTCATAATTAAAAATTGGCTTAACAGAGGCTATTTCCATCGCTGTGAATATGTTTTTGTCCTCAATTTCAAGATGGTCGTCGGTGATGAAATAGTTTATGCAGAAAAATTTTTTCTTGTTTAGAAGGAAAACTTTTTTAAATGCTATCAAAAAACTTCTGGTCAGCCAGAGTCGTTTAGATTTAGTTATTATGAAAAAGTCGATATCAGTGCTTTTGGTGACGTTGAACTTTGCAAGCGAGCCAGAGATGAAAATTGCTCTGACAAATGGAAATCTTTTTATTATGTGCGACATAAATTTCGCTATCCTCCAAAATCTTCGCGCAAGTTTTTCACCTTTGATTCTATTTATGACCCAATTTTTATCGTTTTCTAACAAGAAGAATTTATCTATCTCAAAAACGATGCCTTGTGATCTGAGTCCATTTATCTCTCTCGCCAATTCGCCGATTGTGCATTTTTTGAAAAGCAAGAAACGATGCAGTTCATCAATTTTCAGCGGATGTTTAAAAATTGAAAAATAAGCCAGCGTCTTTATTATGCTTCTTTGAATTGGGGTCATTTGTATATTAGTTTTTGTTAAGGAATTCGACCAAGTTTTTTGCGACCTTTTTCCCGAGAATTTTTTCGAGTTCTTCGATTGGCGCCTTTTTTATCTCTTCGATTGAACCGAATTTGGTAAGTAAAAGTCTTGCTCTTTTCTCCCCAATCCCATTCACTTCGAGAAGTTTTGTCGAAAAGGTTCGCTTTGCTCTCACTTCTCTGTGAAATGTGATTGCAAATCGGTGTGCTTCGTTCCTTATTCTTTGTAGGAGATGCAGGGCTGGGGATGATTTTGGAAGGGACTGTGGATATTCGAGGTTGGGGAAATAAATTTCTTCGAATTTTTTCGCGATGGATATTATCGGTTGATTTTTAATCCCAAGTTTTTCAAGCGATTTTATTGCTGATGTTAACTGACCTTTTCCACCGTCGATGACGATTAGGTCGGGCATTTTACCGCCTTCGTTTAAAACTCGTGAATATCTTCGCTCGATGACCTCAGCCATACTTGCAAAGTCGTCTGGCTTCCCTGAAACGCTTCGAACTTTAAACTTTCTATATTCACTTTTCTTTGGTTTCCCATTTTCAAATACGACGACGGACGCGACTATATCTGAACCTTGAATGTTCGATATATCAAAGCATTCGATTCGCCTCGGTAATCTATCGAGGTGAAGTTCTTTTTGAAGTGCTCTGAGGACATTTGGCGCAAACTCTTCTTTCGCTTTGATTTTTTGAATCCTGTATTCGTCAAGGTGATATTTTGCGTTTATCTCGCACATTGAAATGAGTCTGGCTTCATCTTCGTTTTCTGGTGGTCTTATTTTGACTGTCGTTTTTTTCCGTTCGGAGAGCCACTGTTCAATTGAACTTGTGTCATCAATTTGTTCGGGGAGCAAAATTTCTGATGGGATATAATCTGCAGTGAGATAATATTGTGTCAAGAGCGTTTCAAGTATCTCCTTTTTTTCCTTGTGAGATGTTCCCGTTAGAAAAAGTTGATGGCTTCCAACAAGTTTTCCATCTCTGACTTTGAAAAGCACCCCACATGCATCTTCCCCTTCTGAGGCAACAGCAAAGATGTCTCTATCGATTGGTTCAAGACTTACAACGCTTTGTTTTGATGTGTAAATTTCCAGAGCTTTGATTTTGTCTCTAATTAATGCTGCTTCCTCAAATTTTAATTCGTTTGCGAGTTCCTCCATTTGTTTTTTTAACGATTCAACAAGCGAATCGATTTTACCGTTTAAAAGTTGAATCACTTGTTCGATCATTTTATTGTATTCCTCCTTTGAGACGAGCCCTTCGCAAGGACCTCCGCATTTTTTTATGTGGTAGTCGAGACAAACTTTAATTTTTTTCTTTTTGATGACTTCATCATCGATGTAGTATTTACAACTTCTGACCATGAAGATGCTTCGTATCAATTTCAATGTTTGTTTAAGTGAGTAAGCATCGGTATATGGTCCAAAATATCGCGAGCCATCGAGTTTTATTCGTCTCGTTGAATATACACGTGGGAATGGTTCATTTGTCACCACGATATATGGGTAACTTTTGTCGTCTTTTAGGCTTACATTGTATTTTGGTTTAAGTTTTTTTATAAGGTTTGCCTCGAGGATGAGGGCTTCGACTTCGGAGGATGTGACGATTATTTCTATATCGTGTATTTTTGAAACAAGTGCGTTGATTTTTGGATTTAACGGTTGTGATTTTACGAAATAGCTTTTTACTCTGTTTTTTAAATTCTTTGCTTTACCGACATAAATTACCTTACCAGTTGCATCTTTGAATTGATAAACGCCGGGGGATTGCGGTAGATTTTGTATTTTTATCTCAAGTTCCTGGTTCATTTTTGAGTTCTTGTGTTAATTCAACAAGAACGCCGTTACAAGATTTCGGATGAACAAAAGCTATCAAGCAATTGTTTGCGCCATATCTTGGTTTTGAGTCGATAAGTTGAAAATTTTTTTCTTTGACTTTTTCAATCTCTTCTTCGATATTTTCAACTTCAAATGCGATATGATGAATTCCCTCGCCTCTTTTCTCTATAAACTTTGCAACAGGAGAATCAGGTGATGTTGGTTCTAATAATTCTATCCGCGATTCTCCAACCTTAAAAATTGCAACTCGAACTTTTTGCTCTTCTACCGTTTCGATATGGTAATCTTTTATTTCGCTTAAATTTGAAAATGTTTCTATCGCTTGTTCGATATTTTTCACAGCTATTCCGATGTGCGAGATTTTTTTAAACATTATTTTCTGCCTCTTTTAATTTTTCTACCCTGATTTTTTTAATTCGTCTGTTTTCAACCTCCTCAACCGTGAACTTAATGTTTTCATAATTTATAACATCTTTTTCACTCGGAATTTTCCCCATTATCTCAAGTATGAAACCGCCAATTGTATCATAATCGGTTTGGGTTGTTTTCAAGTTGGTTCCGATTAATTCATTTACCTCTTCTATGGTGAGACTTGCGTCTACAATGAATTCGTTTTCATTTATTTTTTCGAATGGTTTTTCCTCTTCTTTCTTGCCCTCAATTTCACCAAAAATTTCGGTTATTATATCTTGAAGTGTCACAAGCCCGGCTGTTCCACCAAATTCATCCACGACAATAGCTATATGCATCTTTTTCCGTTTAAACTCTTGAAGCAGGGTTCCTAGTTTCATCGTCTCAGGGACAAAGATTGGTTCTTTAAGGAACTTTCTTATATCGAAATTTTTTCTTGCTTTTCTATTTTTGATGAATTGAATTAGATCTTTTGCGTAAAGGATTCCAATGATGTTGTCGATTTGTTCTTGGTAAACTGGCAGGCGCGATAAACCTGTTTCCCGAATTTTTTTGATGATTTGATTTAACTCTGTGTTAACTTCGATCGCGACCATATCAACTCGAGATGTCATTACATCTTTAACTGTCTTGTTTGGGAATTGGAGAAGATTTTTTATTATCTCCTCCTCTTCTTTTCGTATCACGCCGTATTTTCCCCCAAGCTCAATAAGTGGTTTTATCTCCTCAAATAGAAGATTTGACGATGCCTTGGGGATTCTTTTTTTGAATAAATTTATAACGATCGAAAATAATTCAACGAGCGGATAAAGAGCTATTGAGATGATGTTTATTAAGTTGGAAATCAGGGGGGCAATTTTTTCTGGCTGTTTTGCAGAGATTAGCTTCGGAAAAATTTCTCCGAAGACCAGAACAAGCGCGGTGATTATGATTATGTTAAGTGATATTAAATATTCAGGATTTACCCCAACCGCATAGCTTATCTTCATTGCGAGGATTGTTGATGTTAAAGCGATACCGATGTTGACGAGATTATTTGCTACTAATATTGTAATGAGAAGTCTTTGAGGATGTTCTAAGAGTTTTGAGACAAGTTTATGTGATTTTGCTTTGCTTTTTGAAAATTTTTCTATCGATTCATTTGATAATGAGAACAAAGCTACTTCGGAGCCAGATACGAGACCGGATAAAATAAGCAAACCAAAAATTAAGATCGAGAGGGCGATCACATCATACAACATAAAATCAGGCAAAATTTTTATTAAAATGGAAGTTCATCATCTTCAGATGGTTTATCAACGCTGGGCTCTTGTGGAGGTTCTAAAGATATGTCTGGGATATCTGTCTCAAGTTGTTCTTGTGGCGCTATCCTTTGTTGAACTTCCTGTACCGTTCCATTTGTTGTAATTCTCGGTTCGAGTAAAATTATGTCGTCAGCAACGATTTCCGTCACGGTTCTTCTTATCCCATTTTTATCTTCATAGGTTCTCGTTTGAAGTCGACCCTCGACATAGACTCTACTTCCCTTTTTAAGCAAATCATTTGTTAACTCCGCAAGTTTTCTCCAAACAACAATTGTATGCCACTCGGTTTTTTCCTGTGTTTTTCCTTCTGCATCGCGCCAGGTTTCATTTGTAGCAATTCTAAATGTAGCAACAGGAACTCCGCTTGGTGTATATCTCAATTCAGGGTCAGCGCCAAGATGACCTATAAGCATAACCTTATTTAAGCTCCGAGCCATGATGATTTTTCCCTTTTGTTGTTTTTGATTTTAAACTAAATTAAAAGTTGAAGTGTTAATAAGCAAATTTCACCTTCTCCTGTAATATTTTTCGACATACTCTTTGACCATTCTATTCGTGTTGAAAAACGAGGTTATCGTTGCGATTGAACTTCGGATTCTTTTAATCCATTCCCTTGGGATTCCATCTTCATCTCTATTGTAAAACGCTGGGATGATTTCGCTTTCTAGCGTTTGATAGAGCGACTCAGCATCAAGCTTGTCTTGGATATTTGGGTCTTCGATTGATTCATCTTTTCCAATTGCCCAGCCATTTGTCCCGTTGTAAGCTTCCCGCCACCATCCGTCGAGTATGCTGAAGTTTAATCCAAAATTGAGTATAACCTTTTGTCCGCTTGTTCCACTTGCCTCAAGGGGTCTTCTTGGATTGTTGAGCCAAAGGTCGCAACCAGAAACGAGATGTCTTGCTATATTCATATCATAGTTTTCTATGAATATAACTTTGCCGTAAAATTCAGGCATTTTGGAGATTTGAATTATTCGTTGTAGAAATTCCTTTCCCGCATCATCCCTTGGGTGAGCTTTTCCTGCGAAAATTATTTGAATTGGTCTGTCCTTATTGTTGAAAATTCGCTTAGCTCTTTCGATATCGTGGAAAAGCAGTAGAGCTCTTTTATAAGTTGCAAATCTTCGCGAAAATCCTATTGTTAATGCGTCGGGCGACAAAATCGAATGGACATTTGCTTTCGAATCAGTTTTTAAAATTTGATAAAACATTTTTTCTCTAACGAACTCAATTAAATTTCGCCTCAATTCATATCTAATTGCCCAGATTTCTTCATCGGTAATAAAATTCTCATCGAGAACGTTTTCCCAAAGTTTGCGGTTTTCAAGTTCTTCGTACCATTTATCGCCAAGTTTTTTGTTCCAGAATTCAAATGTAATTTTGTTAAGCCAAGTCGGGATGTGAACCCCATTGGTTATATGTCCTATTGGGACATCTTTTTCTGATTTGCTTTTGAAAAGTGGTTGCCACATTTTTCTGCTGACCATACCATTTAATTCGCTTACAGCATTTGCATTTCTTGAGAGTTTAAGCGCAAGAACTGTCATGCAAAAAGGTTCTTGGTCATTATCTGGATGGATTCTGCCGTAAGACAAAAATTCTTTCAATGACATCCCTAGTGATTTTATAAATCCTGACAAAGCATATTCAATTAAATCTGGCGCAAATCTATCGTGTCCCGCTGGAACTGGTGTATGGGTTGTGAATATGCATTTTTCTTTAACGATTTTTTCTGCTTCTTCCCTTGTTTTTCCTTTATTTATTTCCTCTCTCATAAGTTCGAGTGTTAAGAAGGCGCTGTGCCCTTCGTTTATATGGTAAACTGCTGGTTCTATGCCAATTGCTTTGAGAAATCTTACACCTCCGATTCCTAAAACTATCTCTTGGAAGATTCGTGTGGTTGCATCACCGCCATAAACTTTGCTTGTTATATCCCTATAGTGAAAATCGTTTTCTGGTAAGTTTGTGTCGAGGAGATAAATTTTTGAAATTCCAACTTTTACTTCCCACGCTTGGATAAAGATATCTGAATGAGCGATGTTAAGTTTAATTTTTAAGGGTTGATTGTTTTTATCTTTGACAAGTTTTAATGGTAAGAATTCGGGTTGGACGAGGTTATATTCCTCGATTTGCCATCCATTTTCTGCAATTTTTTGGTCAAAGTAACCTTGTCTGTAAAATAAGCTTATGCCCACGAAGGGCAATCCTATATCACTTGCGGATTTAGCGTGGTCTCCGGATAGAACTCCGAGTCCTCCGGAGTAAATTGGCAAGCATTCATGGAGACCAAATTCAGCTGTGAAGTATGCGATTGGATGGTTTATAAAGTCAGGGAAATTATTTTTTGAGAGCTTTGATTTAGAGTTTATATATTGGTTGAATTCGTTTAGAACGTTTTCGATTTTCTCGGAGATGTTTGGGTTTGATAGCCTTGCTTTAAGTTCGTCTTTTGATATTGATTTTAGCACTGTAATTGGATTATGATTTGATAATTTCCATAGCGTTGGTGAAAGTATTTCAAAAATTTCTTGAGCGTTTGGGTTGTAGGTCCACCAAAGGTTATATGCAAGTTCGTAAAGTTGGTTG
>JBEPZK010000003.1:50000-80065 GCA_041640855.1 Candidatus Kryptoniota bacterium
CGAGTGATGCACAGGTGATTGACCTTTCTGGAAAGATACTTTATCCAGGTTTTATCGATCTTTATACAAACTATGGAATGCCGAAGCCTCCCGAAAGAGGACAACAACCACCGGAACAGCAACCACAGCAAACCGAAGTTAGAAAAACTGGCACTTGGAACTGGAATCCAAACGTTCTTTCGCACAAGCTTGCGGTAGAAATATTCTCCCCTGACCCGAAAGAGGCAGAGAAATTAAGAGCACAAGGTTTTACCGTTGTTCTTAGTGTTCCAAGAGAGGGAATTTTCAAAGGGAGAAGTGTTCTTGTGACGCTTGCAGATGGCAAATCACCAAATGATGTGGTGATAAAACCTGTCGTTGCTCAGCATATAGCATTTATCCGTGGGTTTGGAAGAGATGTTTATCCAAACTCGTTGATGGGAAACGTTGCTTTAATTCGCCAAACATTTCTCGACGCACAATGGTATGCGTCTGCATGGGATGCCTTCACTAAAAACCCAGCACTTCCAAGACCTGAAGCAAATTCTTCACTTGAGGCTCTTCAAAGCACTTTGAGAGGAGAACCCGTTACTTTTGAAGCAAGCGATGAACTTGATTTTTTAAGATGTGCAAAAATCGCAAAGGAATTCTCTTTAAATGCATGGATAGTTGGGAGTGGTTATGAATATCGTAGAGCTGAGGCGATTAAAAATACAGGTTTTCCTGTAATCTTACCCGTTAACTTCCCGAAACCACCTGATATCGAGAATCCCGACGATGCGGAACAAATCGACCTTAGAACTCTTAAACATTGGTATAATGCGCCCGAAAATCCAAAGAAATTAAATGATGTCGGAGTGAGTTTTGCTTTTACGACATATCGACTTGAAAATACATCCGAATTTTTGCAAAGAGTTCGCGAGTCTATTGAGCGAGGTCTTCCCGAGAATGTAGCCCTTTCAGCTTTAACTTTGACCCCAGCAAAACTTCTTGGTCTTGATAAACTTCTTGGTTCAATTGAACCGGGTAAAATGGCGAATTTTATAATCACCGATAAAAACATTTTTGACGACGATGCGAGGATATTGCAAGTGTGGATTGATGGCGAAAAATATGATGTTGAAGGATTACCTGAATTTGACCCACGCGGTGAGTGGAAAGCCAAGTTAAATAACGATACTTTGACTTTCAACATAACTGGACAAATTAAAAATTTGAGAGGAAACATAAAAAGAGGAGCAAAGTCGGTAAGTTTTCTCAAAGTTAGTTTATTTGACAATAATCTAACCCTTGCTTTCAATGGAGATTCAATTGGGATAAATGGAGTTGTAAGGATTTCCGCGTTCGTGAAGAAAAATAAAATTGAAGGTTATGCAGAGCTTTTGAGCGGGGAAAGGTTGACCTTTATAGCAGAAAAGGTTTCCGAGCGAAGGGATGAGAGACCAAAGCAAATCAAAAAAGTTAAGTTTGAACCTTTGCCTGTAACTTATCCCGATGGTGCTTTTGGACTTTCAAAGCTACCGGAACAACCAGAATATATATTGGTTAAAAACGCAACGATATGGACGTGTTCAGATGCGGGTAAACTTGAAAATGCGGATATGCTTATTCGGCGTGGAATAATAGAAAAGATTGGGAGAAATCTCGAAGCCCCAAGAGGTGCTGTCGTCATAGATGCAACCGGAAAGCATGTAACACCGGGAATAATAGATGCTCACTCTCATACCGCGATAACTGGCGGTGTAAATGAATCAACTCAGGCGATAACAGCCGAGGTTAGAATTCAAGATGTGATAAATAGCGATGACATAAATATCTATAGGCAACTTGCTGGTGGCGTTACAGTTGCAAATATATTGCATGGCTCGGCAAATCCAATCGGAGGTCAAAATGCAGTTTTGAAATATAGATGGGGTTCTTTGCCAGATGAGATGATTTTTAAAGAAGCCCCAGCCGGAATCAAATTTGCGCTTGGCGAAAATGTTAAACAAAGTAACTGGGGTGATAGATATACGACAAGATATCCTCAGACAAGGATGGGCGTTGAACAAATTATAAGAGATGCCTTCAAATCCGCGATCGATTATGAAAAAGCATGGGATACATATAGAGAAGAGAGCAAAAAGAAAATTTTGATTCCTCCAAGAAAAGACCTCCAACTTGAAGCGTTGGTTGAAATTCTCAAAGGGAAACGTCTTGTCCACGCGCACTCATATAGACAAGATGAAATTTTGATGCTTTTAAGAGTTGCAGAAGATTTTGGATTTAGAATTGCAACTCTTCAACATGTCCTTGAAGGATACAAGGTTGCGGAGGTTATAGCAAAGCACGGCGCTGGTGCTTCAGCTTTTAGCGATTGGTGGGCTTATAAATTCGAAGTCTATGATGCAATTCCATACAATGGTGCTTTGATGGAAAAGGTCGGGGTTGTTACCTCGTTTAACTCAGATAGCGACGAGCTTGCGAGGAGATTAAATCTTGAAGCAGCGAAGGCTATTAAGTATGGTGGTTTATCTGAAGAAGAAGCGCTTAAACTTGTAACTATAAACCCAGCTAAACAATTGAGAATTGATAAATATGTTGGTTCACTTGAACCCGGCAAACATGCTGATTTTGTCATCTGGAGCGGAAATCCGCTTTCAACATATACAATTTGTGAACAAACTTGGATCGATGGTAGAAAATATTTCGATAGAAATGAGGATTTGAAAATGCGCGAGGAGATAAAGAAGCAAAGAGCGTTTATAATTCAGAAAATTTTTGAAGTTAAGTCTTCCACAAGAGTGCCACAATTTGCAACACAGCAAAACTAAAAAGGAGGTTTTAGCGATGAAAATAAAACTTATCTTGGTTTTAACTTTAACTTTTGCATTTAAATTGTTCGCTTCCGATATAATTCCTGGAAAACCGCAAAATAAACCAATTGCCCTTGTTGGTGGAACTATTCACACCATCACAAATGGAACAATTGAAAATGGCATAGTTCTATTTGACAAAGGGAAAATTGTGGCGGTTGGAAAGGATGTAAACATACCAAAAGATGCCGAAATAATCGATGTCAAAGGCAAACACGTTTACCCGGGACTTATAAATGCTTTCACGACGATCGGTTTAATTGAAATTGGCGCTGTAAGAGCAACTCGCGATGTAACGGAAGTTGGACTTGTGAACCCGAACGTTCGCGCCGAGGTCGCTTTTAATCCCGATAGCGAGCATCCACCTGTAACACGTGCAAATGGAATAACTATGGCTCTCGTCGTACCTACAGGCGAACTTATAGCAGGGCAATCCGCCCTTATGATGTTTGATGGCTGGACATGGGAAGAGATGACTTTAAAAGCACCCGTTGGGCTTCACATCTATTGGCCAAGAATGGTTCAACCAACAAGAGGATTTGCTTTTACAAGACAAAGCCCTGAAGAATTGAGGAAAGAAGTTGAAAGACGCCTTCAACTTATTAGAGAAACTTTCGCAAAAGCAAAAGCTTATAAAAAAGCAAAAGAAGCGGAAGCTCAAAAAGGAATTCCTTATCACGACACAGATTTAAAATATGAAGCGATGATTCCAGTTCTTGAAGGCAAGGTTCCAGTTTTTGTTCACGCAAATTCATCAAAAGAAATTTTATCTGCAATTGAATGGGCTGAAAGTGAAGGTGTTAAAATTGTAATTGTCGGTGGAGAAGACTCATGGAAAGTAGCGGATGTTTTAAAAAATAAAGATATTCCGGTTATTTTAACGAATATCCATCGATTGCCATCAAGTTTGGATTCAGATTATGATGAGCCGTTTACAGTCGCATATAAACTTTATAAAGCCGGTGTTAAGTTTTGCATAGGTGGTGAAGGTGGGTATTACAACGAGAGAAACCTGCCATACCAAGCTGCAACTTGTGTAGCCTTTGGGCTCCCGCGCGATGAGGCTTTGAAAGCTATAACCATTTATCCTGCTGAAATCCTCGGCGTAGCGGACAAAGTTGGTTCAATTGAACCGGGCAAGGATGCAACGCTTATTGTTACCACAGGAGACCCTCTTGAAATTCCAACGCAAGTTGTTTATGAATTCATTCAGGGCAGAAAAGTAGACCTTACGAATAGGCAAGTTAAACTCTATGAAAAGTATGTTGAGAAATATCGAAGGCTTGGATTATTAAAGTGAGAATTTTAATTTTCAAAATCCTTGCTCAGGGACGCCTTTTGGCGTCCTTTTTTATTTTCGTTCGATTTTTTGAAAATTTTTCTGGCAAATTAAAACATTTCAAGTTATCTTTTTACAAAAAAGGAGGTTTGAAATTGCGTTTCCATTACAAAGGCGATGAACTTTATTGTGAAGAAGTACCTGTCCGAAAAATTGCAGAGGAATTTGGGACACCCGTCTATATTTATAGCAAAGCTGAGATAGTTGATAAATTCAATTTGCTCAAAAGTTTGCTTAGCGATGCGAAAATTTTTTATGCTTTGAAAGCGAATTCAAATCCCTCGATATTGAAAATTTTAAAAGACCTTGGCGCAGGCGCTGATACTGTTTCAGCTGGCGAAATATATATCGCTTTAGCTTCGGGATTTAAGCCAGAAGATATCTCCTTTGCTGGCGTTGGGAAATATGATGAAGAGATAAAATTTGCAATTGAAAAAGGGATTTTTTCTCTAAACATTGAATCGCAACAAGAACTATTTATAGTAAATGAAATCGCAAAAGAACTTAATAAAAAAGCGCGGGTTTTGATAAGGATAAATCCCGACATCGACGCTGAAACGCATCCTTATATTTCAACGGGAGTAAAAACGAGCAAATTTGGAATTGACGCAGATGAAGCGTTGGAAATTTTTAAAAAGGGGTTGGAATTATCGAATGTTGAAATAATAGGCATCCATACGCATATAGGTTCGCAAATTGTTGATGTTGAACCGTTTGCTGAGACCGCGAAATTTATCGTTAATTACATTGAGAAACTTGAAAAAATTAGCGTAAAAATTTCTCACATCGATTTCGGTGGTGGATTAGGCGTGAAATATAAAAATGTTGTCCGCCATGCGAAATTGCCATTTGAAGAAAATGATGATGCAGAACTTGACCTGAAAGTTTTTGCATCGGAAGTTTTTAAAATTTTGAAACAAACTGGATGCGAAATTATGTTTGAGCCTGGTAGATTTGTGGTCGCAAATTCTGGAATCCTTGTTGGAAAAGTTCTTTATGTTAAGAAAAGCAAAGCAAAAAATTTTATCGTAACCGACATCTCTATGACTGAACTCATAAGACCTGCGCTTTACAATGCTTATCATCAAATCGTTCCCGTTGAAATTAAAACGGATGAAATAGAAATCTCGGACATCGTCGGACCTGTTTGTGAAACCGGCGATTTTATCGCTCGCGATAGGAAGATACCGAAAGTTTCAAGAGGAGATTACATTGCTGTAATGACAGCAGGAGCCTATGGTTTTGTTTCAAGTTCAAACTATAATGCGAGGCTAAGACCTCCCGAAGTTCTAATTGATGGGGAGAATTATTATCTTATACGCAGACGTGAAACCTTTGAAGACCTTTTGAGTAAAACCTTATAAAAATTGTAACACATTTGGAGGTTGATAAATGACTGAAAAACCATCGGATACAAAAAACGAACGCCGGGACAAAACCTTGCTTTTACTTGGCATAGTTATGATTATAATTGGTTTGATTATCTTGCTGAATAAAATCGGAATTTTATCTCTGAGTTGGAAGAAGATTATATCTATTGTGATTGTTTTCTACGGTGCGTATCTTGGATATACTGGCTTTGGGCTTAACTCGAATAGAAAAGTTTTTTGGGGTTCGATTTTGTTTTTCTTCGGCATTTATCTGTTCATCGATTCGTTTGGATTTCTAAATCCAGATGTTCACTTCTTCTGGCCCGTTGTTATGATGGTCATCGGTTTATCTTTCTTTATGTCGTTTGTTAATCGTCCCAAAGATTTCGCGTTGCTTTTGCCGGCAGTGGTGTTAGTTGGAATCGGTGTTTTATTTTTGCTCACAAATCTTGGGATTATCTATTCATTTGAACTTTGGGAAAGTGTTGAAAAGTTTTGGCCAATTTTGTTGATAATACTTGGTCTTTACTTCATACTCAAAAAGAGATGAAAAACTTAAGAAGGTTAAATATCGGTGCTCATGTCTCTGTGTCGGGTGGATTGCCTAAGGCTGTTTCAAGAGCAGTGAAAATTGGATGTGAAACGATACAGATATTCACCAAAAGCAATATGCAATGGAAGTCAAAGGAGTTAACAAAGGAGGAGATAAGTGAATTTCAAACCAAGTTAAAAAAGTTCGACATTCACCCAGTCGTCGTTCATAGCTCATATCTTATAAATCTATGTGCGAGTGATAAGGAAATATTGAAGAAATCAAGACGGGCATTTGTAGATGAGCTTAGAAGATGCGAAAGCATAGGTGCTATGTGCCTTGTTTTTCATCCTGGGGCTCATCTTGGAAAAGGTGAGGATTACGGGATAAAATTAACTGCAGAATCGATTAACCTGGCTCATAGTGAGACAAGAAATTTTAAAACCCTGACGGTTGTCGAAGTTACATCAGGACAGGGAACCACTATTGGATATAAATTTGAGCAGATAAAAAAGTTAATTGATTTGATCGAGGACAAAGCTCGCATCGGTGTTTGCATAGATACTTGTCATTTGTTTTCTGCAGGTTATGACATAAGGGATGAAAAAGGTTGCGAAAAAGTTTTTAAAGAGTTTGATGAAATTATCGGGATCGAGAGGATAAAAGTTTTTCATTTAAATGATTCAAAACGAGAATTGAATTCGCGCGTTGATAGACATTATCACATAGGGAAGGGATATATTGGTAAAAACGCATTTCGTTACATAATGCGAAATCCCGCGTTCAGAGACATTCCAAAAATTATCGAAACACCGAAAGGTTATGATGATAAGTTTGACATCCTAAACTTGAGGATGCTGAGAAAATTAGCATAACATTTTGTGATAGTAAAAATATATCTTCATTTTTGAACCCTTGCCTTTTCCTTGCATTTTTCACAGAAGAGAAAACTTTTTCTATCTGTGTCGATAATTGAGTTTGAAAAAAACATCACACATTTTGGATTTGTACAATGTTTTAAGTTGAGAAGATGGCCAAGTTCATGAACAGCCTCGGTTAAAATTCTCTTCGTGAAGATTTTCAAATCAAAATTTCTACCGTAAAACTCCGGTCTTAATCTAAAAGTTGAAATTACGCAAACACCATATCGTGGGTTAGCCTCGCCAAAGACAAAATTCAAACCGTCGGTGTAAAGGTCAACATCGGTTATTCCAAGTATAAAGTCGCAATTGCTTTGTTTTAATTCGGTTATATATTCGAGTATGATTGAAGAGTTAAATTGTCCCCTTCTTTGGTTGAAACTTGCTTTCGGGATATCAATTTGTTTGAGTTTCACAGGGTTAAAATTGAAGTAAATGGGAAGGTTTTTGGTTAAAATTTCAATTGATATTTCGTCCACTTCCCCAACGCTTATTATGCAAACGTTTAACATAAACGAAAAAGGCGGTCGCAAGGACCGCCATATGTTTTTACAATGTCACTTTAGGAGCATTGTTGAATCTGTTGACTACAACGCTCCAATCAATCGCTTTGAAGAATGCTTCGATGTAATCCGCTTTCTTGAGGCCATAATCGATCATATAAGCGTGCTCGAAAACATCCATTATGAGAAGTGGAATTGAGCCAGCGAGATGTCCGAGGTCGTGTTCATTTATCCAAGTGTTGAACAATCTATTTGCAATCGGGTCGAGGTAAAGCACAACCCAACCGATTCCTCTCATACCGCCGGTCGATTTGAAATCCTTTTCCCAATTTTCATATGAACCGAAGTCCTCGGTCAACTTTTTAAAGAAAGCAGAACCCTTGTCGAGCTCTTTTCCTCCTTTCACCATATTACCGAAGTAGTATTCATGAAGCCTCATTCCGTTAAATTCCCATCCAAACCTTCTCTTTATCTCCGCATATTCAGGCGTCCCGACTTTTCCTTCTTTAGCCATTTGAGCGAGTATATCTGCAAGTTTATTCGTATTTGTCACATATCCCTGGTAAAGCGTAAAATGATTTTTTAAAAGTTGATCGCTAAATCCAGGCGTTCCAAGCAGATGATCGAAATTTTTTGCTTCGTAAGCCATCCTTACCTCCTTTTTTTGTTTAGTTTTTGAGAATAGATTTGAAAATTTTATGAACGGCAAAGATAGAATTGTCAAGCCAGCACTTTTTAGAAATTTCCTTCTTGTAAGCATTTAACATAACAAATTTAATTTTTAAACGGAGAATGAATGCCCACATCCACAACTTCTGACGGAATTTGGATTATGAAAAACGAAGCCACGTCCCATCAATCCATCGACAAAATCAAGCTCGGTCCCCTCAAGATAAAATAAACTCTTCGGGTCAATCACAACTTTTATCCCGTTCGACTCAAAAATGGTGTCGTTTTCCTTAGCTAAATCAAAAACGAGAACATAAGTAAATCCCGAGCAACCTCCTGCTTTGATGCCGATTCTGAGGGCATATTCCGATGGTATATTGTTATCTTCGATTATTTGCTTTATCTCCTTTGCTGCCCTTTCGGAGATCTTTATCGCTTCTTTTATTTCGCTTCTTTGGCTCATTAACTTTCCTCCATGTTAAGTTTTGGTTTCACCGGTTTTTTGAACACTTGGCTTCTTGAACTGCGGATAATTCAAAGTCCAAACTTTATTGTATTCGTTTTTGACGGGCTTGAAAACGCCTTTTTGAACCATAAACTCTGAAAATTTCTGTGCGAGATATTCCGCTTCAGCAAAGCTTATCTTTCTGCCTTTGTTCAGAAAATAATCCATTATGGCGTATTCGATGTCACGGACGAAGACGTTCGAGAGATGATAAAGTGGATAACGTTGTTTCATAAAGTTTAAGAATTCTTCCCAATTATCTTGGAGAACTTGAACTTCTTTCATTTCTTTCATCTTTCAACGCCAGGTTTTGTTTTAAAATTTCGCCGTTTCTTTTCTTAATTTATACTTCGGGGAAATATCTCGCAAGTGCTTCACAATATTGACGATTCGCTCTATTACATAATCTATCTCCTCTTCTGTGTTAAATCTGCCAATTCCAAACCTTATCGCACTCGATATTAAATCATCGTTCAATCCGATCGCTTTCAAAACATGCGATTTCTCAACGCTTGTGGAAGAACATGCAGAACCGCTCGATAGTGCAACTTCTTTCATCCCCATGAATATCGCCTCACTTTCCACACCAAAGAAGCTCAAATTTAAATTATTTGGCAATCTATTTGTCGGATGTCCATTTAAATAAACATCCTCAAGTTTACTCATTATTTCATTTTGCAATTTATCTCGCAGATACTTTGTCCTTTTTGCTTCTTCTTCCATTTCCGACTTTGCTATTTCACATGCTTTTCCAAATCCGACGATTCCAGGAACATTTAGCGTTCCAGACCTTAGCCCCCCTTCATGTCCACCGCCATCGATAAGTGGGATAATTTTAATTTTCGGAGTTTTCTTTTTTATGAAGAGAGCGCCAACACCCTTGGGACCGTAAATTTTATGCGCTGACATCGACATAAGGTCGATATTTAACTTTTGTACATCAATTGGAATTTTCCCCAGTGCTTGCGCTGCATCTGTGTGGAAGAGGATGCCTTTCTCTGCGCAAATTTTACCAATTTCTTCTATTGGTTCAATCGTGCCAATTTCATTGTTTGCAAACATCACGCTTACAAGGATTGTCTCTGATGTAATCCTTTTCTTGATTTCATCCGGGTCGACCAGGCCATATCTATCAACTGGCACGTAATCGATTTTAAATCCCATCTTTTCAAGTCTTTTACAAGTATCTAAAGTTGCTTTGTGTTCTATTTGTGTCGTAATTATGTGATTTTTCTTCTCCGAATAAGCAAGGGCAGTTCCTTTAAGAGCAAGGTTAATTGATTCAGTAGCACCGCTTGTGAAGATGATTTCCTTCGGATTTGCGTTAATAAGCTCCGCAATTTGTTTTCGCGCAAGTTCGACGCCGGCTTCAGCTTCCCATCCGAACTGATGTTGTCTACTTGCTGCGTTTCCAAATTTTTCAGTAAAGTATGGAAGCATCGCTTCCAAAACCCTTGGGTCAAGTGGCGTTGTCGCATGATTGTCAAGGTAGATGGGAAAGCGTAAAGCCATTTTTAGATTTTGTTTCTTTTAAAAATTTTTACCGCTTTTTTCAAAGCATCGACAAACCTATCGATTTCCTCAAGCGTGTTGTAAATGTAGAAACTTGCTCTGACGGTATTTTCAACGCCAAGGCGCGCAAGAAGTGGTTGCGTGCAATGATTTCCAGACCTTACAGCTATGCCATGCTGGTCAAGAACACCAGCAATGTCGTGAGGATGAATTCCACGTATATTGAAAGAAATCACGCCAAGCCGATTTTCTCTCGGACCGTAAATTTCAATATCCGGAATTTCGTTCATTTTCTCGAAAGCATAATTCAAAAGTTCTTTTTCATGTTCAAAAACCTTATCCATCCCAATTTCTTGCAGGTAATCTACCGCAGCACCAAGTCCAATTCCGCCAGCGATATTTGGTGTCCCAGCTTCAAATTTCCAAGGCAACTCATTCCATGTCGCGCCTTCTGTTGTCACTGTGCTTATCATATCCCCGCCGTAGAGAAACGGATTCATATTTTCAAGGATTTCACGTTTTGCGTACAAGAAACCAATTCCGGTTGGACCAAGCATCTTATGTCCTGATGCAACGAAGAAATCGCAACCTATATCTTGGACATCAACTTTGATGTGTGGAGTTGACTGTGCACCGTCAATCAAAACATAACAACCTTTTGACTTCGCAATTTGCGTTATCTCTTTCACTGGGTTTATCGTCCCAAGAACATTTGATGCGTGGACAAGCGCGACAAGCTTTGTCCTCGGTGTTATTAATTTTTCAAACTCTTCAATTTTGAGATAACCATCATCAGTGATGTCGACAAATTTCAGTTTTATCTCTTTGAATTTTCTAAGCCACTGCCACGGTACAATGTTAGAGTGATGTTCCATTATCGTAACGATTACCTCATCGTCCTTTTGTAAGTTTTGAAGTCCCCAGGCATAGGCTACAAGGTTTATGGCTTCGGTTGCATTTCTTGTGAAAATTATCTCGCGCCATGAATTAGCATTTATAAATTTCGCAACTTTCTTATGTGCTTCTTCGTAAGCTATCGTCGCTTCATAACTTAAAGTGTGAACTGCGCGATGGATATTTGCGTTCATATTTTCGTAAAAGTTTTTAACCGCGTCGATTACTTGTTTTGGTCTCTGTGTTGTAGCTGCATTGTCGAAATAAATTACAGGATAACCGTTGATGACTCGGTTTAAAATTGGGAAGTCGTTTCTTATTTTTTCCGTGTTAATTTTAGCGCTGATAATTTCGCTGTTTTGTTCTCTCATAATTTTTCTCTTTTAAATTTTTACAAAAATTTTACCGTTTTCGACCCTGACTTCGTATTTCTCAAGTGGTTCGGAAGCAGGAAGGCGAACGACATCCCCAGTTCGTATGTTAAATTGCGCACCATGCCAAGGACAAGTTAAAATTTCCCCCTCGATTTCAGCGTCGTTCAATTCAAGCTCCATATGTGAGCATTGATTTTTGTAAGCGAAAAATTCCTCGTTCAAGTTTATCAAAATGATCGATTCGCCGTTCACATCAAAAACTTTTAATTCGCCATTTTTTATCTCATTCACATTTGCTAATTCAACGTATTTCCCTTGAGCGGTCATCTTTTCAAGATTTTTGTTTTCAATCCTCTTCTCCCGGCCATGTATTAATTCCGTAAATTCCTGCCTTTAGAACTTTTAAACCAAGCAAAGCGCATTTCAACCTTATTGGACTTATCGGAATTCCAAGGGCATTTAACATATCTTCCTTGCCGAAGTTTTTAATCTCATCGAGCGTTTTCCCTTTTACAAGTTCAGTTAAAATCGACGCGGAAGCTTGGCTTATCGTGCAACCTTTACCTGTGAATTTAATGTCTGAGATTTTGTTGTCTTCAAGTTTAATTTCAATCCTTATTTGGTCTCCACAAGATGGATTTCCTTCTTCATGGACTATATCTGGGTTTTCAAGATGTCCGAAGTTTCTCGGATTTTGATAGTGGTCAAGCAAAATTTCAAGCTGAAGTTCATCCATTGGTTGAGCAAGGTTTTATTTTTAAAATGTAGCGTCCCATTTTTGATGTATCATCTCTTGAATTCTTTGGCGAACGAAATCGATTCTGATCTCATCAAACGCCGGCAGCAGAAATCCTTCAACAATTGTCTTCCTTGCTTCGCTTTCGCTTAAACCGCGCGTCATAAGGTAAAAAATTTGGTCTTCATCAATTTGTCCAACGGTTGCCCCATGTCCCGCTCTTACGTTTGCGTTTTTAATCTGTAAAGATGGAATGGCGTTTGCTCGAGCTCCGGGGTTCAAAAGCATCGCATGTTCACTTAAAAACGAATCAGAATCATGAGCATCTTTTTCAATATCAACAAGCCCGTAGAATACAGCCCTTGCTTTATCTTTGAAGACACCGCGCATAACGATATCGCTTTTCGTATATGGACTTATATGTTGAGCATAACTTGTCAAATCAAAGTGTTGTGTCACTGTGCCAAATGCAATTTGAACATCTCTTAATTCTGCGCCGGGTTTTTCAAGGATGGCTTCATGCTTTGAGAGCGTCAATTTCCCGCCCAGCCAATTTCCGATGAAGTTTATCTTCGCATCTTTTTCTGGGATGAAAATTCTTTCAATGTAATTATAAATTCCGCTGCCGAGATTATTTATGCTGATGAAATTGACCTTGCTCCCCTCCCCGCCGAATATCTCACTTACATTTGTGACAAGAGCATAATCATCTCCAAGACAACAATGGTTTTCCTCGACGATTGTCACATGTGAATTTTTCCCAATCAAAATAAAATTATGTGCAAATATCCCAGCGTTTTCAGTTTGAACTTCGTTAACTATGTAAATTGGTTCAGGGATTTCGACATCGTCCGGTATATAAATGAAAATGCCAGAATTTAAAAAGGCAAGGTGGAGAGCGGTGAATTTATTCTGGTCAGGCTTGAACTTCGTAAAAATTTTCTCTTTAATTAAATTCTCATATTTTTTAAGTGCTTCCGACAGCGGTAAAAGAACAATTTTGTCCGAATATTTTGGGGAGACCCTGTATTTTACGGAAATATTTGCTTGAACGATGAAGATATCAAGTTTATTTATATCGAATAGAACTTTATCGGGGTTTCCGTTTAGAAATGGGTTTAAAATCTCTAAGTTTAGACCTTTTATCTTTGTGTATTTTGATTCAGGCAAAGTTAACTCATCGAGAATTTCAAAGGCAAAGTTTCTTTTTTCGACAAGCCATGCAGGTTCATTTCTTTCTATGGAAAGTTTATTGATTGTTTCAAGGGATAAACAGTTTGGCAAAGTAACTTCGGACATAATCTTTTTAGGTTTAGTTTTCGAAATAAAGTTAAAAAAATTTGAAAAAATTAGCAACCGCCTTTTTCGACGACTTCCTCACAAAGTGAAGCAGGTAAAATCTCAACTTCACCAAATTGCGTAAATGGCTTCATAAAGTTTTCGACATTTTCGCGATTTTCTGAATCAACGATTAAAAATAATCTATGTAAACCATTCGCAACGCCTTCTGATTTAATTTCAACTTTATAATCTTTTGCAGATGCGAGATGCTTAAGAAGCATTTGCCCGAGTTCTGGGTTTCTCGCGGGGCAATTATTCGCTTCATGTCTATGTTGAACTATGAAGAGCGCCATTTTATCTCGCTTTCATTTTGTTTTTAAAATTTAGCTTATCCTATAGCACCTTCCATCTCAAGTTTTATAAGCTTGTTAAGTTCAATCGCATAATCAAGCGGTAGTTCCTTTGCAAATGGCTCAATAAAACCAAGGACGACAAGCGTCAATGCCTCGCTTTCGGTTAAGCCTCTGCTCATAAGATAGAAAAGTTGGTCTTCGCTTATCTTACCGACCGTTGCTTCATGACCGATGCTTACAAGTTCTTCCTCTATTTCCATATATGGATATGTATCCGACCTCGAAAATTCATCAAGCATCAAAGCGTCGCAACGCACGGTTGATTTGACGCCGATAGCACCTTTTTGAACCTTCACAAGGCCTCTGTAACTTGTTCTTCCACCACCTTTGCTAATTGATTTTGAAACGATGTTGCTCGTGGTGTGGGGAGCGACATGGATTACCTTTGCCCCGGTATCTTGATGTTGTCCAGGTCCAGCGTAAGCAATTGATAAAATCTCTGCCTTTGCACCTTTTCCAAGAAGATAAACAGCGGGATATTTCATAGTGACTTTGCTTCCAAGATTTCCATCAACCCATTCAACAAATGCACCTTCATAAGCGACAGCCCGTTTTGTAACAAGATTGTATACGTTCTTCGACCAATTTTGAACTGTTGTATATCTGACATGTGAGCCAGGCATCGCAATTATTTCGACGACCGCGCTATGAAGTGAATCTTCGCTATAAACCGGCGCGGTGCAGCCTTCAATATAGTGTACACTTGCTCCTTCCTCTGCAATTATAAGGGTTCTTTCAAATTGACCGACGCTTTCAGCATTTATTCTAAAATATGCTTGAAGTGGGAAATCAACCGCAACTCCCTTTGGAACATAAACAAAACTTCCACCGCTCCACACAGCGCTATTCAAAGCTGCAAATTTATTATCCTCAGGCGGGACGACAGTTCCAAAGTATTTCTTAACGATGTCAGGATATTCTTTAACTGCGGTATCCATATCCGTGAATATGACGCCCTTTTTCAAAAGGTCTTCGCGTAAACTATGATAAACCACCTCTGACTCATATTGAGCACCCACCCCAGCAAGAAATTTCCTCTCAGCCTCTGGAATTCCGAGACGTTCAAACGTTTGCCTTATTTTTTCTGGAACTTCATCCCAAGATTTTCCCTTTCTATCGGTCGGTTTAATGTAGTAGATATATTCATCAAAGTTTATCTCCGACAAATCCGCGCCCCAGGTCGGCATCGGCTTTTTCAAAAAAACCTCAAGCGAATGCAATCTAAACTTCCTCATCCACTCGGGCTCATTTTTCCAATAAGAGATTTCCTCGACAACTTCTCTACTTAAACCGCGCTTGGCTTGGTAGACATACTTTATCTCGTCTTTAAAATCATATTTTGTGTAATCGATATCTATTTGAGTTGTTGTTTTCGGCATGGCAATTTTCCTTTTATTTTTTGTTTTTAATCTGCTGATTCTGCTGCTGTTTCCCTTATCCAAGCGTATCCCTCTTGCTCAAGTTTTTCAACTATATCAGGACCGCCGGATTTTGCAATCCTTCCATCAAGCATAATGTGAACGAAATCAGGTCTAATGTAATTCAAAATCCTTTGATAGTGAGTTATCATCACAATTCCAAGTTCCGGGTTTCTGACCGAATTCACAACATCTGCAACAATTTTCAGAGAATCAATGTCAAGCCCAGAATCGGGCTCATCAAGAAATGCAATCGTTGGTTTTAGCATCGTCATTTGTAGTATTTCCATTCGTTTCTTCTCACCACCTGAAAAACCAACACCGATTGGCCTATAGAGAAAAATTTCGTTCATATTTAATTTCTTTATCTTTTCAAGTACTTCCTTTTTATAATCGATTATAGACTTTGGCAATGCTGATGCTCTTAACGATTTTGAATCTATATTGTTTGCTTGGATCGCTTTCCAGAGAAAGTTAAACAAGGTGACTCCAGGAACCTCTACAGGATATTGAAACGCTAAAAACAAACCAAGTTTTGCTCTTTCATCCGGTTTCAAATCAAGTATACTTTTCCCATCGAAGAGAATATCGCCCGATTCAACTTTATATTTTGGATGCCCCATAATTGTGTAAGCCAGCGTGCTTTTCCCAGAGCCATTCGGACCCATAAGAGCATGGGTTTCGCCCTTATTTATTGTTAAGTTCACTCCTTTTAAAATTTCTTTTCCATCAACGCTTACGTATAAGTCTTTGATTTCAAGGGTTGGCATATTTATTCTCCTGTTTGTTTAAGTTTAATTTTTGAGGATAGAGATCATCCCGAATTATTATGTCTTGTATCGTTATACCTTCAAGAATTTTAACCAGTTTTGTCTCTATTTCATACCAAATATCCGCTTGACCACATTGTGAAGTAAAGACGCAGATTGAGCCTGGGGTATCGAAACATTCTATCATCTTCAATTCACCTTCAACCGCCTCATAAACCTGCCTCAGGGTAATCTCCGAGGGGTTTTTCTTCAGCGAATATCCGCCATTTGGTCCATATTCAGAGATAACTATCCCAGCCTTTACAAGTTGTCGCATAACTTTAGCAAGGTAGCTAACAGGTATCTTTTGGTTTTCTGCAATCTCTTTCATTAATATTGTTTTTCCACTTGGCTGTTTTCCTAAGTAAGTCAGCGTCCTCACCGCGTAATCAAGTGTTTTCGATATAATCATTTTGAGCTAAAATTTTAATTTTGGATATCCTATATCCACGATGTAAATATAACAATTTAAAACTTAAAAGTCAAATTATTGCGGTGTTTAAAATATTTGGATTTTAAAGGATAGGGATTAAAGATAGGGGTTAAATTTTTGAAAGAATTTTGAAGGCGGTGGCTACCTTACTTTTTCCGCAAATGTCGGAGATAGACTTAATTACCTCTTCAATCTCACTGCGTTTTGCACCGGTATTTATGGCGCCCTTTATATGGGAATGAAGTTGATTTTTCCATCCAAGCGAAGTTAGGATTGAGACATTTAAAATTTCTCGTTCCTTTAAGCTTAACGTATCTCTACTTAAAACTTTCCCATAGCCTTCAATTATCATCCAGTCAAAGAGCTCGGGATGAAGTGATTTAATGTTTTTAACCAGCTTGTCGAAATTTTTATCATAAACTTTTCTGCATGTTTTAATTCCCTCTGCACGAAATTTATTCACATTGTATTTTTTGCTTTTTCTATGTGTATTAGGTTTAATTTCCCTTAAAACTTTAAAACCCTCGATGACCGCTGGAAATCCAGCGAATAAATAGCATTGTAAAATCGCTTCTTCAAGCCTTTCAAGTTTTACATTTGAAGATAAAGCTTTAACGATCTCACTTTTTAATTTCCTTCTTTTGCCAAGCGATACGAGCGAAACTATCCTTGTCAAGAATTTCAAATCTTTATTCATAGCTTTCAAAATAAAAAACCCGACCATTTTATGGTCGGGGTATTGCTTTCAAAAACTTTTTTTAAATTATTGTTCTTTCAGAAGATCAAGTTCATACTGCGCGTTTCTCGCAAGTCGAGGATCTTTTTTAGCCTCAAGAAATGCTTTTCTTGCTTCTTCAACCTGTCCTAATTTCTTGTAAGCGACACCAAGTTCAAAATATGCATCCGCATTCGTGGATTTTGGATTTAACTCGATGGCTTTCTTTGCTGATTCAACCGCTTTGTCATATTGTGATAGTTTATTATATACGATCGCAAGCATCACATAAATTTTAGGATAATCCTGCCTGTAGGTTGTAGCTTGTATGAGGAGGTCAAGCGCCTCCTGAAATTTCCCCGCTTGGATCAAGGCATTTGATTTTCCGATCAATGCCTCAACAATTCCTTTAACCGCAACATCAAGTTTTGAATCATATTCGAGAGCTTTCTTGTAGTAAGATATTGCGTCGTCATAGTTACCTTGTGTAAGATAAATTCCAGCGATGGCGTTATAAGCTGGGGCGAAATCATTTTTAAGATTTATGGCTTCTTTGAATACATTGATTGCTTCATCATTTTGTTTCAACGCTTTTAGAGCGAGCCCCTTGCTGTAATAAAACTTCGGGTCTTTTTGAAGATTTAAAGCTTGATCAAATTTTTCGATCGCAGCTTTATAATTCCCGCTTCTCAGAAGGGAATTTCCTTCATTGAACAATTTTGCAGCTTCAACCTCTGGCTTAGTTGAATTCCCGCCCTGAGCAAATGCGATGGAGCCAATTAAAATCGCTATAATCATCAATGAAAGAATTTTTCTCATAGTTATCAACCTCCTTAAATTTTTGGGCTTTTAGCATAATTATAAAACATTTTTTGTTAAAAGTCAATACTTTAGTTCCCGACGAATCAAGGTGCTGTTCCAAAGACATAATCCCACAGAGGACTTGAAACGCCAAACGCTTTATTTGGTGCTTTGTAATGATGTTGAAGGTGATGTTTCCATAGATATCGAAGTTTATTTTTCGGAGGCTTGAAATGATGTATTGCGTAATGAGTCATATCGTAGGCTATATAACCTGCGACGAAACCTGGGAAGAAACTAAAGGTGTAAATCCCGAGAAAAGATTTGAAAATATACCAGAAAACAACCGCAAGCGTTAAACTAACCGCAGGAGGCATAACAAGTCGCTTTGGGTCCTTAGGATATTGATGGTGAACGCCATGAATTAAAAATTGTATCTTAAAACCGGTGGGGGTTCGTGGTTCAAAGTGAAACAAAAACCTGTGCAGAAGATACTCTGTTAAAGTCCATGAAAACATACCTACGCTAAAGAGTCCAGCTATCGTGAATACTTTGAAGTTAAGCTTATATGATGAGTAGTATACGAAATATAACACCGCTGGCAGATAGACAACGAGTGGAGTTATAGGATGAGTTTTCGTTAGAGATTCAAAAAATTTATTCTTAAACATTACAGCTGAGCCTTTGCGAGGGTAAAGGTAATTGGGTATCTCAACAGTCGTTCCTCCCATAATACCTTTTTCATTTATTTCTAATTCGGTTGATTTTAATTGGGCAATTTTATAACTTTTTAAAAAGCGAAAAAATCAAGAGAGAAACTAAGATGAGAAGTTTGAAAATTATAACATTGCTGTCGCTTTTATTTGTTTCAACCGCTTTACCACAGAGTGTTACTCTAAAGGTGCGCGAGAAATCTCTCATCTCGGGGGAAAGGTTTGTTACAGTTAAATTTTCCGTTGAGGGTGCGAAGCAAAATTTCACAGATATGGATGTTGCAAAAGGGGCATATTATTATTTTGTTTGTCAACCCGAAGGCAATTGGAAAATTGATGAAAAATTTGCGGAAGAGTTTGCAAAGAAGGTTTTAATTCAACAAAATGGGAACATTTATTATCCAGAGGTTTATGACTTTGTAACTTATGGTGGGGTTGTAAGTTTAATAATTGGTTTCGAAAAGAAATTCAAAATTGATAGCCCTTTTAAAATTGTCTACCCAATTTCTGAGAAAGCTGTAAGTTCAGGAGAAATGAGGATTCCGGAAAATCTATGGGAGGGTTATTCCAGGGCGTCAAAATTATATCAGGATGGGCTTAAACTTTATAATGATAAGGATTACCGAGGTTCGGCGAATGTTTTGTTTGGACTTGTTGCGGATGAAGGAGCAAAGAAATTTTCATTTTATAAAGATGCTCGTGAAAAATGCATAAAATCGCTTAATAATATCTTGATTGAACTGGTCGATAGGTTTAATTCCGTTGTTTCTACTGTTATGGAGCCGGAGGATAAACTCAAGGAATATGACAGTTTGAAAGTTGATTTTCAAGATTATGTGAATAATATTTTAACACCGAAATTAAATATCCTCTCCGATATGCTTGTTTTTGATATGCTTTCGCGTGCAAACGGATACTTTGAAAAACTTGAAAACGAGGTTCAAGCGGAGAAATATCGTCTTGATGTTAAAAGCATATCTTGGCTTAACACGGAGAGCGGTTTGAATTTCAAATATCGAATTATGATAGATGCTCTCGCTTATGCTTTCACATCAGAATCTTTCTGGAATAACCCTGACACGACGAAGTTTGAATTCAAATTAGCTGACACAGTTCTTGCAAATTTAAGGGCTTTCGGGATCGAGAAAGATTACAACATATTTCAACGCGTTTGCATTTCGAACTTGAAAACAAAGCGAACTTTGTTTGATGAAAAGTTTCTTGTTAATCTTTTGAACAATTCGAATCAATTGCCTCAACCTTATTATGAAATTTTTCTCGCAATTGATAATTATATTAGAAAAAATTACTCCGAGAGCAAAAACTACATTGTGAATGCATTGAAGAAGTTGACCGATTTCGAACTTATCAGAAGGCTTGAAATTTTGAGAAATATGATTTTTGTAACGGAGAAAAATTTGTCCAGGGAAGCGATTGAACTTTATCGTGATGGTTTGAGCAAATTACTTGCTGGGGATAAGACAGCTGGACTTGATGCGATAAGAAAGGCTGTTTTGCTTGAACCAAGATTTCCATTTGCAAATTATACGATAGGTGAACTTTATTATGAAAATAACGATTTTTACCCTGCTATAATTTATCTTTCGAAGGCGGTTTCACTTGACCCCAACTTTGTCCTCGCTTATATCAGACTTTTTGACATTTACAAGGCTCAGGGAAATTGGTCGGATGCTAAGACGCTGCTTGAGTCAGCAATTTCAAGTGGAAATGATTTTTGGGTGGTGAGGACTTTGTTGGCTCAAGTTTATAATGAACTTAAACTTTATGATGAGGCGATTGGATCGCTTATGAAAGCAATTAGTTATAATCCTTTGAATTATGAGCAATATGTTTATCTTGGGATTGTTTATGCAAATGCTGGGAGATTATCCGAGGCTGAGGCGACTTTGAGAAAAGCGGCTGAGATAAATCCCGACAGGCGCGAGGCATACAATGAGTTGAAAAAGATTGAAGAGTTAAAAAGAGATAAAAAGAACAGAAGATAAATCGAAAAGAGTTAAATAAAACAAAAAGAAAAGAAAAATAGTAAATGCATATATTGGTCTCGAACGATGATGGAATAAATGCTGATGGGATTTATGCTCTTGTAAAGGAATTAAAGAAAATAGCAGATGTTACGGTTGTGGCTCCGGAAAAACAAATGAGCGCGGTTGGACATGCGATAACCGTTCAATATCCGCTTAGGGTTAACCCATTTTATAAAAATGGTGAGTTTTTCGGTTACGCTGTGGATGGGACCCCAGCTGATGCGGTTAAACTTGCTGTCAAGGCAATTTTAAAAGATAAAAAAATTGATCTTTTAATATCGGGCATTAATCACGGGACAAACACTTCGATAAATATAATTTATTCTGGAACAGTTTCAGCTGCGACGGAGGGGACGATACTTGGTATTCCTTCAATTGCAATTTCTCTTGCAACTTATGCACCAAATCCAGATTTTACATTTGCTTCGAAACTTGCTGTTAGACTTGCTGAGTTTGTATTTAAGAATGGCTTACCGAAAGGGACTCTTTTAAATGTAAATGTTCCAGCTGTTCCGAGGGAAGAGATAAAAGGAATTCTCATCACTCGTCAAGGCAATGCTTTTTGGGATGATTGGTTTGAAGTTAGAAAGGACCCAAACGGTAGGGATTATTATTGGCTTACGGGAAAATTTATAAACTATGAACCGGATGATATAAATGCTGACCATACCGCTGTTCAGAACAATTATATCTCTATAACGCCGATTCAATTTAATTTGACAGATCATAAGATGATTTTGGAATTGAAAAAGCTTGGACTTGAGGAGATCTTAAAAACAATAGATGGAGATTGAAGTGAAAAAAAGGCTTTTCACACCAGGACCGACGCCAGTTCCTGAAAACGTTTTACTTTCTATGGCTCAACCTATTGTTCATCATCGAAATCCCGAGTTCATCGAGATTTTTTCCCGTGTAAATGAAAATTTGAAATATCTTTTTCAAACAAAACAAGATGTTTACACTTTAACCAGCAGTGGCACAGGAGCGATGGAATCTGCGGTTGCGAACCTTTTATCGTTTGGCGATAAAGCTATATTTGTAAATGGGGGAAAGTTTGGTGAGAGATGGGGCGAAATATGCAAGGCTTATGGAGTTGACGCAATCGAGATCAAAATTGAATGGGGAAGAGCCGTCACCCCTGAAGAGGTCGAAACCCAACTTAAAAAACATCCAAATGTTAAGGCTGTCTTCGTGACGCATAGTGAGACATCAACGGGCGTTTTTACAGATGTTAAGACATTAGCTAAAGTTGTGCATAACAATTCGGATGCAGTTATCGTTGTTGATGGGATAACATCGGTTGGAGCGCATGAGATGTATATGGATGACTGGGAACTTGATGTCGTTATTACTGGCTCTCAAAAGGGATTGATGATTCCACCTGGGCTTTCGTTTATAGCTTTAAGCGAAAGGGCATGGGATATGGTTGAGAGGTCAAATCTCCCAAAGTATTACTTCAGTTTGAAAAAAGCGAGATCAGCTCTTAAAAATGGGGATACACCCTGGACCCCAGCTATAGCTTTAGTAGTTGCGCTTGATGTAGCGTTGAAAATGATAAGAGAGGAAGGGCTTGAAAATATATGGAAAAGACATAAAAAATTATCTTTGGCTGTAAGAGAAGGGTGCAAAGCACTCGGTCTTAATCTCTTTGGTGAACCTCCATCTCATGCAGTTACAGCAGTTTATTTTCCGGATGGAATTGATAAGAAAGAGTTCCAAAAGATTTTAAAGTATAAGTATGGTGTAACTGTCGCTGGAGGTCAAGAACATCTCAAAGATAAAATCTTTCGAATTTCACATCTTGGTTATTACGATGAAATTGATATAGTTGGCGTCATATCCGCGATTGAAATGGCATTGAAAGATGTTGGATTTAATAAGTTTAACCTTGGCGATGGCGTAAGGGCTGTGCAGAGAGTTTTCGGCGAATTTAACGATTAATGAAAAATAATTCTTGGGGGAAGTTTATGAAGATTTTAATCACGGACCCAATTGAAGAGAGTTGTGTTAACATTTTAAAAAGCGAGGGTTTTGAAGTTGATTTAAAGCCGGGGATTTCTCGCGATGAAATTAAAAAGATAATCAACGATTATGTTGCTTTAATAGTTAGAAGTGGAACAAAGGTAACGGCAGATGTAATTAACGAAGCAAAGAATTTAAAGATAATTGGTCGCGCGGGCGCTGGGGTTGATAACATTGATGTTGAAGCTGCAACGAGGCGAGGGATTATCGTGATGAATACTCCGGGTGGGAATACGATTTCAACAGCGGAGCATACAATGAGTTTAATCCTTTCGCTTGCGAGAAATATACCGCAGGCTTGCAATGATTTGAAAGCTGGGAATTGGAATAGGAAGAAGTTTATGGGGGTTGAACTCTATGGCAAGACTATTGGAATAATTGGGCTTGGAAGAATTGGACGTGAGGTTGCGATAAGATGTAAAGCTTTTGGGATGAACGTGATTGGATATGATCCGGTTTTATCGGCGGAGGTTGCAGTAAAGATTGGGGTTGAACTTGTCTCAAATCTTGATGAAATTTACAGAAGAAGCGATTTCATCACCGTTCATGTGCCGCTGAATGATGAGACGCGAGGTATGATAGGAAAGGAGGAATTGTTCAAGTGCAAGCGTGGAGTTAGGATTATAAATTGTGCAAGGGGTGGGATAATCGATGAAGATGCACTTCTTGAAGCTATCGAAGCAGGTCATGTTGCCGGAGCTGCACTTGATGTCTTTGTCGAAGAGCCACCACCTAAGGACCATCCTTTAATAAAACATCCAAAAGTTATAGTTACACCTCATCTTGGAGCAGCTACAGAAGAGGCGCAGGAGAAAGTCGCGATACAAATTGCACATCAAATTGCTGACGCTCTTAAAGGTCGCGCAATAGTTGGAGCTGTAAACGCTGAGATTTTGCAGCTTGCGATGAGTGAAGAGGTTAAGCCATATCTTTTGCTTGCTGAGAAGATCGGTTCGTTCCAAGCACAAATTTTGAAAGGAAAGGTGTTAAGTATAACCGGTATTTTCGTCGGCGAGATTTTGAAAAATTCTTCGAAAATTTTGATGTCCGCTTTTTTGAAAGGGATGCTAAATTATTTTTTGAGTGAACCAATAAATTATATAAACGCTCCAGTGATAGCAAAAGAGATGGGACTTGTAATAAACGAGAAAACTGGCGAAAGCGAGGGGAATTACACACATCTTTTGAGGTTTGAAGTTAAAACAGATAAAGAGTTAAGAACTGTTTCAGGAACAGTTTTTGGAAATAGTGATATTAGAATTGTCGGTGTTGATGATTTTAGATTTGAATTTAAGCCTGAGGGGATTTTGCTTGTGTATTCGAATATCGACAAGCCTGGAATGCTTGCGTCTGTTAGCTCCATCTTGGCTCGTTCAAATATTAACATTGCTGGCCTTTCTCTCGGAAGATATGGGATAGGGCAAAAGGCTTTGACCGTTATGAGCGTTGACAATGAAATTCCATTGGAAGTGTTGCGCGAGATTTCATCTGTGGATGGAATTTTTGACGTAAAAATAGTTAGATTCTAAATTCTTATGGCACGATTTTTGAATTTTGAGTGTTAAAATCACTCAAGAAAAATCTTGACAAAGCAACTTTTTTGTGTTATATTTAATAGCGATGAATATCGTTTAAACAAATTTTTGGAGGCGCGATATTAAAAAGGTTACTAGATGTTGCCTCTTCCGATGAATCTTCTAAATCGACTCTTCAAATTTAAAACAAACATATCAGGAGGACAAAAATATGTACCGTAAACTATTACTCCTCTTTGTAATTTTGCTTTTACCGGGTCTACTCTTTGCACAGGTTGGTAAAATCGCGGGTAAGGTTGTCGATAGGGAGACCAAAGAGCCGTTGATTGGTGCTAATGTTATAATTGAGGGAACAACGCTTGGTGCATCGACCGACTTAAACGGTAACTATGTTATTTTAAATGTTCCACCTGGGGTTTACACCGTGAGGGCAAGTTATGTTGGTTACCAAACGATAACGATTAGAAATGTCAGGGTTACCGTTGGTTTGACGACTGAGGTAAACTTTGAATTGCCGAGCGAAGCTATCCAAGTTCCAACGGTTGAAATTGTTGCGGAGAGACCGCTTGTTCAAAAGAATGCGACGAACGAGATAAGAGTTGTGCGCGGTGAAGATGTTCAGAACATGCCGTTGCGTGGTTATACAAGCGTTGTGGCGATTCAAACTGGCGTTGTTCAAGTCGGTGGAACAATTTATGTGAGAGGTGGAAGAAGTGAAGAGGTCGCATATTATATCGATGGCGTATATTTTAATAACCCATATAACTATGCAAGAACCGGTGAAGTTGTAACCACAGCTATCGAGGAGGTTTCATATCAAGCTGGTGGTTTCAATGCTGAATATGGATATGCAATGTCGGGTGTTGTAGTGACATCAACAAAGACAGGGGGTACGAGGTATTCTGCGACGCTTGAAATGATAACAGATGAATATGGTGGTTTCTTCAGAAGCAAAACCACTGGAAATCCGAACTTCTATAAAAAGAACGCTCTCACTGGAGCATATTCCCAAGGATATAGCCTTTATTCCTTTAGTTTTGGTGGTCCTCTTGTGCCAGGATTTGATAAGGTGAGGTTCTTCCTTGCCCTTGAAAGAACATTTATGAGAAATAGAAGACCATCATTTAATAATGGTCTTCAAGCGACGGTTGTGGAAGGGAGTGATACATTCAATATCGATATCCCTGCTGGAATTTTGAGAGGTAACTCGACATCAAGATGGTTGTTTAATGGAAATATTGTTTTTGACTTTAAACCGTTCAATTTAAGAATCGGTGGGACGTCTTTCTTAAGAACAGATCGTGTATATATTCACTCTTACTCCGCATTTAATTACGACAGGATGCCAAGAACAGAGGAAACAACGCACGGGTATTATGCGAAATTTACGCATACAATCTCTGCTTCAACATTTTACACATTGATGTTCAGTTGGTATAGAACATTTACTGAAAGTGGTGACCATTTCTGGTGGGATGATATTGAATCGTATGGAGATAAAGATAAAAACCCACAACTTAGGGATTGGGGAAGGAATCGACCGTTTAGGCCGTTTTCCCTTTTCGCTCAGGAAAATACCGTTTATCCGAACTATTCCAAAAACTTGTCAAGTTATTGGGGGTTGAAGTTTGACATATTGCATCAGATTGGAAGAGTTCATGAAATTAAGGCTGGGGTTGATTTCAGATATAACACGATAAGGGTATATGGTTTAAGGGCGCTTGATATAGCGGCGAATAGGAAACAGAATCCAACTGGATCAGATGAAAGTATTTATCAAACCGCTTTTGTAAATGCCCTTGGTTATGATGTCACAGGGAAGAGTGAGCTTAATACCGGTAGAAACGGCGCTAAACACCCAATTGTCGGCGCTGCATATATCCAAGATAAGATTGAGTTGCCGGAGCTGATTTTGAACCTTGGTTTACGTGTTGATTATATTAATCCAAATACTGAGCAACTTGTAGACCCGACAAATATTATTCTTGAGACCAAAGGTGATAAAAATGATTGGTATGATATGTCGGATGCAAACTTTAAGTCTTCGAAACCATACTATATCTTTGCTCCAAGGTTAGGTATATCCTTCCCAGTTACAGATAGAACTGTATTCCATGCTCAATATGGTGTTTTCACACAGCCTCCACAGCTTAACCTCTTCTATACAAGCACAATTCTTTTCGCCCAATATCTTAGATCTGGTAACTACATTCGTGCTGGTAATCCAAACTTGAGGCCGCCGAAGACGATTGCTTATGAGGTAGGTTTTGCTCAGCAAATCACAAGAAATGCAAGCTTTGATATCACTGCTTATTACAAAGAGACGAGAGATTTAATCCAGATTCAAAATATCCTTGCTCGTCCGACAGCTTATGCTATGTATGTCAATGGTGACTATGGAACAATTAAAGGGTTATCGTTTAGCTTTACTTTGAGAAGAACAAACAGAGTTGCAGCGTTTGTAAATTACACGCTCCAATATGCAGCTGGGACTGGTTCAGCTGCCACGACAAACTTCAACATTGCATGGCTTGGTGGAAACTTCCCGACATTTGTTGCTCCGCTTGATTTCGATCAACGCCATACTGGGAGTATAAACGTTGACTTTAGGACAGAGAAAGGCGATGGTCCAACGGTGTTGGGAATCAAGCCACTTGAAAATCTTGGGATTAACTTGCTCTTAAGGTTTGGGAGCGGTTTGCCATACACACCAGTTGAATACAGAAGCTATGTATATGGTCCAGGATGGCAGATACCAAAAGCTGCAGTTAACTCTGGTTATGGGCCATGGACAAGCCAAGTTGACCTCAAGATCGACAAAGCTATAAGGCTTGGAAGAGTTAACTTTGATATTTATCTGTGGGTGATCAACTTGTTTGATAGCAAGAATGTGATAAGTGTCTATAATTCTACAGGTTTGCCTGATTCGGACGGTTGGTTCAGAACCCCTGAGGGAATGGCATGGGCTGAAAGCAATGGACCAGAGGCGGTTAAATTGTATAACTACATTTTGGCAGACCCATATAACTGGGGTGAGCCACGGCAGGTTCGTCTTGGATTGAGGATTGATTTGTAAGGTGTAATTTCTCCCGGGCGCATCATTTTTGATGTGCCCGGTGGTTTTTAAAATTTTTGAATTAAAAAAATAAATATCCGGAGGACAAAAGATGAAAAGAACAATTACATTTCTAACTTTGATTTTGCTCCTGTTTAGCATATCGCTATCTGCAAGAGAAAAAAATTCAGAAAGAGGACGAATAGCTTCTATTTTAAAGTCAAATGTTCTTGTCCTTGGAAAATTTGATGGGAACAGAATCTCGGTAGATGTTGAAAACACAGGTCAATATGTTAGTTACCACAGAACCGGTGACGCTGGGCTTGAGTGGCCTAAGGGCTCGCATAAAACAGCTGATTTTGCAGCAGGTATTTGGGTAGCTGGAAAAGTTAGGGAAACAGGTGAATTAAGGACTGCAGCTGCTGAATATCAATCGGAGTTTCAGCCTGGAAAGATAAAACCTGATGGCACGCCAGATAATCCTGAGGATCCAAAATATAAGATATGGAAAATAACAAGTAGAGATTTAGAAAGCCCAAGCGATGATTGGCTAAATTGGCCAGTTGAAGATGGGGCTCCATGGGAAGATGTCAATGGCGATGGAGTTTTCACAAGAGGGGTTGATAGACCGCTTTTGTTGGGCGACCAGACGCTGTGGATGGTATTTAACGATGCAAATCCAGCTCAGCACAATATCTTTAAAACGAGCGAGATGGGATTAGAAGTTCAGATGACGATATGGGGATATGATAGAACTGATGCGTTTGGGGATATGTTTTTTGTTAAGTGCATTATAATTAACAAGAGTAATAGAACTTATGATTCGACGTTTGTAGCATTGTGGGATGACCCAGACCTTGGATACGCTGGCGATGATTATGTTGGATGCGATACGACGCTTAGCCTTGGATATTGTTATAACGCTTCGAATACTGACAATGTATATGGTATAGCACCTCCAGCAATTGGAAGGGATTTCTTCCAAGGTGTAAGGGTTTATACCGGCAATGATAATGATTCTGCAAAGGCATTTGGCAAGTGGTGGAAAGGATACAAGAATCTTCCGATGTATTCATTTGCATTTTATTGGAACGGTGCTCCATTCCCATATCGCGACCCTGAATTTGCGGATGAAGCATATAACTACATGAGAGGATTTCTCCAAGATGGAACTCCATATGTTGACCCGACAACTAATCGACCCACAAGATTTGTTTTTTACGGTGACCCTGAGAGGAGAACCGGTTGGCTTGACGGAACAAGGGTTGGACCAACGAGTTTGTCACCAGGTGATAGAAGATTTCTCATGTCAAACGGACCATTTACATTTGCCCCTGGAGATACCCAAGAAATAGTTTTTGGTGTATTGATAGCTCGTGGAAATAGCAATTTGAATAGTGTAACTTTGCTTAAACTAATTGATATAGCAGCTCAAAGAGCTTATGACCTTGATTTCCAACTTCCGCCAACACCACCTGCGCCAGTAGTTCAAGTAGTTCCTTTGAACAAAGAGATAGTCTTGTACTGGAGCGAAACCCCAGAAAGCTATAAAGCATTTGCTGGTACCGATGCGGAGGGTAACCCAACTTATTATGAATTTGAAGGTTATATTGTTTATCAATTTGATTCACCTTCACAGCCAACGAAGACAAAAATCGTTGCAATATACGACGTGGCAAATAATATAACTACGATATGGGATTGGGTTTATGATGTTGAAAAAGGTGAGTTTATTGAGGTTCCTGTTATAAAGGCAGAGGATACTGGAATCAAAAGATATGTTAGGATAACAAGGGATTATCTGAACGATACCCCACTTATCAACGGTAAGCCATATTACTTTGCTGTGACATCTTATGCGTATTATGCTTTGGGTGATAACAGAGCAGGATTCCCGAGATTCTATGAGAGCGCTCGTAGAATTTTAACAGTAACTCCTCAAGCAACTCCTGTCGGTGTGCGGTATTATGGTACGCCGGGCGACACTGTTAAATCAGTTCATATATCAGGTAAAAGTGATGGACAAGTGTTTGGAATAGTCGTTGACCCAACAAAGTTGACAGGACATACATATGAAGTTAGATTTGAGGAAATAGGTGGAGAGATAACCTGGAAACTTGTTGATGTGACTGCAAATCAAGTTAAAATAAGTGGTCAAATGAATCAAAGTGGTGATGATAATTATCCAATAGTTGATGGTATAATGTTTAAGGTTATAGGACCTGAGCCAAGGATGAAGACGACTGAGGAGGGTGGATGGAAAGTTACGAAGGGGACAAGGAGGATAACATGGGCTCAGGGAGATGGTTTGCATCTTGAGAACTTTTATGGTGCGATTGGTTATGCAAATCCTGGGACGATATTTGGTACGTATGATAATCCTGTGACTCCTGATAGGTTGATGAACATAAGGATTGTATTTGCTAAGACTGATGTAAGTGGTAATTTTGATGTGAATGACCCGAATGTTTCATATGGGTATAGATATTTGAGGAGGGCTAATGCAACGCCATCGACTGCTAATCCTGGTTTTGTTGTAGACCCTGCGCAGTTTATCAACAAAACTAGTGGTTATCCATTCCAGAAGTTTGAGAAGAATGTTCCTCTTGCGGTTTATGATATAGATTCTGATCC
>JBEPZK010000004.1:0-71846 GCA_041640855.1 Candidatus Kryptoniota bacterium
ATGCGTGCGTTGGTTGCCATATGTCCGCAACCCCTGACACTGGACATGTCGCAAGGGATAAGATCGGAATGCATACTTGGAAGATGAAATATATCGCGCCAGACGGTCAAGAATATGACAACATCACTGGTTGCGTTAGTTGTCATACAGGGATTACAAAGTTTGACGATATAATAGCATCATATGACTATGATGGTGACGGCACAATTGAGCCGTTTATGAAAGAGGTTGATGGATTAATTGAAAAATTAGCCATGGCTTTACCTCCAAGAGGTCAACCAACGGTTGATTGGCAACAGATAAGGACAGACCCGGATTCGGTTAGGTTGAAACAAGCGTATTGGAACTACCGCTATGTTGTTGAGGATAAGAGCCATGGTGTTCACAACCCGAAATATGTTGTTGGATTGTTACAACTTTCAATTAGCAAGATAACCGGAGTCGAATTTACAACGCCTGATTTACCAATCAAATTCGAGCTCTATCAAAACTATCCAAACCCATTCAACCCAACAACGAAGATTGCGTTCGCCTTGCCCAAGGATGCAAAAGTTAAACTTGAAGTATTCAATGTCCTTGGTGAAAGAGTCGCTGTTTTGAAAGATGAATATATGAGAGCGGGCGTCCATACGGTTGATTTCAATGCGACAGGACTTGCAAGCGGAGTTTACTTCTATCGATTGACTGCGGATGAATTTGTTGCGACCAAGAAGATGGTGTTGATGAAGTAAAATCTATCGCCCCGGGCTTTCGCCCGGGGTTTTTTATTTTTATTCCCAATCCCTTACACCATTTGAATCGATTATAGTTTTAACCAATTTTAACGGCTGAGGTTTTTGAGGGGCTATTTTGAACGCTTTTGAAAGGCGTTCCTTTGCAATTTTTATCACATCTTCTTTATCGGTGAAGAAAACAGCAAGTTGTTCTCCAAATTCAACTTTGTCACCAACTTTTTTCCGCAAAATTATACCTGCTTTCGGGTCTATCACGTCGTCAACTTTCGTTCTTCCAGCGCCAAGCATGATTGAAACGATTCCAACTTCAAGCGCATCGATTTCTGAAACATAGCCTTCGGAAGTGCTTTTAATTTCAATGGAATGCTTTGGCAGTGGATATTTCCCAGGGTTTTCGATATAAGTTACATCTCCACCTTGTTTTTCGACAAGCTGAATGAATTTTTCATAAGCTCTGCCCGAGTGAACAGTTTCTCTTGCAATTTTTATACCTTCTTCTATTGAATTTGCCTTTCCACCAAGCATAATCATTGCACCAGCAAGGACATAAGTCAAATACATCAAATCTGGAACCTCTATCCCTTGAAGACATTGAATTGATTCAACAACTTCAAGCCAATTCCCAACCGCATAACCAAGTGGTTGATTCATATCCGTTATAAATGCTATCACTTTCTTCCCAAAGTTTTCTCCAATTGCGAAAAGTGTTTTTGCGAGTTGTAAAGATTTCTCATATTCTCTCATAAAAGCGCCGCGCCCGGTTTTAACATCGAGAACAAGAGCATCAATTCCTTCCGCAAGTTTTTTGCTCATTATGCTTGCGGAAATCAAAGGTATTGATTCAACCGTCGCGGTGACATCTCTTAGCGCATAAATTTTCTTATCCGCGGGGGCTATCTCCGCAGTTTGTCCAATCATAACAAGGCCAATTTCAGAGATGACTTTCTTGTATTCATCGATTGAAAGATTCGTCCTAAACCCGGGAATTGATTCAAGTTTGTCAAGCGTTCCTCCTGTATGCCCGAGCGCTCGACCGGATATCATGGGCACTGGAACCCCAGCGGATGCAACTATCGGAGCAAGTATAAGTGAAACTTTGTCTCCAACTCCACCTGTTGAATGTTTGTCGACTTTTATCCCTGGGATATCGGATAAATCAACTATATATCCCGAGTGAAGCATTATTTCTGTTAAAAAAGTCGTTTCTTCAAAGTCCATACCTTGAAAATATATAGCCATTAAAAAAGCAGACATTTGATAATCCGGAATTGTCCCATCGAGATAGCCCTTGATGAAAAAGGAGATTTCTTCTTTTGTGAGTTTTTCACCGTTTCTTTTTTTGCGGATAATCTCTGCTGGTAACATTTGGGTAGGTGAGTTTGTTTTTAAATTTTCTGGAGTATTTCCACAGCGAGATGATATTTTTTAAATGGTGGGAGAAGGTAAGCGCCTTGAACAAGTGATTTTGCTTCTTTTAAAAATTGGGCAGATATTTCAACCCCAACCTTTCCAGCATCGTCGCGGGCGAGGAAAAGTTTCTCACGAACCCAATCAGGTATGTTTATCCCCGGGACTTCGTTATGCAGGAACTCAGCATGTTTATAACTTCTCAAAGGTAATATGCCAAGCATCACCGGTATTTTAAGATGCTCAATTCTTTTGATAAAAAGCTCGAGCGTTTTTAACTCATATAATGGTTGTGTAAAGACGATTTGGGCTCCTGCTTCGACCTTCTTTTCAAGTCGGGAGGTTTCATAATCAAGATTTTCTGCGGTTGGATTTGCTGCACAAGCGATTAAAAAATCGGTTCGCTCGCCGATCATATTTCCAACCGCATCAAGCCCATAGTTCATATTTTTCAAAATTTTTATCAAACCGATCGAATCAACATCTAAAACTGTCGTCGCATTCGGGAAATCGCCTATCTTTGCCGGGTCGCCCGTTATCGCGAGGATATTTTTGATTCCAAGCGCCCATGCTCCGAGAAGTAAACCTTGCAAACCGATCAGGTTTCTATCCCTACAAGCTATGTGAGTTATAGTTTCAATCCCAACTTGTGATTGAACAAGATGGGAAATTGCAACCGGATCCATTCTAAACCTTGCCCTTGCCCCGTCGGTTATGTTGACCGCGTCGATGCCGTTATCTTTAAGATACTTTGCTCCTTCAAGCACTGAACTCATATCAAGACCGCGCGGTATGTCAAGCTCAACTGTTGTTAAAAATTTTTTTCCTATGTTCTTTGCAAAGTTTGAGCTCTTATCCTCTCTTGATATTACCTCAACTTGCGAAATTTTGCTTGATGGTTGGTCTTCTTTTCTTTCTGTTTTGACTTTTATATTAATTTTCGATTTTTTCAATCTTATATCTTTAACTGCTTCCGCTATCGCTTTTATATGTGATGGCGTTGAACCACAGCACGCACCAATGATTTTAACCCCTGCTTCGACGAGTTGTTTTGCATATGTCGCCAAATATTCAGGGCTTGCATGATAGACCGACCTTCCATCGACAAGCGTTGGGATTCCAGCTGCGGGTTGAGCTGAGAGGATGACATCGTCTTGATACATCGTCTTTATAATTGAGAACATACGCTGTGGACCGACGGTACAATTTGAACCGACTACAGTTACACCTTTTTCTTTTATATGTTTTACAACTTCTATCGGAAAGTCGGTTGCGAGTATGGCTCCGTCCTCTGGAAAAGTTTTTTGAGCTATCAAGGGAATTGTATCGGAAATTTCCCTTACCGCATCAATCGCAGCGTCAAGTTCATTTAAACTGACAAAGGTTTCAAGAATTATCAAATCAACGCCCGCTTCAATTAAAATCTCCGCTTGTTCTTTTATCGCATCTTTTACCTGTTGAACTTTCACCTTCCCAAGCGGCTCAAGAAGTTTTCCAGTCGGTCCAATTGAACCAGCGACATAAACATTCTCTCCCGCAACAGATTTTGCTATTTCAACCCCAGCTTTATTTATCTCTTTAATCTTATCTTGAAGATGATAGAATTCAAGTCTAAATCTATTTGCATCAAACGTATTTGTTTCGATTATCTCTGCCCCTGCTTCAATATATTCCCGGTGAATTCTCGCTACGATGTCTGGATTTAGAAGATTATGGATACATCGTGGTTGTTCTGGGTACTCATAAAGGTCAAGCATCGTTCCCATTGCTCCGTCGCAGATGATCGGTCTATCGTCAAGTAGTCTTTCAATAAATGGTTTCTTCATTTGTTGTGACTTGTCTTAATTTATAAATCTACCTCAGCCTCAGCAAGGCGCCAGAGGTATTGGCAAGGGAATTTGTTGTAATAAAGAGATTTATTCATTACAATTGAATCAACATTTAATTTTTCGAATTCAGTTAGTTTCTTCAGATCGGGATATCCGTTCAATTCACCTTTAGCTGTGATTTTTAAATCAACTTTAAGTGCGAAATTTTCAAGTGCTTTAAAATTAACACATCCATCATCGGTTAAATCTTCATAAACAACCCTTTCTATTCTGTGGGATTTCACTTTCGAAGCTATTTCAATTGCATCCAAATCCCCAGCGCGCCCATTTTTTGCAGTTATTTTAAAGCAGATTCTTTTTGATGTGAACTCTTCGACCAATTCTTTAAGAAGCGAAATATCTTCAAATGTGTCCATATCCATTACAATTCTCAAAATTCCAATTTCGTTTGCTTTTTTAACATCGTCATAATTTTTGAATCCGCCTTCAACTATGATTGGAATGTCGACTTTATCAGCGATTTTTTCAAGAACTTCCCAATTTTGAGGTCTTCCAAAATTTTCCCCATCGATATCGATTATATATAAAGCTTTAGCGTTTTCATTTCTCCATATTTGTGCGACTTCAACGGGGTCATCGGGATAAATTTTCGGGCTATCTGGCAAGCCTTGAATTGAACATGCGCATTTTCCTCGCGTTATTTCAATCGATGGTATTACTAGCACCATAAGGTCTACGAATGTTTGATACCTGATATTTGAGATAAATCTATTCAAAATTGCTCTCTTTTTCAAGATAAAGTTTGTGGTTTCCCCTTTAAAAAATTTGTGGGCGCTGCAGGATTCGAACCTGCGACCTCTACCGTGTGAAGGTAGCGCTCTGGACCAACTGAGCTAAGCGCCCATTGTTTTCAATTATAAATTTAAAAATAAGGCCCAATAAACGCAAATGAACGAAAGTGTAAAGTGAATCTGGAATTACAAACTACGTAAATGTTGTATCGTTATACCATTATAAAATGATATTGTGTCATTCATTTTGGGGCTGGTTGTGCCTTATTAACATATTGCCCTGACAGGGCTCTTTGTTTAGGCGAATATCAATTTCCCTCTAAACGCATTACTTATGTTTTCATTTCCATCAGCTGGGGTATTTCATCGAG
Source organism: Candidatus Kryptoniota bacterium (assembly GCA_041640855.1). GTDB lineage: Bacteria > Bacteroidota > Ignavibacteria > Kryptoniales > Kryptoniaceae > Kryptonium. The sequence goes on from JBEPZK010000004.1 coordinate 5,133, forward strand.
CTTACCAATTAAAAATGCCATTACAGCAAGTTCATTAAACCCATTTTGTTTGTTATCGAACCAATCAAGTTTATTCTTAAGTTCAAAATAAAGTTGGAACCTTTCTTCAATTCTTTTTTCATTTAGCCTTCCATAGTGATGTACCGTAACGGGACACGTTACAATCTCGTAACCTTCTCTTTTGATTGAGTTATCAATTACCTCATTAACAGGGTTTTCAAACCTTAATCTTTTATCGTTTGGAAAAAGTCTCACCTTCACGCTCGGGAACCAGCCCAAACCTCTCTCTTCAATGTACTCTCCGGTGTTGTCTTTCCAATTTGTTAATATTGTATTGTCTAACTTTTTATTTGTATAGTTTCTTATTGTCATTGCATATGCTTTTTTTCTGCCTTTTTTGATTAATTCTCTTATTACCCTATGCTCTCTTTCAGCGATTATCTCGTCAGCGTCAAGGACAAGTATCCAGTCACCTTCGGCTTTTGAAAGAGAGAAATTTCTTGCCTCTGAGAAATCGCCGTTCCACGGAAAATCATAAACTTTTGCACCGAAGACCTTCGCTATTTCCTTTGTTTTATCTTGAGAACCCGTATCGACTATCACAATCTCATCGACAAGATTTTTTACGCTCTCAAGACAATGAGCAAGATAATTCTCTTCATTCTTTACAATCATAGCAAGAGATAGGGTCGGTTTTTTAGATGTCTCTACGATCTTTCTGTAGCCAATCATCTCGCGAACCGAAAGCGCTACATTAATAAATTTATCGTCTTCAACACCAAGCCTAACTATGGACTTTTCAATAAAATCCATTGCCTTTTTCAATTTTCCAGTTCTAATGAGTATATCAATGTAAAATAGGATATTTTGCTTATGTAGTGGATAAAGCCTAACCGCTTCTTCAAAAAATTTTTCTGCCCTCTCATAAAGGCTTTCATTGGATATAGCTGAATAATAAAGTGAAGAAATATCAAAAACAGTGGGTGAAAGTTTAAATCCCCGCTCTAAATACTCAATCCCTTCATCTGTTTTCATATCTTCATATGCGATGAAGCCAAGATTTGTGTAAGGTTCACCATATCCTGGGTCTGCTTCTATAGCCTGCTTAAAATATTGAACCGCTTTTTCTTTTTCACCTCTCTTATAATGAACAATTCCCTTGAGATTTAAAGCAAGCGGATTATTGTTATCAAGGGATAACACCTCACTTGCTATTTTATCAGCAGAATCAATATTCCCAAGCCCCTCTTCACAATATCCTGTTAACAAGTATAACCTTAAATCATCCATAGCGAAAGTGGATTTTTTCAAAATGTTCATGCAAAGCTCATACTGTTTGAGTTCAATTAATTTTTCTGCGAGGCTATATAGGAGCCTCTTATTTTCAGGTTGTATTTTAAGACCAGTTATCAATTCTTTTATAGCGGGAGTAAATTCCCCTTTCTGGTATAATTCCTCAGCGCTTTCAAGCATGTTCAGGCAAAGAAATGATTTCCCTACTTCGGATTCCAAATCAAGAGCGAAGGCATTCCACTTTTCATCAAACTTCTTCCTGTTACCACTAATTAAAGCACTATAGTCTATCTTATTGCCAATGAAACTTCTGCTACCATAATGATGGATGAAGACATCACCAGCTATGTAATTTTGGTATCCCGCAAGTTCAGCTCTTAAGCAAAAGTCATCATCCTCAAAATTTCCTGTGCCGAATGACTCATCGAAGAGACCTATTTTATCTACAAGTTCTTTTCTAAAAAGCATGCAGAATCCCACAACCCTTCTTGAGGGTATTCTCCTTCCTCGCCAGGTTTCTCTAAATCGCTTTGCAAAATTTTCAATGCTTGATTCATCTTTGTAATCAACAGGTATTTTTTGAATACCACTTATGTTGTTTGTCATTGGACCAATGATACCAGCATTGGGAGCTTTCTTTAGGCAATCAATGAGCCCAGAAAGCCAACCCTTGGTGACGATTACATCGTTATTTAAAAGGACTATATATTCACCTCTTGCAGCTTTGATTCCTTGATTACAGCCTTTTGCGAAACCAAGATTTTCCTTATTTTCAATGAGCCTGTAATTATTGTTTTCTGAAACAAGCTTTCTCAGCCATTGAACAGTGCCATCCTTTGAGCCATTATCAACGAAGATGATTTCATGCTGTTCGGGCGTGCATCGCTTTATGCTCTCAACACATTTCTTTGTGTATTCGAGTTGGTTAAAGGTGAGGATGATGATAGAAGTAAGATCTTTTATTGTTTCAGCAGAGGATAGACCAGGTAAGCGATAGGGTTTTATCTTGTTATCTTTAGCAACAATTACTGATCCATTCTTTGTAATGACAATATCAGGTTTAACTTTGCCAATCCATTTTTTGTGGAGCCTCTGAACATTCTGTGGCCACTTTGAAAAACGCTCTGGACCGCTTTGAGATTCATAATGAATAACAACACTTTTAGGTTGATAAACAAGTTTCCAACCCATTTCCTGAAGTTTGAAACATAGGTCAACATCTTCATAGCCATTCCAATATTCTTCATCAAATCCACCAACTTCATTGAAAGCTGATTTACGAATAAGCAAACAAGCTCCAGTGAGTGCTTGATATGTTCTCATTTGATTTGCTTCAGGTAGGTCGGATGGTTTCCCGTAGTAAATATGCCGTCCACCAAGGGGGTCACCCAATTTTTGATCTTTAACAATGATAACACCGGCATGTTGGATCGTTCCATCTGGGAATAGTAGTTTACTTCCCACAGCTCCTACTAAGTTATCATGTTCCATTACGTATAAAAGTGGTTCCAACCATCCTTTCAGTGGTTCGGTATCATTGTTCAAGAAAAGTAGATAATCCGTAGAGGCAACATTTGCTCCCTGATTACAAGCCTTTGCAAAACCAAGATTTTTTTCATTGATGATAATTTTGACATTTTTAAAATTGGTCTCTAACCATTTGAGAAATTCTTTAGTGCCATCGGTTGAACCATTATCGACGATGATGAGTTCATATAATTCTTCAGGTGTATTCTTTTGGATTTCCTCCACACATTTTCGAGTGAGCTCAACTTTATTGAAAACGGGAATAATAATGGAAACCTTGGGATATGCTTTGCCCCGATAATTATCGTAAACAGGAACACCCTGTGTTGTTTTCAATTTATCTTCTTGAGGGGTTATGCAAATTTGGGTCTGAAATTCTCGTTCGAGATTTTCATTTTGGGACAATCTAATGTAATTATACTGCTGATATATTCTTTTTACAATATTTATCACAAACTCAGATTTATTTTTTTCTTTGATAAACGGATGGATAGAATCAAACAGATAGCAAAGATTTCTGAATAAAATAAAATCTGCAGGCAAAATATCGCGATACCGCCATTTTTTATCTATAAATATAATCTCGTTATCTGAGGTGATAAGGAGATTCCAGAAGGTATAGTCTATAGCGTTTCCATCAACGAGATGGTATCCGTTTTCATCTGTACCAACACCAAACTCTTTCAAAAGGTTAGTGAATACCTTTTTGATAAGTTCGGTCAAAGCTACATAATCGTCGTCTTTCAAAAGTGCTTTGTAAGCCTCATATATTAACAACTTTCCTTGAATGTATTCACCGTTTTGGAGTTGAAAAATGATTTTATCCGAATATACTATTTCTTTCCCACCAAATCTGAGAGGAGTTCTTTTTACTATTAATCCATTTTCACTTGGATAAAGGGCTATTTCATGGTGAAATTCAGATTTGTATCTATGGGGGTTCCATATTTTTTTGATTAACCATTTTGTTGATAAACTACTATTTTTTGAAGGTGACGCTAAGATAAGAAATGAATTTGAAAAATGCTTTAGCAAATTTGCTTTGACAACTGTTTCTAAAAGTAGAGGGTCAGGTATCAAATACTTCCGATTATTTGAATAATCTTCAAACAATCCCCTTATCCAATAATGAGGGTTTAATTTTTCAATTTCATCAGTTTCCCTTATAAACAAAGTCGGCAATTTGTAATCGGGGAAAAGATGATAAAACTGAATGTTTTCAAATCCAGCGTTTCTTAAAATATATTCAATTTCATATCTGCTAAATGTAACCGGTGAGTCTCCCATTGGATAGCCCATCAAACCATCAAAGAGCCTTCCAGTATGGTCTTCAGTGCAGCCAGAAAAATATTTAACTCCCAATTTATTTTCAATTGCTATTAGAACTATTCCATCTTCGTTCATAGATTCCTTTACCTTTGTCAAAAAATCAATACATGCATCTTCCGGTGTTCGGCTTTTTGAATAAAGGGGTATATATTCTAAAACCCCAACGAGGGTAACTAAATTGTAGTCTTTTTGTGGGAATGGTATTTTTACCGCATCGCCTATGAAAACTCTAACATTAGTCTTATTCTTAACCCTTTCCCTTAGGACCTTACCTCTGATAAAACTTCCTTCAACAGCATCAACAAGACTGAAATTCTCGGACATCCACACGGTTAAGGCTCCCATTCCCGCCCCAATTTCAAGAACCTTCCACTCCTTATTGAAGAGTTCTCTTATAGATTCCAACAAATTTGTTCTTATATAGGAGAGATGATACCTCGAAGCCCAATCTTTTATATAAAATTGAAGTTCGACAGGATAAGCACTTGCTTCTATCCTTTCAAATATGGAAAGCAAGTATTCTTCACTACCATCTTTGTATCCTATATCGGTGTAATTTTTCCACAAATAGAGACCTTCATTTTCGTTATATATAAATTCGTTCATATAAAAGTCTTTTCCCATTGAAGATGCCTCCTTAATTTTAATTTATGTTTTTACTTATTACATTAAGAATATTTATCGCATCCCCAACTTTCCCAAGCATAAAATATGCTGACGCAAGAACTTTCATCGAACTTTCAAAAAATTTTGAATCCCTGCGATTTAAAAACGAACTTAAAAACTCAATTGCTTCATCAAATTTTTTCAAAGCGACAAGACATACGCCAAGGTTATACCTTATCTCGTCATCGTCTTTGTATTGAAGTGCTTTCTTTAAAGTTTCAACCGCGCTTACAAGGTCATCCTCGAGTTGATAAACTCCCGAAAGGATTTTGAAAGTCTCAAAACTTGGTTTAACCTCGGAGATGTATTTCAAAAGTTGAACTACGCTTCGATCCCCATTTTTATATTCATCGACTAAAATATCTAGAGCATTTTTGTAAAATTCTTCTTTCGGGAGAAACTTTGTCAAATGTTCTTTTGCTTTGATTAGATTGCTAAGTTTAAGATAACAGAGAAACAATTTAAAGTGAATCGTTTCTGGCTCAATTAAATCTTCAAGTGAGACATCAAGAGGTTTTCCTTTTAAAATCGATTGTAAATTTTTTAAGGCATTTTCAAATGAATTTATTGCGAGCGAGAAATTAGATTTTTTTGTATGCGCAAGCCCAATGTAATAGTATGAGCTAACTTGCATCGGGGCAAGTTTTTTGGAATCGTTCAAATACTTAAAAGCTTCTGAAAAGTTTCCGTTTTGGATCTCGTGCTTTCCGAGGATATTGTAAACTACTGCGCGAAGCGGATCACCAAGATTTGATTTTTCTTTTGGAATTTGAATCGATTTTTTAAGATATTCTATCCCCTCTTCTTTCTCGCCCACCAAAATTTTAATGACCCCGATGTGATAGTAAGCGTATGCATCATTTGGATTTTCTTTAATCTGTTCAAAAAGTAGAGATAAATTTCTCTCGTATTTCTTGTTCATAATTTCATCGCTTTGAGCATAGCCAAGGTGAGTGATTGTGATATCTGTTTTTGCAATTTTCCCGCCCGATTTTATAATTGAAGGTCCGATTTGTTCATGAATTTTCCCCTCAAACTTTACCCCTTCTTTTCTTCTGAATATTCTCGGATATTCGTTCACCTTTGCTTTTCCATCTTTTCCAAGGCTTATAACTTTAACGTAAAGCCCATCAAAATCCATGCTTAGATATTTTTTAACTTTATCTTCTTGTCCTGGGTTTAATCTTTCGTCAGCATCGAGGATTAAAATCCATTCGCCGGTTGCGTGTTTTATTGATTCATTTCTCGCAAGTGAAAAGTCGTTTTTCCATTCGAAAGGGAAAACCTTTGCACCGTATGAGCGCGCAATTTCTGCGGTTTTATCAGTTGAACCTGTGTCGACAATTATCATTTCGTCGACGATATTTTTTACGCTTTCCAAACATCCAGGGAGGAATTTTTCTTCATTTTTAACTATCATACAAAGAGATAGCCTCCGCATAGGGATTTAGCACAAGTGTTTTTTATATTTTATCGGCATTTTATTTCAAAACTTTAATTGGGGATTAAAGTAATTTGCATATGTTTCCGATAAATAGAATTGAAAAACGACCGGGGCATGGAAGCCCCGGCTAATGTTAAACAAACAAAAACAAGGAGGTTAATAGCCATGGCACTCTCGCAAGGAACGAGGATTAACACCAACATCGCAGCGATGAACGCTTACAACGCCTTAAACGATATCAATCGAGAGCTCAGCGTTCATCAACTCCGTCTTGCAACGGGGAAAAAGATTAACTCTGTTGCGGATGACCCGTCAGGGTACACAATAGCGAAGAAATTGCAAGCCAGGTCACGCGGGCTTGCTCAGGCAATCAACAACGTCGGCGATGCGAAAAATGTCCTTTCAGTAGCTGAGGGTGGATTGCAAAAAATTAACGATTTGCTCATATCTATCAAAGAGCAGGTGACGAGAGCGGTAAACGGTGGATTAAGCAATGATGAATTAACAGCAATCGCAACTCAGATCAACGATTACCTCGCTGAAATCAATGAAATAGTTAAGCAAACGAAGTTTAACGGGATGCAACTTCTCAGAGGCGCAGGTGGCGGTGACTGGGTAACAGGGAGAAACTTCCAAGTTGGAAGTGACAATGGTGATGTGTTAGCAGTTAAATTTGATGTCATCGTTGACAGATCGCTTGTTAAGTCAACTGATGTCGTTACAAGCGATCTAACGACCTCGTTTATTACAACGGTTGACAATGCTATTAAGGAGGTTACGAGACAATTGCAATATGTTGGTTCCTTGATTAATCGACTTGATGTAAAAGAAGCTAACTTGATCGTATCTATGACCAACACAGATGCTGCCGCAAGTAGAATCTTCGATGCTGACATCGCAAGGGAGCAAGTTGAAGTGGCAAAGCTCTTCATACTCCAGCAGACCGCGACCGCTCAGCTTGCTCAAGCTAATGCAGCGCCTCAAGGTGTGCTCGCGCTGTTTAGATAATGTATGATGACGCCGAGAATAGATGAGCAATCCTTGGGGGTTGCCATTAAAGGCAACCCCCATTGTGTTTAAAAATTAAGTTCCTAATCCAATGCCAGAAAAAAATAGTTACATAGAAAACGAAATTTTAAACCTTTCACCGGTTGAACTTATACTCAAAATTTATGATGTCGCAATTGTAAGTTGTAAAAGAAAAGATGTTGAAAAAGCAAACAGGGCTATAACTGAACTCATCGCATCTTTGAACTTCGATTACAAAGAAATTTCTCTGAGCTTGTTCAAACTTTATCATTATTGCCAATATGAGATAAGACAAGGAAATTTTGATAGGGCAGTTGAAATTTTAAAGGAGCTACGCGATGCATGGGCGACCGCTTTCAACTTAAAGTAAGGGGTAAAAGATGTCGTTTTTCTTTAACACATATAATTCAATAAACCCGATCGACGCGCTAATCCAAGCGTTCAAGCAATCAGAAAACAACAAGCTCGTCAAGCCAGTTGAAACGCAGAAAAATTTAATTCAAACGAAAATTTCGACAATTTTGGATTTAAAGCTAAAATTAGGTTCATTTCTCTCAATCGTAAAAGACCTTTCTTTATCTGGAACAAATTCCAAGTTTCAAGTTAAGACTGCGGATGTTTCGAATCCAGAGGTTTTGAACGTCACCGTTGAATCGTACGCTACACCCGCAAATCATACGATATTTGTCCAACAAATCGCAAAAGAGGATACAGTTATATCATCAAGATTTTCGAATGATGGAACTGAGATTCTAAATAGTGAAGGCACAGGTAGCAAAACGATCAGAGTGAGCCTTAACGGTGTTTCAACCGATGTGAATATCGATATTTCATTTGGAGACACAAATCAAACTATTTTACGTAAGATTGCCTTGGCGATAAACTCAAATGTTTCAGATGTTAGTGCAAGCGTTGTAAATGATACACCTTCAACAGCTCGACTCGTGATAAAGAGTAGAAATACCGGAAGCCAATATGCGATTTCTCTTTTTGATGTCAGTGGAAATTTGCTTGCGAATATTGGACTTGATTCGAATGTTATTTCAAGTCGAACATCATCAACAGATACGACGGGAGGCTATCTTTACAGCGATATCAATTTGCTTGATGCAAAAATTATCGTGGATGGGATAAATGTAACGCGCGGTTCAAATAAGATAAGTGATGTAATTTCAGGGATAACGTTTGAGATAAAAAAATCACAAAGCCCTAGCGATGCCCCTGTTTCCGTGGCGGTCAAATCCGACATCGCTAAGGTTCGTGAAAGCATCGATTCTTTCATTAAAGCGTATAACGATTTGATAACCTTTATAAATGGCAAAGTTAAAACGACGACAGAAGGAGCTCGTTCTACTTTCAGCGGTGATTATGGGATGATGAGATTAAAAATGGATTTAAGGCTTAAAGTAAGTGAGCCGGTTACATCAGTTGCATTAGGAGACCCGGTGTTCTTGAGCGACATTGGGATAAAAATTAATTCAGATGGGACTTTGAGCATCTCTGACAGTGCAAAACTTGATGGGTTTATTTCAACGGATGTTTCAAAAGTTGAATCGCTTTTTAACTCATCAGATGGAATTGCTGTTAGACTAAAGGAACTCATAAATCCATTTGTTCAAATCGGTGGTATACTTGACCAAAGGGTAAATTCGGGAAAGGAGCAAATTAGACGTCTCGATGACAGAATAAAATCACTTAATGATTTAATTGACAAGAGGGCAGAGGATTTAAGAAGACAATTTGCGCAACTTCAATCGCTTTACAACGCATTTGTAAGGCAACAGGCAATGATTCAACAATTAACCCAAGTTTTTGTGCCATGATTCAGGATGTGAAAAACATATCCGCAACTCAACCAATTCAACGAAATGAGGAAGAGTTCAAAAGACCTGAGCCGGAAGTTAAAATGGAAGGTTTAGAACCAAAAGGATCGGAAACTTTATCTCAAAGCGACCTTGAGAAGGTTATAAAGGAGATGAATCAGTTTATTCAAATTTTTAATTCGAGGATTGCTTTTGAACTTGATAAAGAGACGGGAAAGACCATTTTGAAGATAATTGATTCTCAGACAAATGAAGTAATTCGCCAGATACCGCCTGAAGAGCTTTTAAGAATTTCGAAAAGGATAAGTGAATTGCTCGGTTTAATAATCAATGCAAGGATTTAAATCAAATACCGAACTTGTTCAGAGCATATTTGATGAGTTCAGAGAAATTTTGAAGATGACACTTTCGCTAAGGGAGATGATTTTACAGGGTCAATTCGAGTCATTGCCAGACCAACTTGCAAGTAGAGAAAGAAAACTTGAATCGGTTCAGGAGCTCTTAAGAGAGCTTGAGAAGAGGAGGGGGGAAATACACAATTTTGGGCAAATTAAGAAAGAAATCGAGGTGCTTCTTGATGAAATATTAAAGATTGACACAGAAAATGCCGATAATATAAGGGAGAAAATGAAAGAAGTAGCAAAAGAACTGCAGGAGCTAATTGAACGAAAAAAATTATTAAATTATTTGAGGTAATAAAATGAGAGTAACCGGGATAAACGGAGAGATCACATTTCCTGAAGAGAAAGGAAGCAAAAAGTTTGGGAAGGTTGAAGAGAAAAAGGACAGGGTTGAAATTTCAAGCGAGGCGAGGGAACTTTATAGGCTCAAGAGATTAGAAAAGATAGAGGAGATTAGGAAAAAAGTTGAATTGGGATTTTACGATTCCGACGAAATAATTAATAAAGTCGCAGAAAAAATTTATGAGCATTTGAAGTTAAATAAAAAGAGTTAAATTGGTTCAATTTGAATCAGCACCTCCCCCCAAGCCCCGGGCATAAGTTCGGGGCTTTTTTATTTTTGAGGGAAATCGTTTAATTGATTTTGAACTTTTGATTGTTTAACTTATCAAAAAATTTAACCTAAAATTTGAGGTTATGCCTGAAGTTGGAACCGAAAAGGTAAATGCCGAGAACGCCTCCCCGACCTATGAAAAAGAGATGACCTTTTGGGAACATCTTGAGGAATTGAGATCAAGAATTATAAAGTCTTTGATTGGAATTTTGGTTGGAATTGTAATATGCGCTTTTTTCAGCGATGCCATTATAAATAAAATTTTGCTTGTCCCAGCAAAGAAAGCCGGATTTACACTGCAAAATCTCAAGCCGTATGGGCAATTTATGCTTTATATGCAAGTCGTCATCATTTCCGGATTTGTTTTAAGTTTACCTTTTACGCTTTATCAATTTTGGAAGTTTGTTGAGCCTGGGCTATTGCCGAGGGAGAGAAAATATGTTTTGTGGATAGTTGCTTTTTCTACGCTATGCTTTTTCGCCGGGATTGCCTTCGCGTATTTTGTTCTTCTTCCTGTTTCGTTAAAATTTTTCGCTGGGTTTGGGAGTAAGGAAATTCAAAACATCATCGCGATAAATGAATACATAAAGTTCATAATTGGACTTATCCTTGCCTCTGGGATTGTGTTTGAACTCCCGATGCTTTCTTTTTTCCTTGGAAGAATTGGAATATTGACCCCCGCTTTTATGAGACATTATAGAAAACATGCAATCGTTGTGATTCTAATTATATCTGCTGTCTTAACACCTACTCCCGATGCTGCAACCCAGCTTGCTTTAGCTATTCCACTTGTCCTTCTCTATGAGCTTAGCATTTTTGTCGTTCAATTAACCGGCAAAAAGGTTAAATCTTAAAAAACAAAAAAGGTATTGATGTGAATTTGAATGAAATTATACAGCCTGTGAAAAAAGAACTTCTTGAATTCGAACGCATATTTAAAAAAGCAATGTTTTCAAAGGTTAAACTTCTCAATGTTATCGTTCACTATATTTTAAAACAGCGCGGAAAGCGCATAAGACCAACGCTTGTCTTTTTATCCGCTAAACTCGTTGGAGATATAAATGAATCAACATTTCATGCAGCTTCGCTTGTTGAACTTTTACATACCGCAACACTTGTCCACGATGATGTGGTTGATGAATCAAACATGAGACGCGGCTTTCCGTCAATTAACGCGATATGGGGCAATAAAGTTGCTGTTTTGCTTGGTGATTTTTTGCTTGCACAAGGGCTTCTGCTCTCACTTCAGCATAAGGAATATAAATTCCTTCACATAACAAGCGAAGCGGTAAGAAGGATGAGCGAGGGCGAACTGCTCGAGATTCAAAGTTCAAGGTCAAATAATTTTGATGAAGAAACTTATTTCAAAATAATCTCAGATAAAACCGCGTCTTTAATCTCCGCGTGTTGCGAACTTGGGGCAGCAAGTGCGGTTGACGATGAAGTTGTTATCGAAAAGTTGAAAAAATTTGGCGAAAACTTAGGAATTGCGTTTCAGTTACGCGACGATTTGCTCGATTATCTGGGTAGTTCAAATATCACCGGCAAACCAATCGGGGCTGACATAAAAGACGGGAAGATAACGTTACCCTTAATTTACGCTTTGAAAAACTCTCCAGGAAAAGAATCTCGTTATGTGATGAAAATCATAAAAAACGAGCCAAGAGGTAAGGATATTTTTTATGTGATCGACTTTGTCAAAAATTACGGAGGAATTGATTATACATTTAGCGTCGCGGAAAGCTATCTTGACAAAGCGAAACAATTCATTGTCGATTTTCCAGATTCGCCGGCAAAGGAATCTTTACTTAAACTTGCTGATTTCGTTCTTGAGAGAGTAAGTTAAACAAAAACTAAACAAAGGAGGCAAGAATGAAGCGAATCATCATAATGTTGGGGCTATTTTTATTTTTATCTTCATTTGCTTTTTCTCAGGTTGATAAAAATCTTGGCAGTTTCCCAATGTCCGCAGCAAAGGGTTATATTCAACCTTTGATCGATGTAATGGGGGCTAATTTAAATTCCGGGCTTTATCACAGCGCGTCTATGAGTAAACTTTTCGGATTTTATATTGGTATTAAAGGAATGGTTGTTTTCGTTCCGTCTTCAATGAAGGAATTCACCGCTGAACTTGGCTCAGATTACAATCCATCAAGTGTTAAAACTGCTACCGTTTTGGGGGAAACGGACGGTGGGAAAACTGTAGTATATAAACCTATTAATAAAAATGTAGAGCTACCCGGTGGAATTGGTTTATCCGCTGTTCCGCTTGCAGTCCCACAAGCGAGCTTCTCGACTATGAATTCAGAAATTTTGGTCAGATTTATTCCCTCGATCAAGATCAATGATGATGTTGGAAATATTAACCTTTTTGGCATAGGGTTAGGTCATAGCATAAGCCAATATATACCGCTATTTCCGATAAATATCGCGGTTCAAGGTGTATATCAACAATTAAAAGTTGGTTCTTATCTTAAAGCGACAGCATTGAATGTAAATGTTCACGCAAGCAAGAGCTTTATATTTTTCGGGGTTTACGCCGGCATTGGGTATGAATCCTTCTCTACAGATGTGAATTATTCTTATAAGCCATCGGAAGTGGACCCAGCGCGAAACATAAGTTTTAGTTCAAAAGGGAAAAATAACTTCAGAGCAACTGCCGGGTTGAATTTTAAACTTTTTCTTCTCGATTTAAACGTCGATTATTCGATTGGGAAAGTTAACGTTCTTTCTGCAGGATTTGGTTTTTCGTTTTAAAAAATAAGGAATTTTAACGATGAGGGTTTTTCTCCTATTAACAATTGGGCTATTGGTGACATTGATTTCACCGATTTTTTATGTCGATAGTCGGAATTTTGAACTTTGGGGCTTGGTGATAAATAAATCTTTGGTTCAACCGAAAGATAGTGAAAGAATGTTTATTCCTGGGATTGCTATTGTAAAGTTTAAACCTGCGTATAAAGGCTCGCTCAGTTTAAACAAGGTCGAAATAAATGAATTTAACGATGCGATGATACAACTTGGTATAAAATCTGTTGAAAAAATGTTTCAAAATCACAATGGATATGGTTTGAAAAAGGGCGAGCCTGATTTAAGTTTGTTTTACATCGTTCGCTTTCCTGAAATGATGGATGTTAATTTCATTGTCTCTAAACTTTCTCGGCTTAACAGCGTTGAATATGCAGAGCCACATTACATTTATAAACCAAGTTTCATCCCAAACGACGAGTATTTTTCGACCTATCAATGGTATTTGAGAAAAGTCAACCTCCCACTTGCATGGGATATAACACAAGGGGATACCAATATCGTCATTGGAATTGTTGACACAGGCGTTGACCTTGATCATCCTGACCTTGCTGGGAACATATGGCATAATTGGAGGGAGATTCCAAATAATGGAATAGATGATGACGACAATGGTTATGTTGATGATTTCGTCGGTTGGGATTTTGGAGGAAAAAATAATTTCAACAATGATAGGTCAAAGCAAGATAATGACCCGAGCGAGAAAAAGCCTGTTCATGGAACACATGTTGCTGGGATTGCGTCCGCAGTGACGAATAATGGCATCGGCGTTGCAGGGGCCGGTTTTAAATGTAAAATTATGGCTGTTAAGGTTTCAATCGATGATGACCAAAATAATTTGATTTACTATGGTTATGAGGGAATTGTTTATGCGGTCGATAACGGAGCTAAAGTGATAAATTGTAGTTGGGGAGGTGGAGGTGGCTCAAGGTTTGAGCAAGAGATAATTAACTATGCGACCTCGAAAGGTGCGTTAGTCGTTGCAGCTGCTGGGAATGACAGAAGCGATGAATTTCATTCGCCCTCTGGTTATAAATACGTTTTAAGTGTTGCTTCGGTAGATTCAAATGATGTAAAAGCTGTGTATTCAAACTTTGGCGAAACCGTCGACGTTTGTGCTCCAGGTGGATCTTTCGCTGTGGATGGTGGAATTTATAACACTTGGTATAACGATACTTATGCTTTTTTAAGTGGAACCTCGATGGCATCTCCGCTTGTGGCGGGAATAGCGGGGCTTGTTAGGGCTAAATTTCCAAACTTAACACCGGAACAAGTTGCGGAAAGAATTAGAGTCACAGCAGACCCTATAGATGATAAGAATCCAAATTATAGATATCAGCTTGGCTATGGTAGAGTTAACGCATATCGGGCTTTGACCGTTAGTTCGCCTGCGGTGAGGTTTATCGACTATGTATTTGATGATTCACTTGGTAATAAAGATGGGGCTATAGACCCTGGGGAGACGATTCAGCTCAAAGGAATTTTTAAAAATTATCTTGACCCTGCTTCAAATTTGATAGCAAGGCTTGAAACAAACGACCCTTATGTAGAAATCATAAACGGAATCTTCACAATAGGTTCTCTTGGGACATTGCGTTCGGTGAACAATTTTTCGGAGCCATTTACGTTTCGAATTTCTCAAAATACGCCGGAAAATTACATCGTTAAATTTATCGTTAAAATTTCTGCAGGTTCATATAATGATTTTGTCTATTTTAAAGTTCTCGTGAGACCAACCTTTAGAGAGCATAATGCAAATTTTATAACTTTGACTGTGACTAGCAGGGGAAATCTCGCTTTCAATGATTATCCATCAAATACACAGGGAATGGGATTGAGATATCGCAATGGTGAGAATTTGCTTTTTGAAGGTGCTTTTATGGCTGGCGTAAGCAGTTCATTGCTTGTCGATGTAGCAAGGGATGAGACAGGGCAAGAGCAGAAAAAGGATTTCTCTCCAAAAAGTTCTTTTTATCTTATTACGCCCGGCGTCATTTCTGCGCAAGATGGTTTTTCAATCTTTACAGATTCTTTAGCTCCGTCTCAAAATAGAGTTAAGATTGAAGTGTTTTTGAATAGTTTTGCATTTGCTCAAACATTTGACGATATGAATTTCGTTTTGCTTAAGTATTCGATTGTCAACAAATCCGGTGTTAATTATCAAAATTTCAGAGCAGGATTATTCCTTGATTTTGACCTTGGCTCAGCTTATGAAAACGTGGTGAAGTATGATAGCGTTGGGAAGTTGGTTTATGTTTATGATGTAGCTTCGGGTGGTGAGAGAACGCTTGCGGGAGTAGCGCTTGTAAGTGATAATGAACAAGGAGTTTGGTTTATAAACAATGCTGGTGACACTTTTTGGGGAATTTACGATGGCTTTACAAAATCTGAAAAATGGGAGGCTCTAAGCTATAAAGGTGTTAAAAGAAGTTTGGCGGGCGCTGGTGATGTTTCTGTGGTGATTTCGGGTGGAACGCCTGTCTTAAGAAATGGGGATACCTTAAAGATTGGATTTGCAATACTTTGTGGTGATAGTTTACAAGTTTTGAGAGGCGCAGCTATGAGGGCAAGAAGTAGATGGAATGAGATCATCACAGACACAGGTGAACGGACGGTGATTCCGAAATCGTTTAAACTTTATCAGAATTATCCGAATCCATTCAACATTGAAACGAATATAAAGTTTGATTTGCCCGAGCCAGCGGATGTTACAATAGAGATTTTCGATGTGCTTGGAAAAAAAGTTGATGCGCTTGTTCGAGGTGAGAGATTCGCTCCAGGAGCAATAACTGTTAAGTTCAATGCTGGTAATTTACCAAGTGGTGTTTATATCTACAGGGTTAAAGCGGGGAAATACGAGGGAATTGGCAAAATGGTTTTGATTAAGTAAATTTAGATTGCGCAAGGTTAGGTTTTTGAAATTAATTTAATCTGGAGGTTGTCAGCGGTGATTTATTGGTTCTTTAAGTTGTTCAACAATATAAAAAGCGAACACGAAGCAAATGAACTCGTAAGGCTTGAAGTATAAAGTTTATTTGGGAAGGTAGAATTAATTTTTAACTTCGCAGATAAGTTAAATTAATCGTTCGTTAAAATTCAGATAGAAAAGATCTCTCAACCCTTTCCCTCCTCTTGACAAACGAGGATTTTTTTATTATATTCCCGGTGAAAGAGCAAGTTTGAGTTCTAAATTAAAAATAAGGGAGGCAAACTATGCTCAAGAAGCTATCATTTTTCATCTTAATTTATCTTTTAGTTTTGGGGGTTGTATTTGCAGGTGAAACTGGGAAAATTCGTGGTAAAGTAGTGGATAAAGAAACGAAAGAACCATTGCCAGGGGTAAATGTTGTTTTGGTTGGGACAGCTTTTGGCGCAGCAACTGATTTGAAAGGTGAATATATAATTGTTAACGTTCCGGTTGGGACGTATGATATTAGGGCTTCGTTCGTTGGCTACAGAGCTGTTACCATCAAAGGTGTCAGAGTTTTGCCCGATTTTACGACGGAAATTAATTTTGAGCTACCAAGTGAGACAATTCAACTTGAAGAAGTTGTCGTAACCGCTGAGAGAAGACTGATTCAAAAAGACGCAACCTCAACTGTCACAGCTGTAACAGCCCAGGAAATCCAATCTATCCCAGTTAACTCATATCAGGAGGTTATGACGCTTGCACCCGGTGTCGTCCAAGCAAATAATGGTGGTCTCGGCGGTGGAGATAATGGAATACATGTCAGGGGTGGAAGGACAACAGAGGTAAGTTATGTTGTGGATGGGATAAGGGTTGATGATTTGCTCTATGGTGGTTCCGCTTTGGATGTGTCTCGACTTGGAATAGCTTCCGTTTCAATCATGTCAGGGACTTTTAACGCTGAGTATGGTCAGGCACAATCTGCAATAGTCAATATTGTGACGCAAGAGGGCGGTTCAAGATATTCTGGAAGTTTTAGAATCGGAACTGATCAAACTAAAAGCCTTGGTTGGAAGGGGAATGATTGGGGAAGCTTTAGAAGCGAATTTTCTCTAAGTGGTCCAATTATTCCGGGTAAGGACTTTGCTACATTCTTCATAAGTGGAGATAGGTTCTTTACAAGAACATATCTAAACAGATTTTCTGGTCCAACTTATAAAACTCCCGGTGGCAGGGTAGTTCAGCATAACTATGAGAATCTTGGCTTTTTCGACAGCAGGGTTAGAGGGAATGCAAAATTAGCTTTAAAGTTCTTGGAAAGTTTAAAACTTCGCCTTGGTTATGCTATCACTGATAGAAAGAACAAAGGATATGACCACTACTTTAAGTATCAATATCTTTTGAAGATGCAAGACCCAACGCTTCCGGAATTCCAGGGGACAAATTACAGAACGAGCACCCTTTATTCTGCTCATTTAACCCATGCTTTGAGCAAGAATACTTATTACGAGGTGAAATTCTCTCAATTCAATACAAGATATAAATTCTATATTTATGAAGAGGAATTGAAGGGCGATTTCTCAAGGATATTTACGCCAGTTAGGGGTAACAATTTGTTTGATTCAACATCAAACTATGAATTTGGTGGTCCATATAGAGTGACGCTTTGGTTGAAAGATGCTTTAAAGATGGGATTCCCGCTTTATCGTGATTATGTTCTAAATGGAGATACAATCAAAAAAGGAACAAGGTTAACACCTGAACTTATTTCGAGACTTCAACAGGCAGGATATGACAAAGTTGATGTGTTAGCGCTTTCAATGGACGACTATGTGCAACAATATTTCGTTTTAACAAATACATTTTCTGCTAGTTTTGCGAGCCAAATCGATAGATACAATTTTGTAAAATTTGGCTTCGAATATAAGCAATATGATTTGAACGATTGGTGGATAAATGGTGTAAATAACTACTGGGACCATTTGGACACTTTGCAACCTGAGGAGACCAGGCACTATGAGACAGCGTATTATAGGTTTAGACCTGTGCAAGCTTCAGCTTATATCCAAGATAAAATTGAAATTTCGGACTTAATCATAAACATTGGGCTTCGTCTTGATTATCTAAATCCGAAGGCGCCTGATGTTTATAAGGTTATTGATTTGAAAGCAGTTGATCCAAATGCTGACATCACAAAAGTTGGAAATGTTAAACCTAAATGGCACATAAGCCCGAGGGTTGGTTTCTCGCATCCTATTTCGGACAGAGCTAAAATTCATTTCGCTTATGGACAGTTTTATCAATATCCGGATATGTTCTTCCTCTACAGAAGATTCAACCAAAATAATCCAAACTATCCATATCCAAATCTCACGCAAGGTTATGAACCCAGGATTGGAAATCCAAACTTAAAGCCAGAGACAACCCATGCTTATGAAGTTGGTGCGGATGTCGTTTTAAGTGAAGATATTGTAATGAGTATCACCGCATTTTATAAAGATACTTACGATTACATTTCAACGAAGAGATATTTCAGAGACCCGTATACATATACTCAGATTGTTAACCTTGATTATGCTAATTCAAGAGGAATTGAATTCGCGTTAAGAAAACGATTAAGCAACCATTATGCATTCCAGGTAAATTATACATATTCAAGAGCTGAAGGCAACGCTGATAACTGGGCAACGCACTTCTGGGAAGCATACACTGCTTCTGTTACTGGCTATATTCCGCCAAAGAGAACTACGACCCTTGCATGGGACCAACCTCATACTCTTTCATTTATCTTCAATGTTGTTTATGATACTTGGGGGTTAAACTTCATTGGCAATTTTGGAAGCGGTCTCCCGTACACGCCTACAGATGCACGCGGGACATATCTAACAGGTGAGATAAACAGTGGAAGACAGCCATGGACTGGAAACGTTGACGTAAGGGCTTATAAGACATTTAAACTTGGCTTCCTTAACATGATGCTTTGGGCTGATGTTACGAATCTATTCAATAAGAAAAATGTCTTAAATGTTTTTGATGACTCTGGGAGACCGGATTATAGCACAAATCCTGCTGTATCACCTGAAAATAGACATAGACCGCATTGGTTCAGCGCACCGAGACACATCGAAATTGGGTTAGAAATCAACTTTTAATTCTTTTAAGTAAGTTTTGTAAATGCCCCTGCTTTTTGTAGCAGGGGCTATTATAGTTTTTTGATAACAAAATTAAGGGAGGAATTGAAAATGATTAAAAAGGTTACTTCTTTAATCTTAATTTTGCTTACTGCAACGCTTATTGCACAGGTTAAGGAAGACCCAAATTGGATGACAAAAGAGAAGTATTATAACACTGTTCTTGCTCCTCAGCGCGGTTTAAAACCATTGCCCAAAGGATTAGGTCCGGGCGATAGAAAAAGGTCTGTCCTTGATGTTGGAAATGTTTGGGCAAGGATTTCAAACGCTGCAACGCTTGGTTATGATAGATGGGGCCTATGTTGGGAGTTTCCAGCAAGAAGTGGTATAACTTACAGATGGACAATGGCTCCCATAATTGGTGCGAAAAAGAAAAATCCAGATGGAACTTATACTAAGTTCTTTGCAAGTGGAACTCGTGGTGCAGCAAGATTTAGTGAAGAAGAATATCAACCTTTGCCCGGATTTGACGCCGGATATGTTGATGAAAAAAATAATATCGGAATTGCTTTTAGCGATAAACCTCAATCCTGGCCTAGGCGCTGGCCCTCTTTGAGTGAACTTCCGGCACATGCAAGAAAGATTAGTTATAATCAACCTCCGGTTGGATCAAGTGGATTCCCGGGTGTTCTAAATGGTGAAGTTGTTGCAAAAAGAGAGGCTTATTTTGTCGTCACAGATAACGACCCAGACGCAGGCAATAAACCGAAACCAATGGATATTCGACTTGATATTTGGGGCTTACAATGGGACGACTTTTTAAATCAAGACTTCATAATCTTTCGATTCATAGTGACGAATATAGGAACTGATACACTTTACGATGTTTATCTTGGAATTCACGATGACCCCGATTGCCCTGAGCAAGGTAGTTATGAGTGGACGGATGATTTTGCTGCATTTATCCCACCGGGAACCGATGTTGAAGGATATTCACCGGGTGAAGATTCCCTGCTTTGGAACTTTACGTATCTTTGGGATGGGGATGATAAGGTTGAAGGTTTAATTGCTTCAAACGTTGGTTGGGTTGGATTGAAGTTTCTCGAAACACCGATTAACCCAGCCACAGGGCAACCTATGGGGATAACTACGTTTCAAGTTTTCCCGTATAGCGAGGCTCCGCAGACCGAGACAGCTGAATATGACCAGATATCCGCTGGAATTATGTCACCGCAAAATGTTAACCCACATCCCGGTGATTGGACTCAAACGCCAAATTCTTATGGTCCTGATATAACTTATGTCGTTGCTTCTGGACCGTTTACACTTGCGCCGGGTGAACAAATTGCTTTTACATTTGCCTCAATTCACGCAAGAAACAAAAAGGATTTATTTAGGAAGGCGATTCTCTGTCAGTTGCTGTATAACAATAATTATCGTGCAGCTGAAGCGCCACCGGAGCCAGTTGTCCATGCTGTTGCGCTTGATAAAATGGTTATACTTTATTGGGATGACCGTTCAGAAAAGGGAATTTATTATAAACCAGATGGAACAATTGACCATATAGGTGATAAATTAACTGGAAATAATGCCTTCGAAGGTTATAAAATTTATAAGAGCACAGACAGAGGACAAACTTGGGGCGAGAGGGTAATTGATGCCTTTGGACAGTTCCAAGGATGGATACCACTTGCAATCTATGATTTACCCAATGGAATTCAAGGTGAATCTGAAACCAGGAGACACTTCAACCTTGGAAGTGATGCTGGCATAAGGCATTACTTTATTGATAGAAATGTCAACAATGGGTATGAATATTGGTATGCGGTTTGCGCCTATGATCATGATGATGGGCCTATACCCCCGCTTGAAAATTCAATAAAAAGTGCCCCGAAACCCGGGACAAATACAGTCTCTGTGATACCCGGCAAACCGGCTTCTGGTGTGACACTTGGAAGCGCAGATAAAGAGGCAAAGCATATAAGCGGAAATAGCGCGGTTAAAATTCCAATCACTGTCCTTGATCCAGGAAAAACGACAGGTAAAAAGTATACTTTGACATTTAAACAAGGGGAAACCCCATTTAGCTTGCTTATGGATTTAAAGGACCAAGACGGTAACTATGTTGTTACAATAAATAGGGACACGATTAGAAGTTATCCGTATTTTTACGACCCAACGCTTGACAATGCACTTATATTTGATGGCTTGTATTTGCCGGTTCAGGATTTGACTCCAGATGTAAATTGGAATGAGGTTGTTGATGGCGATAGTTTTCATATCTACGATGCATTGACGATTGATGTAACATTTGAAGGCGTTAACGCTGGTGTGACTATCGACTCACTTTCAAGAGAAGCTTTATCAAGCGATTATGAAATAAGAATCGTAAGCAACCCAGTTACTTATCCAAAGGTTGGTTCTGCGTTGAATCCACTGGGAACTACAATGACAGCGCCGTTCGAGATATGGAACATAACGACGAATACAAAGGTTAACGCAGCGATTCGCGACCGTGGTGCATCTGGATTTAATTGGGGCGATTATGATAGAATTTTCATAATTAATAAACCCTATCCAGACTCGAATCCTGGGGAATTCAATGCCACTTCCTTTGCAGATATTCCATATAGAGTTAGAATTTATTCAGATGCAGTTTCAGTCCCAGTTGGAGATAGAATTAGAATAGTTACGAATAAAATTCTCACGAAAAATGATGTCTATGAGTTCAGCACTATAAAACAGACAACAACAACGATTACTGCGTCTGACCTTGAGAATATACGTGTTGTTCCGAATCCTTATGTTGTGAGTTCGCCTTATGAAACAGGTAAATATGGTGTCCAGAAAGAGATCCAATTCCATCATCTTCCGCCGAAGGCTATAATTAGAATTTACAATGTCGCTGGCGACCTTGTCAGAGTAATTAATCATGAGGGTGGCTCGATAGCGAGATGGAATTTGCAGACTTATAATGAGCAAGAGGTCGCGTTTGGAGTTTATATTTATCACATCGAGGGTTTCGATGAAACCGGTCGAAAGATAGGAGAGGTTACTGGAAAATTTGCTTTGATCAAATAAAAAATTTGCTCGGGCGTTTTTGCCCTTGCCCGGGCTTTTCAAAGTTTTCAAAAATAAAAACTTTGGAGGAGAAAATGAGGTTTAAAACAATTACGATTTTACTTGCGATATTGATAACAGGGGTTGCTTTTGCTCAATTTGACAATGTTGGAACTTCAGCAGCTCCATTTCTCAAAATCCCGGTTGACCCGCGAGGTTCATCCCTTGCAAGTGCAATCGTTGCAAATGTAAACGACCCATCCGCAGTTTATTGGAATCCAGCTGGACTTTCACATATGAAAAGAACTGAAATAATGTTTGCAAATACCGATTGGATAGCGGATTTAAATGTTGCATTTTTAGGTGTTGGAGTTCCACTTGGGAATTTTGGTGCGATTGGCGTTGGAATAACCTATCTTTCTATGGGGGATATGCCAATCACGACGTGGCTTGATACCGAGGGTGCAAGTGGTCAAACTTTCTCCGCTTATGATGCATGTTTTGCAGTGGCTTATGCAAGAAGATTAACTGATAAGTTCTCAATCGGTCTGAGTGTGAAATATGTTACCGAGACAGTTTCACATTCAACTGCTAGCGCTTTCGCGCTCGATATCGGAACAATTTATGATACCGGGTTCCGTGGTTTGAAGATAGGTATGTCGTTTACAAACTTTGGGACGAAGATGCGACTTGAGGGAAGAGATTTAATTATAAAAGTTGATCCATATCCAACCTCTGGTTCGAACCCGACAGATGTTATAGCAAATTTGAAGACCGAGGAATGGTCACTGCCTTTGACATTTCAAATGGGAGCGACATTCAATTTGATTGAAAGTGAGACTTTCAGATTTACTTTAAATGCGGATTACAGGGACGAGAGAGATTATAGGGCGCTTGGTCTTGTCGGTGGTGAATTTGCGTTTAAAGAAATGTTCTTTGTGAGAGTTGGTGGAATGAAAAGATATGCTGTTGATGAAACGCATGGGAAATTTACTTTGACCGCTGGCGCTGGTTTAAAAGTTAATGTGCCTGGTTCAACAGTTGGTTTGAAGTTTGATTATTCTTATTCCGACCTTTATAGATTAGGACAAGCACATAGGGTTTCACTTGGGGTCGTGTTATAAGATAAAAATTTTGCCCCGGCTCGCTCCCGCGACGCCGGGTTTTCTTTTCTTAAGAACTCCTTCCGTTTGTATTTCGTCCTATAAAATAAAAAAGTAACCTGCCATGAAGAAATTTTTTATCGTTTTTTTATCTGCTTTAATCTTTGCAACCTCTCTTGCTGATGAATTTAAATTTTGGAAAGCAGGGGTTTATAACCCAAATATCCCCACACCAAAGCAAATCCTAGGTTATGAAATTGGTGATTTTATAACCGAACATTATGAGATGGAACGCTATATCGATACCCTTGCAAAATCATCGAACAGAATAAAAGTCATCAAGTATGGTGAATCTTACGAGCGACGCGGGATGTATCTTTTGATAATAAGTTCGCCAGAAAATCTAGCGCGACTCGACCAGATAAGAGAAGCAATAAAAAAACTTACCGATCCAAGGATTACTTCCGAGACCGAAGCAAGAGCAATAGCCAAGGGTTTTCCAATAATTGTTTGGTTGAATTATTCAACTGATGGTGATGAAACCGCTGCTTTTGAAGCGGGAATTCAAGTTGCATATCAACTCTGCGCTGGCGAAGATGAGGCTACTTTGAAAATTCTCAAAGATGCTATTGTCATAATTAATCTTCCGCATAATCCAGATAGCCATCAAAAAGCTGTCTCATGGTTTAAGGCAACGTTTGTCGGAAAATATGGTAATCCCGATCCATTTGCATCTGAACATCGTGGAGATTGGCGGATGAAAACGAATTATAATCATTATCTCATCGATTTGAATCGTGATGCATTCGCATGTTCACAGATTGAGACACAAAGGGTCGTTGAACAATTTCATTATTGGAATCCGCAGGTTTTTGCAGACCATCACGGTGAGACGAAAAATATGTTTTTTACGCCTTACGCGTTGCCAGTGAATCAAAATGTTCCAGAAACAACAAGGAAATGGGCTAAAGTCATCGGGAAAACTATAGCCAATGGATTTGATGAATATGGATGGAGCTATTACACAGGCGAGGTTTTCGATCTTTTTTATCCGGGTTATTGGGATTCATATCCTGCTTTGAATGGGGCAATAGGTATGACATTTGAAACGGATGCAGGTGGAAGGAAGGGATTTCAATTTGAAAGAGAAGATGAAACAATTGTGACTTTTAAAGAAGGAATCCATCGCCATTTCATCGCATCGATGAAAACATTGGAAGCTTCTGTAGACAATAAGGAAGAAATACTTTTCGATTTTTACAAATTTAGGAAAACAGGGCTTGAGGAAGCGAAGAGGGAGCAATATAAACAATTTGTAATCGTTCCAGATAAGGATAGAGAGAAAACATCAAGATTTATTGAACTTTGTTTGAGGCATGGGATAGAGGTTTATGAAGCAAAGGAATCTTTCACCAGTTTAAGGGCGAGGAGTTATTTTGATAAAAATGTTGGGAAGATAACTTTCTCAAAGGGTGTTTATATAATTCCGATGAATCAGCCGCAAAAGCGACTTGTTAAAGCTCTTTTTGAACCAGACCCTAAAATGGATGATGAATTTTTGAAAGAAGCGAGGTTTGCTTATGAATACAATAAAAAACTTGGCAAAAATGTGCGTCGTCTTCCGCTTGGTTTTTACGATGTCACTGCGTGGGCTTTGCCAATCACTTGGGGAGTCGAATGTTATTTGACCGAAGACGAACCAAAAGTTAAAATGGAGAAAGTATCTCAAAAGCCTGAGTTCACTTACTATGTCCCGAACGATACGCCGAAATACGCTTACGTTTTCAGATACGATTCCGACGCATCCGCAAAATTGCTTGCCAAACTTTTGAGGTCAAATTTTAAAGTTGCGGTCGCAACGAGATATTTTTATTCCGAAGATGGAACTTACTTCCCGAGGGGAACTGTCATCGTTAGAGTTGAAAGAAATAAACACATCGAGAATTTTCATCAGAAGATAAAAGAACTGGCAAAGGAATCTAAGGTTGACCTATATCCGATTAATACTGCGTATACAGAGGTTGGAATTGATTTAGGTTCGAATTGGGTTGTTGAAATTAAAAAGCCAAAAATTGCGGTGTTAACCGAGGAACCAACAAGCCAGAATTCTTACGGTGCAATTTGGTTTATGCTCGAGCAAGTATTTGGATACGATTTCACTCCTATTAGATGGGATTATTTCTCAAGTGTTGACCTTTATCGTTATAACGTTTTGGTGATTCCAGATGCCAATGCAAATCAATTGAAAAATTTGCTTGGCGATGGCGGAGTTAAAAAGTTGAAAGATTGGGTATCAAATGGTGGGGTTCTTGTGACTTTGAAAAATGCATCCGTTTTCCCAACTTTGAAAGGTGTGGAGTTGTCGAGCGCGAAGTTAGTTGGTGAAGGTTCTGAAGATAGCGATGAATACGAAGACGAAAAACAAACTCAAAAGGATACAGTTAAAGCAAAGGAAAAGAAACCGGTTGAACGGATTGAGTTTACGCCAGGGGCAATTATGCGGGTTAAACTTGACACTTTGCACTTTCTCTCACTTGGTTATGGCGATGAAATTGCCGTTTTGGTCTATTCAAGTTTAATTTTTGAAAAATCAAAAGATGGCGCAAATCCAGGGGTCTTCGCTGATAAAGATGTTCGCATAAGTGGTTTCATCTGGGAAGATATGGAGAAAAAATTTCCAGGAAAAGCTTATTTAATTGATGAAGCTGTTGGGCGAGGTAGGGTTATAATGTTTGCTGACGACCCCAATTTCCGATTATATTGGCAAAGCCTAAGCAGGCTATTTTTAAATTCAATTTTGCTTTCGCCAAGTTTTTGAAATTTAAAGGTCAAAATTTTATATTTTAAATAAAAGGCGGGCTTTGCCCGCTTTCTAAAATCTAAAATAAAAAGTTTTTTAATCACACATGCCTTGTCTCGGGGAAAATAAAGGGGTATGTAAAATGCAATTGTCAAACTTAAAATGGGGGATTCTTTATGCGCTTGAAGATTTCCCTCTCCGCTCAAACTTTTCCTGTGTCTATACCGGTAAACTACACTTACCTTGTTTATGCGGATATAAAAGAAAAGATAAAAAGACATAGCGATGTATTTAGTAATGACAAAACTTTGAAAAAACTTGGGATTTTGAGTGGGAGGTTTAGGGTTTACACTTTTTCCTTTCTTAGATTTAAGAATTTTGTGATAAATGGGGAAAGTTTAAGCCTTACAAGCCCCGAGGATTTTAATTTTTTCATTTCTTCACCGTTTAACTCGTTTATCGAAGGAATTGTGATTGCTTTCTTAAGGGACGGGAATTTAAAGGTTGGAAACACAAATTTTACGGTTAAATCTGTTGTCAAAGTTGAACCGCCTGAATTCAAAGATACGATGAGATTTAGGCTTCTCTCGCCAATTGCTGTTACGAAGGACCCTGTTGAAAAGAAAATTTTTATGACCCCGGATGAACAAGGATATTTCGATAAAATCAAAGAGGATTTAATAAGAAAATACAATTTCTTGCGAGGTGAAAAAATTAAATCAGTTCATTTTGAGATGAAGTTCGATCCAGATTATATATCATCCAAAGGTGGAAAATTTTCAAAACTTATAAAGTTTGGAAAAATGAACGTGAAATGTTTCTTGGCTCCATTTGTGATAAAGACAGACCCAAGATTGATTGAAGTTGGATATGAATGGGGTTTTGGACATAAAAATCATCTTGGTTTTGGGATGGCTGTGGTTGAGAAGAATTTTGAATAAAACCATAAGTTGAATAAATTTTAGAGAACAAAAATTTATCGTTTTAAGCTTATGTCTAAATTTGAAGAAATAAAAGAGAGATTAAAACTTGCGTTTGATGAGAAACAGGCTGAGCTACTTGCGGAAATAATTTTCAAATCATATGAAAATTTAGTTAAAGTAGGTGATTTCAGTGAGTTGAAGGAAATAGTCAAAACTCTTGCAGAAGCTCAAAAGAGGACAGAGGAAAGACTGTATCAACTTGTAGAAAAAATGGAACAACTTGCGGAGGCACAGAAGAAGACGGAGGAAAGATTAGAAGCATTTGAGAGGGCGACCGCGGAGAATTTCAATAAGGTTTGGGATGCGATAAATAAGTTAACTGAAAGGGTTGAACAACTTGCAGAAGCACAGAGGAAAACGGAGGAAAGATTAGAAGCATTTGAGAGGGCAACTGCAGAGAACTTTAATAAGGTTTGGGATGCAATAAATAATCTTACTGAAAGGGTCGATCAACTTGCGGAGGCACAGAGGAAGACAGAAGAAAGGTTAAATAGACTTACCGAAAGGGTTGATCAACTTGCGGAGGCGCAGAGGAGGGCGGAAGAAGAAATTAGATTACTTACAGAGCAGGTCAAAAACCTTGCAATAGGACTTGATAGAGCAAATAAACAAATTGGTGGGCTTGCAAACACAATTGGGTATATCCTTGAAAACGAAGCAATCAAAGCTTTACCAAAACTTTTAAAAAGAGATCATAAGCTTAATGTCAAAGGGAAGCTTAAAAGAAGTTTCGTGCTTGATAAATTCGGCAGCTATGTTGAGGTAAATATCTTTGGTGAAGCGTTTAAAAATCGGACGAAATATACAATTGTCGGTGAGGCGAAATCGCAACTTTCAAAAAATGATGTGGATGATTTCATAAGAAAAAAGCTTAAGAGACTTGAAGAGGTTTTCCCAAAGATATTTCCAGTTCTTGTGACTCATATGATAAGTGAACCAGATGTCGAAGAATACGCAAAGGGAAAGGGAGTTTCGATCTTTTACTCTTATGAATTTTAATCGTAATATGGCTCGAGTTCTTTGCTTAAATATCTAACGATAAGCATAACAACGCCGATGTCATCGAGAAAGCCAACTATTGGGGATATATCTGGGATTGAATCCAATGGAATTATAAAATAAAGAAGTGCGAAAACCGCGATCGCTTTTTTGACGAAGGAAACTCTCGGGTCCTTCATGAATTTGTAAAGCGCGATCAAATCACGCTTGAATCCAAATTTTCCTTTTAACCGCGATATCTTCTCCCAAAAATTTCTTTCAACATATTCAACTTCTCTATCGGTTATTTTTTCAGCGCTTTTCTTTACCTCGTCTATATTTTTCAAATCATTGATTTTCTCGGGCACATAGATATTCGCATCAAATCCGATGTCCTCTGGATATTTTTCCTTCATCTGTTTGAAAAGCTTTGTTTTTATCTTCCTGCGATGGTCATCTCAGATACGAGAATCGAAGGGGAAGCTATATTTCCGAAGAAGACTAAGTCATTTCCAATCGATGAGATATTTTTTAAGATGTTTGCGAGATTATCCGCAATCGTGATTTCATCGACGGCAAACGCAATCTCACCATTTCTTATCCACAATCCGCTTACACCTTTTGAGAAGTTCCCCGAGACTATGTCAACTCCGAAACCAATTAGTTTCGTTACAAGCAGACCATCTTTAATTTCTTTTATTATCTCCTCCAAAGTTTTATCTCCGGGTTTAATGTAAAAATTCAGCGGGGAAGGCGCTGGTATTGTATTATATTTTCGATAGGCATTTCCAGTTGGACTTTGCTTGAATTTTCGTGCGGTTATAGAATCAAGCAAAAACATTTTTAAAATCCCATTTTCAATTATCGTTTTCTTCTTCGTTGCAATCCCCTCATCGTCGAACGGTTTTGACGCGATTCCGCCATCCATACATCCATCGTCAATTATAGTTAAAATTTCGCTCCCAACTTTCTCACCTATTTTTTCTGAAAGGAAACTCATCCCTTTATACGCATTTTTCCCGTTAATCGCGGATGCGATGTAACCAAGAATCACTGATGCAGATATGGGGTCAAAAATTACCGGGTATCTCCCTGTTTTAATTTTGCGTGGGTTGAGCAATTGTAGGGCGCGAACGCTTGCATTTTTAGCTACTATTTCTGGCAATTCAAGGTCTTTAAAAAATCTGCTAACTGATGAATAAAATCCCGTCTGACTTTGTGAATTTTCCGTTGCAATCGCAGAACAATAAATTTCAAAAATCGTCCCCTCGTATTCACCAATGAAACCTGTTGAATTAGCGATCGCTTTTCGTTGAATTAAATTACCAAAACCAGTTGATTCAACTTTTATCCTCGGGTCAAAAGATTTCGCAAAATTTTCAATTTCTTGTGCAATTTTTATTTTTCGCTCAACATTTATTGAATGAACTTCCGAATCGAAAATTTTAATTTCATTCTGTTTAAAATTCTCTGGCTCAGGCAATCCGTTGTCTTGTTCGGGTGTGGAATTATCCGCAAGCGATATCGCTTCATCGATTACCTTTTCGATCGTTGATGTGGAAAAATCTGTGGTGTAGGTAAATCCGATTCTTTTGTTTTTAAAAACCCTTATCCCAAGCCCGCAGGTTATCGCTTGTTTCAGAGATTCAATTTCCCCATCTTTTATTGTCGTTGAAAATTCCTCATTTATCGAGACGAAAACATCGCATTCATCAGCTCCTTTTTTAAGGGATTTCGCAACTATCGATTTTGCTAATTCCGATAAATTCATAAAGCTCTTTTATGTTTGACTTTTTTAAAATTTATAAATTTCGGCGCAAACTTTGAAATTTTTGCCTAAAAAATTAAATTTTTATCAAACATCGGAAAACAAAAACATCACACTATGTCGAAGAAAAACACTGTAACATCACCTCAAGCTCAATTGATGGATAAACTCGTTTCATTGTGCAAGAGGAGAGGATTCATCTTCCAATCGAGTGAGATTTACGGCGGAATCAACGCATGCTGGGATTATGGTCCGCTTGGTGTCGAGTTGAAAAATAATATCAAGCAAGCGTGGTGGAGGGCGATGGTTTATGAAAGGGATGATATTGAGGGATTAGATGCTGCGATTTTAATGCATCCGAAAGTTTGGGAAGCCTCAGGCCACGTCGAAAATTTCACTGACCCATTGGTTGATTGTAAATCTTGTAAACTTCGGTTCAGAGCAGACCAAATCCCGGAGGAAAATTTGAAATTGAAAAAATGTCCTGAGTGTGGTGGAGAACTTACCGAGCCGAGAAAGTTCAACCTTATGTTTAAAACTTTTATGGGACCCGTTGAAGATGAAGCTCATGTAGTTTACTTAAGACCTGAGACAGCTCAAGGTATTTATGTTAATTTTGAAAATGTATATGTATCGATGCGAAGAAAAATTCCTTTTGGGATAGCTCAAATTGGAAAAGCCTTTAGAAACGAGATAACGCCAGGAAACTTTATCTTTAGGACCAGGGAATTTGAACAAATGGAGATGCAGTACTTCGTTCGGCCCGGGACTGATATGGAATGGTTTGAAAAATGGCGTGAGGAGAGATTTAAATGGTATTTGAGAATCGGAATAAAACCTGAAAAACTTCGCTTCCATAAGCATGGTCCCGACGAACTTGCTCATTATGCATCCGCTGCTTACGATATTCAATTCGAATTTCCATTCGGATGGCAGGAACTTGAAGGAATTCACAATCGAACTGATTACGACCTTTCACGGCATCAACAGTATTCAGGGAAGGATTTAAGTTATTACGATGATGAGATTGGGCAAAAATATATTCCGTATATAATTGAAACATCCGCAGGTTGCGATAGGACATTGCTTGCTGTTCTTGTTAACGCCTATGATGAAGAAGATACTGGAAAAGAGATAAGAACAGTCCTTCGTTTGCATCCGTTCCTTGCCCCGATAAAAGCTGCGGTCCTTCCGCTTGTGAACAGAGAAAATATGCCGGAAATAGCATATGAAATTTATAAATCACTTAAACCACACTTTAAAGTTTTTTATGACGATAGCGGTTCAATCGGTCGAAGATATAGAAGACAAGATGAGATTGGAACGCCATTTTGCTTTACAGTTGATTCCCAAACACTTCAAGATGGAACCGTAACAGTGAGAGATAGAGACACGATGAAACAGGAAAGAATTCATAAAAGCGAAGTTCTCGACTTTTTGAAGGAAAAAATAACTTTTTAAAAAAAAAATTAAAATTAAAAATGAGCAAAATAGTTGCCATTGCCGGTGGAACAGGATTTATTGGAAGTTATGTTGCAGAGTTACTCCGCAAGGATGGATATAAAATTTTAATTTCATCTCGAAATCCAGAAAAAGTTCGGGATAGATTTAAAAATTTTGAGATTTTCAAGTGGAATCCAGAGGTCCAAGAATTTCCAATTGAGATACTCCAACGCTCGGACGCGGTTCTAAATTTCGTCGGTGAAACTATATCTCAAAGATGGACACAAGAAGTTAAAGAAAGATTGAGAAGTTCGAGGATAAACTCAACTCGCAATATAGTCAGTGCATTTTCCAAGGTTAACACCACCGGGAAAGTTTTTATATCCGCTTCTGCGGTTGGAATTTATGGAAGTAAGAGAGATGAAATCCTAACTGAAGAGTCAACCTTTGGAGATGACTTTCTTGCAAAATTGTGCATCGATTGGGAAAGTGAGGCGAAGAGGGCAGAGGAATTTGGGATAAGAGTTGTGATTTTGAGGATTGGAATAGTTTTAGGGAAAGGTGGAGGATTTCTTGCGAGGTTAACTCCTTTATTTAAACTTGGGCTTGGCGGAAAAATTTCCGACGGCAAAGCTTGGTTATCTTGGATTCATATTGATGACCTTGCAAGGATTGTAAAATTTGCGATTGAAAATGAAAACGTCCATGGAATTTACAACGCGGTTTCGCCAAATCCAGTGACAAATGAAGAATTTACAAGGACATTTGCAAAAATTTTAAAAAGACCTGCATTTTTTACAGTCCCAAAGTTTGGGCTTAAACTTTTGTTTGGCTCTGAACTTACCGATGTCGCATTAACAGCAAGTCAAAGGGTGAAACCGGAGAGATTGATAAGCGCGGGGTTTAAATTTAATTATGAAGATATTGAATCCGCTTTGAGGAGTTTGTTTTAAAATAAAATTTGTAAAAAAACTATGTGGTGGCACAGAGGTTTTGGGAGAGGATTTGGGGGTTTCTGGTTTGGGTTTGGTTTCCCGCCTTTTTGGTCAGGATTTCGTCCTTACATCACGAAAGAAGAATATCTACGGATGCTTGAAGAGTGCAAAAAGCAACTCGAAGAAGAACTTGAGGAAGTTAACAAGGAGATTGAACGTTTAAAGAAAGAAAGCTAACGATGCTACTTCTTCACAATGCAAATCAAGTGGTAACCGTTGCTTCTTTCGGGGAAAAGTTTAAACGTGGGGATAAGCAGGGGGAAATTTTTGTGATAGAAAATGGAAGTGTTCTCATAAAAGATGGAAAAATTGAATGGGTTGGAAGGGCAAGCGATTTTAATTTCGGTCTGTATGGGAAAAATGAAATCGAAGTTGTTGATGTAACAGGTAAAGTTATCATGCCAGGTTTTGTCGATTCGCACACTCATCTTGTCTTTGCGGGGACGAGGGAAGATGAATTCGATTTGAGGATAAAAGGTTTCACTTATAAGCAAATAGCGGAAAGAGGAGGTGGAATTTTAAATACAGTTAAAAAGACGAGGGAGGAAACAAAAGAGAATCTTTTCAAAATCGCGCAAGGCTATGCTCAAAGAGCGCTTTTATTTGGGACGACAACGGTTGAAATTAAAAGTGGCTACGGTTTAAATCTTGAAGATGAAATTAAAATCCTCGAAATCGCAAGCGAATTAAATGGAAATCCAATTCACACTGTTTCAACATTTCTCGGAGCGCATGCAGTGCCGGCAGAGTTTCAAAACAGAAAAAATGAATATGTTGATTTTTTGATCAATGTTGTGATTCCCGAAGTATCGAAGAGAAACCTTGCGAAGTTTTGCGATGTATTCTGCGAGGAAGGTTATTTCACTCCGGAAGAAACTAGAAAAATTTTAAAAGCGGGAAAAAACTTTGGTCTTTTGCCCAAAATCCACGCTGAACAATTTTCAAATTACGGGGGCGTAAAAGTTGGTGTTGAAGTTGGAGCTGTCTCAATCGACCATGTTGAAAATATCAAAGACGACGATATTGAATTACTTTCAAAAACGAATTCCGTTGCGGTTCTTTTGCCTGGCGTGTCTTTCTTTTTGAATTATCAATATCCTCCAGCGAGGAAATTAATCGAAGCCGGCGTTCCTGTTGCAATTGCTACTGACTTTAACCCCGGCTCTTGTATGAGTTTGAATATGCAGCTTATTTTAACGATTGCATGCACCCAAATGAAGATGACAATAGAGGAAACTATAACAGCATCAACGCTTAACTCCGCCTATGCGCTTAGGATATCGGATATAACTGGAAGTATTGAGGTTGGAAAAAGAGCTGACATTGTGATTTTCGATGTGAAAAATTACAAAATGATACCCTATTTATTTGGGGAAAACCACGTGTGGAGGGTTATCTTGAATGGTAAAATGACCGTGATTTGAATCACCTTGGAATTATTATGGGGAGTTTAAATTTGAATTGAAAAATTTAAAATCAAATTTTGGAGGATAGCCATGTTTTACCGTTCATTCTTGGCTTTAATCCTTTCATTCTTCATTTTTTCATCTGCTTTTTCACAAGGATTCGTTGTAACAGGTTCCTATCCTTCGAACGGTCAAGCGGGATTACCAATAGACCCAATCCAAGTTTTGCTTCGGCTTGGATTTTCAAAGCCCGTGAATCTCGGCATAACTTGGCCTAAATATAGTAATATCCCGCTTGGACCGTTTAACTTTCTTGCGTTTGACCCGGAGGATTCTATCGAACTTGGTCAGCCTTATTCCTCACCTAATGCTGATACTGTTGGGATTTTCGTGAAACTTCGACCTGAAACAGATTATTGTATAATTCTTTATGGTGCGTATTCTCAAGATGGCGAGTTATTGAACAAACCATATGTCTTAAACTTTACGACAAGTGCATCAATAGGGACGAGAAAAGTAAGTGGATCTATAATTCCACCATCTAGGAAAATTTCTTCGTTTCGTTTTGATTCTCAATTAAACAATCTCAAGGACATCAAGTTGAAGTTACCATCTGAGTTTGGCGGAAAAGAAATTAGCTCGACTGTTTTAAAGAAATTCGAGAATTTTAATTTCTCATTCAAAAATTTTGATTTATCACAACCATTGGAAATTTCAAGCATTGACCCGAACACCGGCGTTGTTGCTTTGCTTGATGGGAATCCACTTGTAGAGGGGACGAATGCGAAATACGCAGCGAATATTAACAGTGATTTCTCGTTTGAGGTCAAATATGTAAGAGATGGCAGTTATTATCTTTTTGTTGCGTTTGATACCGAAAGGGACGGTATATTCGAATTAGGTGTTGATTTGTTGATGTTTTATGATGAAAATGGTGATGGCCAGCCAGACCCAATCAATGTAAGTGGCGGTGATGTAACTGGGTTAAATGTTTCGGGCGTTCTTCAGGCTAGACCATTTACAATAAGGGAAAAACTCGACACGGTTATGTCAATCGCAAGAAGTTATACAAGTGATGCGGTTTTGAGGGAAATAAGTGCCTTTGAAGAACCTCCACAGGATGATAATTTAGATGGGAAATTTTATTTCGCAAATTATGGATTTTATTCTGCTTCAAGAGGTGAAGTATTTAGGATTTATGTTGATGCTTTTGGAGGAATTAATCTTTATCCAGGATTTTATTTGGAGGGTAAAGTCAATTTGCCTGAAACATTTGTCGATAGCGATGTCGCTTTTGACAGCGCCGAGGCAAATGGTGGATTTGCATTCAGAAGCGAGCCAAACACTATAACTTATATTTTTTATGCGTTAAGAAATTATCCCGAGAATGAGCTTCCGCCTGACACTATTAACCCATACTGGCGACTTTCTTATGTTAAATATTATCAGGTAGATGGTGTGTTTTATCCGGTAGGTTTTGCTAACTTTTATCTCAATCCATCGGACGGAAGATTAGTTAAAAAGTTCGAGACTTCATTTATACCTGTGACTGCAAAAGAGAAGTTTGGAGAAATAGATGGCACTGCGAAGAGTTACGCAGGTGATGCTCAACTTATGTTTGTTGTAGGTGGTGAGGCAGATACGATTATTGATGGTAGAGCTCATGTGTGGGTCTATGGTTATAAAAGTCCAACAAAAGGCAAATTTAGTGTTTGGTATCTAATGGGCGCAATTGTGACCGACATATCTGATACAGCTTGGTTTGATTTGCCATTTGATATTACCAAGCCTTTGAATTTTGATAGTTATAAAGATAGTGATGTTCTTGCAGCAGTTGGTGAAAATTTCGGTGGTTCTTGGTTTAGGTCAAATTACCAACTTATATCTATGACCTACGCTTACTTTCAATCTCCGTTTGATACGACAATTTATTTCTATTCAATTTATCAAGGTTTAGACACCACAACAGGAAGAATCAAAGAATATATTGTTCTGGTCGATCCCGTGAGTGGAATGTTTGCTGGTGCATTTACCAAGGTTGAAAAAGATGCTACAGTTGGAATTCCAACCAATTTCGCTCTTTACCAAAACTATCCAAATCCATTTAACCCCACAACGACCATAACGTATGATATACCATTAAGAGCAAATGTTAAACTTACAATTTATAATGTTCTAGGACAAAAGGTAGCTATACTTGTTGATGAAGTTCAAGAGCCGGGAAGATACAATGTCACTTTTAACGCAAACGATTTGCCGAGCGGCGTTTACTTCTACAGGCTTGAAGCGGATAAATTCGTTCAAATGAGGAAAATGCTACTTGTTAAATAAGCTTGATTTATCCTCTTGAATTTTTTAAGGGCGGGATTTCCCGCCCTTTTTTATTTTAAAACTTGAAATTTTGCCAATTTTCTTTTAAAATTCGAAAAAGCAAAAACATTACAAGTAAACAGGATGAGCGCGAGAATTTTAATAGCGGATGATGAACCCGCAAATCGTTTTATTTTCTCAACCTTCCTCAAAGACCAAGGCTATGATGTTTTAACTTGTGAAAATGGTCTTGAATGCGTTGAGCTTACAAAAAAAGAAAAACCAGACCTCATACTCCTTGACATTAGAATGCCAGTTATGGACGGGTATGAAGTTGTTAAAGTTTTAAAATCAAACTCAGAGACAAAAGATATACCAATTGTAGTCATTTCTGCAAACTCAGAACCACAAAGCATAAAAAAAGCATTTGACTTGGGAGCCATAGAATTTCTTCCAAAGCCAGTTAACCTCGAAGAACTTTTGATTCGGGTTTCTACGGTTTTGAAGCTAAAAAGGGCGGATGATGAACTTAAAAAACTTCGCTCTGAATTTACCTATCTTTTGATTCAGGATTTGAAAAATACAATTTCGGTCATCAAAGGAGGGTTTGAACTTGCGCTTAAAAGCAAGATAAACGAACTTTCAGATGAACAAAGAATTATTCTTGATATTGCTGAGACGGCGATTAACAATCATATAAAACTTTTAAATGAATACCTCGAGCTTTCACGGCTTGAACTTAATGTGGATAAAATCTCAAAGAAAAATGTCGATGTTGGAAAAATAATCGAAGACGTTCTCAAAAGATTTGGTAGTAGCTCAACTTATGATGATTTTAAAATTTCTGCTTCGGAAATTCCGCATATTCAAATAAATGCTGATGAGAAAAAACTTTTTCGCGTTTTCGAACTTTTGCTTGAGGCGATTTATAATGCTGGGAGTAGAAACGTCGAGATTTGTTTAGAAGAAAATAATTCCGGATGTGTTGTAAAAATTTGGGATAAGGATATAAAAATTAGCAGTGAGGAGACAGATTATATCTTCGATAGATACAAACAAGCATTGGAACAAAAACTTCCGAAATACAAAGACCTTGGCCTTACGATAAGCAGGATTATCGTTGAAGCTCACAATGGGAAAATCTGGGCTGAACCCATGGAACAGGGGACGATGTTTTTCATCTCACTTCCGAAAGATTAAAATTTTATCTTATAAAATTTCAATCTCGGTGAAATTCTTAAGGTTGGTGCGGGGAAGTGATAATAATTTAAAAGGTAAAAAATTTGCCTCAATAGCCATATGTTTACGGGAAGTTTTGTGAGGTTATAATCGATTGCTAAAAATATCTCTCTTTCACCGCCACCATTCCAATCGATTTTCTTGACACCATATCCAACCGCGATGTCAAAAAAATCAATGAACCATGGTTTTAAAATTTTAGATTTAAAAATTCCTGAAACATCGAAACTAAGCCAAAAATATAGACTTTCATAATCATCAACGATAAATCTATGTGCACCGGATTTGAATTTTTCGGATGGGAACATACTTATTTTAAAGTTGATGAAATTCATCCATTGAAATTTTTCTCTCGCATAGGGGATAAAAGCGCCGATGAAATTTGATAGTTCATCGCTTGTGCTAAACCCAAGGTTTGGTCTGAAGCCATCTTCTATTTCAACATAAGTTTGAAAGAGCAAGGCGCAAACCCCGCTCCATATGAAGGCAGAACTTCTTTCAACACCAGCCCAATGCAGAGACCTTCCTAAAAGGTCGGAAAGCAAAAAAGAGAAATACGCATGTCCAAATTTATCCGCGCCCAAAACTTGATTTAAATCATCTTTAAAATGAAACGAGGTCAGTTCTCCTTTCCACCATGAGTTATATTGTTGAATATGTGCAATTGTTATAACTCCTGCTGTCGCCCCGAAAACTAATCCCAAACGATATGAATTAACCTTTGAAGAGTCGTTGGCTAAGGAGATGTTAAAAAGAAGAAAGAGAAAAAATATTTCAATGCTTAGTTTCAAGTTTGGCTCTTAACTCTTGAATTTTTCGTTCTATCTTGCTGTTTAAGTTTCCGTCCTTCGACGTGGAAATTATCCTTTTATATTCCGATATCGCCTCTCCGTAGATTTCGAGTTTCTCAAGCGATGTGGCGATTATTAGTTTTAATTCAAGATTGTCTTTTAGTTCGTCAAACTTCGACATCAAATTTTTAGCTCTTAAAGATGCGGTTTCGTAAAATCCGTTCTCAAAAAGGGCTTTGACTCCGTTGATCCAAAATTGGGTCAAATTTTCATTTGGCTTTAATTTTGTCTCTTCCTTTGAAATATCGGTTCCATAAATTCCTGTCGACTTTGTCTTTTTTTCTTCTTTTCTTATATCGGGGACATTTCTCATTTCTTCAAAAGCAAGTTGAAGCAATAATTCTTCTTTTGTCAAGCGTCTTAAGTCAGAGATATTGACTATCGCATTTCCGTTTGACTTGAAAAATACTTTATCTCCTTCTATTTCAACATAAGAATTTTTCCAAAGAAGTATCGTATCATCTGGCTTCAATGTGTCACCAAGCGAGAGATTTTCCCAATTCTCTTTTGCACCATGCCTTACTTTAACTTCTCCTTTCAACTTTTTTACTTTGTAAATATCACCTTGAACTTTCGCTGGTGAGATTGTGATTACCAGTGAAATTAAAACAAGCACAGTTAAAAATTTCTTTAGCATTTTTAAAACCTCCATTTTGTTTAAGTTTAATTCGAGTTCTCAAGGAAAATTATCCTCGCTTTGCCCTTAGCTTGTGCAAGGTTAATTTCGAAATCTCTAAAAAATTCTTCCGCTCCAATTTCCCATGCTTTGTCGAATCCGTGCCTAACGAATGTCGTCTCTATTGGTATCCAAACGGTTTCAATTCCACTTTTATTCTTTAAGACGATATATTTCTTTTCATTTGAAGTTATAGCGCTGGCAAATTTTTTATCAATCCCTGAATCAAAAAGAATATAGACATGCGATTCTTCTATTTCCCTCAATGCTCTAACATCAACAAACGCGACATCGATGCCAATTGAACCAAGCAAAGATGCGTATAAAACAACGAGGTCATCGCAATCGCCTGCGCGAAGTTTTAATGTTTCATCTGGATATTGAACTTTATCGGTGCTTAAACTTGGGTCGCTGACATAGGTTATATGCCTTGAAAGTTCATCGAATAAGAATTTGGCTTGATAAAATTTTCTAAGCGCAGGGTCGATGGTGTCAAGCGTATCTTTTTTATCCCAGATTACTTTTCTTGCAAATGAAACAATTTCGGGATGGTCAACTTTGACGAAAAATTTTAAATTTTCAACATTTCCATCCCAATCATTTTTACCTCGCAATAAAATTTTTAATTTTTCAACTGCATCTGAAGCTTGTGGTATAGATTTTACTTTAACCTTTGCATAGATTCTTATCGGTTCGGAATTTTCCAGCTTATTTAGCCCTGTTGATACAACTACGGGAATCGTTTTAATTTCATTCGGTTTGATTGTAAACTCTTCGGGTTCGGAATCAATGTCTATTGTTTGAATATGATTTGGAGCGGATAATTCAAAATCTATTTTTGCATTGAGGGTCTTTCTTGAAGTGTTTTCGATCTCAATAAATCCAATTCTCTTTTTTTCAAAATTGTTGATTAAATGCGGAAAAATTTCTTCTTCAATTTGAACTTTTTTTATCCTTAGCGATTTCTCATACCAACTCGTTGCATCAAAGGAAACTGAAAAGGTTATTCTATCTTTTATGAATTTGTTAAATTCTACATCCCTCATCGGCTTTTCAGTTAACTCGACCTGTGTGAGTTTGCCATCTTTCCAAATCTTTGACATATTCTTAAAGTAGGCGATATCGAATTGAAAAAGCCCGGTTCTAAACCCTGCACCGATCGAAAAGGAAGTGAAATTTTTTATCTCTGAAAACAGTCCAGCTCTTAAAAATAAATTTTCCATTGGTGAAATTTCAAACCCACTGATTATTTCGCCAATTGATGAGATTTCAAGCCCGAAGTTAAAGCTTTTTAAACTCAATCCGGTTGACAATTTAATTTTCAAATCGTTTTGCAGTTCAAAATCTTTGAACTTATCTGGTGTCTTCTCCCCAAATCTAAAGCATATATTCTCTATCGATAGACCAAGGCGGATTTTTCTGTTTATCTCGTAAATCGATGCAAGTTTTGCCTTTAACGTCGATGATTTATGCTGCGCTGTTTCGATGCTTAAACTTGGGAGCGAATCCGTCGAGATGATTTTGTATTCGGTTTCTGAAAACGTTTGAGTGATGTAAGATGTTGAAAGACCAAGATAAATTTTTTCAATAGGTTTTAACGCATAACCCAATGTATAATTTGATGCGTAAGTAATCTTCCTGCTAAATTCCGCGGTTAATTTTGTGTCACCTATGTTAATTGTGATATTGGATGGAAGGATAAATTCAAGAGTTGAGCCAGGGGAATAGAGAAATCCAATGCTTTGATTTTCAGTTATTCTTTTTGCAATCCCGAACGAATGCATTTTTGTGCCAAAGTTTGGTTCGAAATAAGCAGTCAATCCGATGTTCCAATCGTAGATTCTCATCAATCCGGCTGGGTTCAGTTTAAATGAGAGCGCTGAGTTTGTGAAAGTAGAAAACCCAGCCATTCCTGTCGCTTGCGGCGATGTTAAATTTTGCGCTATCGCCAGATTGAGCGCTGAAAAGAGAAATAAAAGGCGCAGTTTCATCTTGGATCCACTTTAAAATAAATCGTTGATGATGCAAAACCCAAAACCGCTCTTGGATATCCCGCAATATTAATATTTAAAAAAATTTCCTTTTGTTGTTTATCAACAATGCTGAACAAAAGATAATTTTGTCTGTATTCCGCAGGTATCAAATTTATAACTGTTGAATCAATTTTTACCTCTGAATCTGATAAATTTTTCATCTTCAGAATCATTATCGGTTTGAAAGTTTCCTCTACAGGTGTGCTTATGATTATATTGAGCGAATCTGTTTTTGTTTTGAATTTGATTTTCAATCTTTTCTTGTCATACTTGGACAGAGTTTCAATTTCTTTTTTGTCGGGCGTATTAAGCTCAAGAATTTGTTTATTTCCAGATTTGTCAACTATTTGAAATTTATGACTTGAGGAGTGTTTGAAATCGAAGTTTTGAATTTTGAGTTTGTATTCAAAGCCAAGGGCTGTGTCCATTCGCCCGTGTGGAAATGATGGAATTTTAAGTTTTCTTGTCGATTTTTCAAGTTTTATGTTTTCAAGATAAACTTCACCAATGTCAAGTCCTTTTCCTTCGCGCCAGCGTCCGATGTTGATTGGTGGTGAACTAAGATCACGAAAAACAGCATAAGCAAGGGTTGTGTCATAGGTATTTCCAGATTCGTCAATGAACTTTGAGTAACTTAAAATGATAAGACCCGGAGGATTCATCATTTCTGATGTCAAAATGCCGGTTTGCGCACAATTTAAAAAATCAATAACTGATTCAGTCTCATTAAGATAGTTGACCTCTACCTTTTGCTCTTCTTCATCTGGTGTTATGATGAGCGAATTTTTTCCACATCCATTGATGAATAGCAGTGTAAATACTATGTATAGAAATTTTCTCATTTTTAAAAATTTCTTGCGTTTGCATATAAAAGTTAAAATTCCAATTTTCAAAATACAAACCCGGACAGCGGGACTTAGGCGTCCCGCTTGCCCGATGAAGCTGCGCTGATAGACTGCGCCTTCAGCGCTCAATCTGGCCTGCCGTCTCTATTTCTATCCTTTCCGCCGCGAGATTTGCCTTTGAGAGATAAAACGATATTGGAAATTATCTTTCCATGGTCACCGGGATCGGATGGATCAAGGACACGTCCTGTCATAGGGTCAATAAACCAAGACGTCAAGTCAAAAACCAGAACATACGGAATATTTCTGTCGGTCTCGGTTATCGTGAAATCACCCTTGATTTTAAATTCTGTGTTAACTTTTCCAGTTGTGAAAACAAAATCTTTCCATTGTCCATTTTGGTAAACTTCACCTTTAACATAAATGCTTTTTCCAAGGAACGTATCTGGTATAGCTGGATTTCTCTGTAAGTCCATTGGGACAATGGCATGAACTTTGAACTTTATCCCGTTATAATTTCCAGGTGGCAAGCTGTCAACCGCAATCGGCGTTGGCTCGTTGTTTCGCAATGTCACAAAGAATGGACCTTTAAATCTTATTGTTGGGTCATCATCCAACATTTTCATCTTATGGTCATCCCAAACTGAATCCTCTTTAACTGTGTCAATATTTTGTTTGAATTGAATCCAACGTAAGACTATTATTGCAAAATCAATTTTTATTGAATCAACCTGCCCAAGCGTTTTAGCAAAGTAAATGTTTCCCGATGTCTCACCTTTTAATGTTAATTCAACTGGGACGAGATTGCTCGTCGGTTCCGTCCCCTTTGAGCATCCAACAAGTAGAATTGCTACGGAAACTAAGCCGAGTAAAATTAATTTTTTAAACATGGCGGTTCTCCAATTTTGTTTTTGTATTCTCACACAATTTTTTATAATGCAATTACCGTGCCGTTCTAAAATTAAATAAAAGTAATTGAATTCCAATGTGTAACTTTTCCCTAAAATGCTGGGATTTGCGATAAAAACGCTGGGTTTAAATTTCCCCTGCATTCGGGTTAAATTTTTCGAAAGCGATTTCGCCTTTTTGAAGTTTTAGAGCGAACTCCTCAAGGTAGAGATGGTACCTTGCTGGAAGGTTTTTATATTTTGATTTGATAAGAGATTTGATTTCTTCTGCGGATTTATATTGATCGATGTTTTCAACGAAACTTTGGATATACTCAATAATTTTTTTCTTTACCCTTTCGATCGATTCAGGTTCGTTATCTGCAATTTTAGCTGAGGCTTTATCTATGTCGAAGTTATTTTCGCATAAGCTTCTGAAGCAAATCCCTCTTAGATATTCCGCCACGGTTCCTCTATTTAACCCAAGTTCATTTGCGGTCTCTGAAATTGAACTATGTGAAAATTTTTTCTCGCGAAGCAAGTTTAAGATTTGCTCTTCGAGTTCGCCCCTCTTTTGAATTGATTTTACGATTTCGTCAGGTAAATCTTTGAGTTGAATTAGTTTTCTATCATCTGATTTTGCAAATATAATCGCTCGTTTTATCGCATTTTCAAGTTGTCGGATGTTTCCGGGCCAGTCGTAATTTAAAAACGCTGACATTACAGCGTGAGAAATTTTCAGATCATCTGCTTTAAACTTTTTCAAAAAATGTTCGACGAGAAATGGGATGTCCTCTTTCCTATCTCTTAAGGGTGGAATGTGAATTCGAACGACATTTAATCTGTAATATAAATCTTCTCTAAATTTCCCTTCTTTCACAGCTTTTTCAATATCTCGATTTGTCGCAGCAATGATTCTTACATCGACTTTTAAAATTTCTGTTCCACCGATCCTTGTGAATTCACCTGATTGAAGTATCCTCAAAATTTTAGTTTGAAATGCCTCAGTTGTTTCGGCTATTTCATCGAGGAAAATTGTCCCTCCATCTGCATGTTCAAATAGACCATTTTTTCTTCGCGTTGCCCCTGTGAAAGCTCCCTTTTCATATCCGAAAAGTTCGCTTTCGAGCAATGTCTCTGGAATTGCGGAGCAATTTATTGGTATGAATTTTTTGTTTCGTCTTTCGCTTAAATTGTGAATCGCCATCGCAACGAGTTCTTTGCCTACGCCATTTTCTCCCGTTATCAGCACCGGTACATCAGAGGGAGCCACTTTTTTAATTGTTGATATGATTTTTTCCATTTTTCCACCGCTTGCATAAACTATGCCCTCAAAATTAATACAGCGCTCTGATTCG
The DNA here is from genome assembly GCA_041640855.1 of Candidatus Kryptoniota bacterium. GTDB lineage: Bacteria > Bacteroidota > Ignavibacteria > Kryptoniales > Kryptoniaceae > Kryptonium. Next base: position 48,840 of record JBEPZK010000004.1, read on the forward strand.
CTCATCCCAAATTCAGATAGATCTTCAAACTTGGATGTTAATTCTTTGATTTCATCGTAGACAAGGCTAAGATTTGACATCGCTTTTGTTTTTTCTTCAGAAGTTCTCAGCTCCTCAAGTTCCTTTTGAAGTTCAATTATTTTTAACTCCTTCTTTTTTATCAACATTTCGATTTCTTTTTTCTCGTGCTCGATTTGAATTGCTTTTTTATGCTCGGTTTCCAAAGTGTAAATCATTCCCCAAAACGTCGATAGAAAGATAGCAAAAAATGGATATGCAGAAATTGATATGTCGAAAATGAAAAAAACAATCGTAAATGCGAGAAGAATTAAAATTGCAAGAACGGGAAAGATGAAAAATTTTATAACCTTTGGAATCCTTTGAATCAAAATTAGACCGATGAGAAGCGATGAAAAAATGAAGGAAAGGAGAAAGTTAAAGATTGGGCTTACTTCGGTAAGAAATTTTTGTTGAATAATTGTGTTAAGTGCCAATATGTGAATTCCTGTTGAAGGAAATTTTTCATCGAACGGAGTTTGAATGGTTTGTCTTAATGCTTCGCTGAAGATTCCAATGAAGACGATTTTGTTTTTAAAAATGTTTGAAGCTTTCAAAGAATCGTATGATTTTATAAAGTCAATCGCAGAATACATCCTCAGCGATTTTGTTCCGCCGATGTAATTAATCAACATCTTTCCGTTTTTTAGCGGTATCTTGATATGTCCGAGAAAAATTTTGTTTTTTGAAATTCTTATCGAATCTCTTGGTATGTCAAAATATACATGTGCAAGTTCGAGTGAAATTGAAGGGATGAGTTGGTCTTTCCCAATTGAAACAAGCATGGGAATTTCGGTTGGGAAATTCCGTGAAATGTAGTTTAAATGTCCGATCCCAGCGCAGCTTTGAAGTAGTTCATCAAACGGCGCGGAAAAACCTGAGCCAGCGGGAAAGTTTAAATTTTTATTGCTTGATTTAATCGTAAATTTTTGCAATATATCTGATAGCATGATTGTATCAGGGTTTTCGAGGTTTGCAAAACTTGTTCCGAGAAAAACTCTTCCGGACTTTTTGGTTGTGAACACAAGAAGTTGGTCTCTTTCTGGATAGTCTAAGTTTCGTTCATTGAAAAGTATGTCAAAAGCGATTGCTTTAACATTTAATTGCGTGAGCATATCGATCAGGAGGGCGTAATAACTTCTTTTCAAGGGATAACCACCAAGTTTATATATTGCGGTGTCATCGATGTAAAGAAATACAATGGAAGAATCTGTGGGTTGTTCCCCGCGGAGTTTAAATTTCAATTTATAGAAAAGCGAATTTGCGTCTTCAAGCCCAGGAAATTTTAAAATTTCAGCAATGAAAATAAAAATCGAGATAATCAGGGCAAATAATATTGGTTTATTTCGCAAGCTCATAACATGTGCTTTTGAAGTTTTTTAATAATTTAAACAACGCATCGAAGTTTTTCAATTACATTTCGTTCGGATATAACACAATTAATAGGGGGGATAAACAACAAAATTTTATTGAAAAATAATTAATTTCAAAGAAAGACGGAATTCGAATTTTGTCAGGGCAAACCTGATTTCGCTTTAAACTTGCTTTATTTTATCCGCAGATTTATATTTATTTGGCTTTGCAAAAATTTAAAGAGCACAATTGATGGCTAAGCAAAAAACCCAGTTCGTATGTCAAAACTGTGGCTATATATCGCTAAAATGGATGGGAAGATGCCCAGAGTGTAACGAATGGAATACGATGGTTGAGGAAATAATAATGCCTGAAGATAAAGCCCAAGAGAAAATCTCGCTTTTAAAACAACCAGCTATACCCATCGATATCGAAAAAGTCGATCTTAAAGAAGATGAACGGATAAAAACGGGCATCAACGAACTTGACCGTGTCCTCGGAGGAGGAATCGTCCCAGGCTCTGTTGTGCTAATAGCTGGAGACCCGGGCGTTGGAAAATCAACTTTGATGACGCAAATTGTCCCTGGGCTTAAAGGCAAAAAAATTCTCTATGTAACTGGTGAAGAATCCGTAAAACAACTAAAAATTAGAACGGAGAGATTAAACTTACCAAGCACATTAAAAAATTTCCTCGTCCTTGCTGAGACAAATTTGAATCTTATCCTTGATGTCATCGAAGAGGTAAATCCGGAGGTGATAATCATTGATTCAATTCAAACGATGTATAGACCTGAACTTGAAAGCGCTCCAGGAAGTGTAAGTCAGGTTAGGGAGTGTACATCTGTTTTGATGCAATTAGCAAAAAATACCGGAAAAACCGTCCTTCTAGTTGGTCATGTGACAAAAGATGGATTAATCGCTGGACCAAAAGTGCTCGAACATATGGTTGATACAGTACTTCAATTTGAGGGCGAAAGACATCAATCGTATAGAATCCTAAGGGCGGTGAAAAATAGATTCGGTTCGACGAATGAAATAGGAATTTTCGAAATGACAACGGAGGGGTTGAAGGAAGTGAAAAACCCCTCAGAGATTTTCCTGTCGGAGAGAACTTTTGGCGCATCTGGTTCTTCGGTTGTTGCATGTGTCGAAGGCACAAGACCTCTTCTGGTTGAAGTTCAAGCGCTTGTGACCCCGGCAAGTTATGCGACCCCGCAGAGAACATCAATTGGGTTCGATTATCATAGATTATCTGTTTTGCTGGCTGTTCTTGAGAAGAGGGTTGGGCTTAGGTTAAGCACAAATGATGTTTTTGTTAAAATCGTTGGTGGTTTAAGAATTGAAGAGCCTGCAATTGACCTTGGGGTTGCGGTCGCAATTGTGTCGAGCTTAAAAGATATACCTGTCGATTCTCAATCTGTGGTCGTTGGCGAGGTTGGACTTTCTGGCGAGGTTAGGTCTGTGACGCAAATTGAGAAAAGAATTCAAGAATCTGCAAAACTCGGATTTAAAAAAATCATCGTCCCCAAAAATAACACCCGTGGTTTAAAATTGGAGACGGACATTGAAATTATCGGGGTCAAAAAAGTTAATCAAGCGCTTGAAGAACTTTTAAACATTTAAAAACAAAGGTCGATAAAAATGAAAGAGGCACTTGGTTTAATCGGTTTAATCGCTATCGTAATCTGCTGGATACCTCAAACATACGAATCGATAAAGCGCGGATATACGAATATGAACCTTTATTTTCTCTTAATCTACTTCATCGGAAGCATTTCGCTTACCGTCTACGCAATTGGTAACTTTGTCTTTTTTACATTAAATTTTCTTGCAGCGATAGGCAGTTTGATAAATCTATATTTCAAATTTTTCCCGCGCTTCAAATTAAATCCTGAAACCGTGAATGAAAATAGTCCTTGCGACCAGAAACAAACACAAAGTTGATGAGATAAAGGAAATCATAAAAATTTATCTCGATGGCGAACTCTATTCGAAGCTTGAAATTTTAAGCGCATCGAATTTTCCTGGGGTTCCCGATATAGAGGAAGATGAAAAGACATTTGAAGGGAACGCGCTTAAAAAAGCCAGGGAAATTCACAAATTCACTGGGCTTCCGACAATTGCTGATGATAGTGGAATTGAAGTTGACTTTTTAGATGGGGAACCCGGAATTTTTTCTGCAAGATATGCCGGTAAAAATGCAACTGATGAACAAAATAACGCGAAACTTTTAAAATTGCTTGAAAACGTCCCTCTCGAAAAAAGAACAGCCCGCTTTAGATGTGTGATTGCTTATGTTGAGGGGGAAGTTGAAAAAACTTTCGAAGGAGTTGTGGAGGGTAAAGTTATTTTCCAACCGAGGGGAAGCGGTGGGTTTGGTTATGACCCGCTTTTTGTGCCAGATGGGTTTGATTTAACTTATGCGGAGATGCCTAAGGAATTGAAAAATAGAATAAGCCATAGGGCGAGGGCAGTGCAAAAGTTTGTCGAATTTTTAACCCCGATTTTGCAAAAACAAAATTAAATTTCACGATGAAAACAGCGAGAAGCAGAAATTTATTCGCAAAAGCTCAAACACTTATCCCAGGCGGTGTAAATTCACCTGTGAGGGCTTTTAAAGCGGTTGGTTCGAATCCACTTTTCATCGCTAAGGCATCCGGTTCAAAAATTTGGGATGTTGATGGGAATAAGTTCATCGATTATGTGATGTCTTGGGGACCTTTAATTCTTGGGCATTCTCATCCCGAAGTTATCTCATCAGTTAAAAAATGGCTGAAAAATGGGACAAGTTACGGCGCTCCAACGGAAATTGAAGTTAAAATTGCTGAGTTGATAAAGAAGATGCTTCCTTCAATCGAACTTGTTAGAATGGTGAACTCTGGCACTGAAGCTACGATGAGCGCAATCCGCCTTGCGAGGGCATATACAGGGAGGAAGAAAGTTATAAAGTTTGAAGGTTGTTATCACGGGCATGCGGATAGTTTTCTTGTAAAGGCTGGCTCTGGAGCTACCACACTTGGAATTCCAAGTAGCCCAGGTGTCCCAGAAGAAATCGCTTCGCTTACACTTAATGCGAAATACAATGACATCGATTCAGTGCAAAAACTAATCGATGAAAATAAAGGTGAAGTTGCTTGCATAATTGTCGAACCAGTCGCAGGGAATATGGGCGTCGTTTTGCCGAAAAAAGGTTTCCTTGAAAAATTGCGTGAGATTTGTGATAAAGAGGGGATTATCTTAATCTTTGATGAAGTTATCACAGGGTTTAGACTTGCACCGGGAGGAGCTCAAGAGTACTTTGGAGTTAAAGCGGATTTAACAACACTTGGGAAAATTATCGGCGGCGGCTTCCCAGTGGGAGCTTATGGTGGTAAAAAAGAAATTATGCAAAATGTCGCTCCATCTGGACCCGTTTATCAAGCTGGGACGCTTTCAGGGAATCCTATCGCAATGTTGGCTGGATATGTGACTTTGAAAATTTTATATGAAAGGCGAAAAAGCATTTATAAAGAACTTGAAAATAAAGCAAAATATCTTGTGGATAACTTTAAGGGTATTGCGGAGGAAAATGGCGTAAAAGTTCAAATCAATCAAATTGGTTCGATGCTTACGGTTTTCTTTGCCGAGGATGAAGTTTATGATTACGACTCTGCTTTGAAATCTGACACGAAAAAATATGCACGCTTTTTCAACCTTATGCTTGAAAATGGAATTTATCTCCCACCTTCGCAATTTGAGGCGATGTTTCTCTCAACAGCTCACACTGAGCAGGACCTTGAAAAGACGGTTGATGCATTTGAGAGAGCTATCAAGAAGCTTTGAGTTTGAGAAGGAACAGGGAGATGTCGGGGATGTAAGTTATCAGAAGAAGAGCGATGAAAAGCATAAGTATGAATGGGAGCGTAGCGCTATAAATCTTAATTATCGGCTTTTCAAATCTGAAACTTGAGATAAATAAATTCAGCCCAACCGGCGGAGTTAAATATCCAATTTCAAGATTCGTTAGAAAAATTATCCCAAGATGAACTGGGTCGACACCGAACTTCAACGCTATCGGAGTTATTATTGGAACGACCACGATTATAGCAGAGAAAATGTCCATTAACATTCCAACTATTAGAAGGAAAAGATTTAACAGGAAAAGGAAGATGTATTTACTTGAGATATATTTCTGGATGAAGTCGAAAATTTTCATCGGGACTTGTTCATCTATGAGATAACTTGTCAAGCCGAGCGCAGACGCAAGTATAATTAAAATCGCACCAACGAGCACCATACTTTCTTTCATAATTTTGAACAAATCCTTTTTAATGCTCAAGTCTTTGTAGATGAAGAATTCGACGATTAAAACATAGACCGCGGTTATCGCTGAGGCTTCGATAACTGTGAAAATTCCGGAGTAAATCCCGCCGATAATTATAAATGGCAATGGGATTTCCCAGATTGCATCGAGAGTTGCACGCCAGAGATTTGAAAACGAAAACTTTTGTATCTGTGTCCTGATTTTATAATTTTTTGCGACGCTGTAAATCGAAAGTATCAATACAAGCAAAATCCCGGGGATTATCCCAGCGATGAAAAGCTTGTCTATATCAACTTGTGCGACAAGTCCATAGAGTATTAGCGGTAAACTTGGAGGAAACAAAAGCCCCAAACTTCCGGATGTCGTCACAAGCCCGAGCGAAAATTTCTCCGTGTAATTTCCCTTTATCAACGCTGGAAACACGAGCCCACCTATGGCGACGATTGTTATTCCCGATGCCCCGGTAAAAGCTGTAAATATCGCACATGAAACTAGAACGACGATTGCAAGCCCGCCTGGAAGCCATCCCAAAAGTGCCTGAGTCAGATTTATCAATCGTTTTGGGGTGTTGCTTTCTGCAAGTATGTAGCCCGCAAATGTGAAAAGCGGAATCGCTATCAATGTTGATGTATTCGCAAGTCGAACCATCTCAATTATGACCGCGGATAAATCCGTCTGAATCGATAGGAAGCTCAAAATTGCTATCGCTGATATCACCGCAAAAAGAGGAGTCCTAAAAAGGGCGAATAGAACAAAAAGGATTATCAAAACAAGATTTGGCATCAAATTTCATAAAATGTTTTTGATAAAAATTATCTTTAAGATTCGGAATAAAAATCTCAAACTCATCAAGCCAAATCCAATCGGGATTATAATCTCAAGCATCCAATTTTTAACGCCGCGGAAAACCTCGGTCGGATATTCAAATTCCATTTTTATAAAATCGACTGATGCTTTAAAAAGAATGATGCAAACAACGAGAGCAAAGGCGTTGGTGAGAATTGAAACTAGTCTTTTTAGTTTTGGGCTGAGCAAACGTGTTAGGATATCGATGTTGATATGTCTATCTTCATAAGTTGCTATGCTTGCACCGATGAAGGCAATCCATAAAACAGCGTGTCTCAAAAGCGGGTCAGCCCATAAAAGTCCTGTTTGAAAAAGATTTCTCAGCAGAACTTGGACAAATCCGACTATCACCATCAATGAAAGCAAAATTATGACAAGTACGGTTTCAACTCTAGCAATTATTTCGTCGATAAAATTTAAAAATTTCATCAGTTGGCTTTTCGATTTGAATTTAACTTGCGGTATTCTTCGAGTGAGCCCTCGATTTTGTCAAGCCATTCCTTCGTAAACAATCTCCCAACGAGCGCTCTTCTTGCTTTCTTACCGATTTCGTCGTATTCCTTGAGAAGTTTTTCTGATGGAGGGTTTGTTATGATTATCCCGTTCTTTTTCAGGGTCTCGATAGCTTTTTTATTTTCTTCGCGTGTTAATTCTACAAGTTTTCTCATATATTTTCTTCCATTTCTCAGAAGAATCTCTTGCAAATCCTTTGGAAGCGAATCAAAATATCTTTTCGAGATCAGCAGAGCGCCCGACGCATTTGAAAGTGGAACATTATGCATATATTTTACTCTTGTGAACCATTGCGTCGCTAAAACCGCTAGAGGCGAACCGTAAACTCCGTCTATCAACCCGGTTTGGAGCGATGTGAAAACCTCTGTGATAGAAAGTGGGACAGGTGTGACGCCGATGATTTTATAAGCCACATCCGCTATTGGGTCTCCTTGCCAAGCCCACATTTTGAGCTTTTTTAAATCATCAACCCCGTATATCGGGGTTTTTGTGAATGTATAGACAAAACCAACCTCAGCCCATCCAAGTAAAACGAATCCACCTTTTTCAATTTCTTTTTCAAACTCGTCATTGAATTTTTGATAAATGTAATCAACCTCATCATAACTTTTGAATAAAAAGGGGGAATCAAGGATTCTTAAATTTGGCGCTATCTCTCCAATTCCAACCCCTGTAAAACCGCCTGCGTGATATTGCCCAATTCTTATTTTTTTCAATACATCAATTTCATCACCGGCAACTCCACCAGCGTAGATTTTAAAGCCAAGTCTTCCGTTGCTTTCCTTTCTTATTTGAGCGTCGTATTCACGAAGGACATTCGTCCATGTGCTTCCATCTGGGGCAATTGTTGCAACCTTTATCAAGTATTCCTGGGAAAATGCGATGTTGAAGATTAAAAATAGAGCGAGGATTTTTTTCATCCCAACATCTTCCTTTGTTTAAAATAGTTCGTCAATTTTGTTTCTCAATCTTTCTGCTTTTTTCTTCGCGATGATGTTCAAAAGTTCAGCTCCCTTGAGAAGGTCAACAGGGGATTCATCGACGTAGTTTAAAAGTTTTTCAAAAAGTTCTCGGTCTTGAACTTGGACAGCGTAATATCCAGCATAAAAAACATACGGGAGAAGATACTTACCTTCGGAGATTTTGATGCATCTCTCAAAGAACTCTTTTCCTTTTTCAGGGTCTCCACCGAACATCTTCGGTCTTGCTGAAAGAAGGACGCCAAAGAACATATCGCCCGAGCCGTAGAAATAACTTTCATCAAGTTCAATTGTGTATTTGACAATAGCTTCAATTTTAGGAATTTCCGCAATCGCGTCTGGGTCATCTCTGCTTAAATTGACATAACTTCCCCAAGCCATCGCGGTCCAAAACAGAATAGGGACATCTTTTTTTCGGAATTCACTTTTCAAAGTTTTCTCAAATTTTTCAAATTCACCGTTTAAACTTTGCGAGAATTTTTTACTTTTCGATTTTAAAAAGTTTATCCCATACTCGAAGGCTCTTTTATAAAGGAATTTTGCTCTTTGCGGGTCTTCATCTTCTACAAATCCCATTGCATATCCAGTATAGCCCTGCACAAGCAAAACAACGGTTTTCTCGTTTTCTGGGTCAACGTTGTAGATCGCTTCGAGAAGTTTAAGATTGGCTGGGATGCTTGATTTAGCTATTTCATAGTCGGTTTCACTAAAAATCGCCTTGACCCCCGAGTCAAATAAATTCCCAGCGTATTTAATCGCCATTTTTTGTACACTGCATCCATAGAAAATTAGGATGAGCAAGAAAAATTTCTTAACAAAACTGGATGCCATTTTTAACAAATTTTAGTTCGAAATTCGAGTTTTAATTTAAAAAACAAAATCGAAAAACAAAAGTCCATTTTTAAGTGTATGTGCAAGTTCAAATAGAAAGGTCCTTGTGAAAGCTGGATATAACAAATAAGTGGCAAAAAGTTAAAAGCTCGAGAATTAAGCATATTACTGCTACCATTTGTTTTTTGACATACAGCAGGTTAAATTTTGCGAGAGAGGACAAATAAAATTTTTATTTGGAGATGAGCGTAATTTTAAGTTTTCCGCCGGATAGGAAAAGACCTGATGTAAAAGAGGAGATAGAAGATAGAGTTAGGTCGGGGAAGTTCAATTCCTTCATTTATGTCGTGCCGACGAGAAGAAAGGTTAGAGAACTTAGAAGGGCATTTTTTGACTTTGCGCCAATGGGAGCGATGCCCGAGTTAAATATCTTCACGCTTGAGATTTTTGCCCAACGATTGTACTTCAACGCAAATCTTGAGAAACCGAAAAGACTTATATCAGATGCAATTCAATCGCTGATATTTCAAACCGCAATCGAAAATGTCCAAGATGAGCTTGAGTATTTTAACCCACCGGGAAGATTTGGTAGAATTCCAAAGGGAACGGTCGATAAGATAATCGATGTGATTATTGGTTTGAAAGAGGACGGGGTTTATCCCAAGGATTTATACACCGAGATTCAGAAGGTTAGAAAAATCGAGGAAAGAATAAAACTTCAAGACCTTGCAAAAATCTACGAGCAATATGAGGGACTTTTGATTAGCAATGGGTTCATAGATGTTCCGGGGATTTTTAAGGAATTGAACGATATACTTAACCCGGGGAATGTGAATTTAATTTTCAGAAACGCCTTTTATGATGTCGATTTAATTTTTATTGAAGGTTTTTCGATGTTTCGCTTGCCCGAGACGAACTTCATAAAAATCCTAACGAAGGTGAACGACCTATCCATCGTAATTTTTTTCGATTACTTTGACAAAAATAACAATTTGTTTGGGCATCTCGAAGAGTGTTACAATAGGTTCATCGATGCTGGATTTGGGAGATATGAGATGAAGCGGAAAACGGAAAACGATGAATTCGCAAGATATCTCAATCGATATCTTTTCAATTATTTGGAATCCGATTTCCCCGGAAAATATAACGCAAGAAAGTTCATCACTTTGATAGAAGCTAAGGATAGAATTGATGAGGTCAAGACGATTGCGCGGATTATAAAGAGCATCGTAAATGAAAGGCCGGATATTGAACTAAGTAAAATTTGCGTCGCAACCTACAAGCCCGAAAAATACACAAATCTTTTCAGGGAAATTTTTCCGATCTATGGCATACCTGCAAACATCACTGATAGATTTTATCTTGAAAGGTCCCCACTCGTCTCATCGATAATTGCACTTCTTGAAATTCCAGCCAAAGATTATAAGATAACAGAGATTGTTAAGGTTTTGATGAGCCCGTATTTTGACTTTTCTGCTGTGGCAGGGAGAAAACTTGGTCCGGAAAATATCTACTTTGCATCTTTGAAATTGAAGATAAAGAGCGGAAGGGAAATTTGGGGGGAAAGGATAAAAAGACAAATTGAGATAATTGAATCAAAACTTGGGTCAACATACGATGAGGAAGAATATGAAAAGCTTGAGAAAGATAGAAAACTTTTTGAGGACGCGCTTTTTGATTTTGATGAACTTATGAAAATCGTCGATGAGTTTTCCGGGCTTATGACGCCTTCGGAATTTAAAGATAAACTTCACAAAGTTTTATCAAAGCTAAAAGTTTATGAGCAAATCCTCAACCTACCGAGGGAAATCGCAACACATGATGAAATTGAAAGGGATGCAAGAGCATACCAAAAATTTTTAGAGACCATCGACGAGCTTTTCGAGGTTTTCGAATTCAATATGAAAAGGAGAGATAGGTACAGTTTGAGTCACTATGTCGAACTCATCAAAAAAGTTTTGCGAAGGGTTAGATATAACATAAGGCAAAAATATGGCTATGGAGTTTATGTTACCGCGCTTGAGGAGACGAGGGGATTGAATTTTGATGTTATGATAATTGCGGGGCTTGTCGATACCGAGTTTCCGTCGGTTTATGAGCCCGAGGTTTTTTTGAGCGAGGGTTTGAGAAAGACAAGAAGAAGACATAAACTTGACGAGCGTTATCTTTTCTATCAAGGTGTTGTCAATTTTAAATCGCATCTTTATTTAACTTATCCAAAAATGGATGAGGAAAATGAACTTGTGAGGTCAAGGTTTATAGATTCGCTTGAGCAGGTTGTTGAATTTGAAAAGGTCACGTCTTCTGAATTTAACGATTGGATTTACTCAATCTCGGAGCTTTATGAAAGTTATGGAAGATTTTTAAAGTTTATGCCTGAATATGAATTTGACAAGGTGAGCGAGAAATTTCCGAGGCTTTTCTCTGATTACGGGGCCAAGTTTAAATATATTTTTGAACTGGCGAAGGTTAACATCAGCAGGAGCGAGGGCAAAGAAAATTATCTCGAGTATAAAGGCATCATAAAGCCGGTCTTCGAAAAAGAAAAAATGGAACTTGGTGAGCAAGGGGAAAAGATTTTTTCGATATCTCAACTTGAAACATATAGCAAATGTCCATATAGGTATTTCGCGGAGAGAATTTTATCGTTAAGGGAAATTGAGGAGATAGAAGAACTTTTAACTCCAATAGAGCGCGGGATTTTGTATCATGAGGTTCTTTACGAATTTTACACAAAATGGAAGCAGACAGGTAAATTGATTTCAGATGATATTGAAGGCGCGAAGAATTTAATTGTTGAAATAGCTTTGAGAAGGGCAAAGGATTTTGAGATAAATCATCCGCTTTGGAGGGTTGAGGTAAATGAGTTGATAAATAGCGTAAGAAAATTTATTGATGAAGAGGCAAGTAAAGAGTCGAATTTTAGACCGACTTATTTTGAAGTTGCATTTGGTCCAAGGGTTGGGTCAAGGATAAACGTCGATAAAGAACTTTCGACAACAGAGCCGATTCAAGTTGGAAAGGTTAAAATTCAAGGGAAAATCGATAGGATAGATATCGCTGGGGATAAATTTATCATTTATGATTACAAGACCGGTAAAAGCGTCCCAAGTTCAAAAGAAGTTGAGAAGGGGATTCATCTCCAAATTCCGCTTTATATTAAAATTGCTGAGGAGATTTTCAAGCGAAGGGGGAAGGAAATGGAGGGGATTGGCGGTTACAATTATATAGTTCGCGATAGTGTAAGAAGAAACGCGATAATCGTCGAGAAGAGCATTTCGAGTAGGGCGAGGACTAGAGCGTTCGAGAAAGAAGAATTTAGAAAGAAACTTGACGAAATTGTTGACAAGGTGAATAAGTTTGTGGATGAAATTCGCATCGGAAAATTTGACCTTACGGAGCATGATGAGTTTTTGCAAAGCATATGCGGGAATTGCCCGTACATTGAAATTTGCAGAGTTAACGAGATTAAATTCGGAATACAAATAAAAAGTTGGAGTTGAAATGACAGGGCGCGTTTTATTTGACATTGAAACATCTGGGTTTCCAATCGAAAGTTTTGACCAGATGCAATATGAATATCTGATGAAGTTTGTCGAGGAGGAGGAAAACGAGGAAAGAAGAGAAAGGGAGAGGGTTAAGATGATCGAAAGGTTAAATCTTTATCCGTTGACAGCGCAAGTTGTGGCAATTGGTATGTTAAATGTCGATTCATCGCAAGGCGTTGTGCTTTATCAGTCAGATGAGAAGGAGGAATGGGAGATGGAAATCGATAAAACTTTAAATATATTCGCTCCTGAATATTTGAGGATGGATAAGGTAAAGATGAAATTCATTTCGGGGAGTGAATCTCAAATAATCGAAAGGTTTTGGGAGTATATCAAGAAGTTTAAGACTTTCATAACATTTAACGGTCGTGGCTTTGATTGTCCATTTTTGATGTTGAGGTCTGCGATACTTGGTGTAAAGCCAAGTCGAGATTTGATGGAATATAATAGGTTGAAGCGTGAGCCACATATCGATTTGCTTGAAGAGTTTACATTTTTTGGTTTGACGAGGAAATTTTCGCTTGATTTTTATTGCAAGGTTTTCAATATAGAGAGCCCTAAATCGCACGGGGTGACAGGTCATGATATAAATCAACTTTTTGCAGAGGGTAAATTTAGGGAGATTGCTCAATATTGTATGTATGATATAATCGCTGAGGCGGAGTTGTTTTTCAGATGGGAGCAATTTTTAAATCCAAAAAATATCGGAAGTGATGAAAGATTATGAGGCTGACAGAGTCTCAAGAAAAAGCGATAACATCGGGTAAACATTTATCAGTCACTGCAAATGCTGGCTCAGGTAAAACGACGGTTTTAATCGAAAAATACATCAAAATTCTCGAAGAATTTGTCGATGGTAAGAAAGCGGAATCGATGGAGGATATAAGCGATATAGTTGAAAGCGTTGTCGTGATAACTTTCACCGAAAAAGCTGCAAGTGAATTAAGGGAGAGAGCAACCCAAGCAATTGAGCAAAGAATTGAGGAAGCAAAGGAAAAGAACGATTGGATTAAGTTGAGAAAGTTGGAGGAGTTAAGGGATGCGATGCCATCGGCGGTGATAGGGACGATTCATTCGTTTTGTGCGCGAATGCTCAGGGAATTTGCTGTGACCGCACAGGTCGACGCAAATTTTGCAATACTTGAAGGAGCGGAAAAAGACCGTACAATCGATATAATAATCGAGGATAAGCTCAGAGGATTCTTAAAACGCGGTGACGAGAAAGCAGAAAGGCTTTTTAAAATCATCGAAAAGATGAAGATTGGCAATTTTTACAAGTTTATGAAAAAACTTGTCTTGTCGCGAGAGCTTGTCGAAAAAATCAAACGTGATATTTACTCCGTTGGAGATAGCAATAAAGTTGTTAAGATGTGGCATGAGAAAATCTTTGATTATGTATTCAGAGTTTTTAAGGAGAGCGAAATTGAAAATGGGTTGAGAAGCTTGGCTGGACACTTATTTGCTGGAGATGTTGAATTTTATGGCTTGGTGAATAGATTTGAAAGGGCGATGAAAGAGCGCGATGTGGCAACCGCGTATAGGGTTTTTTGCGACGCGAGCGAAATGATCTTTAAAAAAGATGGGAAATTGAGGGAGAAAATCGCCAACCTAATCTCTGAAAAAATTCCGGAAATCCAAAGGACGATTTTTAAAATCGTTTATCTTATGCAAAGAATTTATAACGATATAAAAGGTTTGAGCCTCGATGAATTTGATAATTTCACAAGTCAGCATCTGCAATATGTCGATGATACAAAATTGGTCCTTTCGCTTTACGATGAGATAAATGAAGAATATGAGATTTTCAAACTTGAGAATGGTTATCTTGATTTTGAAGATTTGCAATTGAGGGCAAGCAAACTCCTCGAAAATGAAGAAGTGAGGGAAGAACTTTCGCGCAGGTTTAGGTACATAATGATAGATGAGTATCAAGATACGAATTATTTACAATATGAAATCGTCAAGAAACTGATAAAAGATTTTTCGGGGAGCGTTAGACTTTTCGTCGTTGGTGACGATAAGCAGAGCATTTATGGATTTAGAGGTTCGGATGTTGAGGTTTTTGACAAGACGAGGCGCGAGATTTGTGGGATTGAGGATGGAGAGGAGATTTATTTAAGTGAAAGTTTTAGGCTTTTGAGGGGAATCGCTGGCTTTGTTAATTCTGTTTTTGAAAAAATTATGGGAGAGAGGATAAGCATTCACGAGGTCGCTTATAGCCCGATAGTTGTTGGAAGGGAAGATGATGACGATGGCAAGGTCGAACTGTTGCTCGTCAAAAAGGACAAGGAATCGAAAGAGGATTACAAAATCGTTGAGGCAAGGTTTATTGCAAGAAGGATTTTGGATTTGCTTGGGGATGAAAGCGCTTATATTTATAAAAACGGTGAAAGAAAAAAGATTGAGCCGGGGGATATCGCGGTTTTGATAAGAAACAGGAATATACTTAAACAAGTTGAAAGTGCATTTGTCGAGGTCGGCGTCCCTTACATCGTTTCAAGTGGGATTGGTTTTTATCAAACGCAGGAAATTTACGACTTCATCAATTATCTTGAGTTCATCGTGAATACTAATGATGATGTTGCGCTTGTTGGAATTTTGCGTTCCCCATTTTTTGGGATAAGCGATGTTGAGATATTTAGGATTTCGGTCTATGGGAAAGGGATAAGTTTTTGGGATAAGGTGTGCGATTACGTAAATCGAGTTGAAGAGCCGAAGCCATCCGAACGTCTGAAACGCGCTGTTAAAATTCTTGAAGAAGACCTAAAAGTTGCAAATAGAATGTCAATCCCGTCTTTGATTCAGCGGATAATCGTGAACACTATGTATAGTGGTTCTGTTTTGCCGATGCGTAGAGGTGAGCAGATAATTGCAAATGTCCAAAAATTGATCGATGTTGCAAGAGATTTTGAAGCGAGGGGATTTAACAATCTTTACGATTTTGTCGAGCAATTGAGATTTCTCTCGTCGGAGCATTTGCGCGAGGGTCAAGCAAGCGTACAAAGTGGAATTGACGCGGTTCAAATAATGACAATTCACTCAGCAAAAGGTCTTGAGTTTCCAGTCGTTGTTTTACCATTTCTGGGTGAGGAATTTAAAAAGAACAATAGAGAAAGATTTAATATCGATATCGATTATGGAATTGGTTTAGGGATTGAATATCATGAAAATGAATCAGAACAAGGATTGCCAATTAACTTTGTTCATTCTCTTATAAAACAGCATAAAGCAATTGCTGAGGAGAAAAGAGTTCTTTATGTCGGCATGACGAGGGCAAGGGATATGTTGATTCTTTCAGGGGCTTACGACGATAACAGCAGGGATACTTATCTCGGATGGATTTTTGACGCTCTTGATGTTTGGGATAAGGTTGATTATATACCGTCGATTGAAATTAAATCGAAATTAAAATTCAAAGACCGAACCGAACGAGATTTTACTTTTAAAGTTAAAATTTACAGGCATAATCGCGACTTTATTGAGCCTATTGAGTTTTCACTGCGACGCTCGGATGTAGTTAAGATAGATGAAGAGAAAATCTTCATCAAACCCCTTGAATCGCGACCTTATGGTGAATTTTTCACCGCAACCCAACTTCAGACATTTTCACTTTGTCCGATGAAATTTTATTTAAAATTCAGGCTTGGCCTTCCAGAGCCCAAAAGAGAAGTTGTTTTCGAGGAAGAGTTTGAAGATGTGGCCGCGCCAATTTATGAGGACGATTCAAGAGATGAGATAGTTGGGACAGTAAAGGGCAGAATTGTGCATGAAGTTCTTGAAAGGTTGAGAAGTGAAATAGATGATCATGGGCTTGGTGAGTTGATAAGTTCTGTGATTTATCGAAATGGCATATCGAACGAGAAAAAATTTAACATCCTTAAAGAATATGTTTTTTACGAAATTAAAAGGGTTTTGAATTCGGACTTTGGGAGGAGGATATTTTCTTCGGAGGAATTTTATGTCGAATATGGGTTAAGCACAAAGTTTGGAGATGGATATATTATTGGAAAAATCGATAGATTATACAAAGTTGATGGGGAATGGGAAATCATCGATTTTAAAACCGATGACATCGAGTTAGAAGAGATCGAAAAAAGAAAAAGCGAATACGAGGTTCAACTTAGCGTATACGCATATCTTTTGAGCAAGATTTATCCCGAGCAAAAAAGTTTTCGTTCATACATTTTGTTTACAAAATTTCCAGACCTCCCTGTCGAAGTAATTCATACTAGCGAAACATTGAAAAAGTTTGAGACAGAACTTGAAAAAATGGTTTCGCAGATAAAGCGAATGGATTTAGATACGACTTTTACGATTTCGTCTGAATTTAAGGAGCATTGTCGCGTTTGCGGGTATTTCAAAGATGGGAAATGTATAGGTGAAAAGATATGACTTATATTCTTTTAATTTTTGTTAAGTCAAATTTTGAGAAGGTGGTCGGTAAGTTAGGGAAATTAAGGTTTGAAGTTGGATATTATGCGTATGTTGGTTCGGCAAAGTCCAATTTTTTGCAAAGGATAAAAAGACATCTCTCAAAAAAGAAAAAGTTGTTTTGGCACATAGATTATTTGCTTGTTGAAAAAGATGTCGTGATCGAAAAGGTGTTCTTTACAAAGAAGGAAATCGAACATAAAATTGCAAGGGGACTTTATGAATCTGGTTTTGATGTCTTGGAAAAGTTTGGCAGTTCTGATTGCAATTGTCCGGGGCATTTGTTTCGTGTGGCTAATCTAAAAAAATTTGAAAAAGAAGTGAAGAAAATACAGCTTTTTAACTTGCAAGGTTTTTAATGTTGAATTAAATTTTTAAAAAGTTCAAAAGTAAAATTAATTTTGCGGTATTCTTATGAAGCACATTTATATCGTTTTTTTATTTACTGCAACTTTACTTTCGCAGCCGAAATTTGAGTTTCGGGGGCTATGGGTTGCAACGAGTAGACTTGACTTCCCATTATCAGTTAAAGCAAGTGACCAGAAGCAAGAACTTGATAGAATTGTTGAATTTGCTCGGGCTGGGAAATTTAACGCTATAATTTTTCAGGCGCTCGCTCGTGGACAGGCTTATTATGAATCAAGCATAGTCCCATGGGCTTCTTACCTTACATTTTCTTCTATGGTCGATCAAGATGGAACGCTTTACCCTGGGCTTGGCACACCTCCCGGGACGAAGGAAAATCCACCCCAATTTTATGACCCATTGAAATATCTAATTCAAAAAGCAAAACAATATGGAATTGAAGTTCATGCATGGTTAAATGTCTATAACCTTTTGACATTGCCCGACACAAGTTATAAACTTGCTATTTCTCAACCTTTACATATAGCACTTGACGAAAACTATCGATGGAATACGAAAATTTTTGCGAAAAATTCACAAGGCGAATGGTTGATAACTTCTAATAATATGAAACTAATTTGGCTTGATCCGGCAAATCCATTTGTTAGAAATTATCTTATAAGCGTTGTCGTTGAGCTTGTTAAAAATTATGACATCGACGGGATACATTTTGATTACATTCGTTTTCCGGGCGCTTATACTTATGGTGATTCGTTTAATTATTATTTCGGAAACAGAACTGACCCTATCAATGGAAATCCTTATGGTTTAAGCAGGGATGACTTCGCAAGGTTATCGATAGAAAGATTTGTTAAGGCTGTATATGACACTGTTAAAAAATTGAAGCCGTGGGTTAAAGTCGGCACCACAACTCCTGGAATTTATCAAGGTTGGAGATTGCCGATAAATCAGGCTTACTTTGACATTTATCAAGATGGAAGGGCTGACCCAAGGAAATGGGCTCAGCTTGGGATAATTGATTATCATGCACCACAAGTTTACTGGCAAATTGGCTCACAATATGATTTCAGGGTTATCGCTCAAGATTGGAACGCAAATATGTTCGATAGGCATGTGTATATTGGTATATACGGTGATAATCCATTTAGCGAAATCTCAGCAGAGATAAACTTTACAAGAAGTATAGCAACGAAGGGGAATGTCATCTTCAGATATTCCGTAATAAAAAATTATCTTGATTCGCTTGCTTTGAATCAGTATTCCACATTTGCAATACCACCTTCGATGCAGTGGAAGGATAACGTTCCACCAAATCCTCCGGTTGGTTTGACAATAAGAAAACTAACTTCGGACGCTTGGCAACTCATTTGGTATAATCCAAGTCCAGCAAGCGATGGGGATAAGCCATATTGCTATGTTATTTATAGGAGCGAGGATGCTGGAACAGTTGATATAAATAATCCAGCGAATATAATTGCAATAGTTCCAGCAAGTTTGTCGATCAACACTTACACAGATAGGATACCAGATACATCGAAAGTTTACACTTATGTTGTTACATCTCTTGATAGATTAAAAAATGAAAGCGAACCATCTAATTCGGTTGTAACGAAAGTTGTCCTTGCAGAACAAGTTGCAGCAAACTACGATTTGTCCTCGGGATACCCGAATCCGTTTAATTCTGTTATAAATTTCAGCTATTCTGTTCCGACGAAAGCGTTCGTTGACATTAGGATTTTCGATTTGCTTGGAAGAGAGGTCAAAAAAATTGTCGCAGATGTGCATCAAAGTGGGACTTTTAATTTCCATTGGGATGGCAGGGATAGATTTGGGCAAAGGGTTGCGAGTGGTGTGTATATCTGCAAGATGTCCGCATGGGAAAACGGGAAAATTGTTTTCACAAAATCCCAGAAAATATCGCTCTTGTTTTAGCTTTAATACATCGCGATTAAAAGCGAAATAAATCTTGATCGGTTTATGCCTCGAAATTTTGAAATTAAAGCCAAAGTTGAAGATATTTCGCTTTTTGAAAAAATTGCAATTGAAATTGGAGCAAGGTTTAATGCTGATTTTGTTCAGGTTGACACTTACTTTAACATCCCGGATGGTAGATTAAAGATGAGGGAATTTGGCGATGGTAGAGCTGAACTTATCTTTTATCAAAGGGTTGAGACAAGCGAAAGAAGATGGAGCGATTATGAGGTTGTGCAAGTTTGTGAGTCAGAAAAATTGAAAAATTTGCTTGCGAAGATATTTGGGATAAAAGTTGTGGTCGAGAAAAGAAGAAAAGTTTATTTATATGAAAACGCGAGAATTCACTTCGATAAAGTAAATGGCTTGGGCGATTTCGTCGAGTTTGAGGTAATATTCAACGGGGATGAAAAGCAAGCGAAGGAATTAATGGAATTTTTAATCGGAAAGTTTGGACTAAAACAAGAAAATTTCGTCAAGGTTTCTTATTCCGATTTATTGATTCAAAAACAAAAAGAGACGCAAAATGAAAAGGATTAAATATCTTGTTATCGTACTTATTGTTCTCTTTTCTTTAAGCCTATATGCTCAGCAGGTCATAAAGCCGAAGAATATAATTCTGATGATAGGAGATGGAATGGGATTAGCGCAGATAAGCGCTGGAAAAACTTACAAAGGACAGTTAAACCTTGAAAAGATGAAAGTTGTTGGGCTTTTGACGACCCATTCATGTGATGATTATGTTACTGATTCAGCTGCTGGTGCGACCGCGATGAGCACAGGTTATAAGACAAAAAATGTCGCGGTTGGAATTGATTGCACAGGAGAAAAAAGGGAAACAGTCCTTGAATATGCAAGCAAAATCGGGAAGTCAACGGGAATAGTCGTCGTTTGTGCGATTACGCATGCAACTCCAGCAGCGTTTGTCGCCCATGTTCCAGATAGAAATATGCAAATTGAAATCGCTGAGCAAATAGCAAAAGAGGCTCCAGCTGATTTATATCTCGGCTCAGGCTGGGGTTGGTTCATCCCAAAGTCTGAAGGTGGAAGAAGAAATGATTCTCAAAATTTAATTGAAGTTATGAAAAAGCGCGGTTATACATACATCTCAAGTCCAGATGAATTTTATTCGCTTGATATAACCAAAGTTAACAAATTGCTTGGTTTATTTGCTGAAAATCATCCTCCGTATGCACCAAGTAGGAAACCCTCGTTAGCCGAGATGACAAAAAAGGCGATCGAATTTTTATCCAGGGATAGAGATGGATTTTTTCTTATGGTTGAGGGTTCACAAATCGATTGGGCTGGGCATGATAACAATAGCGAACAAATATTGAAAGAAATGGCTGATTTTGACGATGCGATTGGAGTTGCTCTTTCATTTGCAGAAAAAGATGGAAATACGCTTGTAATTGTAACAGCAGATCATGAAACCGGAGGATATGCTCTTGTTGGTGGCTCCTTGACCGATAAAAAAGTCGATGGAAAATTTGTAACAAAGGGGCATACCGGGATGATGGTGCCTGTTTTCGCTTTTGGTCCGGGCGCGGATGCTTTCGCTGGATTTGGAGATAACACTTTGATTGCAAAGAAAATTTTTGAATATCTCAAAAAGTGATTAAATTTTGTCTGCGAATTCAAAATTTATCTTAAGAGGTGATTTAAAATTATGAGTAAGGCAGGTAAAAAGTCATCCTCGGGCGAAGAAAAAGGCAAAAAGAAAGGTTCATCTAGAAGATCGCGCAAGTCGAAATCCGCGCAGAAAACGCTAAGGGAGTTGAATGAGAAAGCTATCGAAATTTTGCCTGTCATTGAATATGCAATTTATGAGATTGACCAAATTTTTAAGAATCAAGGTGATACTTTGACTGATGATTATTTGGTTGAATCGCTTGAAGAATTAGCCCACACGATTAAAGTGAAATCGTTTGAGACTTTGCTTCAAGAGGTGAAGGATGAATTAATTGAAGACCCAGATATAATTCATTGGAACATCGTATCAAGAATTGGTGAGCATATTGAAGAGAACGAGTTAAATTATTCAAGTAAAGATATTTTGAATGCAATTGAGGATTTGGTCGATACGATTAAGTTGCAGATGTCAGATGATAACCCAAGGGCTTATCTATCGTTTCTTTCTGAGATAATGCGCGGTGCGAAACTTGACAAGTTCAAAAAGTCAAGCGAAGAAACTGACTTTGGTATTTCTCCTGATATTGATGATGATTACTTTGATGATGAGGAAAATTATTGAAAAATTTCGAATAGATTTTTATGGGATTTAAATGCGGAATTGTGGGTTTGCCAAATGTTGGCAAATCGACACTTTTTAATGCTCTTACATCTTCAAATGTCCCTGCAGAAAATTATCCATTCTGCACAATCGACCCAAATGTTGGAGTTGTTCCGGTTCCAGATGAAAGGTTGAAATCACTTGGTGAGGTTTTTCGCCCGAAACGTGGCGTGACCCCAGCGATGATTGAATTTGTTGACATCGCTGGTCTTGTCAAAGGTGCGAGCAAAGGTGAAGGTCTTGGTAATCAATTCCTTGCACATATAAGGGAAGTTGATGCCATCATTCATATAGTCAGATGTTTTGAAGATGAAAATGTCGTCCATGTCAACGGTGATATCAACCCAAAGCGAGATATCGAGATTGTCGAGGTTGAATTAATTTTGAAAGATATCGAAACAGTTCAAAAGAGAATAGATAAAATTAAAAACATCGCAAGAAGCGGAGATAAAAAAGCACAGCATCAACTTTCGATTTATGAGAGTTTGCTCTCACATCTGAACGAGGGAAAATTTGCAAGCTCTTTTCAATATCATCCTGAGGACAAGTTGTTGATAGATGAACTTCATCTCCTTACGAACAAACCATTCATTTATGTTGCGAATGTTGATGAATCAGGTATAGGGGGAAACAAATATGTTGAGGACGTTTACGAAGTTGCTCAGCGTGAGGGAGCGCCTGTGGTTGTGATATGTGCAAAGATTGAGGCTGAACTTGCGCAGTTTCCGGAAGAGGAAAGAATGGAACTGTTGAAGGAGCTGGGTTTGAATGAACCGG
The DNA here is from genome assembly GCA_041640855.1 of Candidatus Kryptoniota bacterium. Taxonomy (GTDB): domain Bacteria; phylum Bacteroidota; class Ignavibacteria; order Kryptoniales; family Kryptoniaceae; genus Kryptonium. Next base: position 71,109 of record JBEPZK010000004.1, read on the forward strand.
GTTTGAAAAAAGTTATAAAGGCGGGTTACGAAATTCTCGATTTGATAACTTTCTTTACAGGGAATGAAAATGAGGTCAGGGCGTGGGCTGTAAAGCGTGGGACGACCGCATATGAAGCTGCTGGAAAAATTCATTCCGATTTTCAACGCGGTTTTATAAAAGCAGAGATAATGCGTTGGGATGAACTTGTCAAATATGGCTCGGAACATGCTTTGAGAGAACGCGGTCTTGTTAAATTCGAGGGCAAAGATTATATTGTTCAAGACGGGGATGTGATTTTGTTTAGGTTTTCATGATCGAATTGATTTTTGCAGTCACAAATTCGATCAATGTTGTGTTTTTAACTGTATTATAATATGGCATTAGATCCAAACGAGGATTGGTTAAGTTATGTACAACATCTGTTTCGAGAGGCTCGCCCACTCGTGGCTAAATATCGTAAGGTTGATATATGCCTAATGGGTCCTTCAACGATAGCTTTTGCATTGGGTATGGCATTTTCGCGAACACCCAAAATCACGGTATGCGATTATCAAAATGGGCAATATGTACCAGTGTTTAGCTTTGCTGAAATAGAGAAACGTTTGTCATTCGACTAACCACGGTGTATTTACGGTAGCGCTTGACAAAAAGAAAATTTTTTACTACATTCCGTTTGAGAAGTTAAACTCAAATAGTGGGGGACAGAATATGAAAGAGATAAAACTTACTTGTGAAGTTATAACGCCGATGTTTATG
>JBEPZK010000005.1:0-6258 GCA_041640855.1 Candidatus Kryptoniota bacterium
CCAATAAATATAGCTGAGGTCGTCTCAAATGGCAGATACATTCCAACTGCGATTAAAGTTGGCGATGGTGTTTTGAGAAGTATCAACGCAAGAGCTAAAACACCGCCAAAGATAATCAAAGGCCATGCTATTTCACCAGTTACTATTCCTTTTGACATCACTGCCATTAAACCAGCTTGAGGCGCTGGGAGATATTTTCCGCCGATTCCGCCTTCCGTCCCTTTGTGAAGAATTGCCATTGGAAAAACGAGGACAAGGGCGGTGAATATAACTCCGATTATCTCAGCTATTTGCATCTTCTTCGGGGTTCCACCAAGTATCTGACCAACTTTCAGGTCTTGAAGCATATCTCCAGCGATTCCAAGCGCTGTGCATACAACAGCAGCGACACCTAAGACAACCTCAACTCCCTTTGTTCCTTTTACACCAAGCGCGACCATTAAAACAGCAGATATCACAAGTGATGAAAGCGTCAAACCGGAAATTGGGTTATTCGAACCTCCCATAACTCCAACGAGATATCCAGCAACGGCGGAGAACAAAAATCCCGTCAATGTCATGACCAATCCAGCAGTTATAGCACTTAACAAGTTTTGGGTGAAGTAATAGTAAATCAAGATGGTTGGGATAACAAGTAAAAATATCGCACCTATAACTGTTTTCAGCGGTAAATCTTGTTCAAGCCTTGATAAAGTTAATGTCCCGGCTTTTACTTGTGCGGTTTCCTTCAACCCTTTTACAATCCCTTGAAAAAGTTGTTCTCTCATCTTCCACAAAGTATGAAAAGCGCCGACAATCATCGCTCCAACCGCAATTGGTCTGACTTGATAATACCAAATTGCATTTGTTAAGGTCTCCCAGTCCGCTCCGTTTTTAATAAAGGTTTCAATTTCACTGTTGAAAAATATTGCAAGTGGGATAAATAGCCACCATCCGAGAACTCCGCCAGAAAATGCAACTGCGGATAACCTTGGACCAATTATGTAACCGACACCAATTAAAGCAGGTGAAACAACAGGAGTAGAAAGATAAATCCCGCTTATGTGTATTTGAGAGTTGGCTACGCTTAAGTTGTTCGTCAATTGAAATTTATATTTTCCGAGCCCAACGAATCCACTTATAGTTTCTTCGAATAGCTTTATGCCTCGGTTGTTTTTAAAAAGTTCTATCAATGCGGAAAGACCGAGCATAGTGAAGACGTATTTTGCCCCTGTTTCACCTTTTTGACCTGCTTTTACCATTTCCGCACATGCGACGCTTTCTGGATATGGAAGGCTTGAGTCATTTACAAGTGGTTTTCTCAAAATGATTATAAATAAAACTCCTAAGAGTCCACCAACTAACATTATCACTGTACTTTCCCAATAATTGAAATCGTTCCAAACGCCAGAAATTACAAAAGCCGGGATTGTAAATATAGCCCCTGCTGCAAGAGCTTCTCCAACCGATGCTGCGGTTCGCACGATGTTTTCTTCGAGAATTGAACCACGTAGAACTTTCATAACAGCCATTGCAACTACAGCTGCGGGAAAAGTCGCAGAGACAGTCATCCCAGCTTTTAAACCGATATATGTATTAGCTGCACCTAAAACGACGGCCATTATAACACCAAGAAAAACCGCTCTAAATGTCATCTCTTTTAATTTTGCTTCAGCGGGAACATATGGTTTGAATCCTTGCTTTTCTTCCATTCTTTTATCCCAAATTTTGTTTCACATTGGTTGAAAAGATAAGGCGCTGTTGCAAGCGTGAAAGCAGCAAATAAAAAACCTGCTATCAAATCAATTACATAGTGATAGCGTAAATATACGGTTGAAAAAATAAGTAAGATGCCATTTGGAATTAAAAAGTATTTGGTCCTTGAATTTAAAGCCACCGAAAGATACATCACAACAAGTGTAAGTTGAGTATGTCCGCTTGGGAAGGCATCCCTTTGAGCGTAATCCTGTGGATTTGGCACGCCGATGGGAATTGACTCACCGGTGTTGATTATCAAACGTAAAGGCTTAGTTAAGATTAGCCCAGGTAGTTCTTCGTCAAGTTTTAAAAAATCATGTAGCGTAAACCTTGGGCCGATCGCCGGGACAAGGAGATAACCAATGTATGAAAGATAAAATCCATATACGACCGTGGACATAACATAACGATATTTTTCAATTTCACCGCGGCGGTAAAAGTCATAAGCAAGAATTATGGGCAAGAAATAGAAAGTTGAATATGAAATCTGCAAAATCTCGGTCAAAATTGGGTTTGCAATTTTGCTTAGAACATAAGTTGGATGCTCTCCGAAAATTATGTAATCCATCTTTATCAAAATCCAATCGTAATCCGGCAAGTTTAAAAGTTTGATGAAAAAATAAATTTCCTTAAATGTGAGAAGTATGAACGGAAGCAGATACCATTCGCGGACAAATCTTTTTAGCGAGAAAATATCTGGATTTCCTGCCCGTTCCCATTTTGTAACGATGAAAATAATGAACAAGATAAGCGCAAGATTAAAAATGACAATAAACCACCACATTTTGACTTGGTAGGAAAACCAAATTGCCAAAAAGGCTAAAAATAAATAAAAAATTATATTGACAATGTCCCCGAAATATAGGTTGCGGAGAAAGTGGCTCATTTAACATTCGATTTTGTTTTCTCCCTCAACAGGTTATTTGGGGCGAAAGTTTTGTAGAGTTCGTTTGAAAGTTCGATTATCTCTTCAACACTTAGTTGTTCAGGTCTTTTGTTCAAATCAAAACCGGTTTGCGATAAAATTTCTTTATCAAATAACTCCGCAAGCGTATTTTTCAAAATTTTTCGCCGCTTATTGAAAATCACCTTAACAACTTTTTTGAAGAAAGCATCATCAATAATCTTGTCTGAAAGTTCCGCTCTTTCAAAATCAAGGCGAATCACAGCTGAGGTAACCTTAGGCTTTGGGTGGAAAACATTTCTTGAGACGCGGAATAATATCTCAGGCTTTGAATATGCTTGACACATAACAGAAAGTATACTGTAGTCTTTGACCCCGGGTTTTGAGACAATCCTTTGAGCAACCTCGAGTTGAACCATTATTGTTAAATCTTTGATTAAAGTTCGGTTCTCAATTGCTTTGAATATGATTGAACTTGTGATGCTATACGGGATATTTCCGACGAGTCTAATCTTGCGGTATTTTTCGAATATTTTAAGGTCGAGTTCGAGGAAATCTTGATGTAAAATTTCAATTTTATCCTCTTTTATCAAATCGTCTGAACCGAATCTTACCTTTAAAAAATCAACCGCTCTTTTGTCAATTTCAATCGCGAAAACTTTTCTAACTTTACCAACAAACTGTTCCGTTAAAAATCCCTCGCCAGCGCCAATTTCTACAATTACATCCTCGGGTTTTGGATTTACTGCTTCTGCTATCTTTTTTGCTATGTTTTTATCTTTTAAAAAATGTTGCCCAAGATATTTTACAGGTTTTAGCATCCCTATTTTGCTGTTTTCTCTACGAGTTTCTTGATTTCATGTTCATATTTTTCCTTTTCAAAAGGACGTTGTTCGATAAGTTTTTTATAAACTTTTATCGCTTCTTCGTAAGCTCCCTGCTTTACCAAGATTTCCGCAAGCGCTGGAGTTACTATGTTTATGTTATCGTAACTTAACTCCTCTTCTTCCAATCTAACTTCCTCTTTTGGTTCCTTTGCTTCGACTTTATTTCGCTCCGTTTTCCCGGCTTCAAGTCTTTTTATAAGTTCATCAAGATAAGATGCTTGCGTTTTAGTAAGGACCTGTTCCTCTTCTGTCATGGTTTCTTCTTTAGGCTCAATTGTTGGTAGTTCAAGTTCTTCATCGTGAAAACTTGCGGATGGTTTAGGCTTTACCTCTTTTAGTTCTGTTGCAGTTGATATTTCAATCTCCGGAAGGTTTTCTTCTATTTGTTTTGCCTTTTTCTTTTTTTGTGGTTCCTCGCGTTTTTGCTTTAGGGAAATTTTAGAAATTAGGTCAATTACAAATTTCGAATCAGGTAAAATCTCCATAACATAGTTTAGTTCTTCAAGAGCCTTTGAGTAAAGTTTTAGTTCCAAATAACACTTCGCCATCACAAGATGTGCTGTTGAATAGTCGGGATATCTTTCGATAGCTTTGTTGCATAACGATATCGCTTTTTCGACATTTCCGATTTCCAAATAAAGTTGAGCAAGCCTAACGAGAATTGGTGAGTTAGGATTACGGCGGACGATATCCTCAAACTTTTTTATTTCGTTGTAAATTGAACTTACATTCGATAGCATTGGATTTGGAATTTAATTTTTTATTCCTTCACTATGCACGAGCCGAATGTGAATGAGTAGAGCGAGAATGCATTTGAATTTGTGTAAAGTTTTAAAGTGTAAACCCTGTATCTTTCTCCGGAAATTAGATTATACATCCGACCTTCGGCTACTCTTACAAAGCTTCTGCCAAATTCGTCGTAAAGGACGTCGTTTCCTTTCATATCTTCTGGTATCGGTTTATCATCGAGTGTTAAAATTACATCATAAAATTTCCCATTTGAATTAAAAACCGCATTGACTTCCGTGCCTCTGAATTTAAATGCAACGTAGTCGTCGAATTTTTCGCTGTTTTTTGTATGAGATAATTTCATCGGTTCAACTTTAAACCAGCCATTTAATGTCAATTGGGCTTCTTTATAATTTTCGTTATCTCGGTAAAAAGTTTCAACATCCGGGTTTATTCGATGTGTGAAATAGCCTCGCAAATATCCGGCGTACATCTCCGGGGTTCTTGGGTAGCAGACAGCGCCGGGCTTATCTTCTTCGCGCAAATATTCGATTATTTTGGGGAAATTTAACGTTGGATTTATCTCTTTCAAAAGTTCTTGAATTTTCGCCTCGGTTCTACCATAAGCTCCTTCGCCGATATGGTCAAATTTTATGATTCCGTTTCCATCGATTAAAAATTTTCTCGGCCAAAATTGATTTTTAAATGCGTTCCATATTTCATATTTGCTATCGACCACAACAGGATATTCAATCCCAAGGTCTTTGACCGCTTTTTCGACGTTTTTAAATTCTGCTGAGAAATCGAATTCGGGTGTATGGACACCGATTATGACAAGCCCTTTATCTTTGTATCTTTTATGCCATTCTTTGAGGTAGGGGAGAGTTCTAAGGCAATTGACACATGTATATTCGAAGAAATCTATAAGCACAACCTTTCCTTTGAGTTCAGTTAACTTCAAAGGTTTTGAATTTATCCACCCAGTTCCACCGCTTATCTCTGGCGCTTTTCTCCCAGTCCAATCATAGAAAGCAAATTGTAAAAGCATAGCCCAAATTATAATGCTTTTCATTTTTTGTTTTTAAAATAAAAAGTTTTCGATAAATGTCAAAGTTGAACGCCATTTCGCTTGAAAAATCAATTATTTTTTGATATATTAGAAGCAAAACAATTAAAAATTAATTTTTCGCTAAAGAACATGTCAAAGGCAAGGTCAATCTTCGTATTGTTCACATTTGCTGTTATTTTAGTTTATCTATCGGTCACCGGTTTTCAATGCGCAAGTGCTGAGGTTACCGGGGCAAAAGTTTATATGCAGAGGCAGGATTGGTATAATGCAGAGAAGCAACTTTTGAAAGAGGTTGAAAATAACCCTACCAATGCTGAAGCATGGTTTCTACTCGGATATGTGAGAGGTGAACAGAAAAACTATATCGGAATGCTTGAGGCGTTTAATAAGTCGCTTGAAATATCGAACAAATTTGAAAATGATATTAACAATTTCAAACTCAAATATTGGGTTGATAATTTCAACGCTGGTGTAACCTATTTTTCAAGATATCAAAACAATCGCGATTCGGTCCAGTATATTGAAAAGGCAATTGAGTCTTTCAAGACCGCAACTCTTATAATTCCTGATAGCGCCTCTGCATACAAAAATCTTGCTTATAGTTATCTTGCTAAAGAAGAGATTGAGTCTGCTGTTGAACCTCTCAAGAAAGCTGTAGAACTTTCGAATGAGAAAGATGTTGATGCGATGAAAATGCTTGGCAAGATTTATTATGATTTCGCATATCGTCATACCATAAAATTTGAAGACCCTGCTAATAGGCCCGAGATAAGGGTTGGGATGAGCCCTGATAGGGTAAAAGGCATACTTGGCGAGCCTGAAACTTTGATTAAACCCGAACCTCAGCAACCAGCGCCAAAGGGCAAAAGAGTCACAAAACCAACCCCACCCCAACCTCAAGTTGAGAAATGGATTTATCCAAAGTATGGATT
>JBEPZK010000005.1:6358-70592 GCA_041640855.1 Candidatus Kryptoniota bacterium
CGATATTTTCATTTGGGAACTTATCGGTAGGATTTATGCGAACCTTGGTGAGGTTGATAAAGCGGAGTCCGCTTTTAAGAAAGCAGATGAGTTGAGAAATAGGTAATAAAGTTCTTTTTAATATCACGGGCAGGTTTTTACCTGCCCTTTTTTTATTAAAAAACTTGGGTAGGGAAAATGGGATTTTCAACGGACGCCGTTCATTTCGGACAGAAGCCGGATAAAGAGTCTTTCTCTGTAATACCACCAATTTACCTTTCCACAACATTTGCTAGAAAGTTTGGAGATGAATCAGTGCCATTTGTTTATTCGCGTACGCAAAATCCGAATCGAAAAATGCTTGAGGAAAATATAGCAAGGCTTGAAAATGGGAAGTATGGATTCGCTTTTTCATCAGGCGTTGCAGCTATAACTGCGGTTATGAAACTATTAAAACCTGGCGACCATGTCATCACGACGAAAAACATTTATGGTGGAACTTTAAGGGTTTTCAAGGAGATGGAAAAATGGGGGATTAAATTTTCCTATGTCGATATGACTCAAATTGAAAATGTTGAGCGAGAAATCCGCCCTGAGACAAAAATGATATTTGCGGAAACTCCATCAAATCCATTCCTTTATCTCACTGATTTAAAGAAATTGTCTGAACTTCGCGATTCTGCAAATAAAGAAATTTTGATCACTGTCGATAATACATTTATGACACCGTATCTTCAAAGACCACTTGAGTTGGGTTGTGATATAGTCGTCCACAGTAGCACGAAGTTTTTAAATGGGCATAGTGATGTCGTTGGTGGAATTATCGTCACAAATAAAGATGAGTTGCAAAAACCTTTATGGTATATTCAACGCGCATTCGGAGCTGTTCCGAGTCCGTTTGATTGTTGGCTTTTGCTCAGGTCGATAAAAACTCTTGCGTTGAGAATGAAACAACACTGTTATAATGCAAAAAGGGTTGCCATTTTCCTTGCATCGCATCCAAAGGTTCAAAAAGTTTTCTATCCTGGTCTCCCTTCTCATCCGCAATACGAACTCGCACAGAAGCAAATGAAAGATTTCGGTGGAGTTGTAACAATTGATTTAGGTTCAAGGGGAAATGTTGAAAAATTTCTTAATAGCTTGAGAATTTTTACGCTTGCAGAATCCCTTGGCGGGGTCGAAAGCCTTGTGAATCATTCTTGGAGTATGAGCCATTCATCTGTGCCAGAGGAGGAGAAAAAGGAACTCGGTTTAACGGAGGGAATTTTAAGATTGTCAGTTGGAATTGAAGATGTTGAAGATTTAATCGAAGACCTTGAACAAGCGCTTAATAAAGTTTGAACCTTGAAACAAAGTTCGTTTTGACTGCGTCAAATCTCGAAAAAAATGCTTAAGATGATGAAGATACAGCATCGCCTTATTTTATCGTTCCTTTTTATCCTTACGATTTTAAACCTATCGTTTTCGCAGCGTCCAAGATTTTACTACAAATCCGCAACGCCACCGCCGGAGCATTTCACACGCGAGCGAACTTATGATGTCCTGCATATTAGACTCGAAATTACGCTTGATGAAAAGCAAAAAACGGTCGACGGTAAAGTCACGACAAAATTTGTCCCATTAAGACCTAAGTTTGAACTTTTTGAACTTGACGCTGCGGATATGAAAATTAAAAAGGTTTATTTTTTAGACGGCAGAGCTCTAAACTTTAAATTTGATTCGCTCGCGCAAAAGTTGAAGATTTACCTTGACCGAGCATATTCTTTTAAGGATACGCTTTCGATCGTGGTTGAATACTTCGTTTCAAATCCGCGCAAAGGACTTTATTTTATCCAACCTGACTCAGCATATCCAGATAAACCTTACCAGATTTGGTCACAAGGTCAGCCAGAAGATAACCATTATTGGTTTCCATGTTATGACTTTCCAAATGATAAGGCAACGAGCGAAGTTATAGCAACGGTAAATAAAAATTTCGTTGTAATTTCAAATGGAAAACTTCTCTCTGTGAAAGAGGACAAAAAGCGCGGTTTGAAGACATATCACTGGCATATGGATAAACCTCATTCAAGTTATCTTATTTCAATCGTTGCTGGTGAGTATGTAATGCTTCAAGATTATTACCTTGACATACCGCTTGAATATTATGTTTACAAGTCGAACGCTAAATATGCAATGCTTTCATTTGAGAAAACTCCAGACATAATGAAATTTTTCTCCGAGAAAATAGGATACAAATATCCATACAACAGGTATGCTCAAACTATCGTTGAAGATTTTATCTACGGAGGGATGGAAAATATAACCGCCACAACTCTAACAAGTTCAACAATTCACGACGAACGCGCTCATCTTGATGTCTCAAGCGATGGCCTTGTGGCTCATGAACTGGCTCATCAATGGTGGGGTGACCTTTTAACCTGTAGAAGTTGGGAGCATGCTTGGTTGAATGAGGGGTTTGCCACATATTTTACCGCACTTTATTTCGAATATGCACAAGGCAAGGACGAGTTTCAATTTAGTGTCTATAACATGCAAAGAACCGCTAAATTTGCTGATATGACGGAAAAAAAGCCTACCGTTTGGAGTAGATATTTTGATCCGACGGACCTGTTCGGTCCGCACATTTATCAACGTGGTGGATCAATTTTAAATATGATAAGATTTATCCTTGGGGATGAGCTGTTTTGGAAAGCGATAAATTATTACGCAAATAAATATGCCTATCAAAACGTCGAAACGAACGATTTGAAAATTGCTATCGAAGAATCGACCGGGTATAACTTAAAATGGTTCTTTGACCAATGGCTTTATAAAGCTGGCTATCCAATTTTTGATGTGAATTATACATACGATGAAAGTAAAAAAGTGGTTAAACTTAAGGTCGAACAAATTCAACCGCCTGACTCACTAACCCCCGAAGTTTTCAGAACTCCCGTTGATGTCGAGATAGCGACGAAAAATGGAAACAAAACCTATAGAATTTTTATAGACAAAAGAAAACAAGAATTTGAGTTTGAAGTCGATAGCAAACCGCTTATGGTTTTGTTTGACAAGGGGAATTGGATTTTGAAGGATTTGTATTTCGAAAAGTCAAAAGAAGAACTTATTTACCAGGCTCAAAATGCAAGTGAGATGATAGATAGATTGTGGGCTGTTCAAGAACTTGGTAAAATTATGGACGATGAGGTCGCGGAGGTGATGAAGGGGATTGCGGGTTCGAACGAATTTTACGCGATAAGACAAGAGGCAATAAATAACCTCGGCAAGATTAAAAACGAGAACATAGCGAAGTTTTTAATCCAACTTTATAAAATTGAAAATAATTCACGAGTAAGGAGAAGCATAGTTGAAGTGTTGAAAGATTTCAAATTCGATTTTGTCACCTCATTTTTAAGGGATGTAATAAAAAATGAAAAGAGTTATTATGTAATTGCATCTGCTGTTAATTCGCTTGCTTCAATTGACTCGGTGAATAGGATGAACATTATAAAGGATGCCCTTAAAATGGATTCGCATCAAGAGGTGATAAGAACGACAGCTTTGCGGAGACTGAGTGATTTCAAAGGGACGAAGTTGGAAAAAGAGGCGATAGAAATTTTAAAGAAATATTCCTTGCGTGGAAATCATTCATCAATACGGATAACCGCAATTTCAACACTTTCACTTTTTGCTGATAAAGATCCGAGCATAAAAGATTTCATTTTCAGTATGGTGAACACGCCTGAATTTTTTGTGAGGATGGTGGTTTATAATGCGCTTGGAAACATCGGCGATGAGAAAGTCTTGAATTATTTGAAGTCTGCGGAGAAAAAAGAAGTGGATGGTCGAATGCTTCAAGCAATTTGGGATGCGATATCGAGATTGGAGAGCAAGGTTAAAGGCGGATGAATTTTAATCGCCCTGTATGAAAAATATCCTAAGCTTGTCAGGGTCATTTATGACGATTTTTTTGCCATAGATTTGGATTAGTCCTGACTCTTGAAGCCTTCGCAGCGCTCTTGAAATTGTCTCCGGAATCGTTCCAAGATAAGATGCGAGGATGACTCGCGAAAGGTTTAGTTTTAACTCCCTTGAGTTGTGATTTTTATGTTCATTGTAAATGTATTCCGCAAGTCTTTGCGTTACCTCTTTCAAAGTTAAATTCTCAATTTGTTGATTCAAGTTCATCAATCTCTTGGCAAATCCATGCAACATTTTAAGGCTGATTTTGGGATTTTTATCTATTATCTTTAAAAACTCCTCTTTCGGGACAAAAATTAAAACAGAATTTTCAATGGCTTGAGCGTTTGCTGGGTAAATGTTGCCTTTTCCCGATGTTTCGCTGATGAATAAAGGTATTTCAGCAAATGAGTTAAACGGTTCTATGATGTGTAGAGTTAATTCTTTGCCTTCCGGATTCGATTTGTAAACTCTTACAGCGCCTTTGATGACTATATAAAATCCTCGATAGGGGTCGCCCTCGAGAAAAATTATATCTCCCTTTTTAAAGTTGAGAAGTTTTGATGTCCTTATAAATTCTTTTAATTCGCTCGTGCTTAATTCAGAAAAAAATGGTATATTCTTGATTGTTTCTCTATCTTCGAGCATTTCGAGAGGCTATTGATTTTGGAGAACTGATAAAATATACAAATCAATTCCCCAATTTACAATCGAGAGGTGAGCTTCAAGTTGATGAATAGCAAAATTAAAGATGCGATCGCTACAAATCCAGATATGCCGAAAAGATAAAGCATAATTTGTGTTAAAAATTGCATAGGACCGGAAAGATAAAGCGGAACGAGCGTCGGAATCACCCTTGAGAAAACCGCGATATTTCCTAAGATAAATGTTGCGGTTACAATTTTTGTGTTTGCGATTTTATTTTTGTGCATAAACCCAGGCAACATCCTTTGCGCCATCCCCAAAATCAAAAGTGTTACAAATCCGGCAAGAAAAGAATGTCTTGTTGCGTCTTCGCTGTAGTGAACGTTAAGCCCAAACAATAGAAAACCTCCCGCAAGCATATCGAGAAATAAGCCAATTAAAAGCCAAATATATGCTGAGTAAATTAAAAGTTCAAACCTTCCAAACTCGCCATAGTCTGAATAACCGGTCCGTGGTTTTGGTTTAGAACTTGTCCCTTCGATTTCAATACCATCCCTTCTCCAAAATGGTGATTTCTGAAGCGTGTTGTAAGGGAGAAAAATCCTTTGGATTATCCCAGAAGAAAATAAAAGAGACAAAGTTGAAAGATCAAGAAGTAGCGCAATTAAGTTTGAGTCAAAAGGAAGAGAGATTTCAAGTGCAGGCAAGCAGAAAAACGCATAAAGCAGAGCAATGGCAAGATAGGTATAGCCGAGATATTTTATCGATTTCGATGGAAATTTAAGATGAATGTAAAGTGGGAAATTTAGGATTGAAAATGCGAATGAGATTGGGAAGAGGAGAAAATTTATAAAAATGTTTACGCTTAATTTATTCCAGGCGACCCATTCATATCTTTCGATGAAAACAGCGGATAATTGAATAAGTGAATAAGCAAGCCAGCCGATAATAAACGAGATGAAAAAAGGTTTAGCGATGTCAAATCCCTTTCTCTTAAACTCAGGTGCTTTTAAAAATGTTTTAAGTAGCACGATAATGTAAAAAATGATGCCTGAAAATTCGATGGCGTTACCGAGTTTCGCCAGTCGTTTGAAAGTTTCCGTTATAGTTTCATTTTCAAAATAAGGTTGCCAAAATTCAAAATTTGTCCTAATCAAAAGTCCTGAGACAGTTAAATAAAGTATGAGTTTTAAAGTCGCTTTTATTTCAATCGGCACGCTTGCCATTCTTGGCAGGAAGTGCAGGCTGACTCCCATTATAAACAAGCCCGCCCAACCGATAAGTTGAAGATGTCCATGGGTTTGAATCCATAAATCGAGCGCCCGAGGCAAATTCATATTAAAGCCAATTTGCATAGCTATGTGTGCCCCAAGCATAAATCCGCCAAAAATCGCTATACCAAGCGACCACCAGATAAAACCGATTTCAAATTCCTGATGAATTTGTTTCACACTAAAATAAACTTTATTTGAAACTTTTAATTACGCTTAACATATAAAGCACAAAAATGACAAAATGAAATGTGCCCGTAATCCATCCCGACCAAACCCAAAGCTCGATAAAATTTGATACAAGTAAATCAGCAAGTATTCTAACTGTAGTCATAACTTGAAAAAGGGCAAACAAAATTATTGAGGGTGTTCTTTTCGGCGTTTTCGCAAGTGTTGAAGCCAATATGATGGGTGCATGCGATAAAATCATCGTGAAAATAAATCCAAGTCCGATGGAATGAAAAACTATGTCTTTTGCAACAGATTGAATTAAATCCCACAAGATTATGCTTATTGCGGAGAAAAGAAGCCAAACATAAGCAACTATCAAGGTTTGCCTTGAAAATTTATGTAAAGGGGTCTTCGTAACTCCAAATCTAACTCCTTTGAGAGTCATAATTATCACTGAGTCATTGTAAATTAAGCCTAAACCTGTGAGAAATAGTGCTACCCCAATCGCTTGCAGTGGAATAGTATAAAAAAGTGAGTTTAAAATTGACAACAAAAGATAAATTATCAAGCTTAAATAAACAAATTTTGCGGACCTTCGTTGAGAGCTGAGCGTAAGTTCTATTCTTTCGACTCCAATTACAGCTATAGCGAACGATAAGCCCGAAAGCGCAGATTCTACGCTTCCCGCAAGTCCGTTTTCGTGAAAAAGGGAGGTTGATAATGCAATATATGCGACAAATTCGACAAGAGGATTGAAGAAATTTTTAAATGTTTTATAAGCGATGAATCTGTGCACGCCCCATCCAAAAAGCGCGATTAAGTTAAGAATTTTGAATCCAGCGAAATTAATATGTATTGCCAAAGCGGATAGCCCCCACGCGTACGGGACCCAAACGAGCCATTTTACAGGAAGAGCAAGCATCCTTTCAAAAATTATCAAAGTTCCAAGAAATGCACCAACCATAACATTTCCATGTGGAGGCAAAATTTCGGGAATAGATGGCAGGACAAAACCTCGGGAAAGAGCGATTCTCCATACCCCAAGCACAATAGCAAGTATAAAGGAGGCGAGACCGATAAGCATTGAGCCTTTTAATAGCTTCGTTGCAAATTCACTTTGTCTAAAGTTCGAAGCATCGTGCATAGCAAATTATCCAGTCTTTATTATCTTAACACTCCATATCGTTGGTCCATCACTTATGTATGCCCATCCGAATTTTTCGGGTTTTTCTTCCTGAAATTGATAGTATAGCGGTTTAGGGTCATGGTCGTTCACAATTATAAAACTTTCAGATAGGTTTAACTTATCAAATTTATCGAGAATAAATTTATGTCTTTGAACCGGGGGTAATTCCCTTACATCTAAAATTTCCGCGTCACCAAACAAATCTTTTTTAACTTCTTTAAGCATTTGGTGAAATTCCTCATGTTTTCCTGCGCCAATTTCATTTATTTCGAACTCCTCGAATTTTTCAAGCAATTCCCTCTGCACTTTTTCTGAAAGGTGTACTTCCGCCATCATAAATAGGACATTATTCTCTTTGTATATGTGTTGTTCGAGCAAATCGATGTAGCCTTTTATGCTTTGAACAATTTTCTCCGCGATTGAACTATTCGGATTAGTTTTATAACTTTCGATGCTTTCCTGAAGTATTCGCAAATAATTTCTACCAATCTCGTGTTCTGTGAGCATTACTTCGATTGGTCCTTGTTTCCTTGGGATTCCAACTTTTTCAAGTTCCGGGAATAGCATGTTTTCTTCTTTTCCATGATGGCATCTATCTGCAAAAAGGCTGAAAAATTCATTTAATTTTTCAAGTTTTTCGATGTCAACAATTCCTTCACTTTCGGTTTTGCTTCTAATAGCATCGAGAAAAATTAGCGCAAGCTTTATTGCTTGGTGTTCCTTTTTTAATTGCTCCACTGCTGTCATTTTAAAACCTCCTTTTTTGATATAAATATAAAAATTAATTTGGGTGAGAAACATTGACTTAAGTCAGGGTTTTTCTTTGGGTAGGTTTAAGGTGAGAGCGGAGGGTGAGGGACTCGAACCCCCAAGGGCGCGAAGCCCAGCGGTTTTCAAGACCGCCGCCTTACCAATTAGGCTAACCCTCCATTTTTCGCTTAATAATTTATAAAAACGAAGGGATAAAATCAAGTTCGTAAACAAAAAAGCGGGCTTTAGCCCAAGGGGAATACCTCGAGCAAGCCCGCCCCAATAGTCTTTATTTTTATCTCATCTCGAAGTGAACAGTTCAACTATATTTTTGAATGCTTCCGCAGGAACTTTCGGCAATTGATATTTACCCTCTGCCATTGCTGTTGTTGGCAGTTGAATTCCAGGGACAGACATAACATCAATAAATGGTATGTTTGAGCCAAACTTAGTGTTTATAGCCTTTATAAATTCATTTGCAACTATAGCGTGACCCCTGCTCGAAGGGTGAATTCCATCAAGACTGAAGAGACCTCCAGTTATATAAGATGTCGTAAATTTTACTCCAGCAATTTCAAGCCCGTGAGCCTTGACATCGTTTAATTTTGAGTAAATATCAACCTTTACAGTTCTCCCAGCCCTTGCAGGATTAGCCAAAACAGTGTCGATGATCAAATTAAACTTTGTAATTGCAGATTTCGCTATTGTAACCTCATTCGCGTCAAGGATTACCTCATCTGGCAGTGGTTTACCAGCGTTTGGAAGTTGATTGAATGGTGGAACATTGGGCAGACCATAACCGGTGGCAATTAATGTCATAGCGGGAAGTAGTACAAGGTCGTTTGCAGTTAGTGGCTGAGCTGTTCCTCCCTTGACCCCAATCAATGGAATTGGCCTACCCTGTTGGTCGAGGACTGGTTTCCCTGTGTTCGGGTCAACAATAAACCATGGAACCGTCGTAAAGTATGGTATCACGGTTACATCGGGAATGTTTGCAACAGCAATTTTTACGGTTGAATTAATTTTTAGAAGCGAGTCAATCGCACTTCTAAAGAGGGATAAAAAGATGATATCTGGTGTTGGCAGTTTCCCTGTTGGGTCAGTTCCGCGAGTTCCACCGCTTGAAGCGTATCCAAGGACATCGTTGTTGCCCATCCAAAAGATTACAAATGTTGGGTTTAAAGCCTTCGCCTGGTGAAACATCGTCGGACCGAGAGCCCTATTTCTCAAAACGATTTGGAAGAATGGATTTCCTCTTTGTATTGATTTTGCTGCATAATCAGTCGTATCAAAAATATCGTAAAGAATTGCTCCGGGGACAGCAAGGTTATTGTAAGGAGCGGGGTACGTGGGATTTTTGGGAGAACTTGTGACAGTTCGCTGTTCGATTATCAAGGGAGAAAGCGATCTTAAATATAATCTTGTTCCAATTCCAGGCTCGTTTATTAACGGTTGTTCAAATTTGATATTTCCACCGATTGAATTAATTTGTTTCACAATTAAATTTGCATATGAGTACTGCTGGGCTCCTTCGAAAAGTGCACCATCTTGAAATCCAGCTGTCAAGCTATTTCCAATTGCTACAACTCTTGAAAAATCGACTTGCACGCCAAGCGATGGTGGATTTCCGACCTCTGTAAATTCTTCACAAGCATAAAAGATGAAAGCGAATGAAAAAATGAGAGCAACTGCAAAGATTCCTGAAATTTTGATTTTTCTCCTCATGGCGCAAAACCTTTTTTAGTTTTCAATTAGAAAATTTTGTATGAAAAGTTTATGCCGAAAAGATGCGCACTTGCATTGTAAACTCCATCAAATCCAACAACGGTTCCAATAACTTCCCTTTGTTTAAATCTTACGAACATATAGCCGAAGTCCACTGTTATATTTCCAAATGTGTATCCAGCTCCAAATGTAAATTCCCATCTATCGGAATCTGGAAGCGAGGGTTCAACATATTTATCATTGATTGGGTTTTGATCAAGAGCGATTCCGCCTCTTAAAGCAAAATTCCCAAATCGGTACTCAAGCCCTGCTTTATATAATGAAACATCTTTGTAATATCTTTCAAGTTTTTGGTCAGCTTGTGCTGGTGTTTCGGTTTCGAAATCAATTTCCACCACATCATATGAAGACCATTTTGTAAATTGATAGCCAAGTTCGAATGTTAGATTTTCAGTTGAAAATCCAAGCCCTGCGTTTATAATTCCTGGCATTCTCACGCTTGTTTTGATGTTCCCGCCCGGAAGTAGTGGGTCAAGCGAAGATGGTTTTTTGAAGTCAGCTGTGCCAGAGTATTTAACTTTGACTTCTGAACGATATGAAAGCCCAAACGATATGGGGTCAAGTTTTAATAAAAGTCCAAAGTTAAAACCAACCCCAGTTCCACTTCCCGAAAGTTTAACATCTACCTCAGGATTAAATGATGTAATTTTCCTTGTCAATGTCACAGTACTGTAAACATAGTTAAATCCTACTCCAAGTGAGAGTTCATCAATAAACGCTTTGAAGGCAATTGTCGGGTTGATGTAAAATGTTTTTAAATCCGATTCAACCGTTATCGCACGCCCGACCCAATTTTCTGGCCATTTTGTACCAAGTCCATACGGATTAAAAACTCCTATTCCAAATGCTAATCCTGATTCGGTTGTGTAAGTCAAATAGAGATTGCTTGGGTAAAAAACTTGTTTTACTATTTTCGTCTCTTGAATTGTGTTGAATTGATATGGTCCGCGAAATCTTGCGGATGGGAATATAAGCGTTGTTCCGAGCGAAAAGTTCATACCTTTCAAATATGCTATTCCAGCTGGGTTATAAAAGATGCTAATTGGGGCGTATGATGTTGCAAAAGCTCCAGCCATACCGGTAGCCCTAGCACCATGTTCATTGATTTGGAAGCCACCGGCAGATAAATTTGTGGAGAAAATTAAAAAGATTGCCAGGAAGGCTAAAATGAAGCGCATATTTCCCTCCGTATTTTGTTTAGTTTGTAGAGATTTTTAAAAGTGATGCTCCTTTTTCAACTGCGGTTCCCTCATCGATTAAGATTTCCTCGACGACGCCTTCTGAATCGCTTCGTATCTCGTTTTCCATTTTCATCGCTTCAAGAATTAAAAGCTTGTCGCCGACTTTAATTTTTGTCCCGGGCTTTACAAATATCTTTGTGATCAACCCGGGCATAGGTGATTTTAGAATTTTTTCTCTTTTGGTTGTTTCCCCGAAAGAGGTGCTTCGGTAGGAATCTATAAGGCTTTGATATTTATCTAAAATTCTACAATGGTAATCTGAGATTGAGTCAGCCAGAATGATCGAATTGCCGTTTAGAGCAAAATTAAAGACCAAAACTTTGCCATCGATTGAAAGAGTTATTTGATCATTCGAGATGTTTAAGATATTAACCTCGAACTTTTTCCCCTCAAACTCCGCTTCAAACTTATCATCCGCGATTTTTTTCAGGTCGAGTTCGAAATTCGAATCGTTAACAATTATCTTCATAGAGTTTCATTCAATGTTTTTCTAACTTAAATATAAAGTAAAAAACTTTTTATTTCAAGATGTTTAGCTTATCTCGCCCGCTAAAGGGATGTGAAATTCATCGATGACTTTAGAGATATCTCCTTCGTGCTTGCCAAGCAGAAACATCAACTTTACAATTGCTGTTTCCGTTGTCATATCTTTACAGCTCAAGGCTCCGGCATCAAGAGCATCTTTTCCACATTCGTAAAGCGTTAAATCAACGCTTCCATAAACAGCTTGAGTTGAGATCGCAACTATTTTATTCATTTCGACCGCATTTTTGATAAATGGAATTAAAGACCTTTCCTCGATGTTGGGAATGTTTCCAGATCCAAAAGCCTCAAGCACAAATCCTTGAACATCAATGTCTAAAAGTTTCATTAGATATTCAACCTTGAGTGATGGAAAAATTTTCACACAAAAAACTTTGTCCGAAAACTTCTTTGAAACTTTAAGTTCCTTTTTCTCCCTTTTTAAAAAGTTTTCCTCGTAAACCTCGATTCCAACTCCAACCTTTGCAAGCAATGGGTAGTTGGGTGAATCAAAAGCGTCAAATCCCCATATGTCTATTTTCTTCGTTCTGTTCCCACGAAACAATTTATTGTTGAAAAAGACACAAACCTCGGGTATCGGGTAAGTTGCGAGTTCAACTGCGTTGATTAAATTATTTCTCGCGTCTGTTCTTATCTCTGAAAGTGGACGTTGTGAACCAGTAAGTATGACTGGCTTTGAAAGCCCATCAAGGATAAATGACAAAGCGGAAGCTGTATAAGTTAAAGTGTCTGTCCCATGAGTTATCACAAAGCCGTCGAACTTATCATAATTTTCAACGATTGTATCTGCAATTTTTAACCAGTGTTCTATTCCAATGTTTGAGGAATCAATGTTTGAAACTATGCTTGATTCTATTTCCGCTATTTGTTTAATCTCGGGGACGAATTCAAGTATTCTTTGCACAAATGCACTTGGTGCGAAAACCCCGTCCTTTAAAGCCATTCCAAAAGTTCCGCCCGTATGGATGAGAAGGATTCGTTTCATAACAAATTGCTTTTAAAGTTTCAACGTCCATACAATCCAACTATTCTTGCCTCGCCAAGTATATGTCCTTTTGCTTTTGCTTCAACTTGTTGAGCGGTTGCCCCAGAGTTTAATCCAAGCGTTTCGACATCAAGCGCATAAAGTTTGAAAATGTAACGATGTGGTTTGTGTCCTCGCGGTGGACAAGGTCCACCATAGCCGATGCGGCCAAAATCGTTTACACCTTGCTTAATTTTCTCATCGACGAGACCAACTTTCTTAACATTTTCCTCGAGTTTCGTCACATTTGCTGGTATATCATAGATGACCCAATGAATGAAAGTTCCTCCTGGAGCATCTGGGTCTTCGCAGATTAACGCAAAGCTTTTTGTTCCAGCGGGGGCGTTTTCCCAAATTAATTCAGGGGAATAATCTTGTCCATCACATGTAAATTTTTTCGGGATGGTCTCGCCGTCCTTGAAAGCGGTTGATTTGATTGTAAACATTTTTTTTGCCCCTCCTTTTTGGATGTTGGTTTGTGGTAGAAGGAGAAAAGCGATTAGAAAACTTATTATAAGTTTCATTTTGAAACTCCGTTTTTGTTAAAATTCGAACGCGAAATTTCAAACGTCTCCGCATTCGACCGATAAAAATTATCAAAATCCCGGAAAACTTCAAAATTTGCTACTTCTTGCGTTCTTTTTTATATTTTTACGAGTGAAATTAAAAACTTGCGAAGATGAAAAAATTTATCTCCAATCCTGCGAATTTAATCGGCACTGGATTTTTGATTGCGGCTTTTCTCTATCTTTTGTTCGCTGAAAAGGGTCTTATGAGACGGATAAAACTTGAAATTGAGATTAAAAAGTTAAAGAAAGAAATCGAAGTTCTCGAAAAGGAAAACGCGGAGCTGAGGGGAAAAATTTATAATTTAGAGACGAACCCAAAAGAAATTGAGAAAATTGCTCGTGAAAAATATGGAATGGTGAGGGAAGGGGAAGAGGTTTTCGATATAAAAGAAAAGTAATTCTTCTAAAATGAAGACAGAAAAGATTCTCCCACCACTTGCAGATAGAATTAGACCTAAGACACTTGATGAGTTCGTAGGACAAGAGCATATCGTTGGGGTTGGAAAACCTCTGCGAGTGATGCTTGAAACCGGGGAAATCCAATCTATGATTCTTTGGGGTCCGCCGGGAGTGGGCAAAACGACATTGGCTAAAATCATCGCTGAGAGAGTTAACGCAGATTTTTATCAAGTAAATGCAGTTTTATCTGGGACGAAAGAAATTAAAGAGATAATTGAAAAAGCTGAATTAAATTTGAAATACTACGGAAGGAGGACAATTTTATTTATCGATGAAATACATAGGTTTAATAAAGCTCAACAGAGTGTTCTTTTAAACAGCGTTGAAAACGGGACTATCATACTCATCGGCGCAACCACAGAAAATCCGTCGTTCGAGATAATTTCTCCGCTTTTATCAAGATGTCAAATTTTTGTGCTTGAATCCTTCGGGATTAAAGAATTGAACGAGATACTTGAACGGGCTTTGACCAAAGACGAGGTCATTTCAAAATTTAAGGTTCACATCGAAGATAGAAATCTTCTTTTTCTTTATTCAGGCGGGGATGCTCGGGTGATGCTTAACGGGCTTGAGATGGCGATAAAACTTGCAAAACCATCCGAGGGTGGGGAGGTTTTCTTGACAAAGGATATAATTTTAGAGGCGTTTCAACGCAAACATTTCAAATATGATAAAGCAGGAGAAGAGCACTATAATTTGATTTCTGCTTTCATAAAAAGCATTCGTGGAAGCGACCCGGATGGCGCAGTTTATTGGCTTGCGCGAATGTTGATTGCTGGTGAAGACCCAAAGTTTATCGCAAGGAGGATGATAATACTTGCAAGTGAAGACATCGGAAACGCTGAACCTTACGCTCTTACCCTTGCCACAAGTTGTTTCGCTGCGGTTGATTATGTTGGGCTACCCGAGGCGCGCATAATTCTTGCACAAGTTGCAACTTATCTTGCAAGTTGTCCAAAAAGTAACTCGGCATATCTTGCTATTGAAGAAGCAATTCAAGACGCTCAAAAATATCCCGATCTTCCCGTGCCACTTCATCTTAGAAACGCTCCAACTAAGTTGATGGAGGAGCTCGGCTACGGAAAGGATTATAAATACAGCCACGATTTTCCGGATCATTTCATCGAGCAACAATTTTTACCGGATCAACTCAAAGACAAAATCTATTACAGACCTACTGAACTTGGTAGGGAAAAAATTTTAAAAGAACGACTGGAGAGTTTGTGGAATAAGCGAAAACAAAACAAGAAGTAACAAAAAAATGAAAAAACATGTAATCGGAGTTGACCTTGGCGGAACGTTCATCAAAGCTGGAGTTGTCGATAATTTCGGGGAAATCTTAATTGAAGATTCAATACCAACTGAAGCTGAAAAAGGGCCTTCCCATGTCGTCGAACAAATTTCAAAAGTAGTTGAAAGACTTCGGAAAAATTTTAATGATGAAATCATTGGGGTTGGAATCGGCGCACCGGGGCAAGTTGACCCGGAAGGCGGAGTTAAATATCCACCCAATTTCCCTGGCTGGACAGTGGTTTATCTTGCAAAAGAAGTTGAAAATAAAACAGGGTTGAGGGCGGTTGTCGATAATGACGCAAATGTCGCGGGAATTGGCGAAGCAAAATTTGGCGCTGGGAGAAAATATCCAAACTTTATAATGGTCACGCTCGGAACTGGAATAGGCGGTGGAATAATAATAGGTGGGAAAATTTATCGAGGTCCAACTGGTGGCGCAGGCGAAATTGGACATGTGTCGATTAATTTCGAGGGCCCAAAATGTAACTGTGGAAATTACGGTTGTGTTGAGGCTTATGTTGGGCAAAGATATCTATCAGCGTGGGTGGCGGAAGAACTTGCAAAAAATCCTAATTCAAAGATAATTGAACTTGTAAACGGAGATCTTTCGAAGATAGAGCCGCGCATAATCTCAATTGCGGCACAGCAAGGAGATGAATTTGCGATAAATGTTTGGAAAAGAGCCGGTTTCTACGTTGGAGTGATGCTTGCATCTGTGATGAATTTGTTCGATATAAGTGTCGCAATAGTCGGCGGTGGAATTGCAAAGGCTGGGAAAATTCTTTTCGATGCGATGAATGAAACTGTTAAATCAAGGGCTTTAAAACCGATCGCTGAGAGGGCAATTGTCATACCAGCGGAACTCGGAAATAGAGCCGGGATTTTGGGAGCCGGGGCTTTGGCTTTTGAGGAAATTCAAACCTGAAAAATTAACCCAATCTTCCGCACGAACTCGATTTGAAGATGAAATTGTAAATTTCGTTTTTCTTTAAATTGTCCGGAATCGGAAAGAAAATTAAATCAGCATCTTTTCCTTTGTCGATGCTACCGCAGGTGTTTTCAAATCCAAGTGCTTTCGCACCATTTATCGTCGCAATTTTTATAAGTTCTTCATCGCTCACATCCGGATAAAATTCTCTTGCAAATTTTAACTCATTAAGAATGTTCAAGTCACGATTACTTGCTATGCTATCCGTTCCAAGGCAAACGTTTATACCTCTATCGATAAATTTTCTCAAAGGAGCTTTTCCGACTTTAAGAAAGAAATTACTCCTCGGACAAGTACAAATGCTTACATTTCTTGAACTTAAAATTTCGATGTCCTCATCATCGACATTTACACAGTGAACAGCAAGCGTATTTTCATCGAGAAAACCAATTTTATCGAGATACCTAACCGAAGATGTCCCTGGTGGTTTCCATCCCGAAGGGAATACGCCTCTTTTGATCAAAAAGTCGCGAAAAAATCCCGTGCCATTTTTCATAAATTCTATCTCTTCAAATGGCTCCGCAAGATGAACGCTTGTTTTAGATGACTTGTTAAAATCTTTTATCAGTCTGAATAAAGTCTCGGACACAGAATAAGGCGCGTGCGCTGATAGCGAGATTTTAAATTCATTCTCCAATAGATGTCTTTTAATCACTTGAGAGATGTTTTCAATCGATCTCCTTATAGAGTCGAAGAAAGTTTTCCCCCTTTCTTCGTCAAATGCGATTAACTCAACGAATACTTGTACTTTCAGCGGAACTCTGAGAAGTAACGTGATAAGTTTTGCTGTATTTGTTACATCTGCTATTGCGACCGTTCCAGAGTTTATCATCTCGTTAATCCTTCGCTTGATCAACCTTTTCCATCTTTTATCGTGAAGCGATTCAAAAAATTTTATTTTCCTCAACCAACCCTTGCGTTGCATTTTATCCCTTTCGCTTACAACCTTCAAAAGCCAATCAGGGAAATTTTCGATATTTTTAATTTTTACATTTGAAAATTCAAGATGGGTGTGCGCATTTACGAAACCCGGCATTATCAGAGCATTTTTCAGATTAAATTTTTCTTCGACATCTTGAAATCTTAAGTCTATATCTTCTTTATTTCCAAAGTCGACAATTTTACCGTCGTCTATGACTATTGCCCCATTTTCAATTATATCCGATGTTACTGGGTAAATGTATTTTGCGTAGAAAATTTTCATGGCGCGTAATTAAACCTGTGTGGTTTAAATCACATCTAATTTAATGAAGACATAAAAGAAAACAAAAGCACGGAGAGAATCATGAAGGTGAAAATAATAATAGGGATGCTCGTTTTAGCATTATTTACCTCAATGTCTTTCGCACAAGGATTTGGAACCCCACCCTTTGAGCAAGACTGGTCAGATAAGCTTGCGAGGTTTGATAAAGAGCTTAATCGTTTCCGTGAGCAAATGATGCAATGGTCAGATAGGCTTGAAAGGTTTAATGAAGAGCTTAATCGTTTCCATGAGCAAATGGTACAAAAGTTTGGATTTGATGTCCCATTATTTGATCGCGGATGGCAGAGAGGAATTCCACCCAGACTTTACGAAGAACTTAAACTTACGGATGAACAAAAATCAAAACTTGAAAAACTATATTTCGACTTTCGCAAAGGTCAGGCTGACATAGCTGGGAAACTGAACAAAGCGAGGATTGAGCTGCAAGAATTGCTCTCTGCAGAAAAGCTCGATAAATCAGCAATTGACAAGAAAGTAGACGAAATCTCCGGCTACACAAGGGATTTGTTCAAAAACAGGGTAAATTACTGGTTAAACATCTTGCAAGTTCTCACCCCAGAGCAGAGAAAAATTTTGAATGAGAAATTTGGTTATCGATATGGTTTAGGTTTTGGTGGATGGGGTAGAGCTGGGAAGGGATTAAGGTTAAGATTGCATTGTTGGTAATTTTTCCATTTAGCCCTCCCGGTTTTGGGAGGGCTTTTAGTTTTCTTTTAAAATTTTCAAAATTTCGTCATGCAAATTTTGATTCGCTACGATTACCCCTTTTCTTCGTATGTTTTCGCTGTTGTATAAGATTTTGTTCCCATGTGAATCTGTAACCTTAAGCCCGGCTTCTTCGGCTATTATGTGTGCACCTGCCAAATCCCATTCGCTTTTGTCGAATATACTCACAACCGCATCAGCCCACCCGCTTGCAACACTCGCAATTTTATAGGCGATACTTTCCCTAAATTTTACCTCTTTAAACTTTTTGATTAAAACTTCGAGTTTTTCAACTTGCGAAAGTTCCTTCCTACTTAAGATTATTGATGCATTTTTAATGTCGTTTTTTACATTTGACCCAAGTTTTATTAACTCTTGAGTTTTAATTTTTCTTAAATATGCACCGTTTCCTTTGATTCCGAAATATAACTCGCCATTTACGGGATTGTAAACAACTCCAAGCACAGGGTTTTTATCTTCAACGAGCGCAACCGAAATTGAAAATTCCGGTATCCCCTTTAAAAAATCATTTGTCCCATCGAGCGGGTCGATGACCCAAACTCTTTTCTTCTCCAATCTCGTTTTATCATCAACCGTTTCTTCCGAAAGCCAACCATCATCTGGGAAGTTTGAAGCGATCTTGCTTTTTAAAATCTCATTTGATTTTATATCTGCATCTGTGACAGGACTTCCTTTTCCAGATTTGCTTTTATACCTGACTTCGTAATTTTTCTTCTCAAAATACTTAATTAAAACCTCGCCTGCTTCAAGGATGCCTTGGATTGCTATTTCGAGCTCTTTTTGATAACTCACGGACTTGGAAATTTTTTCAAAAGATATCAAAAACCGCGCAAATAATAAAGTTTGTTTTTATGTTTGGGAATTTTTAAAATTTTAGAAAAAAGGATTTGAACATTGCCTTGGATTTTGAGGATGACATTGCTTTTGCTTGGGCTTTTGGTTTTAATCTATGCATATTTGACTGTAAGGATAACCAGCGCAATTAAGCAAACTTTTAACATAGAGCAAAGTTTGATAAAATTTTTAACGATTTTCGTCCTGCTTTATCTTATCTCTTATCCAATAATTGGGTTTGTCGGTTATTCGTTCGGGGCGCAGGGGATAATTTCGCAATTTAGGTTCGGAAGCAAAATTTTTGATGCTCTTTTTACTTATCCTTTTTGGTTTGGGCTTGTGTTCGCTGTTCAAACTTTTATTCTTTTTCTTGCTCTTGACATAGCGAAATTTATCTTATCCTTTGTTAAAGTTTATTCGGTTCAAACAAGGTTGGCTTTTGTATATCCAAGATTGATTTTGATAATTGCCTTTGCAAGCGTTTTATATTCTGCGGTGAAAATTTACATTGATACAAATTCAATTAAGGTCAACTCGGTAGATTTAAAGGTTAAAAATCTTCCCCCAACTTTGAGAGATTTTAAAATCGCGCATATAAGCGACATACAAGCGGACAATAGAACTGGGGAGAAAAAACTCGCAAGGTATATCGACCTTTTAAATTCCTTTCGACCTGATATCGTAATTTTCACTGGCGATGCTGTAACATATGGGACAGAACATATACCCGTCGCGGTTAGGATGCTTTCTAAAGTGAAATCAAAGTTTGGTTTATATTCATGCGTTGGCGACCATGACTATTGGGCTGGACTTAGAAATATAAGTGATGAGATGAAAAAATATGGATTGAGACTCTATGACAATGAAAATGTAATTTTGAAGATAGATAATGCTAAAATTGGATTGACATTTGTGACAAACATATACAGCGTTCGACCTGAAATTGAAACTTTAAATAAACTTGCATCGGAAAACGAAGCTGATTTAAAAATTTTTGTCACACATCAACCATCTGAAAGCCTTGTGGATTTTGCGCATAAAAATGGTTATAAAATTTTTCTCGCTGGGCATACGCATGGTGGGCAGGTTGTTTTTTCTTTCTTTGGATTTAAATTGATACCATCGAGAATTGAAACAAAATATGTCTCGGGCTATTATCGAGTTGATTCGATGTTGGTGAATGTTAACAATGGGCTTGGTTTTACGTTTGCACCTATAAGATTTAATGCTCCTGCGGAAATAACTTTAATAAAACTTCTTCCCGAAGGTTGATGAGAAGACTCACTTTTCTTTTAGCTGTAATCATTTCTATTTTTGGTTGCTCGAGAGAAATGGATGTTGCCCTCGGACCTGATACAAATCCGCCGGCGCCACCGCAAGGTCTTTATGTTTATTTTGCTGGCGATGGGATGGTTATTTTGGTTTGGCAAAGTAATAGGGAGCCGGATTTGGCTTTTTACAAAATTTATCGCGGGGTTGACAGCGTGAATTTTTCATACATTGACAGGGCAAATGAAAATAATTTTGCGGACAAAGGACTTGATTACGATACGATTTATTATTACTATGTCACCGCGGTTGATAATTCCGGGAATGAAAGCGCTCCAAGTTCAATTGTCAGCGCGAAGCCTATAAATATTTATCCACCAGAGCAACCTTTCGGATTGAGCGTCAATGCGCACAATGACCCAGATGGGATTTATTTCGATTTAAGTTGGTATAAGAACCCAGATGGCGATATAAAGTTTTACAAAATTTTTAGGTCTCGAACCCCGAACTTCCCCGTAAAGGATTCAAACCTTGTTGGAATTTCATCTGTGAACTTTTATCGCGATACGTTTAATCTTTCGATAAACCAGCGATATTATTACAAAATTGTCGCGGTCGACAAAGGTGGACTTGAAAGCAAGCCAAGTTATGAAGATAGCGACATAATTTTGAAGTCGCCGGAACTCCTTCAGCCTGAGGATAAGTCTGTGATTGATTACAACGTTGTCTTCAAATGGAAAAGAGTTGAAAATGCAAATGGGTATGTGGTTTTAGTTTCGACATCGAGGTTTGGGAATGAGATATGGAGAAAGGTTATTTATTCGCAAAGCAACGCCGACACTATCTCAGTCGCTTACACTGGTCCATCGCTTTACAACGGTAAAACATATTTTTGGAAAATTGCAACCTTTACAAAAAGTGATAATATTATAAATTCGTTAAGTGAAATAAGAAGTTTTATAATAAGTGTGAGATGATTGAGGCGATAAAAATAGTTAAATACTTTGACAAAAAACTTGTCCTTGATAATGTTACTTTCAGCGTCAAGGGAGGCGAGGTCTGTGGTTATATTGGTCCAAATGGGGCTGGCAAGACTACGACTATAAAAATTTTAACCGGCATAATCAAACCGACATCGGGCTTTGCATATATCGACGGTATAAATGTGGTTGAAAAATCGGACGTGGTCAAAAAGATAATTGGCTATGTTCCCGAATCCGGCGGTGTTTTTGAGACATTGACTCCGGTTGAGTTTTTGACATTTGTTGGACGAGTATATCAAATGGATGAGGAGAAAGTGAATAAGAAGATGTTTGAGTTGATGGAGATTTTCGAGATTTATGAAAATCGAAACGAGCCAATGTCGAGTTTTTCAAAAGGTATGAAGCAAAAAGTTTTGTTGATATCAGCGTTGATGCATGAGCCGAAAGTTTTATTTCTTGATGAGCCTTTAAATGGTTTAGATGCGAAGGCAATTCAAATTTTTAAGGATATCGTAAAAAATTTCGCAAGCGAGGGAAGGACGATTTTTTATTCTTCACATTTGCTTGATATAATTGAAAAAATCTGCGATAAATTGATAATCATAAATCGTGGGAAGATAATCGCAAGCGGAAGAATTGATGAAATTCTCAAAATTTCAGGGTCGGACAATTTAAACGACGCTTTTTCAAAGTTAATCGGAGGTTATATAAATCGAGATTAATTTAATTTCTGCGTCGTTTCTCGCAAATCTCCTGGGTCAGTGCTTTCACAAGCATTTATACTTGCAATTACATTTTCACCTTCATCTTGCATTTAATTTGTGCAAGAGTTATATTATTAAAAAATCAAATTTTCCTTGCCTATGAATAGTGATATAAACTTTCTTAGGAATGTTTCCATTTTTGAGGAATTGCCTGAACGAGACCTTGAGAAGATAGCAAACCTTGGGACTAGAAAAATTTTTTCGAAAGGGAGTGTAATTCTTATGGAAGATGAGGTTGGGAGTGCGCTTTTCATTATAATCAATGGAAAAGTTAAAGTATCGCGACTTGATGAAACTGGCAGGGAAGTTATACTTTCGATACTTGGACCAGGTGAGGTTTTTGGCGAGATGTCTTTGCTTGATGGTTTGAAACGTTCTGCGACTGTTTCAGCCATTGCTGATACTGAAGTTTTGATAATTTATAGGGATGATTTTTTAAATTTGCTTAACAAGCATCCGCAAATTGCTATTTCGTTGTTGAGAGAGTTAGCATTGAGGTTGAGAAAAGCAGATATGCAGATAAAAAGTTTATCTCTTAAAGATGCGAAAGGTCGAATAGGTTGTGTTTTAATTATGCTTGCGGATGACCTTGGAAAGATGTATAAAGGACAGGTTATCGTCGAGTCAATCCCGACGCAACAAGACCTTGCAAATATGGCTGGGACCTCGAGGGAAACGGTGTCAAGAGTTTTAACAAGGTTTCAAAAAGAGGGGTTGATAAAAATTGAAGGGAGAACACTTATTATACTTGAGTATGAAAAAATGAAGCAAATGTTTAAGTGAGGGTTGATTTACATTTACATACATATTACTCTGATGGGGTTTATTCACCCGCACAAGTTGTGATGAAAGCAAAGGAAAATGGGCTTGATATAATAAGCATAGTCGACCACGATACAACGGATGGACTTGAAGAAGCAGTTGAAGTTGGCAAAGAACTCGGGGTTGAGGTCATCCCAGGGATTGAGCTAAGCTCGAGCATAAACGGAACAGACATCCATATACTTGGATATTTTATCGATTGGAGAGATGAAAATTTTCAAACTCATTTGAGAGTTTTTCGCGAGTTGAGACTTCAACGTGCGAAGAGAATGGTTGAGAAGTTAAATGCCCTTGATATACCGCTTGAATTTGAAAGCGTAATTGAAATGTCAAAGACATCCGCTGTAGGGAGAGTTCACATAGCTAATGCCCTTGTAAGGTATGGTTTTGTCGATAATTTCTACGAGGCTTTTAATAAGTATCTTGGCGTTGGATGCCCAGCCTATGAAAAAAACATCGAACTTTCACCAAGAAAAGCTATAAAATTAATTTCAGATGTTGGGGGATTGTCGTTCATAGCACATCCCGGAAAATATCTAAGCGAATTTGACCTCGCAAGTTTAATTGAGCTAGGGATTGACGGTATAGAGGTTGTACATCCTTCACATAATGATGAACTTGTTAAGTATTATCGCTCGATTGCTGATGAATATTTTTTGCTTGAAAGTGGTGGCTCGGATTTTCACGGTGGTTTGAGAAATGATGAAAATTGTATAGGGCTTTATACAGTTCCATATAAGTTCGTTGAGGCGATGAAGCAAAGGTTAAATTTAAAATAAATCGAATTTGTTAAATGAAAACCTTTGAAGGGAAATTAATAGCGCAGGGATTAAAGTTTGGGATAGTTGTAAGTAGGTTTAATGAGCTTGTCACATCAAAATTGCTTGACGGCGCACTTGATTGTTTGAAAAGGCACGATGCAAGTGAGGATAATATAGAGGTCTTCTACTGCCCTGGTTCATTTGAAATTCCGCTCGTTGCGAAAAAACTTGCTCAAACTGGAAAATACGACGCCATAATTTGCCTTGGCGCTGTGATAAGAGGTGAAACTCCTCACTTTGATTATGTTGCTTCCGAAGTTTCAAAAGGAATTTCTT
Source organism: Candidatus Kryptoniota bacterium (assembly GCA_041640855.1). Taxonomy (GTDB): domain Bacteria; phylum Bacteroidota; class Ignavibacteria; order Kryptoniales; family Kryptoniaceae; genus Kryptonium. The sequence goes on from JBEPZK010000005.1 coordinate 29,964, forward strand.
TGGTTCAACTTGAGACGGGAATCCCTGTTGCGTTTGGAATTATAACTGCAGATGATGTTGAACAAGCGCTTAATAGAGCAGGAATAAAAAATGGGAACAAGGGCTGGGACGCAGCTCTTACCGCAATTGAAATGGCTAACCTTCTAAAGCAGATAAAAAGATAACCGCTTATAAAGTTTATGTTCCTTAACTTTTCCCACTTGAGATTGAAAAAATTTTTTAATTTATGTATAATTTTTTTTGTTTTTGCTCCCAGTTTGCTTGCTCAGGTTGGGGTTTGGAAAAATTATACCGATATGAAAAATGTGAGAAAGATTTATGTCCAAGGCGATGCGATTTACGCTGGGACGGAGGGCGGAATTTTTATATTTTATCCTGAGCGAAAAGAATTTGAAAAAATTTTAAAAGTAGATGGACTCTTTGATGTCGATGTTAGAGCTTTAACTGTGACAAGCGATGGGAAAGTATTTTCTGGTTTTTCAAACGGTGTGGTCGATATTTTGGAACTCTCTAAATTAAGTTATAGGGTGATTCACATCTTTGATATAATGAATTCGGCTGAGACGGACAAGACGATAAACTTTTTAAAAGCATACGGAGACACGCTTTTTATTGGAACAAATTTTGGACTTCTCAGCTTTAGAATTTCGAGGCTTGAATTTATAGATACATACAGAAGGATTTATCCCGACGTTGAAAGAGTTAAAGTGTTTGATATCGATGTTGAAAATGATACAATTTACATCGCTACTTCAGAAGGCATAGCTCTTGGTTACCGGTTTAGCCCGATTCTTGTTTCTCCCACTGGTTGGAAAACTTACAAAATTTCAGGTGGATTTAACAGTGTTAAATTTTGGAATGGGAAAGTTTACGCTGGAAATCAAAATGGCTTCTTTTCGCTCGATGGAAATAATTTCATCAAGGTTTCAAGCATACCTGTGAATTTGATTTATAAAGCGGGCGATTCGATTTTAATTTCCACGGGGAGAGAAATTTTCTCTTTCAAAAACAATCAAATTCAACGCATTCTAACTTCAAATTATTCAATTACCGATATCTCAATTTGGCAAGGTAGAGTCATCATGGGAGTTCTTTCAAATGGCATTGGCATTTTTGAAAACGATGCCTTGAAGTTTTATTATCCTGATGGACCGAATGGAAATCAATTTTCAAATATGGCTGTTGATAGGAAAGGGAATTTATGGATTGCATCTTCAAAGTATTTAGGAAAGGGATTTTATAGGTATACGCCCGGGGCTTATGGTGAGGAGGGGAAATGGAAAAATTTTTCGAAGGCGCAATTTCAGAGAATGTCTAATGATTGTTACAAAGTAAAGGTAGGGGAAAAATATACTTGGATTGGAACTTGGGGCGGTGGTTTGATAAGGGTTGACGAAAATGATTCTTTGAAGATTTTCTCGGTAAACGAAGGTATAAAAGGGGTAATTGAGGATACAAATTTTGTCGTTGTCACCGATGTCGCTGAAGAAGGTGATTTAGTTTGGATTTTGAATTATAAACCGAGGAATTCGAATATAATTTATCTTTTGAGAGGTGACTCGATAATTTATTCCTTTACCAATGGTTATAACCCGGCGAATATTCTCAATATTCAGCTTGAAATCGATGACAAAGGTCGCAAATGGATTGTTTCAGAGCATGGCTATATTTTTGTTTTCGATAATAATGGAACGATATACGATAAGAGCGACGACAGATGGATTGCTATTTCAAAATCTGAGGGTTTGAATGGTCGCCCAACGGTGATAAGATTTGATAATCGCGGCGATATATGGGTTGGGACGGATTACGGGCTTAACATAATTATAAATCCTGATGAACCTTTAAGAAGTGGAAGTATTAGAAGCGTTTTCGTTCTCAGAGATTTTTATATAAATGACATCGCGGTTGACGGAGCAAATAATAAATGGGTTGCAACCAAGAACGGTGTTTGGGTGCTTTCTCCAGATGGGACAAACGTTTTAGCTCAGTATGATTCCAAAAATTCGCCAATTTTAAGCGACGATGTGAAATCTATCGCGATTGATCTTAATTCCGGGACCGTTTATTTTGGCACAGATAAAGGTTTGACAAGTTTAAAGACGACATTTGCAAAGCCGGTTGAAAATTTTTCAAGTTTGAAGATTTATCCGAATCCATTCCGTCCTAAGATTGATTTTAATGTAGAAATTGATGGTCTCGTTGCGAATTCAACGATAAAAATTTTTACGATAGCCGGGGACCTTGTCAAGACGATTTCCACTCCCGGCGGAAGAATCGCACTTTGGGACGGAAAAGATGAAAAAGGACAATATGTCAGCACAGGGATTTATTTGGTTGTCGCTTACAGCGAAGATGGAACTAAAGTCGGGGTTGGGAAATTAGCCGTCTTAAGAGATTAAGTGCTCATTGACCTGAGGAATTCCTTGTTATTTTTCGTTCCCTTCATATTTTCAAGCAAAAATTCCATCGCTTCAACTGGGGACATTTCACTTAATATCTTTCTCAAAATCCAAACGCGATTTAATTCCTCCGGCTCAAGAAGAAGTTCTTCTTTTCTTGTCCCTGTTTTATTTATATCGATGGCTGGGAAGATTCTCCTATCCGCGAGTTCTCTTGTTAGCACTACTTCCATATTTCCTGTTCCTTTGAACTCTTCAAATATGACTTCATCCATTCTGCTTCCGGTGTCAATCAATGCTGTCGCTACGATGGTCAGGCTTCCTGCTTCTTCTGTGTCTCTTGCTGCGCCGAAGAATTTTTTGGGTTTTATCAAAGCACTTGCGTCGATACCACCGGATAAAATTCTTCCGCTGTGTGGCGTTACAAGGTTGCTTGCCCTTGCGAGGCGAGTTAAACTATCTAAAAGGATCACGACATCTTTTCCTGATTCGACAAGTCGTTTTGCCTTCTCAAGAACCATATCCGCAACTTGCATATGCCTTTCCGGCGGCTCATCAAATGTTGAACTTATGACTTCAACATCTGGACCAACGGAACGCTCCATATCTGTAACCTCCTCTGGACGTTCATCGATTAAAAGTATAATTAATTTTATCTCGGGATGATTTCGCATAATGCTATTTGCCATTTTCTGGAGCAAAACTGTCTTACCGGCTTTTGGTGGCGAAACGATCAAACCTCTTTGTCCCTTTCCGATCGGGGCGAAAAGGTCGAGAATTCTCATCGAATACTCACCTGGGACAGTTTCAAGGCGTATCCTTTTCGTCGGGTAAAGAGGCGTAAGATTTTCAAAAAGCGTTCTCTCCCGAGCTTTTTCTGGCGGTAAACCATTGACCGTTTCAATTCTTAAGAGAGCATAGAATCTTTCTCCTTCTTTCGGCGGTCTAACCTGTCCCGCGATGGTGTCACCAGTTTTTAAATTGAATTTTTTGATCTGGGACGGGGATACATAGATATCATCCGGAGATGGGAGATAGTTATAGTTTGCTGACCTTAAAAAGCCATATCCATCGGGTAAAATTTCAAGCACCCCCTTACTAAAGATTATCCCATTTTGCTCTTCGCCTTCCTCGGCTTCTCCAACGGTGGCCCTTTGCTGTTGCATTTTCTCAAGAATTTTCATTATCAATTCTTGCTTTTTCAAATCGCTGTAGCCGGTTAGACCGAGCTCCTTTGCAATTTTTTGAAGCTCGGCGACTTTTTTGGACTGGAGTTCCGCAATGTCCATTATCATTTTTGTTTCACCCTCTTTATTTTGTTTTTAAATTAAACATTCGATTTTTCTGTTTTCAACATAGGAAATTATTTCGCCAGCAAGATAATGCGAGCCAATGATTAAGACAAGGTCTTCCTTCGTCGCTTTGTTCAAGATGAAATCAAATGCCTTATCTGAATCTTGAATATAGATTGACTCAACATTGTTTTCTTTGAAGATATTTGAGATTGTCTTTGCATCGAGCGCACGCCCTATTTTTGGCTGTGTTGCGACTGCGAAATTTGCGACTTCCGAAAGCTTCTTTATCATCTTTTCATATTCTTTATCTTTCATCACTGCAAATAGAACGAAAAGATTTTTGTATTTGAAATTTTCGAGTTCGGACACAACTTGGCAAATAGCTGGGTAGTTATGAGCGACATCAATTATAATTTTCGGTTTATCGTTCAAATTAGATAAACTTTGCGCATTTAAAATCTCAAGTCGACCCCGTAACCCAGAAAGTTCCCTCACTTTTAAAAGACCTTCGTAGATGCTTTCTTTTTTATATTCTGCGAAACCAAGTTCATAAAGTTTTTCATAGGACAAAACCGAAAGTTGGGCATTTTTCGATTGAAATTTCCCAGATACACCAGCGATTAAATTGGGGTAAAAACCTTTTATGGTTTTCAGATCAAATTTTATGCTCTCTTCGTTCACTTCTTTAATTTTGACTTCAGAAATTTCATCCGCGATCAAAAGTTCAGCATCTTTTTCTTTAGCGACATTTTTTATAACATTTAGAGCCTTTTCATCCTCGCATCTGACGACGCAAGGAGTTTTCTCTTTTATTATTCCCGCTTTTTCAAGAGCGATTTGTTCAAGCGTTTCCCCAAGAACGTCCATATGGTCATATGAAATACTAGTGATGACCGATACAGCCGGCTTGATGATATTTGTCGAATCAAGCCTTCCACCGAGACCGACTTCGATAACTGCGAAATCAACTTTTTCATCTGCGAAATATTTAAATGCAATTGCTGTTGTAGCTTCAAAGAACGTCGCTTTCAGTGTGTCAATTTCATTTTGCAAAATTTTTACATATTCAACGACTCTTTCTCTCGGGATTGGAATCCCGTTAATTTTGATTCTTTCCGTGAAATCAACCAAGTGCGGTGATGTATAAAGTCCAACTTTGTAACCGCATGCGGATAAAATTGACGCTATAAAATGTGATGTTGAACCCTTGCCGTTTGTTCCGGCAATGTGAACTGAAATGAACTTTTGCTCAGGGTTCTGAAGTAATTTAAGCAATCTTTCTATATTATGCAAACCTAATTTGATGCCAAAGCGTTGAAGCGAATAAAGATAATTTATAATTTCAATGTAGTCTCTTCGCATGATTTTTTAAAGATTGGTTTTAAAAAATTATTTGAGCATCTCTTGAGGGGAGGTTTCAATAATTATCGAGCCGACAAGTTCGTTTACATCTTCGATTTTATTTTCCTCGCAATATCTAATTATTCCAGAGATAACTTGCAAAGCTGTCGTCGGGTCGACGAAATTTGCAGACCCAACTTGAATTGCTCTTGCCCCAGCTATCATAAATTCGACCGCATCTTCCCAAGTTGTAATTCCACCGATTCCAATTATAGGTATATCTACATTTTGAAAGACTTCAAAAACTTTTGCAAGCGCAATGGGCTTTATAGCGGGACCAGAAAGACCACCAGTTATAGTTGAAAGTTTTGGCTTGCGCGTTCTTATGTCGATCGCCATCCCGACGATTGTGTTGATTAGCGAAACAGCGTCAGCACCTTCATCTTTACAAACTTTTGCAAATTCAGATATTCTTGAAACATTTGGGGTAAGTTTAATTATCAAGGTTTTGTTGGTTGTTTTTCTCGTTTCACTTACAATTTTTGATGTCATAGACAAATTCGTTCCAAATTCAAGTCCGCCTTCTTTCACATTTGGACAAGATATGTTAATTTCGTAGGCATCAACGCCTGGGGAATCTTCAAGGCGTCTTATTATCTCGCAGTAATCTTCGACCCTTTTTGCAGCGATGTTGGCTATTATCGCTGTGTCAAATTTTTTCAAAATCGGCAATTTCTCGCTGATAAATCTATCTACACCTATATTTGCAAGACCTATTGAGTTTAACATACCGCATGGGGTTTCTGCAATTCGAGGCGGTGGATTACCTTCTTTCGGTTTTAAAGTTAATGATTTCGTGACAATTCCACCAAGTTGGTTTATGTCGACCAAGTCAAGAAGTTCGTCTCCATAGCCAAAGGTTCCAGATGCGACGAGGACGGGATTTTTAAGTTTTAATTTGCCGATCGTGACTTCGGTTTTTATCATAAAATGATTTCTTTTGTGTTGAATACGGGACCATCTTTGCAGGCAAGCTTATACTTTGATTCTTTTGTTTTAACAGCGCATCCTTGACATATTCCGGTCCCACAAGCCATCGGGGTTTCGACCGAGACCTCGCAGTTTAGATTTAATTCGTCACAAAGTTTAACAAGTGCTTTTAACATCGGGGTGGGACCGCAAGCGAAAATTTTATAAGATGAATCGAATTTTGATAAATTCAACTTCAGTAAATCAACCACGGTTCCTTTATATCCATATGAGCCATCATCAGTCGCAACATGGACATTTTCAAGCCCATCAAGTATAAGTTGAGATTTGGTTCTTGCTCCGATGAAAGAAATTACATCTTTTCTTTTTTCTTTCAAAATTTTTATCAAGAAGGGGAATGGTGCAACGCCAAGCCCACCAGCTAAGATGATTGCTAGATTAAATTCATCATCTACATTGAAACTTTTTCCAAGCGGGCCCAAAACATCAATTTTATCTCCCGGTTTTAAATTCGAAAGGAGTTTTGTTCCTTTGCCAACAGTATTGAAAATAATTTGAATTTTATCGTCAACGATGTTGCAGATGCTAAATGGTCTTCGCAAAAATGGTTCAAAAGAGTTGGAAACTCTTATGTTTATAAATTGCCCGGGTTTAGCTTGGTTTGATATTTCAGGTGCAGAAATCGTCAAACGGTAAATTTCATCTGATAAAGGTTCGTTTGAGACTATGGTCGATATTTTTTTAATTATCATCTATCCTTCGTCTTTTTCTTTCTTTCAAACGTGGGTCATCTTCAGGTTCGTCGCCGACGCCTTTCGGGGTTGGTTTTATTTCATCCGGTGCTTTTTTAGTTGCGTCAGGCGTTGGGAGTAATTCTTCTTTTGGCTTGGTTTGAATTTCTTGCTTTTCTGGGTTGAGTTTTGTTTGCGCAATTTTTGCAAATTCCGTGTTTGAGAAATTGTTTAAAACAGTTGTGTAGTATTCTACTGCCTTTGCAAAATTTTTAAGTTTATATTCGTTTATCCATGCAATTGCGAAAAATGCTTTTGCTTTTAAATTCGTATTTGAGTTTGAATTGTGATTGCAAATTGTAAGCAAAATGTCAATAGCCTTCATCGGGTCTGCGTCGATGAGAGAAATTGCGGTTTTGTAAAGTTCCTCCAATGTATCTTTTTTGATGTCGTTTTGGAGACCTAGAAATTTCATCGCTTGTGCGGAAAATTCGCTTTCGGGGAACTTGTTGATAAGTTCAAGGTAAATTTTGCTTGCTTTGCTTGTGTCGATTGACTCGTAAATTGTCCCAAGAAGATAATAAGAACGAGGAAGTATTGGCGAAGTTGGATGATTTGAAATTATATCGTTTAGGTAGAAGATAGCAGAATCAAGCCTGTTTAACGACATATAGAAAATTCGAGCGAGTGAATACTTCGCTTGAGCAATTTGATTTTTGATTGAGTCGGGATTGATTTTTATGGTTGAATCGGGATTTGATGCGATTGATTTTAAAATGCTATCATTTCTTGATAAAATTAGATGATTTCGAAAGTATTCGTTGAAAGTTTCAACTTTTTTCTGTGCTTGCTTTGTTACAGCGCTTTGCGGGAATTCGATGCGTGCTTTCTCGTAAAAAACCTTTGCAGAATCATAATTTCCAATCTTTATTTCGTAAATCTGACCAAGTTCGAAATAGCCGTAGGCGGATTCTTCTGTTCTTTTGTAAGTCGTGTCAAGATATGTGTATGTTTCTATCGCTTTGTCGAGGTTGTCAGATGAATTGTAAGTTCGCGCAAGTTCAAGGTAGATTTTCCTTTCGTAGTTTTTGTCGATGTTTGGATAAATTAGATCGTTCAAAACCCTTTGGGCAAGTTCAAAATTCCCAAGTTTGCGTTGTTGAATTGCGTATTTTATCAAGGAATATGTTTTTAAGTTCGTTCTTTTTGTTATCTTCGATGCAGAAAGATAAAAGTTTGCACTTTCAGATGGGTTTATATCTTCGTTTAGTTCGCCAAGGTAGAATAATATCTGAGCTTTGTCTTCGCCTTTTGCTTTTTTTGATGCGAGATTTAGATAAAAAATCGCGCTGTCGATTTCACCGAGTTTAAATTTCGCAAATGCATAAACCGTGTGAAGTTTCCACAAGTTTTTGGAATTTTCCCTTGCTTTGGTTTGAAACGAAAGCACGAGGTCGCTATATTTTCTTTCCTTTGCAAGTGTCAACATCAAATAATAAAGTGCCTCATCGTAAAGTTTGCTTTTCGGAAAGGTCGAGATAAGTTCTGCGAATTTTCTCTCAGCCCCTAAATAGTTATCTTGATAGAGATAGGATTTCCCAATTATTAAAAGCGCGTTGTCTGCGATTGATGTTCCAAGGTAGTATTGGAGGATTTTTGAGCATTTTTTTATTACATCGTCGAGTTTGCTTCTATCGTTGGGGTTAAGTTGAGTTTCTCTGTCGAGTTTTTCAAAGCTTGGGAATTTATCCGAGAGAGCTACGCTGTTCAAATTTTCTTCAATTTGTTCAAAGATTATTTTCGCGTTGTAATATGTGTTGAAATAGGCGTTGAATTCGTTAGAGATGCTCTTCCATACAGAACAACCGAGGAAAACGATTGATAAAGCGATCAAGGGGATTTTTTTAAGTATGTAGTTCAAAGCGTTGTCGGTTCTGAGTTTTGTCCGAGATTAATTTAAAAGAATTGAATTCAATATGCAAATTTGCGATTTAAATTTTATGTATAAAATGATATGTCTATCCTCTATCAGTTCGTCGCTACGAGTGAAAATTAAAATCGCACGGGCAAATAATTGCTTGCCCCTTACGACAAATTTGATAATTTTTTTGATAAGGTGTAAATTTTTAGCAAAAACTTTTGAAGTTTATGTTAAAGAATGCTATTGCAAAACTTGTTCAAGGTCAAGATTTAACTTTTGAAGAGGCATATTTTGCGATGAATCAGATAATGTCGGGGGAAGCTGAACCAGCTCAAATTGGCGGGTTTCTCATCGGGCTAAGAATGAAAGGCGAAACGGTTCATGAAATAGCTGGAAGCGCAAAGGCTATGATTGAAAAAGCAACAAAGATTGATTTCAATGATGAAAATCTAATAGATACATGTGGGACGGGTGGAGATGGGGTTGGAACTTTCAATGTTTCAACCGTTTCTGCAATAATTGCGAGTTCAGCTGGGGCAAAGGTTGCGAAGCATGGAAATAAAGCTGTTTCAAGTAAATGTGGTAGCGCCGATGTTTTGAAAGAACTTGGAGTTAATATTGAGTTGACCCCAGAGCAAGCTAAAATTTGCCTCGAGGAAATAGGCATAGTTTTTATTTTTGCTCCACTTTACCACACCGCTATGAAATATGCAGCTCCTGTAAGACAATCGCTTGGGGTGAGGACGATTTTTAACTTGCTCGGACCCTTGACAAATCCGGCAAATGTGAAAAGGCAAATTCTCGGTGTTTTCTCGGAAAATTTGACAGGAAAAATTGCTTCTGTTTTAAAAGAACTTGGCTCAAAGCATGCCTTGGTTGTGCATGGGGCTGGCGGAATTGATGAAATTTCAATCTCGGGGCATACAAAGATAAGCGAATTAAAAAATGGGGAGATAAAAACTTATGAAATACATCCCGAAGATTTCGGATTGAAAAAGTGGGATATAAATTTTGTTCTCGGTGGCGATGCTAAATTCAACGCTGAAATTATAAAACGAATTCTCGATGGCGAAGAAGGTCCGCAGAGAGATATCGCGCTTTTAAACGCTGGCTCCGCGATATATGTCTCTGGAGTTGCAAATTCAATTAGCGAAGGTATCGAGATGGCAAAAGAGGCGATAGATTCAGGAAGGGCGAAGAAGAAACTTGAGGAATTGATCACTTTAACAAATAAGTTTGCAAAAACTTAAACTTATGCTTTTGATAATCTCATTTATTTTAATTTTGCTTGGGATATCCACGTCTGCGGTTGAGGTTGCGGTTATGTTTGTTGAAGATGTTGAGAAGTTGAAAAATTCAATTGTTTCAAAAATTGAGAAGTTTAAAAAGAATCCGAGACATTTCTCTTTTGCTGTGATCTGTTTTAAGTTTTTGTTTTTCGCTTTGGCTTTTATTTTTCTTGGGGTTTGGACAAGAGGTGAGTTGATTTTGCTTTTTTTCGTTTTGCTAATTGGGATAGTTTCTTTTTATTTAATTTATAAGGTGAGAAAATTTGCAGGGAGAAAACCGCAGATTGTCTTGTTAATTTTTGAACCATTGCTTTTGTTTATTTTTTTGTTTTTTAAAATTACGCTCTTATTGCCGGAGAAACTTGTCTCGGCGATTTCGCCAGTGGATGCAAATTTCGTAAGGCATGAATTTGAATTTTTAATCCGAAACATGGGGCAAGACGAAACTCAAGACGAGAATCAACTCTTACGCAATGTATTTGAATTCACCGATAAAACTGTTCGCGAGATTATGGTGCCGAGGACAAAAGTTGTAGCGATTGACATCAATGCACCTCGCGAGAAAGTGGTCAAGGTCGTTTTAAACGAAGGCTATTCCCGACTTCCGGTTTATAAAGGTACGATTGACAATATAATTGGCATAGTTTATGCTAAGGATTTGATAAACTACATCGAGGAGCCGAATTTGTTCGTGCTTCACGATTTGTTAAGACCGGCATATTTTGTTCCTAAGACTAAGAAGATAAGTGAACTTTTGAGGGAGTTGCAGAAAAACAAAATTCATATGGCAATTGTAGTTGATGAATTTGGCGGGTTTGAGGGAATCGTGACACTTGAGGACATACTTGAAGAAATCGTTGGAGAAATACACGATGAATACGATAAAGTTGAAGAGGAATATAAAATTTTAAGCGATGGTTCAATAATCGTCGACGCTGGGATGCTTGTGAGCGATTTTAACAGAAAATTTAATGAGGATATCCCAGAAGATGTTGATTATGAAAGTTTGGGTGGTTTCGTCTCAAAGCTTGCTGGAAGAATCCCTGAGGAAGGTGAAAAGGTCCAATTTAAAAATTTTGTCTTTGAGGTTTTGAAAAAATCAAAACGAAAAATAATCGAATTAAAAATTTCAAGGAGAACATGAAATGAGCATACTTGACGAAATCGTCGCGCAAAAAGTTGAAGAGGTCTCGCGCTCAAAAGAGATTTTACCGATGAAAGATTTAAAAAAGTTGGCGGAGTCTTTTAGTTATGAGCATCGTGAATTTGCGAAACGTTTGCGAAGAGATAGCGATATTAAAATCATCGCGGAGATTAAAAAACTTGCTCCGTCATCCGGAAATTTGAGCATCGATGGATTTGACCCGATTAAAATTGCTCACGATTATGAAAGCGCTGGGGTCAACGCTATATCTGTTTTGACAGACTTTAAATTTTTCGGCGGGAGGAAACAATATTTAGCTCAAATAAGAAACACTGTGAAGGTTCCTGTTTTAAGAAAAGATTTTATAATCGACGAATATCAAATTTATGAGACTAAATATCTTGGTGCAGATGCGTTACTTCTAATAGTCAAAATAATCGACGACGTTCAGCTTGAAGATTACATTTCGATTGCAAAGGAACTTGGGCTTGAGGTTTTGGTGGAGGTTTACGATGAACATGACATAGCTCGCGCTTTGAAACTATCTCCTTATCCGAAATTGATAGGAATAAATAATCGAAATCTTGAAACATTTGAAGTCGACGTTGAAAGAAGCATCAAATTATGTACAGTTCTTCCTGATGATGTTGTAAAAGTGAGCGAGAGCGGAATCGAGAGTAGAAATGATGTTTTAAAAATTGCTGACGCTGGGTTCGATGCAATTCTCGTTGGGGCATCGCTTATGAAGGCGAAGGACAAAATTCGCAAGATTTTTGAACTTCTTGGTAAAAACTAAATCAGTTCTTTATCTATGATAGTTAAAATTTGCGGAATCACAAATTTTGAAGATGCTGTCAATTCAGTCGAGGCTGGTGCGGATATGCTTGGGTTCGTTTTTTATAGAGGGAGCAAAAGATATATTGACCCGGAGAAATCAGCGTCGATAATTCGCGAGGTTAGTTCGTTTGCTCTTTGCGTTGGGGTTTTTGTTAATGAAGATGTGGATAACGTGAAAAGAATTGTGGAGCAAACTATGATTGATTTGGTTCAGTTGAACGGAGAGGAAAGCCCGGAGGTTTGCTCGAAGTTGAGGGAGTTTGTCCCGGTGATTAAGTCGTTTAAAGTTGGCGAAAATTTCGATCAAGAAGTTTTGAAGAAATATGATGTTGATTTTGTTCATTTGGATTCTTTTTCGTTTGGCGAATACGGTGGGACTGGGAAAACTTTTAATTGGGATGCGGTAGCTGGGTTAGGCGAGAGGTGGAAAATTATTTTATCTGGCGGATTAAATCCTGAAAATGTTCAGACTGCTATTTTAAAAGTCAAACCTTATGGAGTGGATGTCTCAAGTGGAGTTGAAGAGTATCCGGGCAAGAAAAGTTTAGAAAAGGTTAAATTATTCATTGAAAAAGCAAAGGGTGTGGGGTTATGAAATTAAATCTTCCTGATTCAAGAGGATATTTCGGAATCTACGGCGGGAAATTTATTCCGGAGACATTGGTTCCAGCGGTTGAGGAGCTCGAAAGGTGGTATTTGAAATTGAGAGATGATAAAAGTTTTAACGATGAATTTGAGTATTACCTTAAGCATTATGTTGGACGTCCAACCCCACTTTATTATGCGAGAAGATTAAGCGAATATCTTGGGGGAGCGAAAATTTATTTAAAAAGGGAGGATTTATGTCATACCGGCGCGCATAAGATAAATAACACGATTGGGCAGGCGATTCTTGCTAAAAATATGGGGAAAAGAAGGATAGTCGCTGAAACAGGTGCAGGTCAACATGGAGTTGCTGTTGCTACGGTTTGTGCGCTTTTTAATTTTGAATGCGTAATTTACATGGGAGAAGAAGATATGAAAAGGCAAGAGATGAATGTTTATAGAATGAAACTTCTCGGTGCTCAAGTGAAACCTGTTTCAACTGGAAGTAAAACTTTGAAAGAAGCTATAAATGAAGCAATTAGAGATTGGGTTACGAACGTGAAGACAACTTTTTATATGCTTGGCTCAGTTGTCGGGATGCATCCTTATCCGATGATGGTGAGGGATTTTCAAAGTGTAATAGGAAAGGAAACGAAACAACAAATTCTCGAACTCGAAGGAAGACTTCCTGATGTTATAATCGCCTGCGTTGGTGGAGGAAGTAATTCAATCGGTATGTTTTATCCTTTTATTGAGGATGTTCCAAAGGTAAAATTAATCGGAGTTGAAGGCGGTGGGAAGGGGCTTGAAACTGGACTACATTCTGCTTCTTTGACAGCGGGAAGACCTGGGGTTTTGCATGGTGCGATGCAATATCTTTTACAAGATGAAGATGGGCAGATACTTAACACTCATTCAATATCCGCCGGGCTTGATTATCCAGGAGTTGGACCTGAACATTCATATTTAAAAGACTCCGGGCTTGTCGAATACACGATAGCAACGGATGATGAAGCACTTTCAGCTTTCCAAATTCTCTCGAAGCTTGAAGGGATAATCCCGGCGCTTGAGAGCGCGCACGCTGTCGCACACGCTTTAAAAATTGCTCCGAAGATGAAAAAAGACGATATTATAATTGTGAATTTATCTGGTCGTGGCGATAAAGATTTGTCTACTGCGATGCAATATCTTACGATTTAAAAATAAAGATAAATTTGGATGCTAACAGGGATTCTTTACAAAGAGGAGCAAAATTTCCCTTTCTGGGTTTATCTTATATTTTTGAGTTGGATTCCAATTTTACTTATTTTGCCGCTTTTTGAGCCGGGAATTTTCGAAAGAAAAGATGTTTTGCTTGTCTTTTTAGCGTTAATTGCCTTTGAAATTGTCTTAATCGGTTCAATTGGGAAATTGTCTGTCATAGTTAGGTGGAATGAATTGATAGTTAAAATTGGTTTCTTTGGTTTAACCGCAGCGAAAATCAAAAAAGTTGAGATCAAAAACGTTCGAATTTTGGAAGAAAGCTTATGGAAGACTTACGGAGGTTGGGGGATAAAAACAACTTTTGGGACGGTGGCTTATGTGTATTCTGGAAATGGTGGTGTTGAAATTGAAGTTGGGGATTTATATGGCCAAAAGAAAAAATTTTGGAAGGTTAAAAAAATAGTTATCTCAAGCAAAAATCCCGCTCGACTTATGGAGGCTATAATGTCAATGACTTAAAAATAAAAAACCTTGTTCTATGCTTCAAGTTGAGAAGGCTTTGATAATTCTACCAAATAAGTTAAATGATTTGGAAATCGGCGGAGATTTTTCTGCCGATGAAAAAATTGAACTATACAAAGCGATGCTTCACGATACCGCTGATTATTATGTTCAAAAAAGCAGGAATACGAATGTTTATGTCTATTTTCCAGATTATGAAACATACGACTTTTTGATTCAAGTTTTCCCCTTGCGAGTTAAAGTTTCGATATTTGAGGGCAATGGCAATGTTTATCTTGAGAGCATATCGAAGGCTTTTGAGGATGAGCGTAAATTCGTGGTCTTGCTCGATGTCAAAAGCTTAATCTATCCCATCCCTTGGATAAACAATGCTTATGAGGTTATGACGCATAAATATGATGTTGTGGTTACCTCAATTTACAGAGACAATCCGAATAAGCTTATCGGGTTGAAGAAACTTCACGATAAATTTTTGTCTAAATTAGAGGGTGAAACAGATGAGCTTAACATTTTAAAGTTTGTAAGCGAGCTTGATGTTTTATATGTTCCATTGAAAAGGTTTGATTATGTTAGAGATGTTGAATCTTTAAAGCAAGTTTATTCATCTATTTTGAGCGCAGGGAAAACGGATGAGTTTAAGAGGACGAGGTCTGCTGTTTTGAATTTGTTGAAGAAAAGAAAAATAACTGTGTTTGATTAATGAAAGTTGGAATTTTCGGAGGGACTTTTAATCCACCGCATATCGGGCATTTGATAGTGGCTGAGTTTGTGAGGGAAGAAGCGGAGCTTGATAAAATTATCTTTGTTCCGTGTGCAAGTCCACCGCTTAAGCAAAATTTAAATTATCTATCTCAGCTCGCAGAGCCAGAACATAGATTCGAGATGGTTAAAATTGCGATAAAGGGAAACCCATTTTTTGAAGTTTCAGACATAGAGATAAAGCGAGGTGGCGTATCTTACACAATCGACACGATAAATCAAATGTTGGAAAGATTCCCGAGTTATAATTTTTATCTTTTGATAGGTGCGGATCAATTTAAGAACTTTCACTTGTGGCGGGAACCAGATGAGATTGTTAAAAAGGTTCAACTTATCGTTTTCAATCGCCCAGGTTTTGATATACCTGAGTCTAGGTTTTCGCCTTTTGCGAAGTTTATCGCTGTTCCAAACATTGACGTCTCCGCATCCGCGATAAGATTTAAGGTGAGGAACGGAAAATCGATAAAATATCTCGTCCCACCTGAAGTTGAAGAATATATCTATGCGAATGGATTATATAGATGAGGGGTCAAATCCAATTTTTCACAATCTTTGAAGCACGATTACGATTTGCTCGCCGAAATATTTGAAAGGGAAACGATGATAGATTAATGATTCTACTTTCGTAAGCCAATTGAAAAATTTTTGGGGCAATCTCTCGGTCGGTTTTAAATACGCAGGCGGTAGAAGAAATGGGAGAGCAAAGCATTTTTTAATTGAGAAGAAATTTTTCGAAAAGTTTTTTATATCTTTGATCGAGTAATATCTTGCAATTGCGTCGTACTCTTTGCCATCGAGCGTGATGTATCCCCAGCCTTTCAATCTTTTCCTGAGATAGTTTGTTATCCCGAGCATGAAGAAGATAAAATCTCCCCAATACCATCGGTTTATCACCGATGTGATGAAAAATGAATTTGGTTTGAGAATATTGTAAAGTTTTTGAAAAAATGAATTTATATCGCTAATACAGTTTAAAACTCCAAAAGATGCATAAGCGCCGTCGAATTTAATTTTGAACGAGTCGATGTATTCCGCGGGTAAATTTATAAATTTTGGTTTTCTATCGTGAGGCAAATTTTCTAATTTTAAAATTTTATCCGAGGCTACTTTGAGCATTTCGAAAGAGATATCGGTTAATATGAGATTGCAACCGTATTTTATCATTTCGATTGATTCCGTTCCAGTACCACAGCCGATTTCAAGTATATTCTGACCCGGGGAGAAAAATGATTTTAGAATTTTCAAATTTATGACACGTAAAAAATCAGCACTTCTTTTTCTTTCATCATAAGTGGGAGCGTAGAAATCCCAAAAATTTTTTATCTTATCGAGTTCTTGCATCGCTTGTATCATTAAGTTATCTTCCCTCTGCTGGTTGGAATTGAACCAAATCTGAAGTTGAGATATGGGTAAGTGCATTGACAATTGCTCTTGAGATTTGAAGCTCTATTTTATTCCGAATTTTTTCGAAGATGCTCGCATTTTTACCTGCTTCATACCACGCATCTTTCCATTCCCTGTGAAACCATCTTATAACCCAGCGGTAAAATGTCGTATTGTATTTTTCTCGTTTAAATAAAAGTTTATTTTCAGCTGTATAATCCCAATCGAGCATCCAATCCTGAGATTCGAACATCAATCTATCTCGAACCTGTTCATAAAATTTCGTCCCCGGAAGTGGATATGCAATTGTGGTGCTGAATTCATCTGGGAGGGTTTCCCTGAGAAGTTTTACGGATAATTTTAAATCTTCGATATCTTCACCAGGATATCCAACCATCATGAAGAAATATGTTTTAATCCCGAGTTTTTTGCACAGTTCGGACGCTTTATAAATTTGTTCAACGGTTATTCCTTTTTCCATTGCATCTAAAACTTTTTGTGATCCGGATTCAGCTCCGAAATAAATTTTCTCGCAACCCATATCTTTAAGTGCTTTAAGCATTTCCTCGGATGCAAGGTTTACTCTCGTCAGGCATTCAAACGGTACTTGTGCATTTCTTTTTATGACTTCTTCGCTCCATTTCAAAACCCAATTTCTTTGTACGCCTGTTATATCGTCAACAACTCGGATGAAATCAGGGGAATAGACATCTTTTAAAAGCTTCATCTCTTCAGCGGAATTTTCGGGCGACCTGATTCTATATTTTCTTCCAAAGACAGCTTTTTGACACCAAGAACAATGATAGGGGCAACCTCTGCTGTTTATGATTGTGAGAGACCAATAGCCATGCGCCTTTTTCCATGCTTTTCTATAATCGTCCATGTCGACAAGGTCGCGCGCTGGGAATGGAATTGAATCGAGGTTTTGAATTAACTCTCTATTTCCTGTTGAAATTACTTTCCCATCCTCGCCCCTTAATCTTAACCCCTTTATTTCCATTATGTCGTTTGGCTCATTTTTGAGGTAATGATTCGCAAGTTCAAGCATTGTGATTTCGCCTTCGTCGAACACAACAGCATCAACGGGGAATTCGTTGTTTGTCCCTTTATAAAACAAATATCTTTCAGGTAAGGCAGTTGGGTCAGGTCCGCCGAGAATTACTTTAGCTCCATATCTATGGGCGATATCTGCAAGTATTAGGGCGTTTCGGCGAATCGTGATTAAAGATGTAATTCCGACAAGTTTTGGCTTTCGCATTTTTACATAGTTTTCAAACTCATCAAAATCCTTTCTAAAAGTGCAATCAAATAAATCCACTTCATAACCATTTTTTCTCAAGACAGATGCAAGATACATCAGCCCAAGGGGAAAGTATGGCGTCATAATTTTCTTCTCGATGGGGTCCTTCTCAATGAATAACGGATGGACAAGAGCAATATCTATCGACATAAGTTATTAGATTCATTAAATTTTAAATCATCCAAAGAAGACTTCTGCCATTTCGAAAAGTTCTGGATTTACAGTTTTTAATCCTCCGACGACTTCCGAAAGTTCAACTTCCGTTATATCGTTTCCTTGTAGAGCTGTCATCACGCCAAATTTTCTTTCATTTATCAATTCGACAGCTTTTATTCCAAATCTCGTTGCGAGAATTCTGTCGAACGCAGTTGGGGAGCCACCGCGTTGGATATGCCCGAGAATCGTCGCTCTTGCTTCCATGCCAGTTCTTTTTTCGATTTGATCAGCGACGAGATTTCCAATCCCACCAAGTCTAACGTGTCCGAATTCGTCAACTCTCAAATCCTGCACGATTAAAGTTCCATCTTTATCAATATGTTCCTCAACTTTAAATTTTGCTCCTTCTGCAACTACGACGATGCTAAAGTTTTTTCCTCTTGAATGTCTTTTTTCGATGATTTTGCAAACCTGGTCGATATCAAAAGGTTTTTCAGGTATTAGGATAACATCTGCACCACCTGCTACACCTGAGTAAAGAGCTATCCAGCCTGTATGTCTTCCCATCACTTCAACGACCGCGACTCGGTTATGGCTTTCCGCTGTGGTGTGAACCCTGTCAATAGCTTCGGTTGCAATGTTTACAGCGGTATCAAAACCGATTGAATAGTCTGTTCCGCGAACATCGTTATCGATTGTCTTTGGGATTCCGACGATATTTACACCTGCTTTATGTAGTTTATAGGCTACGCTTAAAGTATCTTCACCGCCGATTGCGACAAGTACATCGATATTTTCTTTTTCAAGGTTTTCAAGAATTTTTTTCTCTCCATCTGGATATTTGTAAGGATTTGTCCTTGAGGTGCCGAGTATCGTTCCACCACGCGGAAGGATTCCAGATATATTGTTAAGGTCAAGTGTGAAGGTATCAAGGCTCATTAAACCTTTCCAACCATATCTTATTCCGATTGTCTCATGTCCCGAAGCTAAGGCTTTCCTGACAACCGCTCTTATTGCAGCATTTAAACCCGGGCAATCGCCTCCCCCTGTTAAAATGCCAATTCTCATAGTTCCACCTCCAAATTATATTATTTCTTTAAGTTTTGCTTCGAGCCTTGGGAGTTCCTTTGGTCCAGTTATTTTAAGAATGGGATTTCCTTCTTTATCGAACAGAACAAGCGTTGGAACGCTTAAAACCAAATAATTTTCCGCAATCCCATAATCTTTCATCACATTGAAACTTAAAACTTTTACACTTCCTTTGAAATCTTCCTTTATTTTCTCTACGAAAGAGGCCATCGTTTTGCATCTTTTGTTGTCAGCCCAGAAGAAGATAATCGTTGGTTTTCCATTTATAAACTCAGGCAATAATTTCTTTCTCTTTTGGACGATATTTATCGTAACTATTGCGATGCTTAAGAAAACCGCAACAAATACAATTATTGCAAATGCGCTAAGCAAGTTTTGAAACAGGTTTGTTTTTAAATAAAACCTTAGTCAAGAGTAATTTGGTTTCAAGCTAAAATTAAGAAATGGGTCTTTCCAAGTCAAGTTAGAAAGCGCCAAAATTTTCGGTCGATTAAAATTTTGTTTGGATGTGCGAAATTTATTAATTTTTTCAAAAAGAATTTGAACGAAATTAATACATCTCGAAAATTGAGAGCAATTTTGATAGATATTCCAGGATTTTCAGATTACGCCAAGGTTTGGGGATTGCAAAGCCAACTTCATAATCTGAGATTGAGGGGGGAAATTAACGATGTTTTGATATTCACCGAGCATAACCATGTTTATACAATAGGGAAGGCGGGAGATGAAAGCGATTTGAAAGTGAATGAAATTTTTTTGGAGAAACTCGGGGTAAAAGTTTTTAAAATTGATCGCGGTGGAAAGATAACCTACCACGGACCTGGGCAAATCGTAGGTTATCCAATTTTTAAAATCGATGAGCTCGGACTTGATGTACATTCTTATTTGAGGGCGCTTGAGGAGGTCATCATTTTATCGCTCAAAGATTATGGCATAGAAGGGGGAAGAAAAAGTGGTTTAACAGGTGTATGGGTTGGGGATGAGAAAATCGCATCAATTGGAATAAAGGTGAGTCGATGGGTGACGATGCATGGGTTTGCTTTTAATGTTAACACAGATTTGAAATTTTTTGACTATATCTTTCCGTGTGGTTTTAGGGATGTGAATATGACGTCGGTGAGAAAAATTCTCGGAGTTGAAGTTGATATCGAAGAAGTCAAGCGGAGTTTAAAGGATAAGTTTGAAATTGTATTCGGTTTTGAGTTTGTTGAAAATGAGAGCGATTTTTATAAAATTTTAAACGATAAAAACAAAATCGAAAGTAGTCATGCGGAAAAATTTGAATAAGCAAACGAGCATCGGTAACGAAATTGAAGCTGGAATAGAAATATTGGCTGGGTTGAAGCCCGAGACGTTGATCCAAGCTTTGAAATCAATGTATGTTGCGAGACGGATAGATGATAAAGCAATGACGTTACTCAAGCAGGGAAAAGTTTTCTTTCATATCGGCGTCTCGGGGCATGAGGCGATTCAAGTTGCAAGCGCTATGAATTTGCGTCCAGGTTATGATTGGGCTTACCCGTATTACAGGGATTGGGCTTTTGTTTATCAGCTTGGCGTTACGCTTGAAGAACTTTTTTACAGCGTCTTCGGGAGGGCAGATTGCCCTGCAACAGGTGGAAGACAAATGCCAGCTCATTTTGGGAAAAAAGAATTGAGAATAATAACTCAGTCAAGTCCGACGGGGACACAATATCTTCAAGCGGTTGGGACAGCGATGGGATGTGTGAGAGATAAAACAGATGAGGTTGTTTATGTTTCGGGTGGAGATGGTTCTACAAGTGAAGGGGAATTTCATGAGGCGTTGAACTGGGCAAGCAAAGATAAATTGCCCGTGATATTTGTGATTCAAAATAATAGATTTGCGATTTCCGTTCCAATTCAGGAGCAAACAGCAGGTGCATCCGTTGCAAAAATAGGGCAAGGATTTTTTGGTCTTGAGGTTTATGAGATAGATGGAACGGATTTTATTCAAAGTTATCAAACTATGAAAAAAGCAGTTGAAAGAGCTCGTTCCGGGCTTGGTCCAACGATGGTCGTAGCAAATGTCGTTAGATTGATTCCACATTCTTCATCAGATGACCATCGAAAATATAGAACACCAGAAGAGCTAGAGCAAGATAGGATGAACGACCCGATTTTGAAGATGGAAAATCTTTTGCTCAATGAGAAAATTTTAACGAGGCAGGAAATTGATGAAATTTACAACGAATTGGATGAAGAAATCGAACGCACTGTTGAAATTGCAGAGAAAAAGCCATACGCATCTCCTGAAACAGTTATGCTTCATGTTTATGCGCCTGAGGAGACGAGGAAATTAAATTATGAAGCGACTGTTCCATCTGGCAAACCAATCGTAATGGTCGACGCAATAAATCATGCTCTGCATGAGGAGATGGAGCGAAATCCGAAGATGGTCGTCTATGGTGAAGATGTAGCCGACCCCAAAGGTGGTGTATTTACCGCAACAAAAGGTTTAACTGTGAAATTTGGCAAAAATAGAGCGTTTAATTCGCCACTTGCTGAAGCAAGCATTGTTGGGACTGCAATTGGACTTGCTGTGAAAGGTTACAAGCCAGTTGTAGAAATTCAATTCGGTGACTATATCTGGCCCGCGATGATGCAAATAAGAGATGAACTCGCACCCTTTAGATACCGGTCAAACGGTAACTGGTCCGCGCCAGTTGTAATTAGAGTTCCAGTTGGTGGATATATTCACGGTGGACATTATCACAGCCAAAATATCGAAGGATTTTTCGCTCATTTACCTGGAATTTTCATTGCTTACCCGTCGAATGCAGCGGATGCAAAAGGACTTTTAAAAACCGCATGCAGAATTGAAGACCCAGTTCTTTTCCTTGAACATAAAGCTTTATACCGTGCACCTCAGGCTATGTCACCAGAACCAGATAAAGATTATCTCCTACCATTTGG
This sequence comes from Candidatus Kryptoniota bacterium, assembly GCA_041640855.1. Classification (GTDB taxonomy): domain Bacteria; phylum Bacteroidota; class Ignavibacteria; order Kryptoniales; family Kryptoniaceae; genus Kryptonium. The sequence continues at coordinate 51,845 of JBEPZK010000005.1, forward strand.
CAAAGCGAAAATTAAGAAAACAGGAAAAGATGCAACGATTATAACGTGGGGGTTGATGGTTTATAAATCTCTCGAGGCAGTTAAAATCATCGAGCAAAAATACGATGTTGAAATTGAAGTTATCGACATACGAACGATTAACCCATTGGATAAAGAGACGATTTTAAATTCGGTTAAGAAGACGAGCAGAGTTTTAATAGTTTATGAAGATACTTTAACTGCTGGTTTTGGGGCGGAGATTTCAGCTATAATTGCGGATGAAGCGTTTGAATATCTCGATGCACCTGTGAAAAGAGTTGCGGGACTTGACATTCCGGGAATTCCTTACGCGCCTACGCTTGAAGATGCAGCGCTTCCTCAAACTGACTGGATAGTGAAGGCACTTGAGGAGTTAATAAGGTATTGACAAAATTTAAGTTAAAAACAAAAACGCTGGTGTTAATATGAAAGTTGAAGTTGTGATGCCCAAGATGGGCGAGAGCTTACAGGAGGGAACAATTTTGAAATGGCATAAAAAGCCGGGAGATAGAGTTCAAAAAGACGAAATTTTGCTCGAAATCAGCACTGATAAAGTAGACACGGAAATCCCATCGCCTGCAAGTGGGATTTTGACGGAAATTTTATACAAAGAAAATGAAACTATCCCAGTTGGAACTGTGATAGCATATATCGAGACAGAAGTACCATCTCAAACTTCAGCGAAGGTCGAAGCTATAAAAAGAGAAGAAAAGAGAGAAGCGGAAGTTATTGAAAGGCCAGTTAAAGAAATAAAAGAGGATGTTTCAGAACTTATACCAACGAGAGCGAAAAGATTTTATTCGCCCGTCGTCAGGGAAATCGCAAGACGCGAGGGGATATCACTTGAAGAACTAGAGCAAATCCCCGGCACTGGGCACGGAGGAAGGTTGACGAAAAATGACCTTTTAAACTACATCGAAGCGAAGAGAAAGAAAGTTGAGAAGGTCGAAAAAGTTGAAAAAGTTGGAAGAGTTGAAGAAGTTGAAAAAGTCGAGTTTAAACCTGTTGAGGTCTCAGAGGAGATTAAAGTTCCAGAGGGCAGAGTTGAGATAATTGAGATGAGCCATGTTGTTAAAATGATGGCTGAACATATGGTTAGAAGCGTTAGGACGTCTCCACATGTTTCAGCTATTTCCGAATGCGATATGACAGAGATAATGACTTTCATCGATAAAAATGCTGATGAGTTTCAAAAACGCGAAGGGTTTAAGTTAACATTAACTCCGTTTATCGCTGATGCTGTTGTGAAAGCATTGAAAGAATTTCCGCTTATCAATAGCAGTGTCGAGGGGGATAAGATTATATTGAAAAAGTTCATAAATCTTGGCATAGCTGTTGCAACTGACTACGGTTTGATAGTTCCAGTTGTGAAAAATGCAGATGAGAAAAATTTCATCGGGCTTGCGAGGGCAATCAATGACATCGTCACAAGAGCTAGGAATAAAAAATTGACCCCCGATGATGTTCAAGGTGGAACGTTTAGCATAACAAACTACGGCGTTTTTGGAAACATAATCGGAACCCCAATCATAAATCAACCTCAAGTTGCAATTTTGGGCGTTGGAGCGGTGAAGAAAAGGCCAGTTGTAATCTCAAAAGAAGGTGAGGATTTCATCGGGATACGAGCGATTTCATTTTTGACATTGACCTTTGACCATAGGATAATCGACGGTGCGCTTGGTGGAAGATTTTTGGAAAGGGTTGTTTACTATCTTGAGAATTTCGATTTTAAAGGGATAATTTAAAATTAATTTGCAATGGAGGCGAGGCTATGCGGAAGGTTTTAATTATAACCTTAATCCTTTTTTCCTTCGCATGCGGGCAGAGGGAAAATCAAAAAAATGAGCCTGTCGATTATTTAAAAGTTCACTATGACGCAATAGTTGCGGATACGCATAACGATGTGCTTTTGAGAGTGATGGATGGCGAAGATATAACTGTTGAGACGGATAGAGGGCATACGGACCTTGTGAGATTGAAAAAAGGTGGGGTCGACATCCAAGTTTTCGCTGTATGGGTTGACCCAGTTACATTTGCGAAAAATCCCTTTAAAAGAGCTAATCAGATGATTGACACGCTTTACTCAATTGCGAAAAGAAATCCTGATAAAATCGCTGTCGTCACAAATTCGAAGGAACTTGAAAAGGCATTAAGTGAGGGAAAAATATGTGCTGTAATTGGAGTTGAAGGAGGACATGCGATTGAAAATAGCCTTGAAAAACTTGAGGAACTTTATAAACGCGGTGTTAGATATCTCGGTTTGACTTGGAATAACAGCACGGATTGGGCAAGTTCTGCTTTTGATGAGACAACAAATCCAGAGAAGTTAAAAGTCAAAGGATTGAGCGAGTTTGGGAAAAAGGTCATCCAAAAGATGGATGAACTCGGGATGCTCATAGACATTTCTCATCTCGGTGAGCAAGCGTTTTGGGATGTTATAAAAACGACTAAGAAACCAGTCATAGCATCTCACTCAAGCGTTTACAGTTTATGCCCGCATTATAGAAACTTGAAAGACGAACAAATAAAAGCGATAGCTAAAACCGGTGGCGTCGTCTTCGTGAATTTCTTCCCTGAATATATCGATTCAACTTTCGCTCAAAAAAGAAAACAAATTGAAGAAAAATACAAAGCGCAGTTTGATTCTCTAAGGGTTCTTTACGAACACGACCAACAAGCATATCGCCGAGCAAGGCGCCAATTGATGAAAAAAGTCTCTGAAGAACTTCGTCCACCGCTTGATGTTTTAATCGACCACATCGATTATATTGCGAAACTTGTCGGGGTTAACCATGTGGGGATTGGTTCTGATTTTGATGGAATAAGTATAACGCCCCTCGAAATGGACGATGTCTCATTCCTTCCAAATATAACAAGAGAACTTTTAAGACGAGGATATTCTGTCGAGGATGTGAAGAAAATACTTGGGGGAAACTTTGTGAGAGTTTTCAAACAAGTTTGCGGCTAAAACAAAATTGGATTAAAAAAGATGAGAAAATTTCAAATTTTATTTCTTGCCATTCTAATCTCTTTTTCAATGTTTGCGCAGGAGGAAAGTTTGTTACCACCGTCTTTCTTTAAGTCGAATCGGGAAGAATTTATGAAAGCAATTGGTAGCGATGCAATTGCAATTTTTTATTCAAATTCTTTAAAGACGCGTTCGAATGATGTTGAATACAGGTTCAAGCAGGACAACAATTTCTTCTATCTAACAGGTTTAAATGAGCCGGACGCGGTTCTCGTTCTCGTTCCACAGGGATTTGCGCCATCAGTTTTAAAAGTCGCAGGAAAAGCAACGGGGAAATATTATGATGTAACTCTTGATACGATTAAATCGGATGGTAAAATTCACGAAGTTTTGTTCTTGAAAGAGAGAGATTCGCTTCGCGAGGTTTGGACTGGTAGAACTTTGGGGACAAAGGGCGCTATGGAAAAACTTGGGATTCAACTTGCGTTGCCGATCGAAGAGTTTAAAAATGTGATAAGGGCGATAATTTTTGCATCAAAACCTAAAACAATTTATTTCCCATTTCCAACAGAATGCTATGAGGGAAATTTAAAAGATGTCATTCAAACGATTGAATCATTTATAAATTCACAGCGAAGTAGATATCAATTTTCTGACCCCTCATCAATCCTTGCGAGGATGAGAATGATTAAGAAACCTGAGGAGATTGAATTGATTAAAAAAGCAGTTGATATCACCGTGAAAGCCCATCGACAGGTTATGATGTCATGTGAGCCGGGAATGAATGAGTATGAACTCCAAGCGATCGCTGAATATGTTTTCACAAGGCTTGGCGCACAGTATACAGCTTTTCCATCTATTATCGGCTCCGGAGAAAATTCGGTTATCCTTCATTATAGCTCTAACAGAAAACGAATCAAGGACGGTGATATAATAGTCGTCGACATCGGGGCTGAATATGGAAATTATTGTGCTGATGTTACGAGAACTATTCCAGCAAACGGTAAATTTTCGCCGGAGCAAAGGGAAATTTATGAAATAGTTTTGAAGGCACAGGAGGAAACGATAAAACTAATCCGACCGGGTGTAACCTTCGCGGACCTTCAACTTAAAGCGGCTGATGTAATTGCAGATGGATTGCTTAAGCTTGGGATTATAAAAGATAAAAATGATGTAAGAAAATACTTTATGCATGGGGTTACGCATCATCTTGGACTTGATGTTCACGATGTCGGCGTTCCTGGAAAACTCGAGCCGGGAATGATTATAACTGTTGAACCGGGAATTTATATCCCTTCTAATTCAGATTGCGACCCGAAATATTGGAACATCGGAGTTAGAATTGAAGACGATATACTTGTCACCGAAAAAGGTTATGTTGTTCTATCTGCGGATGCACCCAAAACAATTGAAGAAATTGAGCGTTTAATGAGAAGACGTGGCATTGGGAATGAGCCGATTGATTGAAAATCAATAGTTTTATGTTTGCTTTTTTGTGGTTTAACCTTTAAATTTGAGTTGCGTTTTTAAATAAGAAATTATGGCTTTGACGTTATGAAACCGCTTTATTTGATTATGCCCGATGGAACGGTGAAGCAGATCAATCCATTTACAGAAAGCGAAGTTTGGTCTGTGCCTGGAAGAAATAATAAGCCCATAACAAACGAAGTTCCTGAATCCGCAAAACCAATCGAGCAAAGGGAGCCTGAGGATTATTGCTCTTTCTGCCAAAAAAGATATTATGAAGTCCCACCAGAAAAATCGAGGTTGATAAAGCAGCCAGATGGAAGTTACAAGCGAATCGATTATCTATCGCCGGATAAATACTTTGAAAGCGTCGCAGAATTTAGAAGGGTTGGAAATTTATTTGAAATCGTCACACTTAATTACTGGCAAAAAAATTACGGGTATAGGTTTACAAAGAAAAGAGAGGAATGGAAAAGATCTTACCTTGAAAATCCGGTTGGAATGAAACATGTTCTTGAACTTATCCATTACAAATTGCGGATGATGGGTAAGACGCCTGAGGAAATTAATTCTATACCAACAGAAGAGAAACTTGAAATGGCGGATAGTTTTTTCGGTGGTTCCCATGAACTTATAATTGCAAGAAGACATTATATCGACGGCGCGAAATGGACGAGCGATTTATGCTCGTCAGGAGAATTGACTCAAGAGGAGCATTACCAGTATTTCAAATTTACAATCGATGCGATGGTTGATATAATGGATTCAAATCGTTATGTTCGATATATCGCTGTTTTTCAAAATTGGTTAAGACCGGCTGGAGCGTCATTTGACCATTTACATAAACAGCTCGTTGGGCTTGACGATTGGGGCGCGACGATAGAAAAACATATAGCTATGGTGAGGGAAAACCCGAACATTTATAACGAATATGCTGTCAACTTTGCAGGATATCATAATTTGGTCTTTGCGGAAAATGAAAGCGCTGTTGCACTGGCAGGGTTTGGCTATCGTTTCCCAACCGTTGCAATTTATTCAAAGTCGAAAGCAGGAAGACCATTTGAAGTAACTGAAAAAGAACTTCGCGATATGAGCGACCTTGTTCATGCGATTCACGCGGCGATGGGGAATCAAATCCCATGTAATGAGGAATGGTATTACACCCCATTTGATTCCGTTTATAAGATGCCTTGGCATATTTTAATTAAGTGGCGAATAAATGTCCCGGCTGGATTTGAAGGCGGAACGAACATTTATATAAATCCAATCACGCCAGTCGAACTTAGAGATAAACTTGTCCCACGTTTGTTCGAGTTAAGAGACAAGGGCAAGATTTCAAACCTCTTGATAGCGGAGGAGTGCAAAGTTGAACCAAATCCGTTGAAATATTATTTGCATTAAAAATAAACAGATTGTAGCGTAGGTTTTTTAAATAATGTTGATTCTGGGGGTCGAATAAATTTTTTTCTTCAAGCTTTTCAAATATTACATCGGTAGTGGCGAATTGATATTTGCTTATCAATATTAAGGAGGCATAGGGGAATTAATCCAATGAAAAAATAGATTGTATCGGGGTGAAATAAAATAAGAATTGCGTTTGGATGAATGATTATTCGACCGTGATTTTAAAAACAATCAAAGAACCATTGTCAAGAGAGCCATTCGAATTAGAAGACCATTTCTTGTTTGCTTGAAATAAACTGCTCTCGGGTCCGAGTCAACATCAGGAGAAATTTCGTTTAAACGCGGGAGCGGATGCATCACAATCGAATTTGGCTTCATTTTTGAAATCACATCTCTATCGATGAAATAATTTCGCACAGTTTCTTCGTAAATATCGATTTTATCCCCAAACCTTTCTTTCTCCATCCTCGTAACATAGATGACATCGACTTCTGAGATAACTTTATCAAGGTCATTTTCAAGCGTAAACCATACATTATGCCTTGTTAAATAATCTTGTATATCCTCCTTTATCTGCAAAAAATCAGGGGCGATGAAGTAAAGCATTACCCTTTCGAATTTTCCAAGCAAATATGCAAGCGATCTAACAGTTCGACCTTGTTCAAGGTCGCCGACGAAAGCAATTTTTAAACCATCGATATAACCAAGTTCTTTATAGATTGTGTAAAGGTCAAGAAGTGCTTGAGTTGGATGTTGACCGCCTTTGCCATCACCTGCATTAATTATCGGGACGGATGAAACAAGAGAAGCTCTTTTTGCAGCGCCAACCTCGGTATGCCTTAAAACAATCACATCGCAGAAATTCGATACAACCCTTATCGTATCTTCTAAAGTTTCACCGCCTATGACAGAAGAAAAAAGCGCAGCTTGTTCGGTTGAGACAACCTTCCCGCCCAATCTAAACATTGCTGATTCAAAAGAAAATCTCGTCCTTGTTGAGGGAGCGTAAAAAAGTGAAGCCATTATTTTATTCTGATAGTCAAGTGTTCCACCTCTTTTAAGGATTTCCTCCATCTGGTCAGCTCTTTGAAACAACTCGTGGATTAAAGGGAGAGTAAATTGTTGAGATTCGATAACATGTTTTAGTTTTGTCATCGTTTTGATATAAAATTTTATTTTACAATTTTTGTCCCTGCGTTGCTAAAAATCGCTTCTACTAAATTTTCTGGTGATGTTATGATTGCGCATTTCCCACCGTTTTCGAGAAAGTCGATGACAGCTTCGATTTTAGGTCCCATACTTCCCGGCGGGAAATGGCCTTCGTTGTAAAATTTTTTCGCTTCTTCAAGTGTGATTATGTCAAGCGCTTTTTGGTTTGGTTTTTTATAATTCAAATAAACTTTGTCCGTATCTGTCGATATTATAAAATAATCAACCTCAAGATATTTCGCTAAGACCGCAGACGCTCTATCTTTATCTATTACCGCTTCGACCCCGACATATTCACCATCTTTTTTTATGACTGGGATTCCGCCTCCGCCGACCGCGATTACGATCATACCGTCGTTTAAACATTGTTTTATTGCTTCCTTTTCAACTATGTCGATAGGCTTTGGCGAAGGCACGACCCTTCTATAACCTCTTCCAGCATCTTCAATTATTTCCCAGCCCAATTTTTTCTTTCGTTCTGCTTCTTCGCGAGTATAGAAAGGTCCAACCGGTTTTGTCGGTTTTTTAAATGCGGGGTCATCTTCGTTTACGACGACTTGGGTTATAATTGTGATTACGGGGTTATTTATTCCTTTTTTTCGCAGGGCTTTTTGAATTGAATTTTGAAGTATGTAACCAATTTCTCCTTGTGTAGACGCTACGCATAAATCAAGTGGCATTGAATAAACCTGCCCCGAGCCAAGTTCCGATCTTATCAATTGAGCGCCAACCTGTGGACCATTTCCATGAGTTATGACAAGATTGAATCCTTTTTGAATAAGTTCAGCAATATAATTTGCTGTTTTTTGTGCGTTTTCAAATTGTTCTTCAATCGTGCCTCTTTGACCTGCTCTTATGAGCGAATTTCCACCCACTGCAAGTAAGGCTGTTTTCATAATTTTTGGTAAGTTAATTTTAAAATTAAAAAGCGGGTCTTTTGGACCCGCGAGATTATTTTTGCTTAACTTTTTATTTTTCGCGCATCAATTCATACATAATTGCTTTTTGTACATGTAGGCGATTTTCAGCTTCATCAAAGACGACGCTATTTGGTGAATCTATTATATCATCTGTAACTTCCTCACCACGGTGTGCCGGGAGGCAATGCATAAAAATCGCATCTGGTTTCGCAAGTGAAAATAATTTTTGATTCACTTGATATGGTTGGAAAATTTTCTTTCTAATTTCCGCTTCACTTTCCTGACCCATGCTTGCCCATACGTCTGTATAGACAACGTCTGCATCTTTTACTGCTTCTTCAGGGTCGTTTACAATATTTATTTTTGCCCCTGTTGATTTAGCGTCTTCAATTGCCAACTCGTAAATTTCTTTTTTAGGCTCATAACCTTTCGGAGTAGCAGCCCAAAAGTTAACTCCAAGTTTCGCTGCGCCAAACATCAAGGAATGACATACGTTGTTTCCATCGCCGACGAAAACTACTTTTAAATTTTTCAAATCCCCTTTTTTCTCAATCATCGTAAAATAATCAGCCATCGCTTGACATGGATGAAGAAGGTCAGATAATCCATTTATAACTGGAATTTTCACAGCCCTTGCAAGTTCAAGAACGATATTATGCCCAAATGTCCTTATCATTATCCCATCAACCATTCTTTCGAGAGTTTTTCCGACATCATAGACGGATTCTCTTTTTCCCATTTGAATATCTGATGGCGCAAGATAAATTGCGTCCCCACCAAGTTGTCTTATCCCGACCTCAAAACTTACCCTTGTTCTTAAAGATGGTTTTTCAAATATCAAGGCGAGAATTTTGCCTTCAAGAGATTTTGAGAATTTCTTGGGGTTTGATTTCATTTCCTTTGCAAGTTCGAAAATTTGGTAAATTTCTTCTGTTGTTAAATCGTGGATCGAAATGAAATCTTTGGTTTTCATTTAATTTCTTCTTTTTATTTTTGATTTAACAAATTCGGATAAAATATCGCTGAGGTTTGGCTTACCGATTTCTTGAAGTTCATATCTTACGCGGACGCTTGGTTTGTTAAGTTTTAATACCCTTCTCAGGTCTATTGGCGTCCCAATGATTACGATGTCCGCGGGTGTTCGATTGATCGTCTTTTCAAGTTCTTTCATTTGTTCTTTCCCATAGCCAACCGCTGGGAGAAGATTTTTGATTTGTGTGTATTTTTTGAAAGTTTCCTTTATTGAACCAACTGCATATTCGCGTGGGTCAACAAGTTCACGCGCGCCAAATTTTTTCGCTGCGAGAACCGCTGCACCGTAACTCATATCTCCATGTGTGAGTGTTGGTCCATCTTCAACCGCAAGCGCTCTTTTACCAAAAATCAAATGCCCATCCTCAACGAAAATAGGCGACGCAGCTTCGACGATTATAGCCTTTGAATTTACTTGTCTAATGTTGTTTCTAACAGTTTCAACATCTTCCGGTCTCGCTGAATCAACTTTATTTATCACAACTACATCAGCAATTCTCAAATTTGAACTTCCCGGATAATATGTCAATTCATGCCCCGGTCTATGCGGGTCTGTTACGACAATTGTTAGGTCCGGTCTGAAAAATGGCATATCGTTATTTCCGCCATCCCATATGATTACATCCGCTTCTTTTTCAGCCTCGCGGAGTATTTTTTCATAATCGACACCAGCGTAGACAACCCCACCGTTTACGATATGAGGTTCATATTCCTCCATCTCTTCTATAGTGCAATTTTGTCTGTGCATATCTTCAATCGAAGCAAATCGTTGGACAACTTGCTTTCTTAAATCCCCATACGGCATCGGATGTCGAACAACGACAACTTTTAACCCCATCTCTCTTAACAAACTTGCAACTTTTCTTGATGTTTGGCTTTTACCACATCCTGTTCTCACCGCTACAACCGCAACCACCGGGACTTTGCTTTCGAGCATCGTCTGATTTAGGCCAAGAAGTCTAAAACTTGCCCCAGCTGAAATCACCCTTGAAGCTCTTTCCATCACATATTGATGTGAAACATCAGAGTAAGAAAAGACTACCTCGTCTACTTGGAATTTTTTGATCAATTCTTCAAGTTTTTCCTCTGGATAAATTGGAATTCCCTTTGGATAAAGTTTCCCTGCGAGTTCAGGTGGATATTTTCGATTTTCGATATTTGGAATTTGCGTTGCTGTGAAAGCGACAACTTCATAATTTTCATTGTCACGATAATACATATTAAAATTGTGGAAATCCCTTCCAGCAGCACCCATTATAATTACTCGTTTTCTGGACATAAAAACCTCCATTTGGTTTTGATTATTTTAAAAAGATGAAAAGACTTATTGAGGCAAATTTCAGAAGGGAAAGGAACGAGAACTAAGTTTTGTGGTCTTTGGGAATTAAAGTCGGGGTGATATTTGATTTTAAATTTCTTTTCCGCATAGGACGGACAGAGTTTGCTTGAAAAAGCGATAATTCTTAAATTTCTTTTGCAAATTTACAAAAAAAGTCCAAAAAATAAAAATCCACGGAAATTTTAAACAAAGGAGGTGGCATTATGTTTAAAGATTTAACTGAACTGAAAAACTATCTTACGGGTATAGTTGAGTTTAACGGCGATGTGAAGGTCCTTGACCCGGTGAAATTAAGGGAAAAAGCTATCGATGAGCTTATTTATAACGCTGTTTTTAATCCAGATGATAATTTAAAAACGGAAATTCGAAAGTTGATAAGCAAGATTGCGAGAAAGTTGGGCGCAGTTCCAGCTTCAATACAACATTTTTATGAGGCTATGGGAAGAGGTGAGGTTGGGGGATTTACGGTTCCAGCGGTGAATATAAGAGGTTTAACTTATGATGTCGCAAGGGCTTATCTTAGAGCGGTGAAAAAGCATAATGTTGGTGCATTCATCTTTGAAATAGCTAAATCTGAAATTGGCTATACTTTCCAAAGACCAAGTGAATACACCGCTTGCGTCCTCGCAGCATGTATAAAAGAAGGCTATCAAGGTCCAGTTTTCATCCAAGGTGACCATGTTCAAGTAAACGCAAAAAAATACGCTGAGGACCCGCAAAAAGAAATTGATTCGCTTAAGGCTTTAGTTAAAGAAGAAATCGAAGCGGAATTCTATAACATCGATATCGATAGCTCAACGCTTGTCGATTTGAGCAAACCGACGCTTGATGAACAACAGAGGCCAAATTATGAAGTTGCAGCTGAGATGACGGAATTTATACGAAAACTTCAACCTCAAGGTATTGAAATTTCCATCGGCGGTGAGATAGGAGAAGTCGGCGGTAAAAATAGCACCCCAGAAGAGTTAAGGGCTTATATGGCTGGTTATCTTAAACTTCTCGCAGAAAAAGGGAATTATAAGGGGATCAGCAAGATAAGCGTTCAGACGGGAACGACGCACGGCGGAGTACCATTGCCAGATGGGACAATAGCACAAGTTAAAATTGATTTTGAAACTTTGAGAACTCTATCCGAGGTTGCGCGAAAAGAATATGGTTTGTCAGGAGCTGTTCAACATGGTGCTTCGACTTTACCTGAGGAATTATTCGATAAGTTTCCACAGGTTGGAACCGCAGAGATACATCTTGCGACAGAGTTTCAAAATATGATTTACTCGATGCTTCCAGATGAATTTAAACGGGAGATTTACGAGTTCTTGAAGAAGGAATTTAAAGATGAATGGAAAACGGGCGATACGGAGGAACAATTTATTTATAAAACGAGAAAGAAAGGATTTGGCCCTTTCAAGAAAGAATTTTGGAACCTGCCGCAATCGTTGAAGGATGAGATTGGCAATGCTCTTGAGAAAAAATTTAGTTTGCTTGTACAGAAGTTAAACGTGGTAAACACTTACGACCTCGTTCGCAAATACGTCAAAGTTTAAGTAATCTCAGGAGGCGCTTTGCCTCCTTATTTTTTAAAATTTATTTTCCGGCCAATGTTGATGAAGAGAGTTTTTCTGCTTTTTCTATGCCTTTACACTTTTGTTTTTAATCTGTACTCGCAGACAAATTTCCAGATAAGATTTTGGGATGAAAACGGAAGCAAAATAATAAATTATGAATTAAAACGTCCTAAAGTTGCGCTTGTCTTAAGTGGTGGTGGTGCAAGGGGATTGGCTCACATCGGGGTTTTAAAAGTTCTCGAAAAGTATAATATACCCATTGATTGTATAATTGGAACAAGTATGGGAAGCATTGTCGGAGGTTTATATTGTGCAGGGCTTAAAGCGGATGAAATTGAAAAACTCGCGATCGAAACAAAGTGGGATGAAATTTTAACATTTGGAGAGAACGAAGACAGGGTAAATGTATTCCTCGATAGAAGATATTTGATTGAAAAAAGTTTCATTTATTTTCGCTTTAAAGGTCTAAGACCAATTATTCCATCTTACATCATCTCGGGACAAAGGATGACGGAATCGCTCTTAAAAATTTTTTTTAAAACACCGTTTCACTATGTCACTGATTTTCAAAGTTTAAATCCAAAGTTTTATTCAGTTGCAACTGACCTCATAACCGGGCAGAGGGTGGTTTTTTCAAACGGCAACATAGTTTATGTGGTTAGGGCAAGTGCTACGATTCCGCTTGTGTTTCAACCCGTCGTCATTGATTCACTTGTTCTTGTCGATGGTGGCTTGATTTCGAATATACCTGCGGATATCGCAAGGGACTTGGGATGTGATATTATTATAACTGTTGATGCCACAAGTCCACTTCGAAATCCTTCGGAAGTAGAACTTCCTTGGAATACCGCTGACCAAATCGTCGGGATAATGATGCAACTTTCAAATAAATTTCAACTTGAAAAATCCGATATAATTTTAAAACCTGAACTTGACGACATAACCGCCGGAGATTTTAACAAGGCGAAGTTTATAATTGAAAAGGGAGAAGAAATTGGGCAAGAAAAAATAGATGAAATAATTTCGCTTATAAACTCGAAATATAGATTGATAGCCAATGATGAAATAGGGCGAATTTCAAACTATAGATTAAAACTAATTGGCGATGGTTTGCCAGCGGATGTTATATTATCCATTTCGCAAAGTAACGATATCACCGATAGAGAGTTGGTAGAAGCAATGTGCAACCTGATTTCAGAGGGTGAGTATAAAAAAGTTGATGTTGAAATTCGCAAGCACGAAGAGGTTTACGATGTAATTATCAAAACGCAGTTAAATCCAGAGATAAAGAAAATTAACGTTTATCCACAATCGATTGAAAATTTTCAAGTTGATTTAAGTAAGTTTTTGACATCGCCATTTCATTCAGTTTCAGTTAGCGATTCTTGCTTTGTATTTACGGTCGATGAAAAAATTTATTACTCAGATAAAAATGTGTTCGAGGTTATGCGCGAGGTTTTAAAAATTTTTCGATTCGCTGGTTATCCTTTTGTAAGGGTGAGAAATTTTTACTTTGATGAATCGAGCGGTGAATTAAACATCTATCTTTTGGATGGTTATGTTTCGAGGATAAAAATTTCTGGAAATATTAAAACGATAGATTCTGTCGTCCTTCGCGATGTGATGTTTAAACCTGGAGATATACTAACCGAACGGAAAATTATCGAAACGATGAAAAATTTATGGGGGACAAATTTATTTTCGCAAATTAAATTTGAATATCAAATTAATGATAGCGTCGGAATTACGCTTGACTTGCGCGAATCTGCATCGCAATTCTTAAGGTTTGGGGTAAGGGTTGACAATGAACGCGGGGCACAAATTTTCTCCGATTTTAGAAATGAAAATACATTCGGTTTGAACGATGACTTTGGCGTGACTTTTCAAGGTGGGATGAGAAACTTGCTTTTGAAGTTTGAGTATAAGGTCTATCGACTTTTGCAAACTATGTTGACTTATGGATTGAATGTTTATCATTCAGAGAGGAAGGTCTACACCTATAGGACAGATTTTGGCGGGAAAAATTTCTCTGTGAAAAATGAAGGGGAGATAAAATTTGTCAGTTTCGGGTTGGGGCTATCTGTTGGCGGACAATTTGAAAGACTTGGGAATACACTGTTGAAATATCAAATTGAAAAAGCTGGGGTTGAAAATATTTCAAGGACTGAATTTAACGCAGAGAAAAATTTATTATCGAAGTTTCAACTAAATATCACAATTGATTCAAGAGACAAGGCGTATTTCCCAAATCGTGGCGTTTATCTAAATGCTTTTTATGAAACATCACAGAAGTTTCTGGGCTCGGATATTTCATATTCAAAAATTTTTTTCGCTTATGAGAATTACAATACATATTTTAAATACGGGACTTTGAAATTTAAATTTCTATTCGGTTTGTGTGATGAGTCGACGCCTTTGTCGCAACAGTTTTTTCTTGGCTCAGTTACGGGTTTAAATTCTTTCTCCGGGATGAGGGAAGATGAAATTTATGGTAGGCAAATAATACTTGGTGGAGTTGAGATCAGGTTCAGAAGTCCGGTTAAAGTTGTGTTTGATAATTTTATTTCGTTTAGATATGACATTGGTTCTGCATGGGGAAAGCTTGAGGCGGTTAAGTGGAAGGATTTGAGGCAAGGTTTTGGTTTGGAACTTGGATTTGACACTCCAGTTGGTGCGTTGAGGATAATTGTTGGGAAAAGCTTTATTTTTAAAACTTTAAAACAAGAGATATTGCTCTGGGGTCCAACGGTAGCACAATTTTCAATTGGATTTGAGTAAGGCTAAATATGCTGGGACTTGACAAATTGCTTTTAATTCATTATCTTCAAAGCAGAAGCCAAAAATATAGGAGTAGGACCTATGAAGACAAAGGTTTTCTACATTAATAGTGAAAATTTAAGTTTAAACGAGGTTAGGAGAATTCATCTTAAGTTTTTGGGTTTAGTTCTGCTAATTTTGTTCTTTAGTTTGGGGTTTTTGTTCGCATTAAATTACTTAACGGGAGATATTCTTGGTTTTGGGAAGGCAAGGGCGGAGAAACTCCAGCGGGAGAATAATCTTTTGAAAGAGCAGTTAAGGGTGCTGAAAGAGAAATTGCAGCAACTTGAGAGCATAGTTGCAAAACTTCTTGAACAGGACAAGGAATTACGGCTTGCGGTTGATTTAAAACCATTAGATGAAGATATCAAGAAAGTTGGAATTGGTGGAGTTGAAGAAAAATATGAGTTTAACCTATCGGATAGGGAAGCGGAAAAGTTGCTTGGGGAATTGTTTTCAAAACTAGGTAAACTCGAAAGAGAGATAACCTTACAGCAGAAAAGTTATGAGGAAATTTACAGGCAGTATAAAACAAATCAAGAAAAATTTAGGCATATTCCAGCGATATTACCTTTGAAAGGAGGGTTGACCTCGAAATTTGGATACAGGAAACATCCAATTCTTGGGGTTTGGGCGATGCATGAAGGTGTTGACCTTGTCGTTGATATTGGGACGCCTGTTTATGCAACAGGTGATGGCGTTGTTAGTTATGTTGGTTATAGGGGTAGATATGGGCTTTTAATTGAAATTGATCATGGCTTTGGTTATGTGACTATATATGCGCATCTTTCAAAAGCGTTGGTAAGGGAAGGTCAAAGGGTAAAGCGCGGTGATAAAATTGGTTTAAGTGGGGCGACGGGACTTGTCACAGCGCCACATCTGCATTATGAAGTGTGGAAGGATGGGGTTCCGCAAAATCCAATAAATTATTTCTTTGAAGATATTGACCCAGCGAAGTATAGAGAACTTGTTCAAGAATCAAACAACAAATCAAACGGAGGCTGATAAAATATGTTGTGGACGCCAGAGCTTATTCGTTATCTTGAGGGCGCACCATGGCCTGCGACAAAACAAGAACTCATCGAATACGCCAAGAGGATAGGAGCTCCGCCGGAAGTAATTCAAAACCTTGAAGAGCTTGAGGATACAGACGAAGAATATAACGGGATTGAAGATATTTGGCCGGATTATTCGCCAGAGGACGAGGACGATTATCTCTATGGTGAGGAAGATGAATATTAATTATCTTCCCCCGACCCGCAGGTCGGGGGGTTAACCTTTAATTAAGTCCAATGAAAATGGGCAAATTTATAGTTCTTTTATTATTAGTGGTGTCGTTTTCAGACGCACAAGAGTACTTTGAGTTAAAAGAAATTGAATTCAAGGGGAATAGATCCTTTAGTAAAAAAGATTTATATCCGGTTCTTATTTCAAGAGAAAGCCCATCAAAATTTTGGCAATTACTTTATAAGATTAGCGAACGCCTCGGTGATAAACCACAGTATCTCGATAAGGTCAAAGTCATAAATGATTTAAACAGCCTCAAAAATTTTTATCGGGATAACGGTTTTTTCGATGCTAAAATCGATACCTTGATACAATATTATGATAATAAAACAGCTAAACTGACATTTCTTATTGAGGAAAATCAACCTTATAAAATCGAAAAAGTGGAATTTTCATGGCTTGAAGTCATTTCTGATTCTTTGCGTGATATCGCTTTAAAATTTAATTACCTCAAGGTTGGGGGTAGATATACAAGGTTTGATGTCGAATCGGAAGTTCAACGCATTCTAAATTTGCTCTATGATAATGGTTATCCAAATGCCTATGTCGATAGGGTTAAAATTAGGGTTTGGGTCGATACAACTCGTAAAGTTGTTTCTCTTTTTGTTCCAGTTTCACCGGATGGAAGATTCGTTCTTAAAGATATAAAAATTTCTTACGATGATACGACCAGGATGAAGATTTCAGAGAACTTGGTAAGAAGAGAACTTGAGTTTAAAAGTGGCGAACTTTACAATCGAAGTTTGATTTTGAAAAGCGAGTCGAATTTGCTTCAAACTGGTTTGTTTGAAAGTGTCAAGATTAGCATCAAGCAAGAAAGCGTGAGAAGCGATTCGATAAATTTTGCTGATGTAAATGTTTCAATTTTGCCGAGGAATAAGCAGGATGTCTCAACCTCTCTTTATTTCAGCGATGAAAGAAGCTCATTTAATGTTGGAGTTTCATTTGATTATCAAAATAGAAACTTTCTTGGTGGTGGAAGATTTCTTTTGTCTAGCTTAAAATTTCAAGTTCAAAGCTTGAGTTTCAAAGAGTTTCCTACTATGACTGATACGACAAACGCTGGGCTTATCGAATTAGATTTAAAATTGACTCAACCCTATCTTCTAGGAAGGAAGATTCCAGGGGAGATTGGTTTATCAACGATAATAGATAAACAAAAAAGCTATGCGTTGAGCATAGTGAGGAATAGGGTTAGGTTTGTTTATAGGTCTGGCAATATATATTCAAGCTTTTTCGATTGGGATGTTGAAAGTGTAAATATAAAGTTTCAAAAAGCGATTGATTCCACACTTGCGAGGCTTTATCAGAGACAGCTCAACTCGATATTTGGATTGACGTTGCAGATTGACAAAACTGATGATTTAATCTATCCAAGGTCGGGATATTCTCATACATTTTCGATCGAAGAGGGCGGGATTGTGCCATTTCTTATGGGCAAAGCTGGGGTAAAAGTTTTACCTTTTTCGCAGTATTATAAATTCACTTGGTTATATCGTTGGTTTTTCAATTTGAATAATTCTGTTTTTGCGTTTAAATTTAAGTTAGGTGTTGCAAATAGATATTTTATCAAGTCAGCGGAGAAGTTTGATTTGGCTCCGATACCAATAAATAGAAGATTTTTTGCTGGTGGAAGTGCAAGCGTGAGAGGTTGGAGAGTTAGAGAACTTGGGAATATCCCTGACCCCGCACTTGGCGGAAATGTTTTGATAGAGGCAAATTTTGAAGATAGGATGATTTTTTGGAGAAATTTTGGGGGTGTTGTTTTTATCGATGTTGGAAATTTATGGGATGGTTTAAAGGATGTTAAATTTGAACAATTTGCTGTGGCAAGCGGTTTTGGTTTGAGATACCTAACATTTTTTGGCGGTTTTAGGCTTGATTTTGGATTTAAGATCTATGACCCAAATGCTGAGCGGAGGTTGATTTTCAGGAAAAGCGGAAGACAAATTTTGAAAGAGATGGTTTTTCACATAGGCGTAGGTCAAACTTTTTAAGAAAAGAGTTCAAAAATTGCGATGGCTTGGTCAAATGTAATAGGTCAGGAGAAGGTGAAGCAAGTTTTGATAAATGCAATTTTAAAAGAGAAGATACCAAATGCGTACCTTTTTTATGGACCTGAAGGGGTTGGGAAGGATGCGATGGCGATTGAATTTGCCAAGGCTTTAAATTGCGAGCGAAATAAAGCTGAAGCATGTGATGAATGCAAAACTTGTAAGGCTATATCTGAATTTTCACATCCAAATGTTAAACTAATTTTTAAACTTCCCGTTGGAAAAAACGAGACGAAAGATGATTCGCCCCTTGATAAACTCGATGAGTCGGAGATAAAAATAATCCAAGAGCAGGTAAAGTTAAAGGCGCAGAATCCATATCACAAAATTACAATCCCGCGCGCAAACAATATCAAGATAAACAGTATAAGAGAGATAAAGATGGAGGTCTCGCGTAGTATGCTCATCCCTGGATGGAGGGTTATAATTGTCTCGGAAGCTGATGCTATGACTGAGCAAGCAGCGAACGCTTTTTTGAAGACGCTTGAGGAGCCAGCTCTTAAGACGGTTATTATTTTAACCACCTCAAATAAAGATAAACTCTTGCCAACGATAGTATCACGCTGTCAACTTGTTAAGTTTTCTTATCTCTCAGATGACGAGATATCTAAAGCGCTTGTTGAAAGATATGAATTAAGCGAGGCAAGGGCAAGACTTATTGCACGTCT
>JBEPZK010000006.1:0-70409 GCA_041640855.1 Candidatus Kryptoniota bacterium
GCGGAGTTTTATATGAGCATGGACACCGACTCGTTGCAGGAACCGTTGCAATTTTGATAACAATTCTGATGATATGGCTTCTGAGAAGCAAACAGCCAAGATATATAAAAACATTCGGTGTGGTTGCATTCATTGCGGTTTTGCTACAGGCGACGCTCGGTGGGTTGAGAGTTCTTGTCGTTTCAAATGAGAAAATTCAAGACACTGTTACAGGGATATTTTCGGTTGGACATATTGAACCTGTTAGAATAGCTGTTGCTATAACTCATGCAACGCTTGCGGAAATCGTCCTATGTATGGTTTTTCTCATCGCGCTTTTCACATCAAAGGCATGGGAAAATTTCAAATTAAGCGAAGCCACCGTCGGAGCTAAAATTGCAAAATTATATACTTTGACATTTGTATTCGCATTTATTCAAGTTCTGTTGGGTGCTTTGGTAAGGCATACTCAATCTGGGAATATAATACCTGATTTTCCTCTTTCATTCGGGAAAATAATTCCACCTTTTGGGAATTTGCCTTATGACCCTAATTCACCGTTTCCGTTAAGTTATGCGGAACTTCAGTTTAAAGTTGCAATTCATTTCGCCCATAGGGTTTGGGCATTTGTAGTTGCTGGAGTTGGAATATATGCTTCGATTTTAGCTATAAAAAAAGATGTTAAGTTGTTGAAGGACTTTGCGAAGTTGTGGATTGTTTTGATATCTTTGCAAATCTTGCTTGGCTCCTTTGTTATATGGACAAAACTTTCGGTTCCGATCACAATACTTCATGTCGCAGTTGGTGCGACAATTCTTGGGACAACGCTTTTGCTTACTGTACTTGGGTGGAGAGGCATCTACGCCTTGAATCATAGGCAAAGTGAAGAATTAGCTTTGACAAAGTCAGGAGTTTAAAAATATGTTGATAAAGTTTTTAAATACAATGCGAGATTTTTTAATTCTGATAAAACATCGTTTGACTTCGCTTGTGGTTTTTACAACAGCCATTGGATATTTAATTGCGAAAAGAGGAAATTTTGATTGGCTTAATTTTATGTTGACAGTTTTTGGGGTTTTTCTCGTTGTCGGTTCCGCAAATGCTATGAATCAAGTGCTTGAGGTGGATGTCGATGGTATGATGAAAAGAACCGCTAAAAGACCTTTGCCAAGTGGAAGGATGAGAAAGCAAATGGCGATTTTAGTTTCTGTTTCAATGCTTATCCTTGGAGAATTTATTCTTGTTAAATACGTTAACTTTGTAAGTGCTTTGCTTGCTTTCATAGCGTTTATAATTTATGTCTTCATTTATACGCCGTTGAAAAGGATGACTCCTTTGTGCACATTTGTTGGTGCAATCCCGGGAGCAATTCCGCCTGTGATTGGATGGACAGCGGTACGAGGTCAAATTGAACTTGGTGCAATAATTTTGTTTGGAATACAATTTTTGTGGCAGTTTCCACATTTTTGGTCAATTGCTTTGATTTGCAAATCTGATTATGAAAGAGTTGGGTTTAAAGTTTTGCCGTCAAAAGATGATAAAAATACCGCGCTTAATCTTGTGATTTATACATTTATGCTTTTGCCTATGGGATTAATGCCGACGATAGCTGGTTTTGCCGGAAAATATGCTTTATTAGCTTCGTTATTCGGAGGAAGTTTGTTTTTTATCCAATCTCTTTCGCTTATAAAAGATAGTTCCGTTCGCTCCGCAAAGAAAATAATGTTGATGGCTGAAATTTATCTACCGCTGGTTTTAATTTTTCTCTTTATCGATAAAATTTAAAAACAAATTTCGCAAGGAATTATGGTAATCGAGAAAAGAAAAGGGGACAAAGTTTTAAATATAGATTTTGGCGGAACTTATGGCAACGGAGGTGAGGGCGCTGGCGGGCGCTCTTCTTCTTATGCTTTGCCTATAAACCCGGCAAAATTTGGGCTTTGGCTTTTTATCGCTGCGATCATTATGCTTTTTTCTGCTTTGACAAGCGCATATATTGTGAGACATTCCGCGGGAAACTGGCTTAGATTTGAGATGCCAATAATCTTCTGGGGTAATACAATTATTCTAATTTTAAGCAGTTTGACAATTCAACTTAGCTATTTAAGGTTAAAGAAAGATGAGTTATCGGGATTTAAAGTTTTGTTTTTGGTATCGACTTTGCTTGGGATATCGTTTTTAGTTGGGCAAGTTATAGGATGGGGTGAGTTGAGCAAAATGGGCGTTTATGTCAGCACGAATCCTTCAAGTTCATTTTTCTATCTTTTGACTGGACTTCATGCCTTACATCTTGCTGGCGGGATTATATCGCTGGTTTATGTTCTGGTAAAGGCACTTCGTGGATATTATAGTTCGAGGAATAGGCTCGGCGTGGAGCTTTGTATAACCTATTGGCATTTTCTCGGTTTCCTTTGGTTATATCTTTTTGTTTTCATAAAGGTCACAACCTAAGTCAAAATAAAATTTTGGGAGATTAAAGATGACACAGGAAGTTATGCTCGAACAGGAAAAAATTTTAAAATCGCCATGGGGAGGAGGTAGATCTCCATTTGGAGTGTCGCGTGAGAAATTTACTATGTGGATTTTTATTTTGTCGGATGCGTTTACATTTGGAGGATTGCTTGCTGGTTATGCCTCTTTGAGGGCGAGTTTGCCAAGTTGGCCAAGTAGAATTGAGATTTTCTCCTCTTTTCCATTTATCAACGCAAAACTTCCATTGATTTTTGTAAGTGTTATGACATTCATTTTGGTATGTAGCAGTTTAACGATGGCTCTTGCGGTTGACGCTGGGAGGAGAATGGATAGAAGGGGAGTTATAAAATATCTTTTGTTTACAATTTTTGGTGGATTCTTGTTCTTGATGTGTCAAGCATATGAATGGGGACATCTGATTCATGAGGGAGCACGTCTTACAAGCAATCCATGGGGAGTTCCTCTTTTTTCCGCTTCCTTTTTTGTGATAACTGGATTTCACGGGTCGCATGTTTTAAGTGGGGTCATAGTTTTAGCAATTATTGCCATAAGAGTTGCAAAAGGGGTTTACGATAGAAAAGGTTCTTATGAAGGTGTTGAGGTAGCCGGACTTTATTGGCATTTCGTCGATCTTGTGTGGGTTTTCATATTTGCATTTTTCTATCTTCTCTAAAACAAAATTTTGAGAAAGTTTTATGACCGAAGCAATTCATCAAGCGGGACGAAAAGTTTATTGGAGAGTTTGGTTCCAACTTCTTGTTATCACAATTGTTGAGGTTATAGTTGCATTTCTTCCAATTTCACACTCGCTTATGGCGTTGCTTTTCACCATAATGGCATTGATGAAGGCGACTTTAATAGCTGCATATTTTATGCATTTAAAATTTGAAAAATTAGGTCTTATTTATTCGATAGTTCTACCGCTTATTTTGATAGTTGCATTGGTAGCTGCTCTTATCCCAGAGGGCAGTGTTGCCCTTTTGATGAGACTTGGATTGGGATATTATTAATAAAAAAATTTCAATATGATATGCCTGGGAAAAGGGTCGTTCTCGCGATTTTAAGTTTAGCGGTTGGGATTTACATTGTGCTTACAATTGAAGTTAAAAAGATGTCGTCCGCGGAAGTTTTACCCTCGTATGGCTATATTCCTGAATTTACCTTGATTGACCATCATAGTGAGATAATTAACCTCGAAAAATTGAAAGGAAACATTTGGGTGGCGGATTTCTTCTTCACAAGTTGTGCTGGGATTTGTCCGCGAATGACCGAGCAGATGACAAGGATACAAGAGGCTTTTAAAAATAATCCGAAAGTTAAACTGGTTTCATTCACAGTTGACCCGGAGACCGATTCCGTTTGGGTTCTATCGATGTATGCAAAAGGATGGGGAGCTATCGATGGAAAATGGTTTTTTGTGACGGGAGAAAAGAAAAAAATTTATGATTTGGCAAGACATGGATTTAAACTGCCTGTTGAAGAGGGAGATGGAGGTCCGGGCGATTTTATACATAGCGATAAATTCGTGCTCGTCGATGCGGATGGAAAAATAAGAGGTTATTACAGTGGAGTTAACCCAGAGGAGGTTGACAAGTTAATAAAGGATGTGAAATTAATTTTAAAAGAGAAAAGATGATAAAGATATTGCCGACGGTGAATGCGATTTTGAACGCATTGAGCTTCATTTTTCTTGTTCTCGGATTTGTAAACATCAAAAGGCGAAATATTAACGGGCATAAGAAATTTATGCTTTCCGCTTTTGTTTCTTCCGCGCTTTTCCTAATAAGTTATCTTGTTTATCATTACAATGCTGGTATAACTCGTTTTAAAGAGGTCGGTTTTTGGAGAACGTTTTATTTGACGATTTTATCATCACACACTTTGCTTGCTGCTTTCGCTCTTCCATTGGCGATTGTAACTTTAACTTTCGCTTTGCTTGGGAAATTTGATAAGCATCCGAAAGTTGCGCGTTTGACTCTGCCCATCTGGTTGTATGTTTCTTTTACCGGCGTTTTAATTTACCTTATGCTTTATCACATATTTAAATAAAAGGAAGGAGGAAATTATGCGGAAGATATTTTTATTTGTAATAATTTTCCTGGCAAATTTATTAATTGGTTTAAATTCTGTTTATTCGCAGTGCGCAATGTGCAAAGAAAATGTTGTAAATTCAGAAGAAGGGATGAAATTAGCCAGTGGTTTGAACGATGGTATCGTGTATTTGCTTGTTGTGCCATATTTAATTTTTGTAGGGTTTGCAGCTGCAATTTATATCTCGGTAAGAAGGCAAAAGATGAAAAATTTGTGGTTGAATTGAGGTTTTGAAAAGTGTCTTTGATTTCGTATATTTTTAGCAAAATAATCCAAAAATAAAAACTTTGTTTGATGCGCGAGGGAAAAATAGTTCAAATCATCGGTCCAGTTATCGATATTGAATTCGAAGATGGATATTTACCTGCGATTTTCAATGCCATTAAAATTCCAAGAGTAAATATCGAAGGAAAGGAAGAAATCCTTTGGGCGGAGGTACAGCAACATCTTGGGGAAAATCGCGTTCGCGCTGTTGCTCTTGATTCAACCGATGGTCTCGTACGAGGGATGAAGGCTTATGATACCGAAGGACCGATAAAAGTCCCTGTTGGTCCGAAGGTTTTGGGCAGGCTTTTAAACGTCGTCGGTGAGCCAATCGATGGGCTCGGACCAATTGAAGCGGATAAATATTATCCAATTCATCGTGAGCCACCTGATTTTACTGAGTTAAGCACAAAAAGAGAGATACTTGAGACTGGGATTAAGGTTATCGATTTGCTTGAGCCATACCCGAAAGGTGGAAAGGTTGGACTTTTCGGAGGAGCGGGGGTTGGAAAGACCGTTTTAATTATGGAGATGATTCACAACATCGCTGTTTATCACAAGGGTTATTCTGTTTTCGGAGGCGTTGGTGAGAGAACGAGGGAGGGAAATGAACTTTGGCTTGAGATGAAAAATTCGGGAGTTTTAAAAAATGCTGTGCTTGTTTTCGGTCAGATGAATGAACCGCCAGGAGCGAGGTTGAGGGTTGGTCTAAGCGCCCTTTCTATCGCTGAGTATTTCAGAGATGAGGAGGGTAAAGATGTCCTTCTTTTCATAGATAACATTTTCAGATTTACACAAGCTGGTTCAGAGGTTTCCGCTTTGCTTGGTAGAATGCCTTCTGCGGTTGGTTATCAGCCAACGCTCGCAACCGAGATGGGAGAGCTTCAGGAAAGAATTGTTTCAACAAAGCATGGGTCAATAACATCGGTCCAGGCAATTTACGTCCCTGCTGATGACTTAACAGACCCAGCACCTGCAACGACATTCGGACATCTTGATGCAACAACTGTTTTGTCAAGGCAAATCGCGGAACTCGGAATTTATCCCGCTGTTGACCCACTTGATTCGACATCACGTTTGCTTGACCCGAGAGTAGTCGGAGATGAGCATTACTTTGTTGCTAAAAAAGTTAAAGAGATTTTGCAAACTTATAAAGATTTGCAAGACATAATCAATATCCTCGGAATCGATGAACTTTCAGAGGAAGATAAATTGATAGTTGCAAGGGCAAGAAAAATTCAAAGATTTTTATCTCAACCTTTCTTTGTTGCTGAAGCTTTTACTGGAACAGAGGGAAGATATGTTAAACTTCAAGATACAATCGCCGGATTTAAGGCTATAATCGAAGGCGAATGCGATGAACTTCCAGAAATGGCTTTTTATATGGTTGGGACTATAGATGAGGCATTTGATAAAGCAAAGAAAATGAAATTCGATTGAAATGGATAAATTAATTCAAGTCGAGATATTTACGCCAGAAAGCGTCGTCTACCGCGGTAAAGTTCGGAGCATCACTTTGCCTGGGACAATGGGGAGTTTTCAAGTCCTTTATAATCACGCACCTTTGATAAGCACGCTTGAACTTGGCAGGGTCAAAATTGTTGATGAAGGCGGGAAAGAAATATATTTCATCGTTTCGGATGGATTTGCCGAGGTAAAAAATAATGTTGTAACCGTTCTGGTTGATTCCGCAGAGCAGTGTGAAAAAGAAAAAGCCAATGAGATTGTAAAAGAGGAAAGAAGGAA
This sequence comes from Candidatus Kryptoniota bacterium, assembly GCA_041640855.1. Lineage (GTDB taxonomy): Bacteria > Bacteroidota > Ignavibacteria > Kryptoniales > Kryptoniaceae > Kryptonium. The sequence continues at coordinate 6,553 of JBEPZK010000006.1, forward strand.
GAGGTTGATCTCGGGGTTTGCCACAAGCGATGTCAAAGACAGGACTTATTTTTGAGAGCATCGAGCTAATTTAAAATTTAAAATCGAAGAAAATGTCCCAAGTTAATATAGAAGCCAAAGCCACAAGAAAGAAAAAAGTTAAACTTATTGCTGTAGTCAATCCTGTCGGTTGTACTGGATGCGAGGTTTGTATTGAGTTTTGCCCGGTTGATTGTATATATAAAGTCAAAGGCCCTGAATATATAGATTCGTTTGACGGGGTCAAATCGACAACGCTTGAGATTTTAAAGCAAAGCCTGGCTAACGGAACGAATCCATTTTCGAATGTTAACGGAATAGTTATAGTTGATGAGGATATTTGCATAGGTTGTAAACTTTGCGCAAAATATTGTCCATGGGAGACAATCGATATGGTTCAAAAAGATGAAGAATAAAAATGAAGATTTCTTCAACAAAATGATAGATATATCTAAATCGCTTGGATATGCAATCCATGCTGTAATTTATATGGCGACAAGAGGCGATTCGAAATTTGTTAGAGCCTCTGAAGTCGCAAAAGAGTGCGGTCTATCGATAAGTTATATGATGAAGATTCTTCAGGCTTTGCGTCGAGCGGGGGTGGTTAACAGCGTTATCGGTGTGAAAGGTGGTTATGCACTTGCGAGACCACTTAAAGATATCACGCTTTATGACCTTGTCATTGCAATCGAGCCTTCGAAGAAAGAGATTTGTTATTTATCCACTGCGATCGGATGCAGGTTTAAGAAGGATTGTCTTGTGAGAAGCTTGTTCAGCGATGTGAACGAAAAAGTTAAAATGTATCTTCAATCGGTTAATCTTCAAGAGGTTGTTGATTCCATCGGAGATAAAATTTGTGTCTTTTTCCCGCATTAAATTTTTTTGGTTTTAATAAGGATATTTTTTGTCTGAATTTTAAAAACAAAATCTAAAAGCGGCGCAAAATGAGCGAAATTTTGAATCAGCAAACCAATCAAGAGGTAGCACAAAAAGAAGTAAAAAAGAAAGTCGTGCCAAAACAAGATAAGCCACCTGAAAATGACACCGGGCTATGGAAATTCAACAGGCGTTCTTTCTTAACGCTTGCTGGTTGGCTTGGGTTTTTGGGATTTATATTTACTTCGATAATTGGAGTGATTAGGTATATGTTCCCTCGAGTTCTTTATGAACCGCCGACCGCATTTAAAGCAGGTTATCCAGATGAATATACTGTTGGGGAAGTGAGCGAACGATTTAAAGATACGCAACGTGTTTGGATAGTCCGCGAGGAAGATGGCTTTTATGCTTTGCTTGCAGTTTGCACTCACCTTGGTTGCACTCCAAGATGGTTAAGCGGTGAAAATAAATTTAAATGCCCATGTCATGGAAGTGGATTTAGAAAGTCGGGGATTAATTTCGAGGGTCCGGCGCCAAGACCTCTTGAAAGGGTGAAAATTACACTTGCTGAAGATGGGCAAATTTTGATCGATAAAGGAGTGACATATAGATATGAAAAAGGTGAATGGGGAAAGCCGGGTTCGTTCTTACCTTACAGAGGTTAATTAAAAAATAAAAAATTTTAAGGCAAAGATGCTTGCACAGATAAAAAAGAAAATAAAAAATTCGGAAATTTATAAGTCGATATTCCGCCATGGATATGAGGACACTCAAAGAAATAGAGCATTAATGGTCGTTGATAATGTTTTTTTGCATCTTCATCCTGTAAGGGTTTCGAGGCATGCTGTCAATTATGGTTATACTTGGGGAATGGGTGGAATTTCTTTTCTGTTGTTTATAATTCTTACGATAACTGGTGTCATATTGATGTTTTATTATCGTCCCTCTGCTGAGTATGCGTACGAAGATATGAAATATCTTATGAACGATGTTCCATTTGGTGCATTAATAAGAAATATGCACCGGTGGTCTGCACATCTTATGGTTATAACTGTTATGCTTCATATGTTCAGGGTGTTTCTAACAGGCTCGTATAAACCGCCGAGACAATTTAACTGGGTTGTTGGGGTAATTCTTTTAGTTTTGACTTTTCTTTTAAGTTTTACTGGTTATCTTTTGCCATGGGACCAGCTTGCTATATGGGCTGTGACAGTTGGGACGAATATGGCTCGTGCAACGCCATTTCTTGGACATCAAGGACCATTTGGACCTGAACTTGGTATGAGGCCTGATAACGATATAAGATTTTTGCTCTTGGGAGGTACACAAGTTGGGCCACCAGCTTTGTTAAGATTTTATGTTTTGCATTGCATCTTTTTACCGCTTGTAACCGCTATTTTCCTTGCTGTTCATTTTTGGCGAGTTAGAAAAGATGGAGGAATCTCTGGGCCGGTTATTAAAAAATAAAAGCAAAGCATTGAGTTATGCATAACCTTTTAAAAATATTGGGCAATCCGGATAATTTTCCAATCATAATACTTCTTTTCACTGTTTATGGTTTCTTCATTTACGCTATGAGAAAAGCCAAGAAAAATGACGAACGCGGAATTCCATACGAAGCGGATGAAACAGATAAAGTTCAGGTTTGGCCGTATCTTGTTCGCGTTGAATTTATAGCTGCAATCGCCGTGATTGCTTTTGTGCTTGTTTGGGCGATCGCGTTTGATGCTCCACTTGAAGAGCCGGCAAATCCAGCTTTGACTCCAAATCCATCTAAGGCTCCATGGTATTTTCTGGGACTTCAAGAAATGCTTGTGTATTTTGACCCATGGATTGCGGGCGTTTTGCTACCTGGACTTATTATATTTGGTTTGATGGCAATTCCTTATTTAGATATAAATCCCAAGGGAAACGGTTATTATACTTTCAAGGAGAGGAAATGGGCGATTATAATTTTTGCATTCGGTTTTCTTGTGCTTTGGGTTCTTTTGATATTCGTTGGTACATTTTTGAGAGGTCCAGGATGGAATTTCTTCTGGCCTTGGGAAGAATGGGACCCGCATAAAGTAGTTGCGCTCACAAATGTTGATTTGACTGAACTTTTTGGAATTTCAACATATAACCCCGACGGGACGCTTAATCCAGTCGCTTCAATCCTTGGTGGAATTGTAGTCATAGGTTATTATGCGGTTTTTATGCCTTTGGGATGGTTGTGGTTGAAGAAGAAAATGCCTGATTTTGCAGAAAAATTCGGTTTAACTAGATACATAATAACATCTTACCTTCTTTTGACGATGCTTGCTTTGCCGATAAAGATGATTTTGAGGTGGACTTTAAATGTTAAGTATGTTTGGGTTACGCCTTGGTTTAATGTTTAATTAAAAATCCAATTAAAAAACAAAATAACCGAATTAGCCATGCTCCTCCGCTGGATTAAAAAACGGAAGGAAACCCCCGTCGAACAGAGGAGATATGATAAAATTTACCTTGGACTTGCAACAATTCTTCTGCTTGCGACATTATGGTCTGTTATAGATGAAGTTTCAGTCCGAAGACCTTGGAAAGAATATCAAAGAAAATTTTATCAATTGAAACTTGCAAAGCTTGATTCACTTTACAAAATTGCGGTTGCAAACTTTGATAGCGCAAGATATAAAGAGTTAAGGGAGGAACTTGAAAAGGCGAAAGCGGGACTTGAGTCGGATGAATACAAAAAGGCTCTGTCTGATTATAAAAGGTATGAGAAAGAACTTGCGGATTTGACGCGAGAGTTTCAATTTGCAAAGAGCAGGTCTGATGAATATTACTATTTTTATCAAAGGGCAAAACTTGAGGTAGGCAAAGATAAAGAAGCTCAAAAGCTATGGGCGAAGATTCAGAGCGAGGAAAATTTAATGAAGGAATTGAACGCGAGGATAGAGGAGCTAACAAAGAAAAAAGATGAAGCGTGGGCTATCGTTAAAAAATATAGGTCGAGGGTTGATGAGGTTGAACGTGAAATTAATAAACTTTTCGATGAGATAAATAGGATTAAGGATAGAATTCAGAAAACGAAAGAATCGCCTATAAAAATTATCCAAGTGGTTTTGCCTGAGTTTGAGAGGACAAATTTTGGGACTTTGAAAGCGCGGGTTGATAGATGTCAGACTTGTCACCTCGGTTGGAATGACCCTTTATTTGAGGATGCTCCACAGCCCTTTAGAACTCATCCGAACCTCGAACTTCTTGAGAAACATAATCCTGAAACTTTCGGTTGTACCCCTTGCCATCGCGGACAAGGACCCGCTTTGACGGAGGGTTATGCCCATGGGGACAAAGATAAGCATTGGGAATGGCCAATTTTGAAAAAGGAATATATAGAGGCAGGTTGCAACGATTGTCACTTCAATGAAATTAACTTGAAATGGGCGCCAAAACTTACGATGGGGAAACATATTTTGATCGAATCCGGCTGTTATGGCTGTCATGGCATCGATGGTTATAATGATTTTCCGAAGGTTGGACCGAGCTTGAACAACCTTCTTGTTAAGACGACGCCCGGTTGGATTTATCGTTGGATTTTGAACCCGCGTGAGTATTTACCTCATGGAAGGATGCCGAATTTCAAATTGACTCCGGAAGAAGCTGAAGCAATCACTGCATACCTTGTAAAAATCGGTCAGGATAGTGCAAAGAATTGGCAATATAACTTTAAATATACAGGTGGTGGGAATCCCGAGCGAGGCAAGGAACTTGTTGAGAATATTGGATGTCTCGGTTGCCATGCGGTTGGGGATAATGATATAGTTCGAAAAACGCGAGGTTTAAATTACGATGTAGCACCTGAGCTCACGAAAGTTGGAAGCAAGGTCAATCCTCAATGGCTTTATGATTGGCTTAAAAATCCGCGCCATTACCTGCCGAATTCGAGAATGCCAAGCCTTCGACTCACAGACCAAGAAGCTAAGGATATCGTCGCTTATCTTATGACACTTAAAGATACGGTTGATTACGCATCTATAAAAATTAACTTCACGAATGAAAAAGCTGAACAAGGGCTGAGATTGATAAAAAGTTATGGTTGTTATGGTTGTCACGATATAAAGGGAACAGAGCGAGAGACAAAAGTAAGTGTTGATATTTCAGATTTTGCGAGAAAAAATATAGAACAACTTGACTTTGGATATAAAGAGCATCTCCCGAAAGATAGACTTGTTTGGCTTGCGGAGAAATTACGCGACCCGCGCGGTTATTCGACAGAGAGAATTCAATCAAAGATGCCGCAATTTAACTTTACCGAAGTTGAAATTGAAGCGCTTGTAACTTTAATTGCCAGTTTCAAGAAAAATGAAGTCGGTCCAAAATATGTTCAGACATTTGATAGACGACGCAAGGAGATAAACGAGGGAAGAAGATTAACACTTTGGTATAATTGCATAAACTGTCATCAAATCGAAGAGCAAGGTGGATATATCCATCCGATGATAGATGACCCTGGATTGAGACCACCGTTGTTAACAATTGAAGGAGCGAAGGTTCAAGAACCCTGGCTATATGAATTCTTGAGAAATCCGACGACGATAAGACCATGGTTTAAACTTAGGATGCCGACATTTCAGTTAACAGACGATGAGATAACCGCTCTTATAAAGTATTTCCTCGGCTTAAGCAATCAAGAATTTAAGGTTAGAAGTTACGATGTTCCACTCGAAAGTAAATATGTTTCCGCTGGAAAAGTTTTGTTCGATAATTTGCAATGTTTGAAATGTCACACGGTTGGAAGCAACCTTTCAGCATCGATGCTTGCTCCAAATCTTGAACTTGCTCCTCGAAGATTGAAACCAGAGTGGGTTATCGATTGGCTCAGGGACCCGCAGGCTATTCAGCCCGGGACGAATATGCCGACATTTTTCTATGAAGGGACAAGCCCAGTTCCAGATGTTCTTAATGGCGATGCTAATGAGCAAATAAAGGCTTTACGTGATTATCTTTGGACATTTGGTCATAAGCGCGTCGTGGTTGAAAAATAGATTGAGTGCGGGCTTATCTGCGCCCGCGCTCCTTGTTTATAATTCTTTTTAATCTTTGTGTTGAAGATATATCGTCGGAGAAAAACGCTGCTTTAATTGCAATTGTTGTGCCACAAAACTTTGTCCTATGCCTGAAGAGCAAATACCCACCCCCATACAGTCCCATATATTTTTGATATCCGATCAAGCTCACATTTTCATCGTTTAAAAAATCTTCCTTCGACTTCCAAATATTGTTACACATCGGACATTTCTTAAACATTTGTGTGTATCTTTTGTTTTTCATTCCATCTGTAAATTATTATCGGAATTTTTGCGAAAAAGTTTAATCGTGCTCGATGACCTGCAAATTTTTAAGCCCTTTGTATTTTCGCTCTTTCCATACTGTCTTGCCACCTAAAAATACAACGAATGGGAGCGCAACTACATAGATAATGTAGTAAAGTTCAAAGAAGAGGAGATATTTAAGAAGGGAGAGCTTTTTGAACTTTTTCAAAATTTTGAAAAGGAAGGCACCGTCGACGAGAAATTTTAAAACTATCGCAAAAAGCAAACTGGTGATTTTTTGTAAGAAAAATGGCGACAATAACAAAAGTAAATGAAATATATATCCACCTGACATAACTGCTATTCCAAGTGGACCTGTATCAAGGCCGCCTGTTCCCCATCTTTTCTTTTGATGATATAATTCCTTCCAAGTTTTAATGGGTTTACTTATGACCAAAGTTTCAATGTCAACAGGGAAAGAATATGTCCATTTCCCATTTTGAATTATGCTTTTGAAAAGAGCGAAATCTTCTGTTATGCTGAATTTTAAATTTTGATATCCACCGCAATCCGCATAGGCTTCCTTTCTAAAAGCCATATTATTCCCAATGCATGCCACCGGTTTAAAAAGCTTCCCAACCGCTGCTGCAACCCCTAAAAGAAATGCCCAATCCAACGATTGCATACCATAGAAAATTTTCCCGTGTTCAATGATTGTAATTCCAGATGCAACACCCGTTTTTTCATCGAAATATTTCAGCATTCCTTTAATCCATGTTTTTGGCACGGCGCAGTCCGCGTCGGTCATAAAGACAAACTTACCCGTTGCCTGTCCTATTGCTTGAGCAAGGGCGTTTGCTTTGCCTTTGAGATTGTTTATTTGTGATGTGATTTTTAAAAGTTTTAAGTTTGGATTGTCGCTTTGAAATCGTGAGACGATTTCAGCTGTTCTGTCGGTTGAACCATCATCTGCGATTATGATTTCGAGTTTTTCTTTGGGATAATCTAAATTTATAATTGAATTGACACATCTTTCTATATTTTCCTCTTCATTTCTCGCTGCGACCACTACGCTTACCTTTGGAAGTTCCTTCTCTTGTGGATGAGCCTTTCCATTTTTCTTATTCAGTGCGAAGAAGAAAATTATTATCTCAATTGCGTAAAAGATAGATGATGCGACCAAAAGCAAATCAAACATAATCGAAAAGGATACATTTAATTTTTAAAGCGGGATATTGCCGTGTTTCTTTTTGGGGTTAGTATCAACTTTATTTTCAAGCATTCGAAGTGCTTTTATAATCATCCCTCTTGTCTTTCTTGGCTCAATTACATCGTCGATATAACCGCGCTCCGCTGCGATATATGGATGTGCAAATTTATCTCGATATTCTTGAATTAATTTTTCTTCAAGTTCTTCGGGGTTTTCTGCTTTTTCAATTTCTTTTTTGAAAATTATTTCAACCGCACCTTTTGGACCCATAACCGCAATTTCAGCGGTTGGCCAGGCATAGTTTATATCGCTTCTTATATGCTTTGAGCCCATAACATCATAAGCGCCACCGTAAGCTTTCCTTGTTATGATTGTAATTTTGGGCACGGTTGCTTCGCAATATGCGTATAAGAGTTTAGCGCCGTGTTTAATTATCCCGCGCCATTCTTGGTCTGTCCCGGGCATAAATCCAGGGACATCAACAAAAGTTATAATTGGTATGTTGAAAGCGTCGCAAAATCTTACAAATCTTGCTGCTTTTACGGAGGCGTCTATGTCAAGCACGCCAGCTAAGACCGATGGTTGATTTGCAACTATTCCAACAGGATATCCATCGAATCTTGCGAAGCCACAAATTATATTTTGAGCAAAATATTCGTGAACCTCGAGAAATTCATTGTTATCGACGACTGAAAGGATTATCTCTTTCATATCGTATGGTTTGTTTGGATTATCGGGGATTATTGAGTCAAGTTTAGGGTCTTCGCGATTTGGGTCATCGTCCGTTTTAATTCTAGGTGGGTCTTCCATATTGTTTGAGGGTAGATAACTTAAAAGTTTTCTTATGTGCATAAGACATTCGACATCGTTATCACAGATAAAATGTGCGACTCCGCTTTTTGTCGCATGGACCATCGCTCCGCCGAGTTCTTCAAAGGTCACATCTTCATGTGTTACTGTTTTCACAACATTTGGTCCTGTTACGAACATATAACTTGTGTTCTTGACCATAAAAATGAAATCTGTTATGGCAGGTGAATATACAGCTCCACCGGCACAAGGGCCCATAATTGCGGAGATTTGCGGAATAACTCCGGAGGCAAGCGTATTTCTTAGAAAAATCTCTGCATACCCTCCCAAACTTGCAACCCCTTCTTGAATCCTTGCACCGCCTGAATCGTTCAAACCTATGACGGGAGCTCCAACTTTCATCGCAAGGTCCATAATTTTACAAATCTTTTCAGCATGTGCCTCGGAAAGCGAACCCCCAAATACAGTAAAATCTTGGCTAAATACAAAGACAAGCCTTCCATCAATTGTCCCATATCCTGTCACAACCCCATCGCCAAGTGGTCTTTGCTTGTCCATACCAAAATCGTGAGTTCGGTGTCTCACAAACATATCTATCTCTTGAAAACTGCCCTCGTCAAGCAAAATTTCAAGTCTTTCCCTTGCGGTCAATTTCCCTTTTTTGTGTTGTTCTTCAATTCTTTTGATGCCACCCCCAAGCTTTGCTTCCTCGCGCAGTTTGATTAGATATTCGATTGTGTTTTTCATTTTTTCATCTAAAATTTTCTTTAAAATTAGAACCTCGTCAAATCAAATTTACAAAAAGCGCATTTTTTAAAAAAGCACTGAGAGAAGGTTTACTTGCAGGTTGAGGATGAAAAAGTTGTGTCAAACCCTGGTTTCAACACTATTTAAAAACTCCACAACATACACTTGCACTTGTAACTTTCCACTAATTAGATATCGCTCCAATTAAAATTTTATCTCCAGGGGAATTAAAAAGGGAAATAAAGCATCGAATCGCGCAGTTTGCCTTGACATTTGAGGCTTTGTGCATTTATACCTGTGTTATTTTTCAAAGAATCTTTAAAGACCGTCACTCCGAATTTAAACCGATAAAATTAAAGGACGGTTAAGAGTTTACAAAGATTTAACAAAGAGGTTGAATTTTTTATAAGAAATGATTATAATAAAACAAAAAAGGAGTGGAAAATGCCAGAGTTTAAAATCGAGCGACTTTACTATTCAATAGGAGAGGTAAGTAAAATAACCGAAGTTGAACCTTACATTTTAAGATATTGGGAAAAGGAGTTTGACCAACTTAAACCAGTAAGAAACAGGGGAAAGAACAGAGTTTACACAAACCGTGATATTAAAATCATCTTGATGATAAAGCGTTTGCTTTGGGAGGAAGGTTACACAATTGAAGGGGCGAAGCGAGTTTTACAAAATTACAACCCAGATGAAGACCCAAGGGAAATTTCAGTCGAAGGTGGAACGATAAAAATTTCCAAAATTTCCGACCCTGAACTTCGTCGTGATTTGATCGAGATTAAAAAGGTGCTTGAGTTTATTTTAAGCAAACTTTAAAATGGATTTGATAATCTCACCACTATAATCGGGGGCATCTTTCTATCCGTCCTCCATGCAAAGTAAATCCTTGTCTTCATACTCTCCGTCCCGAATCCAAATCCAAAATCTGATTTTATTTCGCTTATGTTTTTGATTTTAAATCCAGATGCAAGTTTTGATTCTTCTTTGTTAACATAACCTGCATCGAAAAATATGAAAAAGTTGATCAGGTCGAAGATATGTATTGGGTTTTTCAAGATGTATTCAAAGTTTGCAAGAAACATTTTATTTCCCTCAAATGCTTTATAGGGAAAAGCATAAAGTGTTCCAAATCCACCAAGTTCAAAAGATTTTTGTTTAGGTAAAATTTTATCCGAACTTGCAAGTTTTAACCTCAATCCAATGTTGTCATATTCTGACAAACTCACCCTCGTTTTCAACTCCATTGTTATAATTGTATATTTGAGCTTTTCGAGTTCTTTTTCGAAAGTTAGCTGAAGCCCAACGCCGGATTTTCTAAATCCCTCGATTAATTGAAAACTTCCAGATTTATAGTTCAAGGAAACTGTTTTTAATCTTCCTTCATAGACAGGTGGATTTTCGCGAAATGGTCGTTTCTTGTTCCAGCTGAAGTATTTTATATATTTCGTGTTTTCACTTGCGTAATCATCGTTTGAGAAAATCAATTTTAGATTGTTAGCGCTCGAAAGCAAAGCCATCTCAAGATAAACATTGAATCCATCCTGTTTAAAATAATCACGATAATCGTTGTTCCAGAGAAGAGCGGAAATTGTATTTGCGTTTGGTGACACAAGCCAATTATCTTTTGTCCCGATAGTTGAGTGAATCTCTACACCAAGGATAAAGAAAAGCTCATCATTCAAATGGGCTAAAATCCTGTTGAGACCGATGGAAAAAATCCATCTATGTGATTTGGTTGCATAAGCGCCGTAGCCGTAGACCGAGATCGGTTTGTCAAGCATCCTTAAGAATTTTTTGGGGAAGATCAAACCGATTTTGAATCCACTGACCCTTTCAAATTCAAAATATAAATTGTCTATCCCAGGCGTCTCTTCATAAAATTGTTTATATTTGACCTCGTATCGATGTTTCCTCCTGCTGTATGATGTAGTTTTGTCTATTTCTGCAAGTGGAGAAAAGTTTTCATATTTTTTGCCCGTAAATTTCGCGCTTTCGCTTATTTTGATTGCGCCGTTGATTGTATATATGTCGCCGTTTACCTCCGCATCATCTTTTAAAATAACATCACCATTTTCAACAAGTATATTTCCTTTAACTTTGCCTCGAATTATCAAATTTCCATCCTGCACGAGCAAATCCCCTTCGATGAAATTATTCTCTCCGATTTCTGTGTCGCCTTTAAATTTAAAGGTTGGTTCGATTGGTAAGAATGTTGAAACTCCTTTCTGTGTTAGTTCAGCAAGTTCTTGCGCAGACTTTTGGATTTCAACTGCTGTCTTTTGAATTTGTTCGAGTTCCTTTTGAAATTTTTCCGGCTCGATCGAATCTTTTTGCTTTTTTAAAATTTCAAGTTGTTTCTTTATTTTCAAAAGTTGTTTTTGAACTTCCTTTTGTCGCTGGATTGCATAGTTTGGTATGGTTTCTTCGGAGGAGTAGAAATTTTCAACTTTGTTGAGGATTTCATCGATTAAATTTTCGGTTTTCGCTTCTTTGTTTTCCTGAGCGAGGCTTAATTGCGAGAAGAAAAGCAGGGTCAATGCAATTAGAATTTTGCGCATGGTTTCTCTTGTTTTGTGTTTTTGTCTGCTTTTAAATATACGAAAAACAGAAATTATAGTTACTTTGTGATGCTTGATTTAAAAATCGAGGTTGGTTAAGTTTATTCAAAAAATTTTGTCAAATGCGAATCTTTGTAAAGGTAAAACCGAACTCCAAGGTAGAGAAAATCGAAAAGATTGATGAAACCCATTTTTCCGTCTCCGTTAAAGCTCCGCCAGTTGAGGGGAAAGCGAATGAAGCAGTTATAGAGCTAATAGCCAATTATTTCAATGTGCCGAGGTCAAGGGTGAAAATTATCTCGGGTTTTTCCTCAAGGAATAAGGTCATAGAGATAATGTGACGAGGCGGGATAAAAATTATGGATGTGGATATCCTTTAATTGACTTTTAATTTTGGATGTTTTAATTTATTACTGGATAAATAAATCTTGAATTATCTTGCTTAGCAAAACCTGTAAATATGCAATTCAAGCGATGATTTTCATTGCATCGCTGAACTCACAAGAACCTATCCTCGCAAAGCAAATCGCAGGGGCTTTATCAATTCCAAAAGAGTTTTTAAATAAAGTTTTACAAGTTCTCGTCAAGGCTGGCTTTTTGACCTCGGTCAGAGGTCCTGGGGGTGGGTTTGTGCTTGCGAAAGACCCGAAAGATATCACAATTTTCGATATAGTTAAAGAGATAGATGGGATAGAGTGGTTTGAATCATGCATTTTGCGGGTTGGCCCTTGCGATGCGGAAAATCCATGTGCCTTGCACGATTACTGGTTTAAGATGAGAAATCAAATTAGGGCTATGCTTGACCATGAAAGCTTGGCAAACCTTGTGAAGGATTTAAGAAATGGGAAAAGAGTTCTTCAATTTTCTGAAGATTTTATTTTGCTTAAAAAGTTCAAAACTCAAATGGGGATTAATTGATGAGTTATAAAGTTTTTTTGCCAGATTTGTTGCATTGGCAAAAGCAAGTCAAGTGTCAGGCAGCTTGTCCAATTCACACCGATGCGGGAAGATATGTTCAATTAATTGCGGAAGGAAGATATAAAGAGGCGTATTTTGTTGCAAGAGCTCCAAATCCGTTTGCTTCGGTATGTGGAAGGGTTTGTGCGGCGCCGTGTGAAGATTTCTGCAGAAGGGGAAGCATCGATAAACCGGTTACGATAAGGGCTTTGAAAAGATTTTTAACTGAAAAATATGGGGTTGAATCTCTTTATCCCGATACACAGGATGAACTTTTTGAAAACGATTTCGATGCCGAGGATAACAAGTTGTTTTGGCATTTGCCGACGCTTGCAAAGGTGAGAAAATCTGATGTCAGAGATAAAAAAGTTGCGATAATTGGCGCTGGGCCTGCGGGACTTGCATGCGCCCATGACCTTGCTTTGATTGGGTATGAGGTTGTGATATTTGAAGCTTCAAATGTGTTGGGCGGGATGATGAGACATGGCATCCCTGAATTTAGATTGTCAAGAAGCATAATTGAGAAAGAGATCAACAAAATTTTATGGCTTGGTGTTAAGGTTCAAACGCTTACACCTTTGACAAAAAATTTCGGGATAAAAGAGCTAAAAGAAGAGTTTGACGCTATATTTATCGCTGTTGGGACGCAAGAGGGAAGAGAAATGAATGTTGAAGGAGCAAATCTCGATGGGATTATAAAGGCGATAGATTTCTTAATAAATGTAAACAATGGTTATAGGGTTGAACTTGGGGAAAAAGTTTTGGTTATAGGAGGTGGGTTTGTTGCTTTTGATGCTGCGAGGACAGCTTTGAGGATGGCGGTTGAAATGGAAGAGAAAGAGAAAGTTGGGAATGGGTCAACATATAACATCGTAATGGACGCCGCGAGGACCGCGCGAAGGGCTGGAGTACTTGAAATTCACATAGCAAGCTTGGAATCATTTGAAGAAATGCCTGTGTTGAGAACTGCACAAGGTAAAGAGGAATTTGAAGAGGCTGTAAAAGAGGGAATTATCTTTCATCCGCAAAGAGGGGTTAAAAGGTTTATCGGTGAAAATGGAAAGGTTAAAGGCGTTGAATTTATCGGAGTGAAAAGAACATATGATGAGAACGGAAGATTTAACCCAATTTTTGATGATAGCATAAGTGAATATATGGATGCGGATACAGTTATCCTTGCGATAGGTCAAAGACCGAATTTGAATTTTATAAAACCGGAAGATGGTATTGAGCTGACCCCAGCTGGGACGATAAAGGTTAACCCAGAAACTCTTGAGACAACTTGTCCGGGCGTATTTGCTGGTGGCGATGTCGCTTTTGGTCCGAGAAATTTAATCGATGCGATAGCAAATGGTAAGCAAGCGGCGATATCAATTGACAATTATCTGCGTGGGTTGAAGACGAAGAAATTTTTCCATCTATCAATTGAAAAAATCGAGAAACGCAACTATTCAACTTATGTTGGTTACGAGGTAACCCCGAGGAAACCCCCAGAAACAATTCCAATTGATAGAAGAACTGGAATCGTTGAAGTTGAAATGAATTATACTGAAGAACAAGCGGTTGAGCAAGCGAAGAGATGTTTACTTTGTCATATTCAAACGATTTATGACGCTGAAAAGTGTGTTTTATGCGGTGCATGTACTGATGTTTGTCCGGAGCATTGTTTGAAACTCGTTCCAATTGAAGAGTTAGAGCTCGACGATGAGATGAAAGAAAAACTATTGCAACATTATCAATTTGACGATAATGTTCCATTATCTGCAATGATAAAGGATGATGAAAAGTGCATAAGGTGTGGGTTGTGCGCAATTGTTTGTCCAACCGAGGCGATGACTATGGAAAGAATGTATTATGTCGAGCAGGAAGTAATCGAAGATTAAAAATAAAATGAGGATTGAAAAAATGAAAATTGATCGAAGAAAATTTTTAAAGAATATTGGGCTTGGTTCGCTTATTTCAGTGCTTGCGGGGCAGATTTACGCATGGATAAGGTCGTTGTTCCCAAATGTAAGTTATGAAGGCGCGAGACGAGTTAAACTTGATGAGCCTAATAAAATTCCCGATGGGGTCACATTCATTGATGACATCAAAACTTATATCTTTCGTGAAAATAACACCTTTTATGCGATATCTGCTGTTTGTACTCATCTTGGTTGCACAGTTAAGTATGTTGGGCTTTCAAAGCCTAAAATCGTAAAAATCGGCGGAAAAGAAGTTGAAATTAAATGGGAATTTCATTGTCCATGTCACGGGTCCAAATTTTACGGTGATGGGACAAATTACGCTGGTCCCGCACCAAGACCTCTTGAATGGGTTAAGGTCGAGATTTCGAAGGAGGATGGGAAACTTGTCGTTGATTTGGATAAAACAGTTCCGCAAAACTACAAAGTCACAGTGTAACAAAATTAAACGAGGAATAATATGGCTGAATTGGAAGTAAAGCCTAAAAAAATTGACAAACGAAGTATATTTTGGACTTGGTCTCCAAGGTCTGAAAAAGAGGCAGGTGAATCGATAGTAAGAAATTTGCTTCTCCACTGGTTTCCCGCAAAAGTGACACTTAAAAGTTTATCTTGGGGATATTCACTTTGGCTTGGGACTATAACCGCAACTCTGTTTTTGATATTGACTATCACAGGTGTGATATTGATGTTCCTTTATGTTCCATCTGTTGAAAGGGCATATCACAGCGTAAAGGATATAGAGTATGTTGTTTCATTTGGATGGTTTATAAGGGCTATGCATAGAAATTCTGCGCACTTGATGGTTGCTTTTGCTTTCCTTCATATGGTTCGCGTTTTTTTGACGGGAGCATATAAAAACGGTGTCGGGGTTGGTCAAAATAGGCCATTAAACTGGCTTGTTGGGGTTTTCCTGTTGCTTATAACGTTGCTTTTATCTTTTACGGGTTATCTTTTACCTTGGGACCAGCTTGCGTTTTGGGCTATAACAGTTGGAACGAACATAGCTAAGAGTGCTCCGATCGTCGGCGAATGGATAAGATTTATTTTGCTTGGAGGGCATGAAATTGAGCAGAATGCTTTGATAAGATTTTATGTGCTTCATTGTTTCTTTTTGCCTGCTGCGGTTTTAATCCTTTTCTCTTACCATATGTGGAGGATAAGAAAAGATGGTGGGCTTGCGTGCGTTGATAATCTTGTTTTGAATCAGAAAAAGGAAAAAATTAAAGATGGGGTTAGAAGCAAAACTTATTCCCTCCTTGGTTTAACAACAGGGAGGACGCCTCAAGTCGAGGTCACTTTGCTCGACGAGGATAAATACACAGTTAATTCAGTTCCGTTTTTGATTAGAAGAATTGGGGTTGTAATGCTTGGCACTTTCGTAGTTGTTGCGATATTAAGTTTAATTTTCCGTGCTCCTCTTGAGGAGCCGGCAAATCCAAATATTACTCCAAATCCTGCAAAAGCTCCATGGTATTTCCTCTGGCTTCAGGAACTTGTGGCTATAACTACAATAAGAATTGGAAGTTTCGTTTTAAGCGGTGGTTTCATTGGTGGTATTTTGATTCCGGGCGTTTTGGTTCTTTTGCTTGCGATATGGCCATATCTTGATAAAAGTTCAAATTTAAGCACGGGTGTTTGGTTTCATAAGGAAAGGATGAAGCAAAACATAGTTTTTATGGTTTTATGTTTTCTTGTAGTTGTTTTGATAATCATTGGTACCTATATGCGCGGACCTAATTGGGAATTCTACTTCCCATGGGAGCAATGGCCAGAAATACCAAAGAAATTTTAAAAGAAATTGAAGACGGAAGATGGACAAAAGCAAGCTCAAAAAAGATGTAATCGCAGTTTATGCGATTGCATTAATTGGTTTCATTGTAACTTTGGTTGTCTATGTCGGATATTTCACGCCTGAATGGAAAAAGTATCAAGCGGAATTTAAAAAGTATGTCAAAGAAAATCTTGGCGAAGATAAGGCGAAGGCGGTTGAGCTGGGAATAAAACAGATATATGTCCGTGAGCTTAACAGGGTCGATAGATGCATAACTTGTCACATGGGGTATGAGTGGAAGGGTCTTGAAAATGCGCCAAATCCATTTAAGACGCATCCAAAGGAAATACTTGATAAGCATCCCGTTGCTAAATATGGTTGTACAATTTGTCATGGTGGACAGGGTTATGCGTTGAATAAAGAGGAAGCGCATGGTTTTATTGAACATTGGGAAGAGCCTTTGCTTGGGAAAGAGCTTGAGCAACTTTATAGGCCACCTGATAGGAAAGTTTTGCTTCAGATGAATTGTAATATCTGTCATCGTTATGATACGCTTACGCCAGGGGCTGACTATATTAACTACGCAAAGAAACTTGTTAAGGAGAAGGGATGCAGAGCCTGTCATAAAATTAATGGACGAGGTGGTGTGATAGGTCCGGATTTGACTTACGAGGGGGACAAAGCGCCAGAGCAATTTGATTATTCTAGGATTGGCGGTAGAAAATCAGTTTTTGCTTGGCATGTGGCTCATTTTAAAAACCCAAAGATGGTTTCCCCTGAAAGTGTAATGCCGGAGATGGGATTTGGAACGAAAGAGGCTGTTGCGTTAACTCTTTTAACCTTGAGTTGGAAAAAGGTCAATTTACCGCCGCAATATTATCCTCAATCTTCATCTGCTTTGGCTGACCTTCCTACGCCGGAGGAAATTGAAAAAGAAAAGCAAATGAGAGAGGGTGAAGGGGCTTTCTTTGTTAATAAAGGTTGTTTTGTGTGTCATTCGATCTCTGTGTTTGGAATTGAATCAGCAGCTAAAATTGGTCCTGATCTAAGCAATGCGGTTGAAGATGTCCCAAGCAAATTTGGAAAAACACTTGAAAATTTCATCAAGGAGCCAACGGGAACGATGTCTATTGTACTTGGAAGTCAAATTATGCTTACGGATGAAGAGAAAGCACAAGCTGTGGAACTTTTAACGAAAGCTTATGAGAAATACCGTAAACAGCAACTAACCTCAAAACGTTAAAAAAATCAAAAGGAGGAAGGAGCCATGAAAAAGCAAATTCAATTAGTGGCGCTTGCATCAATTGCATTTTTAGCACTTGCACTTTTATTTATGGGCTGTCCAAAGAAGGAAGCAGTTAAATCAGAAATTGCGGAAGCAGCTCTTGCAACTTATGTCCCACCGGGAGACCTTGATGAATTTTATCTCTTCTATTCAGGTGGTCATTCTGGCAATATCTTTGTCGCTGGAATCCCTTCGATGCGACATATCGCAACAATTCCAGTTTTCACGCCTTATCCATCGACTGGTTATGGATTTGATAAGGAAACGAAGGAAATGCTCGGTGGCTACACTTGGGGAGATGCTCATCACCCAGCCCTGAGCGAGACAAACGGTGATTATGATGGGAGATGGCTTTTCATCAATGACAACGCAAATAATCGTATCGCAAGAATTGATTTGAAAGATTTCAAAGTTAAGCAAATTCTCGGTCCAATTCCAAATCTTTCCGGCAACCATGGTTCAACTTTCGTAACTGAAAATACTGAGTATGTTACCATTGCAACGAGATTTTCCGTTCCGATTCCAAAGGGAACCTATGTCCCCGTTGAAGAATATGCGAAGAAGTATCATGGCATAGTTGCACTTGTTGAGGTTGACCCGAAGACAGGCGAGATGAGAATGGATGAAAAGCACGGTTTCCAAATTTTGATGCCACCATTCAACTTCGACCTCGGTGATGCAGGTAAGGGACCAAGCCATGGTTGGGTTTTCTGGACGTGCTATAACTCGGAAAGAGCCACAGGGATACTTGAAATTACCGCATCGCAAAACGACCGAGATTACATTGCAGCTGTTAACTGGAAGAAAGCAGAAGAATACCTCAAGGCTGGGAAATATAAAATTATCTCTGGTGTAAGAGTGATTGATCCGAAAGAAGCTCCCGGCGTTGTCTATCTTTTGCCATGTGCGAAATCCCCGCATGGTGTTGATGTAAGCCCTGATGGTAAATGGATAGTTGGGAGTGGAAAGTTGCAAAGTATAACTACTGTTTATAATTTCGACAAAATGCTTAAAGCGATTGAGAATAAGGATTTCGTCGGCGAAGAAGATGGGATTCCGGTGCTCAGATATGAAAGCGTCCGTGAGGCTGAAGTTCAAGTTGGGCTTGGACCACTTCATACTCAATTTGATGACAAAGGTTATGCTTATACATCTCTCTTTGTCGAAAGCGCGATTGCCAAGTGGAAACTCGGGACCTGGGAAGTTGTTGATAAAATCCCGATCGCATATAACATTGGACACCTTTGTGTACCAGAAGGCGACACAAAGCATCCTGCGGGCAAGTATGTAATCGCGTTGAACAAGCTCTCGCACGGTAGGCATTTGTCAGTTGGGCCAAGCCAGCCGGAGGCATCGCAGTTGATCGACATAACAGGTGAAAAGATGAAATTACTTTACGATGCATTTACTGAGCCGGAACCGCACTATGCACAAGCAATAAGAGCCGACAAGTTGAAAGACAAGGTTATCGAAGTATATCAAAAGGGAATTGATAACAAGAATCCAAACGCTATATGGGATGAGAAGGATGCAAAAATCGTGAGAAAAGGAAACACAGTTGAAGTTTGGATGATAGCTGTAAGGTCGAGGTTCCAGCCATGGAAAATTGAGGTCAATCAAGGTGATAAGGTCATAATTCACCTTACTAATATTGAGCAGACAACCGATGAATTGCATGGTTTGGCAATTTGTGAATATAACATAAATATTGTCGTTGACCCAGGCGAGACGAAAACGATTGAATTTGTAGCAAACAAGCCTGGTGTATTTCCGTTCTATTGCACAAACTTCTGCTCCGCTTTGCATCAGGAGATGCAGGGATATCTGCTTGTTAAGCCAAAAGGTGGAGCGACAGCCATGAAGTAATTATTAGTGGGGCGTTTACGCGCCCCGCTTTTTTAAAAATTAAAAAATTGAGGGATTAAAATGGAAACCTTACTTCAAAAATGGGAGAGGCTACAAGACACACCTTTAAATCTTAAATCAAGAATTTTAACTTTTATCGCAGCGCTTTCTGTCGTTTTGACATTTTTATTCCCACTGTGGAGGATGCAGTTTTTCGCAACTTTCTATCCCGATGGTTTAAAACTTTATATCTACTCGTATAAACTTGAAGGTGGAAAGACAGCAGGAAGGGACGACCTTAGGGAGATAAATACTTTAAATCACTACATCGGAATGAAGCCGTTAAGCCAAAGCGATTTTCCAGAGTTTACATATTTACCGTTTGTTTTTGGAGCGCTTGGACTTTTGACATTGAGAGCTGTTGTGCTGGGCAAAATTTCAACCGTTGTTGATTTGATTGTTATGTATGCCTATGTTGGTTTGTTTTCAATTCTTGATTTTTACAATAAACTTTATACATACGGACATAATCTCGCTCCTGATGCGCCGATAAAAGTTCAACCATTTACGCCCCCAGTCTTTGGGAAAAAATTAATAGCTCAATTTACCGTTTATAGTTATCCTTACATCGGTTCACTTGGACTTTTGCTTGCTATTGTTTTCCTTGTCCTTGCTTTAATTTTTTCTGCGAAAGAAGTAAAAAGTGAAAGCTAATGTTGAGCAGAAAAATAAAATACATAACTCTAACGCTCGTTTTAACTTTGGCGTTTTTAAAGGCTGATGTTTTAAGGGTTGGAGGGAAGTACGAATTTAAAACGATAAAAGAAGCTATATCGAAAGCAAAACCGCATGACACAATTTTTGTCTATCCCGGTGAATACTTTGGAAATATACTTCTGGATAAACCGCTTGTTTTGATAGGAATTGGAAGACCGCATATAAAAGGAGAAAGTTGGGGAAGCACAGTTACGATTATAGCTGATTCGTGCTTGGTGAGAGGATTTAAAATAACAGGCGGCGGAAATTTGCTTCAAAAAGAAGATTCGGGAATTCTTCTTAAAAATTCATCGCATAACGTCATCGAAAATAACCTTCTCGAAGATGTTTTATTTGGGATTTACTTCTTCGCATCGAATCATAATATTGTAAGACATAACACCGTGATCGGCAGAGAATATCTCGGCATAGGTGAGCGCGGTAGCGGACTTCACATATGGAATTCGCATTATAATTTGATTGAAGAGAATTACATTACGAAGGTAAGGGACGGAATGTATATTCAGGAAGCATCGAACAACTTGATACTGCGAAATTACGCGACAAATTTGAGATACGGGATTCATTATATGTTTTCCGACTCAAATCGTTTTGAGGAAAATGTCTTCATCGATGATGTCGTAGGTGGGGCGGTGATGTATTCGAGGCATATTTATTTCAAGCGAAATATATTCGCGAGGAATCGCGGCTTTAGCTCATATGGGCTTTTGCTACAATCCTGTGATTATTGTGTTGCGGAGGAAAACTATATAATTGATAATTCGATCGGACTCCATTTTGAAGGCACAAATTACAACATAGTTAGAAGAAATTTGATCCTAAACAACGACCTTGCGATAATGCTTTTCGCAAGCGCAAACTATGATAAAATTTATGAGAATAATTTCATCGGAAATCTTGCTTTGTTGCGAACGGTGGGAAATCCTCAAACCACATCATTTAGCTATGAAGGCAAGGGGAACTATTGGGATGATTATCTTGGGTATGACCTCGATGATGATGGGATTGGCGATGTCAAATTTAGATTGACAAATCCATTTGAAAGTATACAAGGCAGGTATCCGATGCTTCAACTTTATCTTTCAACTCCATCTGCAAAGGCGATTGAGTTAGCTGAGAAAGCGATGCCGATAATTAAATCGTTTAAAATTTACGACGAACATCCATTGATGCGGAAGGTCGAGATACCGGATTTAACCCATCTCGTCAAACGAAGTGGCATCATTAGCAAAAATAGAGAGATATCGTTGGCGAGCATTTTTGTTATGGGTTTGTCGTCTTTTTTGCCGTTTTTCATCCTAATTTTCAAATCAAAAATTTTGAGAAAAAGATATGATTTCAGTTAAAAATTTAAAAAAGAGATACGGTGAAATAGTCGCGGTAAATGGCATATCCTTTGACGTCAATCAAAATGAAACCGTTGTCCTGCTTGGTCCGAATGGAAGCGGGAAAACAACAACGCTTAAATCAATCGTTGGGCTTGTAATTCCAGACGAAGGCGAGATTTATATAAATGGAATAAATTTGAAATTGGAATCAAAAAAAGCGAAAGAATTCATAAGTTTCCTCCCACAGAGAATTTATTTGAGCGAGAATTTAAAAGTTATTGAGATGCTTGAGTTCTACAGAAAGATAAGAAATGTGAGTGTTCAAAGGGTCGAATATGTGATTGAGGCTTTGGGTTTAAAGGATATACTTAACAAATATGGGCGCGAACTCTCTGGGGGGACTATACAACGCCTTGGCATAGCGATAGCATTGTTACCTGATGTTCCAATTTTAATCCTTGATGAGCCGACCATTAGCTTGGACCCAGAGGGAGTTATGAAATTTAAGTCTTTGCTTTCATCTTTAAAGGGTGAGGGAAAAACGATTCTTTTTACGACACATCTTTTGAATGAGGTTGATGAACTTGCAGATAAAGTTGGGATTCTTGTAGGTGGGAGATTGATAACTTTTGAAAATGCCTCTGAACTTAAACGGAAGTTGAAATTTGAATCGAAGGTTTATCTTGTGATAAAAAATATGAGGGATGAGTTTGTTGATGTTGCTTATGAGATGGGCGCTCTTGATGTGAGAAGAAACGGAACAAGTATGGTTATAAAAGCAGATTCGAGTAAGGTCCTTGATATAATTTTCAAGATTAGAGAAAGAGGCGCACTTATTGAAAATTTTCAAACATCAAGCCAATCTTTTGAGACTGTCTACAAAAAATTGATAGAAGAATATGAAAGCAAAAATTAAAACAACTTTGTTTCTGCTTTTATCTTTTCTCATAACCTCCTGTTCAAAAGAGATTAAACCTGAGGAAATCGAACCTCATGATGTTTGTTATCTGTGCAAGATGGCAATTTCACAACTTGAATTTGCGACGGAGATAGTCACGCCAGATGGGGAAGTTTATAAGTTTGATGATATTGGATGTATGATTGAATTCTCAAATACGCGAGAGCTTCCAAAGGGTTCAGTTATGTTTGTGCGCGATTTCTACACGAAAGAATGGGTTAAAATTGAAAATGCTTTGTTCGTCAAGTCGGAGAAAATTCAGACACCGATGAACTATTTCGTCGTCACTTTTAAAACAAGGGAGACGCTTGAAAGATTTATGAAAGAATATGGCGGAGAGGAATTCCCTTACGAGCAACTTAAATTAAAAATTTTGAAGTGAAATGAAAAACTCAATTTACACAATCGCTGAGGTGGAAATAATCGAAAGCGTCAGGAATAAGTGGACGCATATCTTCACGGTTATATTTACAATCCTTATTCTCGGCATATCTTACTTTGGATTAAGTGCGAGCGGTTATACTGCCAGTTTTCAAGATTTTTCAAGGACGACATTGAGTTTGCTCAATCTTGTGCTTTATTTAATTCCGCTTGTATCTTTGGTGATCGGCGTAGTTGGTTTTTCTGGGGATGGGAAATTAAATGAATTGCTTTTCTCACAACCTTTAAATCGTTGGGAAATCTATATTGGTAAACTTATCGGTCTGTTGTTGGTGCTTTTTAGTTCAACTGCGCTTGGTTTTAGCATAAGTGGTATAATAATTTTGAGCAGAGTTGGTTCAGAAGGTGTGTTAAAATATCTTGTCTTCGTCCTGCTTTCGAATATCCTTGGTTTCGTCTTCGTAAGTATCTCAGGTTTAATCTCGATTATCTCTAAACAGAGAGGGAAGGCGCTCGGGATTTCCATCTTCATTTGGTTTCTATTTTTAATTTTTTATGACCTTGTGATAATAGGTGCAACGACGACTTTTTTAAAGGGCAAGGTTGCAGCGACATTTGCTATGGTTTCGCTTCTTGGTAACCCTGTAGACATAGTTCGTGTGTTAAGTTTGATAACGCTAAATTCGCCTGAAATTTTTGGTCCAGCTGGAGCAGCATTTTTGAAATTTCTCGGAGGGAGCTTGAAAACCTACATCATCCTCACATTTGACCTGTTGCTTTGGTTCGTAGCAACTACATTTTTATCAATCAAAATTTTATCAAAACAGGACATAAGTTAAACAAAAAGTAGGAGGGAAAAATGAAGCGGACAATTTTAATTTTGACGGGTTTATTCTTCATCCTTGCAATCGCACTTGCGCAAGGACAAAAAGACTGGAAGACAACTTGCGAAAAACAGTATAATGATAATCTCGAGGTGAAAAAGCTTGTTCTATCTTTAATGGATGAAGTTAAGAAGGCAGAACAAACCGAGGTTGTGAAAAAAGACTTAACCGATGCCCAATACTGGATCAATCTTGGAGATGAAATTATGAACAAGCAAAAAGCGAGGATGGACAAAGGAGAGTATAACGATGATGTTTTTACCCAACTTGGCTATGCGTGGAGATATTATGTTGAAGCGGGGACGAAGTTGACAGTCGCTTTGAATAGTTTGAGGGCGAAGGTGAAAAAGTAGAAAGCTAATTATATGGGGCGCTGATGCGCCCCTTATTTAAAATTATTGCAAGCGATAAAGTTCGCAGAAAGGGATGAAGGAAAAGATTAATAAAATATCTGCGCTTCTTGTAGTCTTTGTGATGATGTTGAATTATGCTACGCAGGTTGTATCTGTTAAACCGAAACATCACTGCGCGAGTGAATGCCATTGCAGTGAAAACTGTGGATGTGGATGCAAAGGTAAAATCGTTTTAAATTTGACTCATTCAGTTTGTCTTGATGCCCTCGGCTGTGGATGTTCAAAAGGAAAAAACATTTCAGACCTTCCAATAAAAGAGGGACTTATCTCAAAAATAGAAATCTTCTTGCCTTTACCCCCGTTGAAATTTTCAATTTGCGTTGAAGAACCAACCAATTTGATAACCACGGAAGATATCTTTCACCCTCCTGAGAATTTCGCATGAAAATTTTCGAAAACATATTTTTGTAAGTTGAATTAAATAGTCAACAAAATCAGGAGGGTGTGCTATGAAAGTCAAAGTTTTATTCTTCATCGTGGTATTAATTCTTGTCTTCACACAGATTTTCTTCGCACAAGAGAGAGGAACAATTCGGGGCTTTGTTTATGACGCAAAGGCAAAATATCCACTTATCAATGCAAATGTTTGGGTCGAGGGTACAAATCGTGGAGATGTTTCAGATTTCAAAGGTTATTTCGAGATAAAAAATCTTTTGCCCGGTAATTACACGATTGTCGTTTCTTATGTGGGATATAAGCAAGCAAGGGAAACAGTTCAAATTGCCCAAGGCGAAACGAAGACGCTTGAAATTTATCTTGAGGAATTACCGTATTTTTCCGTTGAAGAGATTGTGGTTGTTGGCAAACCTGCGGAAACATACAATCAAGCCGAATTCGGTGGAAGGGAGATAACAAAGAGAGCTCCTCGGGACCTTGGCGATTTTGTGAAAAATTTCGCGAACACATCCGCTGTGAAAAAGGGTGGATTTGCGCTTGACCCTGTTGTGAGAGGCTTTAAATTTGATCAAATCAATGTCCAAATTGATAACGGTGTAAAAGTAGAGCCTGCTTGCCCGAACAGAATGGACCCGCCTACATCTCATGTTCAAGCGGAGGACCTTGAGAAAGTCGAAATTTTAAAGGGGCCCTATGCTTTAAGATTTGGACCGAACTTTGGCGGCGTTTTGAATTTTGTGATGGCAAAACCAAAAAGATTTGATAAGTTTTCTATCGGTGGCGATTTGGAAACAGGTTATGAGAGCAATTGGAATGGGAAGGTTGCGAGACTGACTTTGTTTGGTGGGCAGAGATTTTTCGACTTCAGAATAGCTGGAGGAGTTAAAGATTACGGGAATTATAAAGATGGCGCTGGAAATGAAGTTCAATCAAAATTTAAAGTTAGGGATTGGACGGGAAAATTTGGGATAAATCCAAACGAAAATCATAGATTCCAAATTTCGCTTCGTGGAACATACGCGCGCGATGTCCTTTACCCGGCTCTTCCAATGGATGCAAAAAAGGACGATGCAAGTATAATTGCCTTTGATTATGCCGGAAGGAATATAAGCGACTTGATAAACAATGTCAATTTGAAAGTATATTATTCAAGTGTCCATCATATAATGGACAATGAGTTCAAACCGACACGCAAAAATGTTGAGGCTGTCACTGATGCGAAAACTAAAACTCGCGGCTTTAGGAGTGAGACTGGGTTAATTCTCGGAATGAGTGTTTTATTCGTAGGTTTTGATTATTCAAGAGTTGAAAAAGATGGCTTCAGGACTAGAAAGATGTTAACTGGACCAATGGCTGGGAAGACGATGATAGATACCGTCTGGCAAAATTCTTATGTCTCAAACGCTGGCATATTTGCGGAATTTAGAACGAAATTTTTCGATTCAAACTTAATGTTGTCTGCAAGATATGATGTCAATTATGCTGAGGCAAGGACCCCTGCACCTTCATTTGTGAAATTATTTGGAAATACCTCTTCAAAGCATCGTAATATTAGTTTAAGTTTAAGTGTGGATAGAGCGATAACTTCAGATGTTATGCTTACGCTTCTTGCTGGTTCAAGCAAACGAAGTCCTAACATAAGCGAGAGATTTATAAACTTTTTGCCCATTGGTTTGGACAATTACGATTATGTTGGTAATCCATCGCTTAAACCTGAGACCAACAATAGCGTTGACTTGATTTTGAAGGTTAAGGCTTTATCTGGAATTTTCAAAGGCGATGTCTTTTATTATTATGTTAAGAATTTTATCTCTGCCCAAATTCGTCCTGATCTAATGCCAAAGAATATGGGGATTCTTGGTGTGAAACAATATGTGAATATTGAAACCGCGAAATTTATCGGATTTGAGGTTGGATATACTTCTATGTTTAGCAAGCTTTGGGGATTTGATGTCAATGTGTTTAGAACGAAAGCGTGGAATAGCGTAACCGGCGAGCCTTTGCCTGAGATTCCACCGCTTGAGGCGAGAGCTACACTTTATTATCAACTATTTGATGGTAAGGTTGTGCCAGAGTTGACGGTAAGGGCTGTTGCCAAAAAGAGTGACATTTCCACAAGCTTTGGTGAAACCCCAACTCCGGGATTTTTGCTTGTTAATTTCCTCGTAAATGTTAATTACAGATTTGTTGAGATTTCTGCTGGTGTGAATAATTTGTTTGATAAGCTGTATTATGAACATTTGAACAGAAAGATTAGGACAACAGGGGTTCCAGTCTATGAGCCCGGGCGTAGTTTCTTCGTAAATATAAAGATAAAAGCAGGGGAATAAATGATGAGTGGAAAAATTTTAAAAGCAGTTGTTTTGATTCTTTTGCCAATGTCGATATTTGCTCAGTCTGAAATTGATATGTTGAAGCCTGATTTGGGCAAGAAAATTGGGATATGCAGTGTGTGTGGGATGGAAGTTTTTGAGAAAATGATGACGCGAGTTGAAATTTTAGTTGACACCACTGTTTATCATGCTTGTGGAATTGGTTGTGCGACCACAATAATTGATGAGCATAATCAGAATGTAAAAGATGTCAAAGTGATCGATTTTAAGACTTTCAAGTTGGTCGATGCGAGGAAAGCATCGTTTGTCGTCGGCAGTGTGATTTCGCCTGTTAGAGCTATGCTGCCGGAATTTTCATTTTTGAAGAAAAAAGATGCTGAAGATTTTGTGAAAATTTATGGCGGTCGCATTTTAAAGTATGAAGAGATGAGCGAACTCGCAAGGAAAATTCGCAAGGCTAAAAAACAATAGTTATCCAAGGCGGGGTGATTTCCCCGCCTTTTTCTTTTTGAATCAAACTTTGAATTGTTCAACTATGCTTTGAAGATTTGAGGCAAGTTTTGCAAGTTCGATAGCAGAACTTGCCACCTGCTCAGCTGAAGCGGACGACTCTTTCGAGATATTTGCAATTACCTCTATGTCGCTGCTTATAGATTCAGAAGTTCTCGATATCTCCTCGGTTGCAGAGGCTATCTGTTGAATCATTGAATTCAAATTGGTAATGCTATCTACTATGCTTTGCAGTGCGTTACCGGCTTGTTCGGATAGTTCCACTCCGGTCTTTGTCTTTTTTGCCACATTTTGCATAGACGAAACAACTTTTTCAACCTCACTTTGAATTGTATTTATCATATCTGCTATTTCGGATGTTGCTTTTGCGGTTCGTTCTGCAAGTTTTCTAACCTCATCTGCAACTACCGCAAAACCTCGACCTTGCTCACCAGCACGAGCTGCTTCAATAGCTGCATTTAAAGCTAAAAGATTTGTCTGATCCGCTATATCTCTAATTACGTTGACTATCTCTCCAATTTGCTTTGAGCGTTCACCGAGAAGTGATATCATCTTTGCTGTTTCGTTTACTGTCTCAGCGATTGAGTCAACCTCTTTAATAGATTTATTGACTATTGTACCCCCATCTTGTGCTATTCTTTCCGCATCCTTTGCTGTTGCTGCTATATTTGAAGTATTCTTTGCTATATCCATAATTGTTTGAGACATTTCAATTGCGGAGGACGCAATTTGAGAAGATCTATCTGAATGCTCTTGTATTCCTCTTGACATTTGTTCTGAAGCAGCGCTTAATTGATTGCTTGCAGAGGCAACACTATCAGCGGTAGATTTTATTTCGTATATAATCTCTTTCAATTTCTTAGCCATTTTATTAAGTTCGGATGCCATCTTTCCAATTTCGTCGTTTGAGTTAATGTTAATTTCCTTTGAAAAGTCACCCATTGAAAACTCTTGTATCCGTTCTGAGATCTCGGAAAGTCCCTTCTTAACTGGTTTCACTATAAAAAGCGTAAAGCCTAGCAAAAGCGCTCCAATAATACCGGCATAGATGATTACAGTTATACTTAACATTTTACTTTCTAGAGACTCAATATCTTTAAGTTTTCCTGTTATAATTTGACTCATGCTAAGATTAAGTTCGGTTAATGATCGTTGTGCTTGTTCGAGTAAAGGTAGTGTCTCTTCTTGATAAATCTTTAATGCCAGAGCTCTATTTCCTTTTTTCACCGCTTCTATAATTTTTGGCGCAGTTGCATGGAATCTCCTGTGGGGCTCTTCAATCTTTTTGTATGTGTCTTCGAGTTCCTTTGGAGGTGTAAAGTTGTAATACCATTGTCCGAGAGCACACTTAGTAGGGTCAATCTGTCCGGTAAATTCCTTGCCCAAAAATATCGTTTCTTGAAGTGCATCTACCCATTTAAAGTGGTCTATTGTCCTTGAGCCAATAAGCGCTTGTATCTCTGGATATTTTTCAATATCTACGATAGATTTTTCTGTTTCTCTAATAGTTATCGTTGAGAATAAAGCAAGGCCGATAAGGACAATCGCTACAACCCCGACAGATAGATAAAGCCTTTTTTTGATACTCATATTCTTTTGTCTCCTTATGTTTTTTCTTTAATTATTTTATCGGCAAAATTTTTAAAATCTTTAATGTTAAAATGAATTAACATGATAGTGCTGGAAGTATATTTGTAAGCGCAAGCAACTTTTTGCACAATTTAGAAGTATAATTTAAATTTAAAATAACAGGTCACCTATGCCTAAATAAGTT
Organism: Candidatus Kryptoniota bacterium; assembly: GCA_041640855.1. Taxonomy (GTDB): domain Bacteria; phylum Bacteroidota; class Ignavibacteria; order Kryptoniales; family Kryptoniaceae; genus Kryptonium. The sequence continues at coordinate 35,633 of JBEPZK010000006.1, forward strand.
TGGGAACTAAATTTTTTAAGGAAAGAAGTCGATAATTTTTATAGTTAATGGTTTAGCCGATGTTCGTTTGTTATTTGTTTTTCAATTTTCAAAATTAAATTCAAGAGAATAAAAAATGGCATCTATTTTCCGCAGAATTTTCAATCGCTTTCGAAATCCCTTCCGTATGGAAATAAAAAATTTCCTTCTGTGGAAGGATGCCCTGCCTGACGCATTAATTGTTGTAGATGAGGTCGGCAAAATTGTTGAAGTGAATGTTCAGGCGGAGAGAATGTTCGGTTACACTCGGGAGGAAATGCTTGGACAAAGTATTGAAATGCTTATCCCTGAACGATATAGGGATTTGCACGTGGAAGAACGCCTTCATTATGCACTTTCACCTAAAATGAGACCAATGGGCTCCGGCTTAGACCTTCGTGCACTTAGAAAAGACGGCACAGAATTTCCCGTTGATATTTGCCTCTCCCCTATTGAAACAAAAGAAGGTCTGTATGTTATAGCGGTCATTCGTGATATGAGCAAGCGAGAGGAAACGATGAAAAAAGCGTTTGGCGAGATTGAGGAACTTTTCCGAGTTCTGACGGAAGCATCCCTTGTAGGGGTTTACTTTATTCAAGATTGGCGTTTCATTTATGTTAATCAAGCTGCTGCTTCAATGTTTGGTTATACCGTGGATGAGATTATTGGAAAACTTGGGCCACTTGACCTCACACATCCGGATGACCATCCAAAGGTTATACAAAATATTCGTCGCCGTGTTATTGGAGAGGTTGAAAGTGTTAGATATGAATTCAAAGGGGTGAAAAAAGATGGAACGATAATTTATGCTGAGGTTTACGGAAAGCGTGTTGAGTATAAAGGCAGAATTGGCATTTTGGGCACAGTAATTGACATTACCGAGCGTAAACAGATGGAAGAAGCTATAAAAAGAGAGTCGGCGCTCAATAAATACCTTGTTGAAGTGGCAAAAGCTATTAACCAAACCCTGGACCTCGATTCACTTCTTGAACTCATTATGAATAAAGTCCTTGAACTTACGAACAGCAAACATGGTGGACTTTTTATTCTGGATGAGACAAACGGGGTTTTGAGACTGCGGGCTTCAAGAGGGATAGCACCTGATATCGCTCGATCTCTTACATTCAAAATAGGTGAAGGTATCGTAGGTTGGGTAGCGGAAACGGGCAAAGGAGTACTCCTACACGACGGGGAAAAACATCCACGGTTTAAGAAATTTTCACAATTTGAGCGGTTTTCTTCAATGATTGTTGTTCCTTTAATAGTTAAAGGAAAGGTTTTTGGCACTTTGGGTGTTGATAGGCTTGAAGGAGAAGAACCTTTTACAGAAATGGAGTTTCGCATCGCTCAAAGTTTTGCTGAACAAGCAGCATTGGCAATCCAAAACTCTCAACTCTTCGAAGAGATTAAAACTCGTAAGGAATACTTAGAGACAATCCTTGAAAGTTCTCATGACTTGATCTTCACTGTAAAAAAAGATGGCACATTTGGGTATGCAAACAAGAGATTAAAAGAAATTTTTGGTTATAATTTTGAGGACATAAAAGGACGTCATTTTCTTGAGTTTATACCGCAACATCTTCATGATTTTATGTTAAAAAAGTGGCAAGAAATTCAACAAGGAATTGGCGGTGTTTATGAAACTCAAGTTATAAAGGCTGATGGTTCTATTGCGGACTGCCGCGTTTCACATTCAAAATTGGAGGGAAGAGATGAATATGTTGTTGCGCTGCGTGATATTACTGAGATTAAAAAAGCGGAAGAAGAGCGCAGAAAACTACAAGAACAACTCTTTCAGTCTCAGAAGATGGAAAGCATCGGGACGCTTGCCTCTGGGATTGCGCATGATTTCAATAATATCCTTGGGATAATTGCGGGTCAAGCTTTTCTACTCGAGCGCTTTATAGATAACCCTGCTAGAGTTAAAACAAGTCTTGAAGCTATAAATAAAGCTGTTCAGCGCGGTTCAGCACTTGTAAGGCAAATTCTTACCTTCGCTCGAAAAACAGAGTTTACGTTTAGAGGTGTTCAAGTAAACGATGTAATTCTTGAGGTAGTTAAGTTGATGAAAGAGACTTTCCCGAAGACGATTGAGGTTATCACGGACCTTCAAGATGATTTACCTTTTATTTGGGCTGATTTGACGCAGTTATATCAGGTATTGTTGAACTTATGTGTTAACGCTCGTGATGCTATGCCATTCGGTGGAAAAATCAAAATAACAAGCAGACTTGTTTCTGGTAAGTTTTTGAAGGAAAGATATCCGAAAGCCAAGGCTCGCGATTACGTTGAGATTCAAGTTCAGGACACCGGCATAGGGATGGATAATGAAACTCTTAAAAGAATATTTGAGCCGTTTTTTACAACTAAAGGTCCGGGCAGAGGCACAGGGCTTGGTCTTTCTGTTGTGCTTGGCATAGTCGAGGGACACGATGGAATAATTGACGTTGAGAGTGAACCCGGAAAAGGAACGACATTTTTTATCTATCTACCGGTTAAGGAAGCAGATATTTTTGAGATATCTGAGCAGGAAAAAGTTGAAGAAGAAATTCGTGGGGGGACAGAGACAATTCTCATCGTGGAAGATGAGGAGATGCTTCGAGAATTTCTTAAAGAAGCCTTGATTTCAAATGGATATAAAGTCTTTATGGCTCAGGATGGAGAAGAAGCAATAGAAATTTATAGCAAACATCGGGATGAAATCGATGTTGTGCTTACTGATTTAGGTCTTCCAAAGATGATGGGAAGTGAATTATTAGAGCGTTTGAAACAGTTAAATCCAGAGGTAAAAGTCATAATAGCAAGTGGCTTTATCAATCCAGAAGTAAAGGAGGAAATATCCAAAGCTGGAGCGAAATATTTCATCCAAAAGCCATATTCAATAAATGAGCTTTTGAAAAGAATTAGGGATGTTATTGAGGATAAGGATTGACCATAACAATGCTAGTTAAGAATTGTTTTGCTACGTTAAATTAATTGGGGTTTACGTTTTGCATCGTATTAATTTTTAACTCTGTTTAAAATTTCTCCGATTAGGTTCTCCTTAAATTAAGGGGAAAGGGGATAAAACAGCGAACGCTAATATTTGCCCTTACGATTATCGCAATTTCTCTTGAATCAAACATTAAAATTTTATACATTTTTTAGAAAATAGAATTCCCTTTTTATGAAATTCTTCGTTTTGTGCATCACAATTGTGTGCCTTTTGTTTTTTATCTGCGATCCCTCGCTTTATGCGCAGGATAAATTGGTCGTTAAAAAAATTGTTTTCATCGGGAATGAAAAAACCAAATCGGAAATCATAGCGCGGGAATTAACTTTCTCTATTGGCTCGGTGATCGATACAACAATGATAGCTTATAATGAGAATAGAATTTATGGGCTGGGGCTTTTTAACAAAGTTAAAATTTGGTTTGAAAGGGACTCGACCGATAGCGCGATTGTTTATATTTGGATAAACGAGAGATGGTATATTTGGCCATTTCCTATTTTCGGGTGGAAAGATAGGGATTTGAAAAAGTTATTCTATGGAGCGGGGTTAATCCATACAAATTTTAGAGGTAGAAACGAAAAATTGCTTTTTTCTTTCGCTTTGGGCTATGACCCATGGGTTGAAATTGAATATAGAAATCCATGGATTTTGGGAAACAAAAATATTTTTTACTCTGTCAAGGCATTTTATCAAAAAATTAAAAATAAAAGTAAAATCCTTGAGGATAGCATCGGTTCATTTTATGAAAAACATTTTGCTTTCAATTTCGCGCTTGGTAAAAGATATGGGCTTTATAAAAAGGCATGGGTTCTCATCGGGTCAAGGGTAGTTTCAACTACTGGTTCTGAGTTTCAATTAAAAACCGTCTCTCCATCCGGCAGAGATGAAATTTTAACTTTAGGGGCTGGATTTAAATACGATACCAGAGACATCCCAAGCTATCCAAATCAAGGTTTTTTGATTAGTATCGCTTACAGATTTAATCAACTTTTAAATTTTGTGGGCAATTATGTCCAAGGCGGAATCGAGATTCAAACGTTTAATAAAGTTGGCTACGGGTTGGTTGCTGGAAGATTTTTTGTTCTTAATTCCTTCGGCAAAAAGATACCTTCATATTCGAGGTTTTATTTCGGATATCAAGAAAGAATTCGTGGTTATTTCAATGATGTTTTTGAGGGAGAAAATATATTTGGCGGGACATTGGAATATCGAATTCCAATTATAAAGCAAAAATTTTTGAAATGGAGGAAAAGTCCAATCGATGAATTTTCGATTTTAAGATTTGGGCTTGATTTTGCGATTTTTGGTGATGTCGGGAGGACATGGTTTAACGATGAAAATATCTTAAAGTTGAGATATTTAAAGGGTTATGGGGTTGGATTAAACTTTCTTTTGCCGTATGATTTAATTTTAAGCCTTGAATTTGCGAAAAACGACAGAGGTCGAGGGCAGTTTATCCTTGATTTTCAGGGGAGATTTTGAGTGAGGGTTTATCGGTAAGTGAAATTTGCTTTATTTGCCAATTTTTTTAAATTTAGAAAGGTCGTTGTGGTTCAAGTAAAATTGCTTCAATTGGTTCCAAAGCTTAGGTTGTGGCTGAGCGAAGCAAAAATTTTTAAAGAAATAACTAAATAAGGCATGGCGACGATAGAGGGTCTGGAACACAGGGTAGTAAGGCTTGAGAGTTCTAATTACGATGTTTTAAATTTAAAGAAGAAATTTGCCCTTTGTTTCACAAACATTTTGGTTTCAATAGAAACAAAAATAAAAGAAATCAAGAGGTGAAGTTGAGCAAAAAGAAATTGCTTTCCGGAAAGCCGATTAATCGAAAACCCATAGAGCCTGATATAAGGGTTACAAAACTTGTTGACGAGTATTTCCAAGCTTACAATGCGGGGAGGCTTAGGGAGGCTTGTCAATTATTTGTTGAAAAAATGCTTGAAGATGATGTAACTGTTGGAATGAGCTTGACGGGGGCTTTGACGCCAGCTGGACTTGGTGGAAGTTGCGTTGTCCCATTGATAAAGGCTGGTTTTGTTGATTGGATCGTTTCAACCGGGGCGAATCTTTATCATGATATTCACTTTTCTATTGGTTATAAACTTCATCGCGGGACACCATTTGTCGATGATAGGATTTTGCGAAAGGAGGGCGTAATAAGGATTTATGACATTTTGTTCGATTACGAGGTTTTGCTTTCAACGGATAGGTTTATAAGGGAGGTTTTGAAACAGCCTGAGTTTCAGAAAGAGATGGGCACTGCAGAATTTCATTATTTGCTCGGAAAGTATGTTTATGAGAGAGAAAAAGTGCTTGGGATAGAGAATATGAGCATTCTTTCAGCAGCGTATAAGTATGGTGTTCCAGTTTATGTTTCCTCTCCTGGTGATAGTTCGATAGGGATGAATCTTGCAGCGATGGCTTTAAATGGCTATGGTGTGAAGATCGATATAACAAGAGACGTAAATGAAACTGCAGGCATAGTTTACGGGGCAAAGTCAACGGGTGGTAAAAGTGCGGTATTAATTTTTGGTGGGGGTTCACCTAAAAACTTTTTGCTTCAGACAGAGCCACAAATTCAAGAGGTCCTCGGAATAGATGAAAAAGGGCATGATTATTTCCTTCAAATTACGGATGCAAGACCTGATACTGGCGGTCTTTCTGGAGCCACTCCATCCGAGGCTGTAAGTTGGGGTAAGGTTGACCCGGATAAATTGCCCGACGCGGTTGTATGCTATACTGATTCAACTATTGCGATGCCAATCCTTGTCTCATACGCGCTTGCAAAGCGAAAGCCGAGAAAGCACAAAAAACTTTATCATAAACTTGATGAACTTGTTGAAAATTTAAAGAAGGCACATTTAAAAGCGATTTCGAAAGGAAAGGTTAAGCTTTAAATTTCAAACCAAATATTAAAAACTTAAAAAACGGAGGTAAAAATGCATCACAGATTTCAGCAACTCCAGGAATTCGTCAACTCGTTGGAAGACGATTTCAGAAAGTTCTATGAAAAAGGTGTTATGTCCGCTGGGACGCGTTTGAGGAAAAAAATGCAGGAGTTGAGGAAACTTGCGCAAGAAATAAGGGTTGAAATACAGCAGATAAAACAAGAGAAAAAAGGTGCGAAGAAGGAAGCAAGTTCAGAATCTTAAGTAGTTTTAAACAAGTATTATTTGCGTTATCTCGGGAGGGCAATTTAATCTCAACGGCAATCCAACGACGCCGACCCCTCGTGTAACATAAAGATGCGAGTCGCCGATTTTATAATGTCCAGCCACGAATTTAGATACAATCGAAGCTGGAGCAATGTATGTATCGTCAATCCTTGCGAAGACTATTTGTCCACCGTGTGTATGCCCGGAGACAGTTAGTTGAATTTGATTTCTTGCAAATCTGGGGAAGTCGTAAGGCTTGTGGGATAGGAGGATTTTGATTTTTTCTTTGTTAACATTTCTTATCGCTTTATCAAGGTCAGCGCCATAGCGGAGGTCATCAATGCCGACTATAAAAATTTCCTCTCCGTTTATTTCGACTTTTTCACTTTCATTTCTCAAAACCCTTATTCCGTTTTCTTCGATTATCTTAGCTATCTTTTGTGGTTGCCTCCCAAAGAATTCATGGTTTCCCAATGTTGCGAAGATTCCATATTTCGCTTTTAGATTTTTAAAGACGTTTATAAACGGATAGATTTCCTCTGGGTCAGATGTTATAAAATCGCCGGGCAAAAGAATTAGGTCCGGTTTTAATGAGTTTAAAGCTTGCATATACTCAAACATATCTTCCTCTGTCATAAAAATCCCCGAATGTATATCGCTTATTAAACCGATTGTTAACCCGCGAATTTCATCTGGTAAATTTCGAATTTTTATTTTCACTTTTTCAATTTTGTAATCGTTTCTTTTCACGGTTCCAACGGTTGACCCGCCAATTGCGTAAGCGGAAAGCGCGGTTAAAGCAATACGCATAAATTTTCGTCTCGATTCGTCAAATTTTTTCCCCCGTCCCTTTGAAAAAATTTTCATCGTCATCGAGAAAACTTTTCCGAGCATCATAACAAGAAAAATAAAAATCGTCGTCCCGTACCAGATTGAGTAAGTATAGAGCAAGAATGGGTTTGATGGTTCAATCAAAGTTTGTGTCTTGAAAACTCTGTTGATGAAAATTAAAACTGCGGGGAGATTCAAAGTTATGAAGAGAGGCAGAATTAGTTTTGAGAGTTTATTTAATTTTGTCGTCGTTTTTATGTAAAGATTTAATTTTCTATAGATGTAAACTTGCACCGTCGCTATAAAAGCGAGAACGAATAAAGCAAAAGCGAGCATAGCGTTGTTTGTTTTTGTTTGGGTTAGTTTAAATTTAAAAAACTTGCATTCTTTTTAAAAATTTTTTATATTTTTTTGTGAAATGGGCAGGTAGCTCAGTCGGTAGAGCAACGGCCTGAAAAGCCGTGTGTCCGCGGTTCGATTCCGCGCCTGCCCACCCTTTTTTAATGTAGCGAATCACTATTTGCTTGTATTATCTCCCTTTTATTTAATTGGGGGCATAAGAGGATAAATTTTAAAAAAAGCCTTACTTTATAGGAGCGATGTTTTAAAAATCAACAAAACCAAATCAGTCCAGTAGAAGCGACATTTTATTTTTGTGAGATCGAAAAATTGTTTTATTCTCATTTTTTGATTAAATTTTTCTTGCAATTATAAAATTGCGCCATATTATGAGCGTAAAAGTTCAGGAAATATCCTTCTGGTATAACCACGAGCCCGTTCTTAGAGATATCAGCTTTGATGTTGAGCAGGGTGAATTCGTGAGCCTAATCGGTCCGAATGGGGCGGGGAAAACAACTTTACTTAAAATTTTGAACCGACTTCTTATCCCACAAAGGGGAAACGTTTTTATCTTCGGTCGCGATTTAAATTCCTACACACGAAAAGAGATTGCCCAAATAATTGGATTTGTCCCTCAGGATAATGTTTTTATGTTTCCGTATACAGTTATGGAAGTTGTGTTAATGGGTCGAACGCCGTATTTAAAAGGAATTGGATTTGAGAGTAAGAAAGACATTGAAATTGCCCTTGAAGTGATGGATTTAACAAAGACAATACATCTTGCTGATAAACCTATAACATCCCTTTCGTTTGGCGAAAGACAAAGAGTTTTAATCGCCCGAGCGCTCGCTCAACAGCCAAAGATAATCCTGCTTGACGAACCCAACGCACATCTTGATATCTCACATCAAATTGAAATCTTTGCACTTCTTAAAACCCTTGCAACAGAGAAAAACGTTACAATCATTTCCGTGTCCCATGATTTAAATCTTGTCGCATCGTATAGCGACAGAGTTATACTTCTTTCAAAAGGTCAAATTTATTCCATTGGTAAGCCTGACGTAGTATTGGCAAAAGAAAATATTAAAGATGTCTACGGCGTGGATGTCATCGTCGATACTAACCCAGCGACTGGAAAAGTTAGAGTCACACTTTTGCCCGACAAAATCGGGCATTTTTCGAATAAACTCAAAACAAAAAGAGGAGAAAACTTATGAACGTATTTGAACTCATCCAAAAACATGGGCATGAGCAAGTTGTATATTGCTATGACGATTCAACCGGATTAAAAGCGATAATTGCAATCCATAATACCGTACTTGGCCCAGCGCTTGGCGGGGTCAGGATGTGGAAGTACGAAAAAGAAGATGACGCATTGTACGATGTCTTGCGTCTTTCAAAGGCTATGACTTATAAAGCAGCGGTTGCAGGGCTTAATCTCGGCGGTGGAAAAGCAGTTATAATCGGCGACCCTCAAACTCAAAGAAATGAGGCTTTGTTCAGGGCTTTCGGTAGATTTGTCGAAAGTTTAGGGGGAAGATATATAACTGCTGAAGATGTTGGAACGGATGAAAAAGTTATGGAATGGATTTACGCTGAAACAAAATATGTAACAGGCATACCTGAATCGCTCGGTGGAAGTGGAAATCCTGCACCTGTCACCGCATATGGGGTTTACGTCGGAATTAAAGCAAGCGTAAAAGAAGTTTACGGAAACGAATCACTTGCTGGTAAGAAGGTCGCAATTCAAGGCGCTGGACAAGTCGGTAGATTTTTATGTCAGCACCTTGCAAAAGATGGAGCAAAAATTTATATAACAGATATCATTCCAGAAAAGGTTAAGAAATGCGTTGAAGAGTACAGAGCTGAATTCGTCGAACCAGACAAAATTTATGATGTCGATGCGGATATATTCGCACCATGTGCACTTGGCGGAATCGTAAATGATGATACAATTCCGAGATTTAAATTTAAAATAATCGCAGGTGGTGCAAACAATCAACTTCTTGATGAAGACAAGCACGGGAAGATGCTTATGGAGCGAGGCATCCTCTATGCACCTGACTACGTCATAAACGCGGGTGGCTTGATAAATGTTGGAAGGGAAGTCGAAGGCTATAGCAAGGAGCACGCAATGAGAAAGGCGGAGGGAATCTATGACACTTTGATGAAAGTTTTTGAAGTTTCAAAGAAGGAAAATGTACCTACACATGTTGCATCCGCAAGGATTGCTGAAGAAAGGATTATGAGCGCTTTGAGAATTAAGAAAATCTCTGTCGACTTTACGAGACACTATGGAATAACAAGCAGACATTCGTAAAATTTGGGGCGACCCTTGATGGGGTCGCCCGCTTTGAAAACTAAATTGGGAATTCATATAGAAGAAAGATTACAAAATACAGGCCATAACGAGGTGGCTTATAGAAGAAGGGTAATTCGCGAAAGGGTTCTGCAAATGCTTTATGCTTACGAGTTGTCTGGAAATTCGCCTGAGTTTATACTTTCTGACCTTTTCTCCGAATTTCAATCTGATAAAGATGGTTATGAATTTGGAAAATCTCTTTTTATGAAGGTTATCGAACATGCTAATGAGTTTGATGATATGATAGCAAAGAAAATAAAAAATTGGGAAGTTGATAGGCTCGCTTTGATTGATAGAATTGTCCTTCGCATGGGAATTTGCGAGTTAAAGTATTTTCCCGAAATTCCGCCTAAAGTCAGCATAAATGAAGCGATAGAACTTGCGAAAAAATTTAGCACGGAAAAAAGTGGCAAATTCGTAAATGCTGTCCTTGACGCAATTCATAATGAGCTCAAAGAAACTGGTCAATTGTTTAAACAAGGTCGCGGTTTAATCGATAAAAGTTTGAGAAAGGAAGGGGATTAAAGGGTGAGTAATCGATTTAAAATTTTCATTTGGACGCTTTTCGATTTTGCAAACACATCTTTTTCGGTTTTAATTTTAACCACGGCTTATTCGGTTTATTTCAGGGAGATTGTAACGGGGAATTCTCAGATTGGCGATTTGCTTTGGGGTGTCGCTTTCAGCATATCTATGTTCATCGTCGCTTTTATATCTCCATTCCTTGGTGCTATAGCGGACCACAGTTCAAACAAAAAATTTTTTCTCCTTATTTTCACATTTCTTTGTATAACTTCAACAGGGTTGATGTTTTTCGTTGAAAGAGGGGATATTTTTCTGGGGATGCTTTTGCTTATACTTGCAAACATCGGGTTTGAAGGTGGACTGGTTTTTTACGATGCTTTTCTTCCGGAGATAACGAGTGAAAGAAGTTATGGAAGGGTTTCTGGTTACGGCTTTGCGATGGGTTATGTTGGCTCGTTTATTTCACTACTCGTAGCTTATCCATTTCTGAAGGAAGAATTTACACCAGCGAATATGTTCAATGTCAGATTTAGTTTTGTAGTTGCATCGCTTTTTTTCCTCTTTTTCTCACTTCCATTTTTCATCGTGATAAGAGAAAAGAAAACAGATCCAAAAGGGGAAAAGGTTTCATATTTTAAAATTGGGCTTGAACGTGTAAAATCAACATTTAAAAATGCCACTAAATATAAAAACATCGGAAAATTTTTGCTTTCGTATTTTATCTACGCTGATGGTATAAACACAGTGATAATTTTTGCTTCAATCTTCGCGAGGCATACATTAAATTTTTCGCTCACTGAGATATTAACCTTTTTCTTATCAGTTCAATCAACCGCAATCCTCGGCTCGGTCATCTTTGGGATAATCGCGGATAGCATCGGGCAAAAGAAGACTTTGAGTATTACACTATTTTTGTGGATTATAACTTCGGTTGGAGCTTATTTTTGCTCCGATAAGTTAAGTTTTTATATCATTGGTTTCATCGCTGGTTTGGCGATGGGTTCATCGCAGTCGACGAGTAGAAGTTTAATGTCTAAGATAATTCCGCAGGATAAGAAAACGGAATTTTTTGGGTTTTATTCATTCTTTGGGAAGTCATCCGCTATACTTGGTCCATTTGTATTTGGGTTGGTTTCGTCTTTAACGGGAAGTCAAAGACTTGCAGTTGTATCTGTTGCGCTTTTCTTCATCGCAGGTTTAATACTCTTGCAGAGGGTTAAGGAGGAAAAATTTGCTGGTTGAATTAATTGGATATCTCACCAATTATGAATGGGCTTTCGTTCAAAGATTTTAATTCGTTCAGAATTTTATCTGAATCGCTTTTATCGACGACCAAAACAATTCCAACGCCGAGATTGAAAGTCCTTCTCATATCTTCCTCTGGAACATCGCCAACTTTTTGAATTAGTTTGAAAATCGGCGGTCTCTCCCACGCGTTCCAGTCGATTTTAATATTGAGGTGTTGAGGGACAACTCTTCTCGTGTTTCCGATAATTCCTCCGCCTGTTATATGCGACATCGCATGGATTTCAAATTTGTCAAGGATTTTAAGAATTGGCTTGAGATAAGAGCGGTGGATTCTGAGAAGTTCTTCCGCCAATGTCGAGTTAAGTTCAGGTATAAATTCATCAATTTTAAATTTTTCAAGAAGGACTGCTCTTGCAAGCGAATATCCATTGGTATGCAATCCATTTGATGGAAGTGCAATTAAAACATCCCCAGATTTTACTTTATCACCTTTTATAATTTTTTCTTTTTCAACGATTCCAATTATCACGCCTGCGATGTCATATTCGCCTTCGTTATAGAACCCTGGCATCTCAGCGGTTTCTCCTCCAATGAGAGCACATCCATTTTCTTCGCATGCTTTTGCAATCCCAGATATCACTTGTTCCGCTATATCTACGTTTAATTTAGCGGTGGCAAAATAGTCGAGGAAGAACAAGGGCTTTGCGCCACAAACGAGTATATCATTAACGCAATGATTTACGAGGTCTTGTCCGATGGTATCGTGTTTATTTGCAAGGAATGCTATTTTGAGTTTCGTCCCGACACCATCAATGCTTGAGACAAGAACCGGATGCTTATACTCTTCAAATTTTGCATCAAAAAATGCTCCGAAAAGTCCTATATCAGTCAAAACACGCTGGTTAAATGTTTTTCTTGCAAACGGTTTTATTTTCTCAACAAGCTTTTCTGCGCGGTCAATGTCGACTCCAGCATCTTTGTAAGTTTTCATCGAATCTTGAAATTTTTTATAAATATTAAAAAAACCCGACCCTAAATGGGTCGGGGAAGCTTGGAGTTTTACAGCCCGAATCTTTCGTAGTTGATTCTAATATATTGTTGCCACTTTTCTGGTACCTCAGCTTCCGGGAAAATTGCCTCAACGGGGCATTCGGGTTGACATGCTCCGCAGTCGATACATTCTTGAGGGTGAATGTAAAGTTGCATCTTCTTTTCGCGCATCTCTTTGAGATGCTCTTCATTTGTGACATCGTATCCTTCGGGACCATAGATGCAGTTTACAGGACAAACTTGAACGCAGGCTGTGTCGCAAACGCCAACGCAGGGTTCAGTGATGATATATGCCATGAAAGTTCTCCTAATTTTGTTTTTAAATTTCGTGGAAAATTTAAAAATAAAAAAGCTCCCAAAAATTGACTTTTGTCAAATTCTATTGTGACTTTATCTCGGTCCAAAATCTATCCAAAAGTTTTGTAACCATACCAAGGTCTCTCATAAGTTCAAAGTTTTCAAGTATTTTATCATCAGGATACCTCCATTTTGTGAGATATTTTGGGTTTATAAATTTTTTTGCTGAATCGTTTGTCGTGGCATAGCCGGAAAATTCGCTGACCCTTGCGCCTATCTCAGGTTTTAAGAGAAAATTTATAAATATATGGGCGTTCTCGATGTTCTCGGCTGTTTTGGGAATAGCGAGATTATCAATCCAAAGTGTCCCACCTTCTTTTGGAAATGTATAAACTATATTTGTATCCGTTTCAGAAGCCCTGACAAGTTGACCGCTCCATCCGTGTGCAATCCAAACGTCGCCTGATAAAATTGCCTGGTCAAATCCGGAACTGTTGTATTGTTTTACAAGCCTCTTTTGTTTCATCAAAAGTTCCTTTGCCTTTAATAAAACGGTTGTATCGGTTTCATTTATTGAATGTCCTAACAATTTTAAAGCGACTGCAAAACATTCCCTCATATCGTCAAGCATCAAAATCTTACCTTTGTATTTTTCGTCAAACAAAACTTCCCACGAATTTGGAATCTCACCAAGTTTATCTTTTCTATAGGCAAAGCCTGTCGTCCCCCAAAAGAATGGAATTGAAAAATTATTTTCTGGGTCAAATTCAAGATTTAAAAATTTTTTGTTGATGTTTTTTAAGTTTGGGATTCTTGACTTGTCAATTTTTTGGAGAAGATTTTGTTTTATCAGGATCTGAACCATATAATCCGAAGGGACAACGACATCATATTTGCTTACCCCAGTTTGTAGTTTTTCAAGCAACGCTTCGTTTGAATCATAGGTGTCAAGATTAACTCTAATTCCCGTTTCCTTTTCAAATTTTTCGATCACATCGGGTGGCAAATAATCGGACCAAATATAAACATTGACCCTATTTTTACCCCCACCGCACGAGACGATGATAAATGAAATGGCAATTAAGAAAAGTTTAAACTTCATCTTGCGCTCATAAGTTTTTGTGATAGAATTATCGCTGTTACGGTTAACAAAAGCGTAATTGTTGATATGGCGTTTATCTCAGGGGTGAGGCTCGTTCGAACCATTGAATAAATTTGAAGTGGCAAAGTTGTGGAGGAAACTCCGGCTACAAATGAAGTTATGAGGTAATCATCGATTGATAGTGTGAAGACGATAAGCGACGATGAAATTATCGCCGGCATAAGAAGCGGAATCGTCACCCTTCTTAGGACTTCAAGCTCGTTTGCTCCTAAATCAAGTGCTGATTCTTCGATTTCTTTTTCTATGTTTTGAAGTCTTGCTAAAACTATCAAGATCACATAAGATATACTGAAAACCACGTGAGCTATTATCACTGTTGTAAATCCAAGTGTTATCTTTGCAAAGCCGAAGAAACTTAACAAAGCGCCGGCAAGAACTATCTCTGGAATTATGATAGGTAGGTAGATCAAAAGTTTAAAACTTTCTTTAAGTTTGAATTCCAGTTTTCTCAACGCGATAGCCCCGAGCGTTCCAAAGATGGTTGATATAAAAGTCGAAGCGAGCGCAATTATTATGCTGTTTTTGAGTGAGTTTAATAAAAATTTATTTTTCAAAAGTTTGCCATACCATTCAAATGTAAAGCCTTCCCAAATTGTCGTCCATCTTGATTTGTTAAAAGAAAGTAAGATTAAAACGAATATGGGCAAGTAGAGAAAAAAGTAAACGCTTGCGATGTAAATTTTAAAAAATAGTTCCTTTGCTTTTCCTTTCATTTCTGATTGTGTTTAACTGTTTCATCAAGCCAGTTTAAGTAAGAGTCCGAGCCTTCTATTATCGGCAGAGCGATTATCTCTGGTACGGTATATTTGTGTAGTTCCTTTACACGCTTTACGAGTTCGGGGAAGATATCTTTTTTAGTCTTGATTATAATTAATGATTCGAAATCGTCTTCGATATTACCCTGCCAAAAATAGATTGAGTTGACTTTGTCGATGATGTTGCAGCAAGCTGCTAGCTTTTCTTCAACGAGTGTTTTTGATATTTTCCTTGCTTCTATAACATTTGGCGTTGTTATGAATACAACAATGTAGTCGGTCATCCGGTTTAGTGATTTAGTTTTTAAATAAGATATTGAACAAATTTGATAAGTTCAAGTTTTTCAGCATTTTATTTGCATTTGATTCGGAAAAGCGTTAAATTTTATTTAGATTAAATTTAAAATGAACCCGAAATATGGCGAGCGCGAAATTAGTCGAAAAAATTCGAAAGGATTTCGCAAGTTATCTAAAGCGCGACAATCTCAGGGCGACTGAGCAAAGATATGAAGTGCTTAACGCGATACTTGAGACGGAAGGGCATTTTGGCGCTGAGGATTTGTTTGTGAAGATGAAAAATCAAGGTAAGAAAGTCTCAAGGGCGACGGTTTATAACACGCTTGAACTTTTGTTTAAGCTCGGTGTTGTGTCAAGGCATAAGGTTGGAAATGTGTTTGTCTACGAGAGGGCTTTTGGGAGGGAACATCATGACCATTTGATATGTGTGAGTTGTGGGACGATAATAGAATTTGTAAGCGATGAGATTGAGAAAATACAAGATGAAATTTGTAAGAAGTATAAGTTTAAGCCGATAAGGCATACGCATCAAATCTATGGGCTTTGTGCAAAATGCGCACAAAAGGAAAAGTGATGGATAAAATTATGAGACTAAACGAGGTCGAGCCAGGAACCGAAATCGAAATTTGTGAATTACCATCTGGGGCAATAAAAACTCATTTCATTCGCCTTGGGATAACCGAGGGTACGAAGGTTAAATGCGCACATAAATTGCCCGGTGGAACTGTTGTGATATCAAAACTTCATCAAGAGATCGCAGTTGGAAGCGACATCGCGAAAAAAATTCTCGTTAAAAAAATTTGAGAAATTTTTATGCATTCACATAATCAAGCAGAAATAAAAACAGCAACGAGAACGAAAAAAATTGTCCTCGCCGGAAATCCCAATGTTGGAAAATCAATCTTTTTCAACTATCTGACTGGGCTTTATGTTGAGGTTTCAAATTATCCGGGGACGACGGTAGAAATTTTGAAGGGAAGATATAAAGATTTCATCGTTTACGATACCCCTGGGGTTTATGGGCTATCTTCTTTTAACGATGAGGAAAGAATCGCAAAGAATATAATCATTGAAGCGGATGTAATTTTAAATGTCGTTGACGCTGTTAACCTTGAGAGAGACCTTTTCTTAACGCTTCAACTTATAGATTCTGGCAAACCTGTTGTTGTCGCATTGAATATGATGGATGAAGTGGAAAAGAAAAAGATAAAAATAAATGTTGAAAAACTTTCCAAAATTCTTGGAGTTCCTGTAATCCCAACCGTTGCAGTTAAGCAAATTGGTTTTAAGGAAGTCATTGAGGCAATAGAAAATACCATTGCGACAGGGAATAGAGATAAAAAAATCTCGGAGAAAATTTCAAACATTGCGAAAAAGTTCGGGATAAGTGAGATAGAGGCATTGTTGATACTTGAGGGCGATGCAGAGATAGTCGATAAATACAAGTCGAGATTTGATGGGGAATTATATTCTTACGATGAAAGGGAAAAAATATATGTCGACCGAAGAAATAGGGTAAATCAAATCGTCGCGGAGGTTGTAAGCGTTGACACAGTTGGAGGAAAAGTTTCAAGTTTTGTCGGGAGAATTGCAATTCATCCGATATTCGGTTTGTTTTTCATAATTGTTGTCCTTTATCTTGCTTATCTTCTTGTTGGTAAATTGATATCCCAGGAACTTGTAGATTTCACGGAAAATAAAATTGGAAAGGAACTTTATGAACTTAACTTAAGAAAGTTAGTTGCGAATTATTTCCCGGTTGACGTAAAAGTCAGCGTCATCGATGAAAATGAAGAAGTTGTTGCGGAGAGAATTTTTAATTTCGAGCACGGGTTTAAGGATTCGCCGGATGTTTTTAATCAAATGCGTGAATTTGCAAGGGGTAAAAATGTCGAATATGATTTTAATTTTAAAAGTCCGGTACTTGTCATACTTTTCGGTGAGTTTGGTGTTTTAACTATGACAGTGAGATATCTTTTGTTTTTACTTTTGCCTCTTGTGGTTGGATTTTATCTTATGCTTGCCATACTTGAAGATAGTGGTTATCTCCCGCGACTTGCTACATTTGTGGATAGATTGATGAATTACATTGGCTTAAATGGTAAGGCTGTCATCCCGATGATACTTGGCTTTGGCTGTGTTACGATGGCAACTATCACGACTCGACTTTTATCAACGACCAGAGAGAAAAGGATTATAACCGCGATTTTACAAATCACAATTCCATGCTCAGCTCAACTTGCAGTGATAACCACGCTTCTTATGAGAGCTGGGTTTGAAGCAACTTTGGTATATATTTTAGTTATGTTTACGGTTTTCATTACGATTGGATTAACTCTGAATAAAATTTTGCCAGGTGAAGCAACGCCTCTTCTCATAGATTTGCCCCCAATGCGAATCCCAAGGCTTGAAAATCTTGTCAGGAAAACATTGATGAGAACTTTTTACTTTATAAAAGAAGCTGGTATGTGGTTCTTCATTGGAGCTTTTGTTGTGGGATTTATGCAAGTTACGGGCTTGCTCAATAAATGGATCCAAATTCTTTCTCCTTTGACTGTAAATTGGCTACAATTGCCTGCGGAGGCATCACGGGCTTTTATAATGGGGATAGTCAGAAGAGATTTCGGCGCTGCCGGTTTTTATTCACTTGACTTAACTCCTATGCAAACTGTTGTAGGTCTTGTCACAATCACACTTTTTGTCCCATGTATTGCTTCGCTTATGATTATGCTAAAGGAAAGAGGATTATCTGAGGGGTTGATAATATGGGCTTCGAGTTGGTTGATAGCCTTTTCAGTTGGAGGGATAGTGTCGCAGATTCTGATTTAAACTCCTCGAGTTTCGGGAGACCAAATATATTTGTGTATTTGAAGTTGAAATCTGACCGGGATTTTATCTTCAAGTATCCATCCAACAAGCACAACAGGTTCAATTTCGCCGAAAACCGGAGAAAATAAAACAGCTCCAACTTTTTCAGTAAGATTAAATTTTTTGATCACTTCCTTAGCCCATTCGTAGTCTGTCCTATCCTTTATGACAAATTTCACCTCATCCTTTTTGCTGAGGTAGTTTATGTTTTCCCATCTATTTTTATGAGACATTTTGCTACCCGGGCATTTGATATCCATAATTATGTGGACTCGTGGGTCAACTTTGCTTATATCTCTATGACCCCCTGTTTCAAGTAGCACAGTGAAATTCTCATCGCAAAGTCTTTTCATCAATTTTAATGAATTTTCTTGTAAAAGTGGTTCTCCGCCTGTGATTTCGACAAGTTTGCAATTGTATGACTTAACTTTTTCAATTATCTCATCGATTGTCATTTCCGTTCCCTCATAAAATGCATATTGAGTATCGCACCAGACGCATCTTAGATCGCAATATGTCAATCTCACAAAGACGCAGGGCAGTCCCGTCCAACTTGATTCACCTTGAATGCTATAAAAAATTTCGTTAACGACAAGGGTATTTTCATCTTTGTTTATTTGCTTCATTTTTCCTCGTAAATTGCTGAATATTTTTCCGTTTCCCAAATCTCGACGAAGTCAATTTCAATTTCGTTGTCTTTATATTCGGAAAGTTTTGATTTAATTTCATCGTAGAAAAACTTTGCTAAATTCTCCGCTGTAGGTTGGATTTGGTCAAACGGCGGTATCTCGTTCAAGTGGTAATGGTCAAGTTTATCCACAATTTCGTTCAAAATTTTTGAGAGTTCTTTGAAATCGATCGCCATTCCAAATTTATTAAGGTTTTTCGTTTTCACAACAACTTTGACATTCCAATTATGCCCATGGAGGCGACCACATTCGCTGGGATAATCTCTTATTATGTGCGAAGCGGAGAATCTTTTTTGAACGGAGATTTTATACATAACCTTGAGTGATTATTTTTTTAATATCTTTATCTCTACCAAAAATTAACAATTCATCGCCGTTTTCAATTTCCATATCGGGGTCAGGAACCCCAATTGATTTTTTATTTCTTATGATTGTCACAAGAAGGACATTGTAATTTCTTCTAAGTTCAAGTTCTCTGATTGTTTTTCCGACGAAATTTTTCGGTGCTTTTATCCATGCTATCTCATAGTCTTTTTCGATTTCAAAAAATTCAATGAAGCCATCGCTTAAAAGTAATTTCGAAAGTCGCTTTGCAACTTCTTCTTCAGGTGAGATTATGTCCTCTTCTCTTATTCCGATGCTTTTCAAGATTTTTCTGTGTATTTCCTCCGTCGCTTTTGCAATTATCCTTTTCGTTCCAAGTTCTTTTAACAACATACAAGTTAATAACAAAGCCTCGAAATTTTCGCCAATAGTGACGACCACCGCATCCATGTCTTTTATCCCAAATCTTTCAAGTTCTCTTACATCTGTGCTATCGAGTTTCACTGCTGTTATGTTTGGATGGTTTATCTCGTTAATTTTTTCTTCACTTATATCGATCGCGAGGACCTCAGCATCCATTTCCGCAAGGTCAAGAGCCAGGTTCTTTCCAAATGTTCCAAGTCCTATGATCGCAATTTTTTTCATTATGTTACGAGAACGCTTTCTTTTTGAAATTCGTAATTTCTTTTTTCAACTTTTCCAAAAATTGCAAATGAAAACGCAAGCGGTCCAATTCTTCCGATGAACATCGTTATAATGATAATCAACTTTCCAAAATTTGTCAAATTAGGTGTTATCCCTTTGCTCAGCCCAACGGTTCCAAATGCGGAGACAACTTCAAATGAGATATCTATTAAATTCAGATTTTTCTCTGTAATCGTTAAGATGAATATAAAAGTTGTTATGAAAAAAATCGATAGTAGTGCGGTTGCGAACGCTCTCATTATGCTTTCCTCGTATACCTGCTTATGAAAAATTTCAACTCTTTCTTTGCCGGTTACAATTGCGATAATTTTTAAAGTTAACAGAGCAAACGAAGTTGTCTTTATGCCACCTCCTGTCGAACTTGGTGATGCACCTATCCACATGAGGAACATAATAAAAAGAGATGTTGTGATCCCGATTTTTGAAATTTCCAATGTATTGAAACCAGCTGTTCGAGGGGTGACCGCTTGAAAGAAAGAGTGAATTATTTTGTAAGCGAAAGATTCCGCGTTTAAAGTGTTTTTATATTCAAGTATGAAAAAGATAAACGTCCCAAAGGTTAACAAGAGCAAGGTTGTTAAGAGTGTGAGCTTTGAGTGAAGGGTTAAAACAATAATTTGTGGCGGGATCCTTTGTTTTAAAAATTTTATCTTCCTCAAGGCTTTTAAAAAAGGCTTCTCAATAAGCTCGGTCAAGACAAAAAATCCAAGTCCACCAAGTATAACGAGCATCGCAATGGTTAAAATGGAAGGTATGTTGTTTTTTAACTCGACCAAATTGTTTGAAAATGTCGAAAATCCGGCGTTGCAAAATGCGGAAACCGAGTGAAAAATTGCGCAAAAGATTTTATCTGACTTGTCCTTGAAGAGTGAATCGGGGAGAAAGTTAAAAAGAGCTATTGCGCCAATCGCTTCAATTGAAAAAGTTAGAAAGAGAATCCTAATTACGGTTGATTGTATTCTTGAGAGATTTTTTTCACTGAAAATTTCGCTGAGGGAAATTTTTTCTTTTATTCCAATTCCACCTCCCAAAAGCAGGGCAAAAAATGTTGTGAATGTCATTATCCCGAGACCGCCAAGTTGAATCAAAATTAAGATTATCAATTGTCCAAATCGTGTGAAATAAGTTCCTGTGTCTACAACAATTAAACCTGTGACGCAAACAGCGCTTGTGGCTGTGAAAAGGGCATCGATGAAAGAAATTCCGTTATGCGTTGCCTTTGGCAATAGTAGCAAAGTCGTCCCAGATAAAATTAAAAACAGAAAACTTAAAGCAAGCGCCCGCGTTGGATGAATTGACTTTAAAATTATTCGCTGGCTATATCTAACTGTCTTTAAAGCTATGTCAAGTATCAAATAGATTTGAACGGAGGCGATGTAAATTCTAACGAGCGTTTGGATATCAAAACGTGGTTTATAGACATAAAATAGAAAGCCAATGCTTTGAACGATGATTAAAAATGTAAGCAGAAACTCGAGCCATTTCCTGCGTAGGTAATTGAGAGGATTCGGATTTATCACCAATTTTGAAAGGTTGAAAAAAACGAAGTAAAAAATCACAAAAGAGTTGAATTGGTGGATTATTCGCCTTGTGAAATCACCGATGTAAAATCCATATTCAACTAAAAGTGTGACTATGACTATGCTAGCTAAAAAGAGCATTAACCTGTCAAGGGTTTGAGATAATTTCTGTGACCAGGTTTGAGTTTCCTCTTGTGGCAATTTTACAAGTCGGATTTGTTTGACAGCGCTGATATGGCGAGATAGGCGAGGAGAGAGGAGCCAAATTTCATGGTTTCCTCGTTAATTGTGAATTTTGAACTGTGTATGTCATATTTTGAGTTTTTACTTCCAGCACCAAGCCAAATGAAACAACCAGGGACTTTTTGAAGATAGTAAGCGAAATCCTCCGCGCCCATAACTGGTCTTGCTTCAAAGACTCTATTTTTTCCGAGCAATTCGATAGATTTTTCCCTTGCAAATTTCGTCGCTTCGGGGTTGTTGACGAGAACTGGATAGCCTTTGCTAATTTTGACTTCGCAATTCGCCCCATAAGTTGAAGCAATGCCTTGCGCAACCTTTTCAATCATTCTCCACGCTTTCTTTCTCCATTCTTCGTTCATAGTTCGCAATGTGCCGGATATTGTGGCTTCGTCGGGGATTATATTTGTAGCCGTTCCCGCATGGATTGAGCCGATGGTTAGTACTCTTGGTTCGATTGGGTCAAAGAATCTGCTTGTTATTTTTTGAAGCGCTAAAACTATTTCGGATGCGATTACGATTGGGTCAATTGTAAAATGTGGCCGAGCCCCATGCCCGCCTTTGCCTTTGATTTTGATATAGATTTCATCTGATGAAGCCATAAGAGGTCCCTCTTTGATGAAAACCTTGCCTGGCTCAGCGTCGGGTCGAACGTGCAAGCCAAAAATTAGATCAACCTTCGGATTTTCTAATACGCCATCTTTTATCATCAAACTTGCGCCGCCGGGATTTTTTTCTTCGCTCGGTTGAAAAATAAATTTCACGATTCCACTAAATTGCTCTTTAAGTTCGTTTAAAATCATGGCAGAGCCAAGGAGCATCGCTGTATGCGAATCATGACCGCAGGCATGCATTTTGCCGGAGACCTTAGAAGCGTAGGGTAAATTTGTCTCTTCTTGAATTGGAAGAGCGTCCATATCTGCACGAAGAGCTACAACCTTGGCTTTGCCATTTCCTTTAGCTTTGCCTTCGATTATTCCAACTACACCTGTCTTTGCGATTCCGACTTCAACTTTTAAATTAAGCGATTTTAAAGTTTGGGCTACGAGTTTTGAAGTTTTATATTCTTCAAAGGCAAGTTCTGGGTATTGATGAATCCTTCTTCTTATCGAAACCATTCGCGGGAAAAATTTATCTGCGAGATGAAAAATTTTATCGCGAATTAATTGATTCATTTTTTGGACTTTTTCGATTTCTTTTTCGTTTCAGATGAATTCTGTTTTTCGGTTTTTGTCTCTTTTTCAGTATTAGCCGAAGTTGGGGCTGTCGGTTCGCTATATGTACTCATCGGTTCGTTTAGGCTAAGATATGGATTAATAACTTTTTTCTTTTTTAACTCTCTTGCGCGGATGACCTCATACATTATCAAGGCGCCCGCAACGGAAGCATTTAAAGATTCGACCTTTCCGTACATTGGAATTTTCACGAGGAAATCGCATTTTTGTCTCGTTAAAAATCTTAAACCTCTTCCTTCGTTTCCTATCACAATCGCAACCGGCATCGTGTAATCAATCTCGTAATAATATCTTGACGCATTGACATCAGCTCCAACTATCCAAATTCCTTTCTCTTTAAGTTCATCAAGGGTTTGAGCAAGATTTGTAACTTTAGCTATTCCAATATGTGCAACTGCTCCAGCAGATGCTCTTGCAACAGTTGAGTTTATAATTGCAGAGTGGTGTTTTGTCGTGATGACTCCATGTACACCAGCACATTCCGCTGTTCTTAGTAGTGCGCCGAAATTTTGCGGGTCGACTATTTCGTCAAGGATTAAGATAAACGGTGGTTCATTCTTTTCTTTTGCGACATTCAAAATATCGTCGACGTTTATATACTTTGCTTCTGTTATTACGGCTATCACGCCTTGAGTTGCGATATCGCTTGCAAGTTCGCGAAATCTTTGTTTGTTTAGTTCAACAAATGGGACGCCTTTTTTGCGCGCAAGATTTTTGATTTTATCAATTTGGCTTCCCCTTATTCCGTGTAAAAGATAGATTTTTTCGATCATTGTGCTCTGTGATTTCAGAGCTTCAATTACGGGTTGTCTCCCGGCTATCAACTTCGGCTTGCTTTCCTCTTCAATCTGCGGTTCCATCGGTTGTTGGATGTTTTCCCTTTCCATTTGCATATTTTTATCCCTTTCTATTTTTTTAAGAAAAGATGATGATTAAAGCCTTGGTAAAATTTTGACGATGTGATTATTAAAATGGTTCGGTTATCCCATATCGCTTTAATTTGAGATACAAAGTTTTTAAACTTATTCCAAGAATTTCCGCTGTCTTTGATTTGTTCCAATTGTTCGCTCTTAAAACGTTCTCGATGTGGATTTTTTCAAGTTCAGCAAGTGATAGTGAGTTGACGGGCTTTTTGACAAGTTTTGTGTAATAATCCTCTTTAAGCTCGGGTTTCAGCGCTAAATCTTCCGGCTTTATCACATCGTCTCTTGCAAGTATCGCTGCTCTTTCGACTACGTTTTCGAGTTCTCGTATGTTTCCAGGCCAATCGTAATCCATTAAAATTTTCAGTGCTTCAGAACTTATTTTCTTTTTTCCGCGCGTTTTCTTTTTCAGGAAATATTCAACAAACAACGGTATATCTTCTTTCCTTTCCCTTAGCGCAGGAAGACGTATAGTTACGACATTTAATCGATATAGAAGATCTTCTCTAAAGTTTCCTTTCTTTACTTCTTCAGTTAGGTCTTTATTTGTTGCTGAAATTATTCTGACATCGACTTTTAAGATGCTATTTCCGCCGACCCTTCTAAATTCACCTGTTTCGATAAACCTTAAAAGTTTTGGTTGAACATACTGGCTTAAATCACCGACCTCATCGAGAAATAAAGTTCCACCATTTGCGATTTCCACGAGCCCTGGCTTTGATGTATAGGCATCTGTGAAAGCTCCTTTTTCATGCCCAAAAAGTTCTGATTCAATCAATGTATCCGGAATCGCAGCACAATTTATTGTAACAAATGGTTTATCCTTTCTTAAGCTGTTTTTATGAATGAGTCGAGCTATAACCTCTTTTCCGGTTCCGCTTTCGCCGTAAATTAAAACCGTTGCATCCGTTTTCGCAACCTTTGCTACAATGTCGAGAACATCACGGAAGACTTTGCTTTGTCCAATTACTTCATCACCTTGAACAAGTCGTGATATTTCCTTCTGCATCAAGGTGTTCTGAATTTTCAATCTACGCCTTTCGAGCGCATTTTGAATCGAGACCAAAAGTTCGTCAAAGTTATATGGCTTCGTTATAAAATCGAACGCACCAAGTTTTATCGTTTCAACAGCAAGTTTTACGTCGCCATACGCAGTTATCATTATAACTTCTGTGTCGGGGGAATGTTCTTTTATAAACTTTAAAACATCAATTCCAGAAATCCTTGGCATTTTTATGTCAAGAAGGACAAGGTCGTAAATTTTGCTTTTAATTTTGTTCATTGCTTGCGCGCCGTCATTTACTATATCAACATCAAACAAACCTGTCGAAAGCAGTTCATCCTTTAGTAATTCGCACAGGTATAATTCATCATCAACAACAAGTATTTTGGGTTTATCGTTCATCTTTTGTTTCTTTCTTTTTTGGTTCCGACAAGTCAAGCATTTTTAACTTTCCAACGTAGGGGACAATTTGATCGCTTTTCAATTCCCTTAATTTTAAAATCGTTTGTTCGATTCTATCCGTGTTGTCTTTGATTATCTTGATGTATGTTTTTATATCCGCAGGGAGCTCTTTTTTAAGTAGAATATTGGCAGCAAGTTTTATCGCAGCAAGTGGATTGTTGACCTCGTGTGAAACGGTTATTACTATCTCTTGGATTGCTTCAATTTTTTGTTTTTGTTCGCCCCTGTCTTTTTCGATCTGTTTTTTTAAGTTTTCTCTTTCAACGACACTTGCAATTACCATAGGTAAAAGAGGCCCTATAATATCTTCTTTGATGTAATATTCTACAGCGCCAAGTTTTAATGCCTCAATTAGAGTTGATTCGCCCTCAATTGAACCGCTCAGCAATATTACGGGTATATCAATTCCCCTTGATTTGAAAATTTTAAGGGCTTCAATTCCATTTATTTCCGGCAGATAATAGTCGAGAAGAATCAAGTTATAGTTGCTATTTTCGGAGGAAATTTTCTCAAGCCCATTCATCACGGTTTCAGCCCAATCAACTTTGAAAAAATAGTTTCTGTATGAATTCAAATAATACTTTATTAAACCCGCAATGCTTGAGTCATCATCGATTAAAAGAATCCTTATCTCATTTTTTTCCATGATATTGTAATTTTTGATTTATCATTCAATTATAAAAGCGGAACATTGAAAAGCAATCTCGAATTGAACATAGTTTAATAATTTTTTGCTGATTTTTTGTGTTTTTTCAAATTTTTTCTTGCGTTTTTTGCCTGCATGTTTTTGCCCATTTGCGGTTAAATTCAATTAATAATACGAATTTTTGCGCTTAAAAACAAGACTTTTAGAGCGAAGGTCGTGCAAAGTTTGATTTTTTGAATTTTACAAGTTAAATTTTTTTGGCAAATAAAATAAAAATTGGTTTGCTATGAACCTACTCAATGAAATCATCGTCCGCACCTTGCCCTTGATCCCTAAAAAAATTGTTCGTCATTTCGCAAGTAGATACATAGCGGGAGAAAAACTTGAAGATGCCATCGAAGTAGTAAGGAAGTTAAATCAGCAAGGAAAATTAACAACAATCGATGTCCTTGGAGAAAACATAACCAATGAGAATGAAGCGATCGAAGCCTTAAAAATTTACAAGCGGGTTCTCGATGTAATTAAAGAGTTTAACTTAAATTCAGACCTCTCAATAAAGTTGACCCAATTGGGGTTAAAACTTGATTTTGATTTTTGTTATGCGAACGTTGAAGAATTGGTAAAACATGCAAAAAAATACGAAAATATCGTCGAAATTGATATGGAAGATTCTTCGACAACGGATGCGACAATAGAGATTTATCGAAAATTGAAGTCAAAGTTTGATAATGTTGGGCTTGCGATTCAAGCGTATTTAAAAAGAAGTGAAAATGACATAAAATCACTTCTCCCATTGAAACCCAGAATCAGGATATGCAAGGGGATTTACATCGAACCGGAGACAATTGCTTTCAAAAGCAGGGAATTGATAAGACATAATTTTAAACATCTTTTGAACATGCTCCTTCAAAGCGATGCTTATACCTGCATCGCCACACACGATGATGTGCTTATAAACGAAGCTTATCGTTTGATAAAGGAATATAATTTGGACAATAGCAAGTTTGAGTTTCAAATGTTGCTTGGCGTTCGACCTGAGATGGGGAATAAAATTGTCGCTGATGGATATAAATTAAGAATTTATGTGCCATTCGGAGAGAAATGGTATGCGTATTCGATGAGAAGGTTTAGGGAAAATCCGCAAATAGCTGGTTATGTTTTCAAGGCGATTTTTATGAAAAATTCATTTTAAGAATTCACGGAGGTGAAAATTTATGGCAGAAGTTTTAAATCAAGTCACCGAATTTGACGTTAGAAAAATTAGAGCTCCACGCGGGAATACATTAAGTTGTAAAGGCTGGGCTCAGGAGGCTGCGTTGAGAATGCTTATGAATAATCTCGACCCGGAAGTTGCAGAAAAACCTGAGGAATTGATCGTCTACGGAGGAACTGGGAAAGCTGCGAGAAATTGGGAGTGTTTTCATGCTATAGTTAAAAGTTTGAAAGAACTTGAAAACGATGAAACTCTTTTAATTCAATCCGGCAAACCTGTTGGAATCTTTAAAACACATGAGTTTGCACCTCGCGTTTTAATTTCAAATGCGATGATAGTTCCAGCATGGGCCACTTGGGATGAATTCAGAAGGCTTGAAGCTTTAGGGCTTACGATGTATGGGCAAATGACCGCGGGAAGTTGGATTTACATCGGGACGCAGGGGATTTTGCAGGGAACCTATGAGACTTTTGCAGCTTGTGCGGACAAATACTTCGGCGGAACTCTTGCCGGAAGATTTTTGCTTACATCAGGGCTTGGTGGAATGGGCGGAGCTCAACCGCTTGCTGCGACAATGAATGGCGCTGCGTTTCTCGGTGTTGAAGTTGATAGAAACAGAATTGAAAGGCGACTCAAAACAGGTTATCTCGATATGATGACTGATAGTCTTGATGAGGCGCTTGAAATAGTTTTGAAAGCGAAGGAGAAAAAAGAAGCTATCTCCGTTGGTTTAGTTGGAAATGCTGCTGATGTTTTGCCGGAAATTTTAAGAAGGGGGATAATTCCTGATATTGTAACGGATCAAACATCCGCTCATGACACTTTGAATGGTTATGTTCCAAACGGTATCCCGTACGAAGAGGCTCTCGAACTTCGCAAAAAAGATCCTCAAAAATATATTCAAATGGCAAAACGTTCGATAGTTGAACATGTGAAAGCGATGCTTGAGTTCAAAAGAAAAGGTGCTGTTGTTTTCGATTATGGAAATAACATCCGAGGTGAAGCATATGCAAACGGAGTTAAGGATGCATTTGAAATCCCAGGCTTTGTTCATGAATTTATCCGTCCTCTTTTCTGTGAAGGTAAGGGACCATTTAGATGGGTGGCATTAAGTGGCGATCCAGAGGATATTTATGCAACAGATGAAGCGGTGATGAAAACTTTTCCCGAAAATAAATCTCTGGTTCGATGGATTCAGAAAGCTCAAAAGCATGTGAAGTTTCAAGGATTGCCCGCAAGGATTTGTTGGCTTGGCTACGGTGAAAGAGCAAAGATGGGAAAGATATTTAACGAAATGGTCAGAACAGGCGAAGTTAAAGCACCGATTGTGATTGGAAGAGACCATCTTGACACTGGCTCAGTTGCTTCCCCGAATCGCGAAACTGAAAAAATGAAAGATGGAAGCGATGCAATTGCTGATTGGCCGATTTTGAACGCTCTTTTAAACGCAGTCGCTGGAGCAAGTTGGGTCGCTGTTCACCACGGTGGAGGTGTTGGAATTGGACTTTCAATTCATGCAGGAATGGTTGTGGTAGCAGATGGAACAAAAGAAATGGAAATTCGGCTTGAAAGGGTTTTGACGACTGACCCAGGGCTTGGGATAGTTCGCCATGCGGATGCGGGATATGAAAAGGCTATAGAAGTTGCGAAAAAGTATGGAATTAAGATGCCGATGTTAAAATAACTTTTTTGTTTTCTCCCAAATTTTGTCCATTTCCTCGAGCGTTGCGGTGTATACGCTTTTGCCCTGTGATTTTAACTCACTTTCGATGTATTGAAATCTTCGGATAAATTTATCGATAGTTTTATTAAGAGCGCTTTCGGGGTTTATCTTTAAAAACCTAGAATAATTTACAATCGCGAAAATTAAATCCCCGATTTCTTCTTCAATTTTTTGTTGTTCTTTCGTCTCAATCGCTTTCCTTAGCTCCACAATTTCCTCTTCAACCTTTTTCCAAACATCATCTGGATTTGACCAATCAAATCCAACATTCGATGCTTTCTCTTGAACTCGGTATGCTTTTATCAGAGCGGGCAAAGATTTCGGTATTCCGGAAATAGCGGATTCACGATTTGTTTCTAGTTGTTTTAGCCTTTCCCAGTTATTTTTTACTTCCTTAGCAGTATTAACTTTTACATCGCCAAAAACATGCGGATGCCTGTAAATTAGCTTTTCCTTAATCCCTTTGATGACATCTTCAAGCGTAAATTTATTTTCCTCCTCAGCCATAATTGAATGCATCACAACATGAAGAAGCAAATCCCCAAGTTCCTTTTTTAGCTCATCGAAGTTATCATTATCTATCGCCTCAACCGCTTCATAGGCTTCTTCAATTAAATTATGTCGTATTGATTTATGAGTTTGTTCTCTATCCCAAGGGCATTCCTTTCTTAACCTTCGAACTACTTCAACGAATTCATTGAACAACTTGTCATTTTTGTTCATTATTCCGCTCCTTATTTTCGTTTGATTTTCCACCATTCATTGCGTTGTATTTGTCATACGCTTCGATTATATCCTTTACAAGTCGATGCCTAACAACATCATTTTTATCAAGATAGACGAACGCAATTCCCTCAATTCCTTTTAAAATATCTTGTATCTCGACGAGCCCGGAGGTTGTCTTGGATGGCAAATCTATCTGTGTTATATCGCCGGTGATTATCGCTTTTGAATTAACCCCAAGTCGAGTGAGAAACATCTTCATTTGCAAACTTGTCGCATTTTGAGCTTCGTCAAGAATGACAAACGCATTGCTTAGAGTTCTACCGCGCATATAAGCAAGCGGAATTATCTCAATTATTCTTTTATCGAAATAAGATTTTAACTTATCCGATGGGAGCATATCATCAAGGGCATCGTATAGGGGTCTAAGGTATGGATCGATTTTTTCCCTCAAATCACCGGGCAAGAACCCGAGGCTTTCACCTGCTTCAACCGCGGGTCTACATAGAACGATTTTGTTTACCTCATTATTTTTTAAACTCGCAACCGCCATAGCGACTGCAAGATACGTTTTTCCCGTCCCAGCGGGTCCAATGACAAAGACGATGTCGTTTTTCTTCACCTGACGATAGTATTCAAGTTGTCCCGGGGTTTTTGCTCTTATTGGACCGTTCTTTGTGAAAAGTATTATTGAATCGAAATCATCTTCAATGCGCTTTTTTCTTCTGTGTGTAGTATGAACACTATCTTCACTATCAAGTTTAACAAGGTCAATAATTATGTTTATGTCGTTTTCCGTGAGATGTCCATTTTTGTTTAAGATAAATATAAGTTCCTTGAATACACGTTCAACCTTTTCGACCTCTTCTTTTTCACCCTTAAGGATTAAGTTATCCCCGCGGACGGTTATTCCAGCGTCGAAATTTTTTTCAATTAAATGAAGGTTGGTATCGTTGAAGCCAAGAAGGGCAAGCGTATTAATTCCCGAAAGCTTGATTTTTCTTTCTACCATAACTTTTATAACTGTCCATCCTCCTGATTTTGTTTTTCCTTCTTACAAAGAAAAACTAAAAAATTTTAAAATAGTTCCAAAAATTAAAACCCCCTAAAACTGTCCAGAAAGGACAGCCAGGGGGTTGAAAAATTTTAAAATCATGAAACGCAAATCTCTCTCACATGCCACCACCAGCAGATTTTTCGGCTTTCTTTCGATAATAATTATTTGCAGCTCTTTTTTCTTCTTTAGTCAATTCAGCCTTTGGCGGAATCTTTAAAACCCAACCGGGATAGATCAAATCCGGATCTTTAATTTTGTCCCTGTTCGCTACATAGATCTTGGGCCACAAGAATGGATTGTCATAAATCGTTGGCTTCTTTGCGATATTCCACAAGCAATCGCGGTCTTTTTTCCAAGTCCCAACGGTATAAGTTGTTTCTTTAATTATAGCCTCAGCAACAATAACCCGTCCTTCTTTCGTTTTAACCAAAGCTTTCACAGTGTTGTTCAAGTTATTAACCTGAGACTCAAACCCCATAACTTTGTCATAAAACTCTGAAAGAGCGACTCTCTTGTCGGATTTTAAGGCTTGATAATCGTTATATAGCTTTTCAACCTCCGCTCTCCTTTCATAAAGTTCCTCATTCGAAAGCCTTGAAAGCTCATTTAATCTTCTTTCGAAGTCAGCAACTTTTAATCTGAATTCGTTCACACCTTCGGGCGTAGTTCCAACGAGAGCGTAAATTTCGTCTTGTGTCTTTTTAATTTGGGCATCTTTTTCCGCAGATTGTGCTCTTAAAGCAGAAACTTCTCTATTTAACGCATCGAGTCTTGCTCTTAATTCATCTCTTTTGGCTGTCCATGAAGCCATCTCTTTTTGCCAGTCTTCGTATTTCATTTTAACTTTTTCTTGAGCGAAAGCTGTTACAACGAAAATTGAAATTAACAAAACTATTATGAAATTCCTTCTCATCTTGCACTCCAAATTTTATTTTGTTTTACTTAATCTGTTGGAGACGTTGCTGAACCTTCGCTTTCTCTGCCTCTAACTCTTGTAATTTTTTATCCTTCTCAGATATTTCATTCTGTAGCGATGCCTTCTCCTGTTCCTTCGCTTTGATTTCTTTCTCGAGTTGTTCAACTTCAGCCTTTAGCTCGTTCAATTGTTGAAGCTCCTTGTCGCTTGCATATTTTGTGCAACCGGCAATTGAAAGGACGAGTGAAAAAACTAACAAAAATGGAATGATTTTCTTCATCGTTAACACTCCAGCTTTTTTGTTTTAGATTCACTCAAAATATAATAAAATTTCGTTTATTTGTCAAGTGTTTCCTGCGCTGATATCGCATTTATTATTATCTCGGCGGTTGCAAGGTTCGTGGCAAGAGGAATGTTATATACGTCGCAGACACGCATCAGAGTTTTAATATCGGGGTCATGTGGGTGTGGCTCAAGAGGATCGTGGAGAAATATCACAGCATCACATTTCCCTTTTACAACGAGCGCTGCTATTTCAACATCCCCACCATATGGACCAGAATGATATGCTCTTATTTTAAGCCCAGTTTTTTCCCTCACAAGTTTTGCTGTGGTTCCAGTCCCTATGAGATTGAACTTTTCGAGTTTTTCCTTATTTTGTGTTGCAAAGGCGACCATATCCGCTTTTTTTCTGTCATGAGCTATTAAAGCTAAAGTTTTCTGTTTCATTTCGTTTTCTTCTTTTTTAGGAAAATAAACCAAATTGGGAGTTCGATAAGTGTCGCTAATGAAATTACGATGGTGTCATGTATCGCTT
The DNA here is from genome assembly GCA_041640855.1 of Candidatus Kryptoniota bacterium. Taxonomy (GTDB): domain Bacteria; phylum Bacteroidota; class Ignavibacteria; order Kryptoniales; family Kryptoniaceae; genus Kryptonium. Next base: position 67,728 of record JBEPZK010000006.1, read on the forward strand.
TTAATTTTGGTGTCATTTCCTCTACGTCCTTGGCTAATAAAAAAAACTGCGCGATGAACCCGCCCACTTGCAAGGAGACAAAAAACAAAACAAATAAAAAAACAACAACAAGAACACCTGATTTAACCCCAGCATTTTTATATTGCCCATAGCCGATAACCACGAATATGAAAAAGTGAACCATATATAGTAGTGTAATTATGAGGCCAAGCGTTTCTTCAAGTTGCATCTTTCAAACTTTTTATTTTTGAAATTAACTTCGAATGGGAAGAACGACATCTTCTATTCCATTTAACCCAATTGGGCTTAGCGTTAAAAATGGCTCTCCGTATTTTCTCCCGATCATTTCTCCAAAAAATCTCGCCCTTGCAATCAGATATTCCTTGAAATCGGGTGTGCTTAAAAGGGTTTCCCTCGCCTTGAATTTTACATCGGGATTAAAAAATTGAGATTTATAACATTCGATGACTTTTAGTTTTTTCTCGAAGACATCAGTTATGTCGATGATTAAATTTGGCACAAATTGCTGATAAAAATACTGGACGTAGAAGAAAATCTTTTTTGGTCGATGTGGCTCCTGATCTTTTCCGTTTAACTTAGTTTTGAACTTCACGAGCCCTGATAGATACCAAGCCTCTCGAACAAGTTTACTGGTGTTTTCATGGTCAGGGTGTCTTTCAATCCAATACGGAGCGAAAATTATCTCAGGTTTATATTTTCTAAACATCTTTATCAATTCAATTTTGTTTCTCAGGTTGACTTCAATTTTTCCATCCGGAAGTTTGAGATTTTCTCTTACCGCTACACCCATAAGTTTTGCTGCTTTCTTAGCTTCCTTTTCCCTTATCTTTTTATCACCGCGACTTCCAAGTTCACCTTGAGTTAAATCGATTATTCCAACCGGATAATTTTTTTGAGTAAGTTTTATAATGGTTCCGCTACAGCTTAGTTCTATATCGTCTGGATGAGCTGCGATTGCGAGAGCGTAGAGTTTCATTTCTTTTCATGGATTTTGTTTATTTATAGGATGGTAAACTTTGCGGAGATTCTGTGTGTGTTGCCAAGTTCAGAATTGAATTTCGCAAAAGAATAATCGATATCGAGACGATTTAATTTTATCCCCGCCCCAAGTGTTAACTCCGTATTTTCAGTAAACCCAGCTCTTATCGCAATTATATCTTTGAATGTATATTCTCCACCAATGTTAAAATCAGCGCTTGCAAAATTTGTCCCCAAAAGCGCAGTTTTATTCCTTCCCTCAAATCTTAGTATTATGTCGATAGCAGGTATAAATTTCCCTCGCAAAATTTCAAATTCCCTGCTTATGCCCGCGACAACCGATGGAGTTACAAGCTCATTCCTTCCCGTGTTCCATGAAATTAACGTCGAAGTCCCATCTTTTAAAATAGCGCCAATCGAGAAATCCATAAGTTTATATTTGATTCCGAAATCAAATCCAACTCCAATTCCTGTGTTTTTCCCAATTTTTCTGTAAATAAATTTGAAATTTCCACCAATTGAAATTTTTTCGTTTGAATTTTTTGCAAATGAAACAATTGCTACCCAATCAGATGATGAGACATAAGAAAACTTGTCTGGGTCGAGTCGGTCGACGTCGGGGTCGAAGATGAGGTTGCTGTTGTTATCGATAAATTCGTTTCCCGTGAAAGGTATATCATCAACCCCAACCCTTATGATAGATATCGCAAGTGAATAAAGATTTACTGGTTTGAAAGCAAGCCCGAGATAGTCGTAGTTTACGATTCCCCCAAATCTTTCGTCATGCATTAAAATTATTTGAGTATTCGAGATTTCCGCAAGGCCTGCTGGATTCCAATAGCCTGCTGTAACATCGTTTGCGACGCTTGTAAATGCCCCGCCCATTCCCAGCGCTCTTCCTCCAACTCCAATTGAGAGAAAATCACCAGCATATTTTGTGAATTTGAAGCTATTTGAAAACGAAATCGAAATCATCAAAACAATGAAAAAAATAAACTTACGAATCAATCGGTTTAGCGCCAAGATTTTCGATAAGCGATTTGACAAATGGTGAGTCATTCATTAGTTTTTTTAATTTTAAATCGGGGCTATATTGTAAAATTTCTTCCCTTAATTTTTCAACATCACTGAGCGTGACATCAATCTCAAGTTCAACATTACACATCTCTTTTAGCTTCGCCATCAAAAAACCTCTGTTTTTCTTTATCCATTCAATATAAATTTCCCCTGGTGTACCGATTTTTAACTTTGTCCCTTTTAATTCGATCGGATAGGATAACTTCAAAGCTGAGGAAAGATTGAAGTTATGTTTTTCTGATTCTTTTGCAAGTATATCCCATTTTTCGCGAATCAAGTTCAAAACTTTTTCCGGGTTTTCAATCTCGTTTGTTTTTTCAGCGAATTTGGGCGATGGCTTCACTTTGTATTCAGCGAGCGGGTCCTCGAAGATGAATTCCGTTTTTGAAACTACATTGTTATTTTTCTTTACAGGCTCATCGGTTTCATTTCCCCCTTTCGGGGGTTCATTAAAATTTCCGGAATCAAGTTTTTTTCCAAGTTCCTCGATTTTTGAGAGCAAATCTTGAATTTTTACAGTGCTATCGATGTTCGCAAGTTGAGCGATGACCATTTCAAGTTTTAATCTTGGCTGTGGCGACCATTTTATAGACACTTCTGCATCGT